>NZ_KV797969.1:267582-341351 GCF_001809565.1 Rothia sp. HMSC072B03
GCCGTAATAACCGTCGTGACGATAACCGTCGCGAGGGTGGTTACCGCGGTAATCGTGACGGTGGCCGTGACTTTGGAGGCGACCGCGACTTCAAGCGTCGTGACGACCGCGGTGCTCGCCGCGATGACCGCGGCGGCCGCGAGTACGGTAACCGCGACTTCGGCGGCCGTAATAACCGTCGTGACGATAACCGTCGCGACGGCTACCGCGGCGGTCGCGGCAAGCGCTACTAAGCGGGCGTTGTAGCCCGGAAGCCGTATCCCGCGCCGTGTGACCGGAGCGTCGCGTAGCGCGGGGAGGGCCCAAAGCGTCCAGGCCGGTGGGGGACGAATTATCCGTTTCTCCGCCGGCCTTTTGCCTGTCTTAGGCGTCCGGCTGCGGCGGCATGGCGGGGAGCATGGAGGAGTGGATTCCCGAGGATAAAATTGTGGTGTATGCCATACTATTCGCGCTTGCGGGTGCCCCCAAAGCCATGTATAGTTTTACCTGTTGCCCCGATAGCTCAGTGGTAGAGCGCCATCTTGGTAAGATGGAGGTCCCGGGATCGATTCCCGGTCGGGGCTCTGTCATTAGCCCGTTATGCGGCGTTAATGATGTGGCGGTGTAGCTCAGCTGGTTAGAGCGCACGACTCATAATCGTGAGGTCGACGGATCGAGCCCGTCCACCGCTACGCCCCGATAGCTCAGTGGTAGAGCGCCATCTTGGTAAGATGGAGGTCCCGGGATCGATTCCCGGTCGGGGCTCAGATAAGCCTGCCTCTTCGGAGGCAGGCTTTTTTGTTTGCTCAAAACGGCCGCGGGTATTCAACTTCTGCAGGCTGTGGAATCTAGAGACGGCGAAGCCCCCGAGAAATATCATTCTCGGGGGCTTCAGCAATGTCGGAGTTTTACGTGCTCTTGGGTGCTCCTAGCGCGTTCTAGGAGGCGCGGCGCACCACCGGCAGCTGGGACAGCAGCTCGTAGGAGCGCAGGCGGTCCTCATGCTCCCACGCCTCGGTCATGATGATGAGCTCGTCGGCACCGGTGCGCGCCACCAGGTCCTCAATGCGAGCCTGCGCGGTGGCGGGGGAGCCTACGATCGCTTCGGCGGTCATGCGGTCGATGTGCATCTTCTCCGCGTCGGTCCAGACGGCGTCCATATCTTCCACGGGAGGTGCGAAGGACAGATTGCCGCGCACCACGCCCAGGAAGTGCTGCTGCTGGCTCGTGTACAGGTAGCGTGCGCGCTCATCGGTATCGGCGAGCATTGCGGTTGCACCCACCATGACGTAGGGCTCGGCCAGATGCTCGGAGGGCTTGAAGTTTGCGCGGTAGGTGTCTACCGCCTCCTGCAGCATTGCGGGCGCAAAATGCGAAGCGAACGCGTAGGGCAGACCCCGCTGCGCGGCAAGCTGCGCACCGAACAGGGAAGAACCCAGAATGTACATGGGAACCTTCGAACCCTGGCCCGGGATGGCGTGCACGCGGTGCATGGGGGAGGGTTCGCCCAGGAAGCGCTGTAGCTGCTGCACCTCGGCGGGGAAGCTCATGGCGGCAGAATCGTCGCGGCGCAAAGCGGCGGCGGTCATCGGGTCGGTGCCGGGCGCACGGCCCACACCCAGGTCAATGCGGCCGGGGTGGAATGCGTTGAGGGTACCGAACTGCTCCGCCACCACGTAGGGTGCGTGGTTGGGGAGCATAATGCCGCCCGAACCCACGCGAATACGCTCGGTTGCGGCGGCAATCTCGGCCATGACCACGACAGTCGCGGAGGACAGCAGGGAGCCGGCATTGTGGTGCTCGGCGACCCAGAAGCGCTCGTAACCGTAGGACTCAGCCGCGCGGGCGGCATCGATGGTGTTGAGCATGGTCTGGTGCTGGCTCTGGTCGGGGCGGTGCGGCATCAGGTCAAGCACCGAAATTTTTACGTTGGAAGACATAACTTTTCCTTCTGAAATAGATTGCAGGTACCCGTCCAGCCTACGCCTGCTTGGGCTGGACGGGTAGGGGCCTTCGCTAGCAGGTAAAAATGCGACGAAATACTGCGCGCGTGTGTTCTGCGTGTGCACCGCGCGGATCCATTCTGCGTGTCCACTCCGTGTACCCGGGCTGAACACCGTGCACGGGGCCGGTAGACTGAAATCATGAGCATTAACCCTGAGATTGTGGGCAGGGTCTACCCGTCCGAGAACACCTACGTTGTCGGTCGCGAAAAGATCCGCGAGTTTGCCCGAGCAGTTCACGCAGAAAACCCCCTCCACCACGACGTTGAGGCAGCCCGCGCGGCAGGGTACGCAGATGTGATTGCCCCGCCGACCTTCGCCATTATCCTGGCGCAGGCTGCCGACGCGGCACTCATCAACGACGAGTCCGCGGGCATCGACTTCTCGCGCGTCGTGCATGCCGACCAGCGTTTCACTCACCACCGCCCCATCGTGGCCGGTGACGAGCTGCGCACCGAGGTTCACGTGGACTCCGTGCGCGTTATGGGTGCCGGCGCAATGCTGACCACCCGTGAAGAAATCGTTGACGCGCAGGGCGAGCCGGTCACCACCTGCATTTCTTCCCTGTTGGTTCGTGCCGAGGAGGAGAACTAATGGTGCGTTTTGAAGATCTTGAAAAGGGCCAGGACATCGGTTCGCGTACCGTGGAGCTCTCCCGCGCTTCGCTGGTGCGTTACGCTGGCGCCTCCGGTGACTTCAACCCGATTCACTGGAACGAGCGTTTTGCTCAGTCGGTGGGTCTGTCCGGCGTGATTGCTCACGGCATGCTGACCATGGGTACCGCCGTGCAGCTAGTGAGCGACTGGGTGGGCGACCCCGGCGCGATTGTGGACTACCAGACTCGATTCACCAAGCCCGTTCCCGTGGCGGATGCACCCGGCGGCGAAAACCCCGACACCCCCACGAACGCCCTGACTATCAGCGGTAAGGTGGGCGCCCTGAATGAGGAGGAGCGCACCGCCCGCATCGACCTGACCGTCACCGCGCGTGACGAGGAAGGCAAGGAGCAGAAGGTTCTGATGAAGAGCCAGGCTCTGGTGCGTCTTTCGGCATAGTCCCTCGGCACAGAGTTTCTGTGCTCGCAGATAGCTGCGTGAAGGCCCCGACGCTGCCCGTTGCGGTGGTGCCGGGGCTTTCGCGCGCTCACCGCTTTTGTGCGCTTACCGGCGGGGTAGTTGCGTTTTCTGAGAAAGGTGCGGCGGAAAATGAAGGCAAAATCACCATAAGGTTTCAGTGACTTTAACGCGTGGCGGGTGTTGACCTCCCGCAACGCCCGCTATTCTTAACCTATGACTGAAAAGCTGTTGAGCGAACTGACCACCGCCCAGGTAGGCGGCCCCGCCAAAACCTACGTCCGTGCCACCTCCGAGGCAGAAATCATCGAAGCAGTCTCCGCTGCAGACGCCGCCGGTGACCCCGTCCTGATTGTCGGTGGAGGCTCCAACCTGCTGGTTTCCGACGCGGGATTCGACGGAACCGTCGTGCACATCGCCTCCGACGGCGTGGAGAAGCTACCCATTCCCGCCTGCGGCGGCGCCAACGTGCGCGTGCAGGCTGGCACCATCTGGGACGACTTCGTGAAGCTCAGCATCGAGAACGAATGGGTTGGCCCCGCGGCTCTTTCCGGCATCCCCGGCACCGTGGGTGCGACCCCCGTGCAGAACGTGGGAGCCTACGGCGTGGAGGTGGGTGAGTTCATCGCCTCCGTACGCACCTGGGACCGCGAGAAGAACGCCCTGAAGACCTTCGCCGCCGCCGACCTGCGCTTCGGCTACCGCGACTCGGTGCTCAAGCGCGCAACCGTCAACGGCTCGCCCCGCTACGTGGTGCTGACCGTCGATTTCCAGTTCACCCTGGGTAGTCTCTCCTCCCCGATTAAGTACGCCGAGCTGGCTAAGAGCCTGGGCGTGGAGCCCGGTCAACGCGCCGACTCCGCGCTGGTACGCCAGAAGGTTCTGGAACTGCGCGGCTCCAAGGGCATGGTGCTCAACCCCGAGGACCGCGACACCTTCTCGACCGGTTCGTTCTTCACCAACCCGATCGTTCCGCGCTCGACCCTGGATTCCCTGCCGGAGGGCGCCCCGAACTTCCCGGTCATTACCAAGGTCACCCCCTTCGGCCCCGGCACCGAGGACCCGGACCGCGTGAAGCTCTCGGCGGCCTGGCTGATTCAGCACGCCGGTTTCGACAAGGGCTTCGGTCTGGAGGGTGAGTCCCGCGAGATTGCCCACGGCCGCGCAAGCCTGTCGACCAAGCACACCCTGGCCATTACGAACCGCGGCGGCGCCTCCGCCGAGGATATCTTCGCGATTGCCCGCGCCGTGCGTGACGGCGTGCGCGAGCGCTTTGGCGTAACCCTGGTTCCCGAGCCCGTCGTGGTCAACGGCGAAATTTAGACGCCATTGTAGTGAGGATGCCCCGGTTCCGTTTCGTGTGAAGCGGAACCGGGGCATCGTGCGTTAATGGGGCGGCAGTCATTCCGCCCGGAGCCTGCCTGACCGCAAGCGACTGTGCCGGAAGTGACCGTGCCGGATGCAACCTAACGGGGATCGGCCGAAGGGGACTTGCCGGGGGCCGGTAGGTTCTGGCTCCGCGGAGGGGCCTCGCGGCCGGTAGCTGCGGGAGCCTCGGGCAGATGCCGCACGAGTGCCTGTACGGCAAAGGGGACCCGTTCGCGGGGGCAGGGGACGTGGAAAATCGGCTTGTGCCTCACGGGACGGTAGGGGAAGTATTCGGCGTCCTCGCGGGTGGACCAGACGATATTGCCGAACTCGTTCGGCACGGGCGAGAGCACGTTGGCGTAGTAGGCGCGGGCCTCCCCGCCCGCGGATTCATCCTGCTCAATGATGAGCGCGCGCACCATGCCCGCGGAAACCTCCCGGCCCGCCTCTGCCTCATCCGGGCGTTCGGAGGGGTTCAGATGTACAGCCCGTAGCCTGTCCCCGAGCTCGTCCACGCGGGCCTCGCCGGGGGCCAGAACAGAGGCCTGTGCCGCGAGAGATGCGCAGAGGCCTTCACAGAGTGCACGAATCAGCGCCATGCGGGCCGGGTAGATGTCGGTGATATCCCAGCCGAGCAGAGGCGGGGCGGAAGAGACCTCGGGGGAAGAAGCCCCTTCCTGGCGTAGATTCTCCTCGCCCCGGTTCTCATCGCGCCGGGGCGTTCCGGGCGCATCCAGCGGAAGGTAGCCACGGGCAATCAACCCGCGCTCCACCGCGCGACCGTCGCGCTGCTCCCAGAAGCTACGCGAGGACACGCTGAAAAGGAGTTGCGCATCGCGCACCTGCACGGTGAGCACGAAGTCCTGCGGGTAGGAGTTCTTGTACCGGGGCCTCAACGCAATCGGCTTATCGGTGGGCCCGAAGTTCTCGGGCCAGTCCAGGTAGTAGCTCATGGAAGCCCCGTCGCTACGATGCACCGTGAGCTCGCCGGGGAGCAGCTGGGCCTCGGGCGTTCCCGCGCGGCGGGCGGTGGCGTAGCGCTCGCTCACGGGCCAGGGCGTGAACTCTGTCCGGTAGGCGGTGGGTACAAAAGAATCAAGCATTGCGGTGACCCCTCACAGACGTATTCTAGGTCTTCAACCATTATGGCCCACAAGAACGCCGTGCCCTCCCCAAAAGCTGCGGGAGGGCACGGCGTGCGGGTTTACAGCGAATCGCGGTTAGAGCGACTGGCCGCGACGTTCAGGCAGGAAGAACACCGTGGTTGCGGCGGTCAGGAAGGCCAGAGCGAAGAGCGTGAACAGCAGCGGGGTGCCGCCGAAGGCCACGAGCGGGGGCACGATGAGCGGTGCCGCAATCGAGGCCAGGCGTCCAATACCGGCCGCAGCACCGGTGCCGGTGCCGCGCAGGTGAGTCGGGAAGATTTCCGGGCTCAGGGCGTAGAGCGCACCCCAGGCACCCAGGTTGAAGAAGGAGAGCAGGCAACCGGCGATGATGATGAACACGTCGGAGTGCGCCAGGCCGTATCCCGCCGCGGCCAGCGCGGATCCAATCAGGAAGACGGCCAGGGTGGCGCGGCGGCCCCACTTCTCGATGAGGTAGGCGGCCACGGCGTAACCGGGCAGCTGCGCGAGGGTCATGATGAGTGTGAATGCGAAGGACTTGACCAGGCTGAAGCCCTGAGCGCTCAGCAACGCCGGAATCCAGATGAAAGCGCCGTAGTAGGAGAGGTTAATGCAGAACCAGATGATGCACAGGGCGATGGTCTTGCGGCGCTGACCCGCGGCCCAAATCGAGTGGACCTTGGCGGATTCGGCGTTGTCGGTGCTCTCCTCGGTGCCGTGGACGGCGGTCTCCTCGGCCTTCTGCGCCTTGGGGAAGAGAGCGGGGGAGGCTTCGAAGCGTTCGACGACGCGGCGGGCGTCATCGTGCTTGCCGACGGACTCCAGGAAGCGCACGGACTCGGGGGTGCCCATGCGGACCACCAGCGAGTAGATGGCGGGAATCAGGCCGATGGCCAGGGCCCAGCGCCAGCCGTTGGCCTGGGGAACGACAAAGGTGCCGATGACGGCGGCCAGAATCCAGCCGACCGCCCAGAACGCTTCAAGGGCGACCACGACGCGACCGCGGATGGAACGGGGCGAGAACTCGGAGATGAGCGTGGAGGCCACGGGCAGCTCGGCACCCAGACCCAGGCCGACCAGGAAGCGGAAGACCAGCAGTAGCCCCAGCGAGGTGGACAGCGCGGAGGCGCCGGTCGCCAAGCCGTAAATCAGCAGGGTGAGGGCGAAGATATAGCGGCGGCCGAGCTTATCGGCGAGCAGACCGCCGAAGGTTGCGCCGAGTGCCATGCCGGCGAAACCGATGGAACCGAGCCAGGAAGCCTCGGTGGGGCTGAGGTGCCATTCCTTGAGGAGCGCGGCCATAACGAAGGAGATGAGGCCGACGTCCATGGCGTCTAGGGCCCAGCCGAGCCCCGAGATGCCTAGGAGCTTGCCGTGGGTGCGGGTGAAGGGAAGATTTTCGAGGCGTTCGTTGAGGGTGGGTGCGGTGTTGTGTTCCGGGATGGACGCAGCGGCGCGGGCGCGGGGTGAGTCCGTTGATTCGGGGCGGGAGGAGGACACGGTGGTGGGTCGCTTCCTTAGTGTTTAGGCGTAATGCCGGGTGAATTGTTTCCTTTACAGTGTATAAAGGTATTTTCGACTTGAACACTATAGAAACGAAAAAAATTGAAGATAACAAAAAATCTCAAAGGTTAAGAAATCCTTCACAGCCCCCACCCAGCGGCAGATGATATTCTCTAACCAGCCCGCCGCTTGGCGATACTCACCGCCCAACCCGTTTGGAAGGACCACCCCTGAAAACCCTCGAAGACGAAGTCAAGGAAAGCGAAACCAGCCGCTTTCACCGCTGGCTCGAAGCCCGCAAGGAACGCATGAACGCACATCCGGTTCTGCGGCACCTCTACAAGCCCCTCGTGATTGGTGTGGGTGCCTTCTGCTTTATTGCCGGCCTGATTATGCTCGTCACCCCCGGCCCCGGCTGGCTCTTCATCTTCATCGGCCTGGGCATCTGGGGCACCGAATTTACCTGGGCCCGCCGCGCCAACCGATTTATGAAGCACGTGGTGCTCACCGCCTGGTATCGCTACCGCGCCTGGCGCCAGCAGCGTAAGGAACGCAAAGCCGCACGCTAGGCGGCTCATACTCAATAGCGCTAATACCGGCTCCCACCCGCCGGCCTGATGTACATGGCAAAAGCCCTCGCTCCCATCCACACAGGATGGAAAGCGAGGGCTTTCGTATGTTCTAGTCAGCGAGCTTTAGAGCTTGCCCACGGCAATCTGCAGCATACGGCGAATCGGCTCGGCAGCACCCCACAGCAGCTGGTCACCCACGGTGAACGCGCTAATGTACTCGGGGCCCATCGCGAGCTTACGCACGCGGCCAACCGGGATCTCCAGGGAGCCGGACGCAGCCACGGGGGTCAGCTGCTCCATCGAAGCCTCACGCTCGTTCGGCACGAAGCGAACCCAGGGGTTATCCTCGGCGATGATGCGCTCAATCTCCTCCAGCGGCAGGTCCTTCTTGAGCTTGATGGTCAGCGCCTGAGAGTGCGAGCGCATCGCGGCGATACGGACGCACAGGCCGTCCATGGTTACCTTATCGTCGGCGGAACGGCCCAAAATCTTATTGGTCTCAACCTCGGCCTTCCACTCCTCACGGGACTGGCCGTTACCCAGGTCAGAATCAATCCAGGGAATCAGGGAGCCGGAGAGCGGCACACCGAACTGGGTAGAATCCAGCTCACCGGAACGCTGCTTGGCCAGAACCTTGCGGTCAATATCCAAGATTGCGGATGCGGGGTCGTCCAGCTCGGCGGACACCTCGTTGCCCAGGTCCCGGAACTGTGCGAGCACCTCACGCATGTGGCGGGCGCCGCCACCGGAAGCAGCCTGGTAGGTCATGGAGGTTGCCCACTCGACCAGGTCGTTCTTGAAGAGGCCGCCCAAGCCCATCAGCAGGCAGGAGACGGTGCAGTTGCCGCCAATGTAGTCCTTAATGCCGGAAGCCAGACCGCGGTCGATGACGTCGCGGTTAATGGGGTCCAGCACGATGATGGAGTCATCGTTCATGCGCAAGGTGGAGGCGGCGTCAATCCACAGGCCGTCCCAGCCGGCTGCGCGCAGCTTCGGGTGCACAGCCTCGGTGTAGCCACCGCCCTGAGCAGTCACAATAATCGAGTGCTTACGCAACTCGTCGACGTCGTATGCGTCCTTCAGTTCGGACGGCTCGAGAACGCCGTCGAAGGTGGGCGCCTGGCCACCAACGTTAGAGGTGGTGAAGAAGACGGGGGTAATGCCCTCGAAGTCGCCTTCCTCAACCATGCGCTTCATGAGGACCGAGCCCACCATGCCGCGCCAGCCAACAAAACCTACAGAGTCACCGGGATTAAAGTTCATGGTTCCCAGTGTACTCTCAGGTTGGCGCATCCGGGATAACACCGTACAAAAAATCTGGTATTCGGAACGGAACATCCCGCGGAGGCGCGGAGCTTACCGCCGAGGCTTATCCTCGGGGTGCTCGGGGCGGGTTAAACGCTCAAGCCCGCGGCACTCCAGGTGAAGTATCCGCGGGCTTGAGATGCAGTTTACGGGATGCGTCCTTTAGGGGAGACGTTCGAGCCTCTGGAAGGAGAAGTACATGGGGTTCTTCGTGCCCGACTCATCGAGCAGATACCCCTTCTCGCTCTTCTCCCAGGCCGTCTCGGAGACCACGTGCCAGCATCCGTTCGGGGAGCCTACCGCGCAGTTTCCGTGAGAGTCCGCGAGCTGCAGTTCGGGCGCTCGCGTATCGCCGGTAATCTCGTTGCCTTCCTGGCAGTAGAAGAACGTACGCTCCACCACTTCCACCCGACCGAAGGCGGGCAGGTCGTTGCGGGAGAGCGCCTCCGCGTACACGGAACCGCCGCCAAGAATCCAGGCATCAACGGTAGGGGTGTTAGCCGCGGTGCTTTCCGGCAGCTCGGGATTCGGCTCAATCGGTGCGCCCACGGCGTCGCGAGCCGCGTACAGGGCCGCATCCAGCGAGGGAACCCACAGGGCACCATCGCGTTCTTCAGCCTCAGAAACCGAACGGCTAATCACAATATTCGTGCGGCCCGGCAGCGGACGGAAACGCGGCGGGAAGGACTCCCACGTGCGGCGCCCCATGATGACCGGAGCCCCCAGGGTGACCGCCTTGAAGTGCGCCAAATCCTCCGGGGCGCGCCAGGGCATATCCCCCGCGCGGCCAATGACTCCGGCATCGGTTTGAGCCCAAATAGCGCCCAGACAATACATCATGCCTCCTAGAGCTACCTGCAGTTAGACCGCAATCGGGGCGGCAATGCCCGGGTGGTGCTTGTAATCCACCAGCTCGAAGTCTTCATACTCGTAATCGAAAATAGAAGGCTTCTTGGTTTTAATAACGAGCTTCGGGTACGGGTACGGCTTACGCGGCGGGTAGGGGTTACCCTCCGGGTCGGTGCCGTAACCCAGCTGCTTCTTCACCTGCTCCAGGTGGTTCGAGTAGATGTGGCAGTCGCCGCCGGTCCACACGAACTCGCCCGGCTCCATGCCCACCTCCTGCGCAATCAGGTAGGTCAGCAGGGCGTAGGAGGCGATGTTAAAGGGCACGCCCAGGAACATGTCCGCGCTACGCTGGTACAGCTGGCAGGAGAGCTCCTTCACGCCGTCCGGGCGCTCGTGCACGTAGAACTGGAAGAGCGCGTGACAGGGCGGAAGTGCCATGTTGTCCACCTCGACCGGGTTCCACGCCGAAACGATGTGGCGGCGCGAGGCGGGGTTGTTCTTGAGCGAGTCGATGACCTTGGCAATCTGATCGATCGTGCCTCCGTCGGGGGTCGGCCAGGAACGCCACTGCACGCCGTACACCGGACCCAAGTCACCGTTCTCGTCGGCCCATTCATCCCAAATGGTCACGCCGCGCTCCTGCAACCAGCGGACGTTCGAGGAACCGCGCAGGAACCACAGCAGTTCAATTGCCACCGACTTAAAGTGCACGCGCTTGGTGGTAATCAGCGGGAAGGAATCCCGCAGGTCGAAGCGCATCTGGCGGCCAAACACGCCGAAGGTACCGGTGCCGGTACGGTCGGAACGCTGCGCATCCGCCGCGATGGCGTCCTTGTTCTCCTCGAGGATTTCGCGCAGAAGATCTTCATAGGGAGTGGGGATTGCGTGAGTCATAAGAAAAACCTTGAATCCTGTCAGTAGACGTGAGAGACGGCAAAGAAGCAACCGCCCCTCTATTGTACAACCCGCAAACGGGGTGCAGGTAGAGCAAACGCGCTGAGCATAAAGCCCAGCGCGCTCGCCGTTAGAAGATAAAAGATATGGATGCTAGTCCAGTGCCGCGCGTACACGCTCCACCGAGACAATACGCGGGTCATCGCCCTCGGTCACCTGCAGGACCAGGGCATCGCCGGGCTCCAGGTACGGGTCCTCAGTCGGAAGGACCTCCGCGGAACCCTCAAACAGGTACTCGCGCAGAACATCCATCACCTGCGGCAGTACCGGGCGGTGGGTGCACAGCAGGGATGAAGAATCCTTATCGAACAGCGAAGCCACCACGCGGGCAGTACGCGCCGGGTGACGCTGAGCCCCAGCCTCCGAGAGGGACTTCTTCTCCTTGACCGCCACGCCGTGCTCCACGGAGTAGGGGGTCACCGTCTGCAGGCAGCGCAGCCACGGCGAGGAGAGGATTCGGTTGGGTGCCCAGGCAGCATAGAGGCCACTGGAGGCGAGGGCCTGGCGCTTACCGGTGCCGGCTAGCGGACGGTCATCCTCGGCGGCGGCCCAGTGCGAACGCGGCTTGGCCTTCGCGTGGCGGGCAATGATGACGGGGCGGGTGCGTAGCGCATCCGCCTCGCGCAGAGCCTCGAGGGAATCTAGCGGGCCCAGGTCATCACGGTTGGTCAGCAGGGCGCGGGCCACCTCGGGGGTCACCCAGCGAAGCTCGTCCACTTCACCCTCATCGGCCAGGGCGCGAGCGCCCTCGGGGAGCTGAGCGGACCAGTAGAAGACATCCTTGGGACGGCCGCCCACGGGGTAGGAGGTGACAGCCAACGGCACGCCCAGGGTCACCTGCAGGCCCACTTCCTCACGAATCTCGCGGATTGCGGTTTCTGCGAGGGACTCGCCCGGGTCCTGCTTGCCCTTGGGCCAGGACCAGTCGTCGTAGTTGGGTCGGTGAATGATGAGCACCTCGAAGACATCGTCGCGCACGCGCCAAATCAGCGCGCCGGCAGCAACGATTTCTGCGGTGTTGGCGGGGGAACGGTCGACGCTGTTCACCGCGTCGAAGCGTCGGGCCGAGTAGTAGATGGAGGAGGAATCCTGCGGGGCCATGTCTCTCTAGTCCTTGGTGGTTGGGTCTGCACGGCGCGGTGGAAGCGCCGGGTTCCGCGTCTTATTGTACGGGAGAAAAACCACAACCTGTCACCTTGACGTAACCTTCTGTTCACCTTTGCGTCCGGGTTGCATCCGGGTTATGTCTGGGTGGGCGTGCGGGAACCGGCAAACCGACGCAGGATAGCGAAGGAGCCCCGCTCCCCACCGTACGGGGTGGGAAGTGGGGCTCCTTGTGGAAGGGACGATACCGGCCTAGACCTTATCCACGTTCTTACGCGAGCGCGAACGCAGGTAGTAGGACTGCACATCCTGCAGGGGCTTGCCCTCGCTATCGGTGTTGTGACGGGTCCAGGTGCCGTCCGCGGCCAGGTGCCAGGTGCGCGAGGAATCACTCATGTAGATGGTGAACATATCGAGCAGGTACTTGATGTGGCGCGGATCCTTGATCTGTACGAGCGCCTCGATGCGGCGGTCCAGGTTGCGGTGCATCATGTCGGCCGAGCCGATGTACACGACCGGATCGCCCGCATTCTCGAAGGCGAACACGCGCGAGTGCTCCAGGAAGCGGCCCAGAATCGAGCGCACACGAATGTTTTCGCTCAGACCGGGAACGCCGGGGCGCAGGGCGCAGATACCGCGTACGACCACATCCACCGGCACGCCCGCCTGGGAAGCGCGGTAGAGCGAGTCGATGACGGCTTCGTCCACCATTGAGTTGCACTTGATCTGAATCTTGGCCGGCTTACCCGCCTGGTGGTTCTCAATCTCGCGGTCGATGCGCTCAATCAGGCCGCTACGCAGGGAGCGGGGTGCAACCAGCAGCGACTTGTAGCTGGTCTTCGGGGCGTAGCCGGAGAGCTGGTTGAACAGGCGCGAGACGTCCTCGCAAATCTGCTCGTCGCAGGTGATGATGCCCAGGTCCTCGTAGAAACGGGCCGTGGAGGGGTGGTAGTTACCGGTGCCGATGTGGGCGTAACGACGCAGGTGGTTGCCCTCGCGGCGCACCACCAGGGAGAGCTTGCAGTGCGTCTTCAGGCCCACGATGCCGTACACCACGTGCACGCCGGCGCGTTCGAGCTTGCGAGCCCACGAGATGTTGGCCTCCTCGTCGAAGCGGGCCTTAATCTCGACCAGCGCCACGACCTGTTTGCCGGCCTCGGCGGCCTCAATCAGGGCGTCCACGATGGGGGAATCGCCGCTGGTGCGGTACAGGGTCTGCTTGATGGCCTGCACGCGCGGGTCGGCGGCGGCCTGAGCCAGGAAAGCCTGCACACTGGTGGCGAAGGAATCGTAGGGGTGGTGCAGCAGCACGTCGTGGTCGCGGGCTGCGGCGAAGACATCCGCTTCCTTGGCGGTCTCGGCGGCGTTGAGCCAGCGGGAGGTGTGCGCAATGTGCTTGGGGTAGTGCAGCGCCGGACGGTTGGCGCGCACGATGGCACTCAGGCCACGCAAATCCAGCGGGGCCGGCAGGCGGTACACCTCGGACTCGTCGATGTTCAGTTCAGAAATCAGCAGGTCGAGGATGGTGGGGTTAATAGTATCCTCAACCTCCAGACGCACCGGCGGGCCGAAGCGGCGGCGCAGAAGCTCCTTCTCCAGGGCCTTCAGCAGGTTCTCGGCGTCGTCCTCTTCCACCTCGAGATCCTCGTTACGGGTCACGCGGAAGACGTGGTGCTCCACAACCTCCATGCCGGGGAAGAGCGTGTCGAGATGCTCCGCGATGATGTCCTCAAGCGGAATGTAGCGGCTCTCGCGGCCGGCGGTGTTGGCGGCGCGGGCACCGTCCACGGAGACCATACGGTCCAGCTGATCGGGTACCTTGACGCGGGCGAAAAGCTCCTTGCCGGTCTGCGGGTTGCGCACCAGCACGGCAAGGTTGAGCGAAAGACCCGAGATGTAGGGGAAGGGGTGAGCCGGGTCCACGGCCAGCGGGGTCAGAATCGGGAAGATGTCGCGCATGAAATCCTGGCGCAGGCGTACCTTGGCGTCGGTGTCCAAATCCTCCCAGCTCACGATGCGGATGTTCTGCTCCTCCAGGGCGGGCAGCACCTGCTCGTGGAATACCTTGGCGTGGCGCTCCTGCAGCTTGTGGGCGCGCTCGGCAATCTCCTCCATCTGCTCCTCGGGGCTCAGACCGGCGGCGGAGGGCACGGCCAGTCCGGTGGCGATGCGGCGCTTCAGGCCGGCCACGCGCACCATGAAGAACTCGTCGAGGTTGGAAGCGACGATGGACAGGAAGTTCAGGCGCTCCAGCAGGTACAGGTCCGGATCCTCCGCCAGCTCCAGCACGCGGGTGTTGAAGTCGAGCCAGCTGCTCTCGCGGTCGAAGAAACGCTCGGGGCCGAACTCTTCCTCCAGGCTGAAGTAGGATCGCTTCTCGCCCTTCTCGATGCGGTCGCCGCGGGAGTCCGCGCGCTCGATCTTGGAGATGTCGTTGCCGATGTGGATAACGCCGGTCATGGGCGCCGGCTCGGTGGGCTTGGGTTTGGGTGCCTTATTCAGACCGTTAGGGGCGGGTACCATACTGTACTTCCTTTCCTGTGTAGTGGTTAGCTAAATCGGTGGGCGCACCCGCGGCGGCGCGCCGGGGCGGGCCCGGCATGCAATGAGGCCTGAGCGGGCTCGCGTGCGGGAGGGCTAGGCGGCGTGACCGGGAGCGTACATACGGTCCACCGTGGCCACGCTGAATCCCAACGAGGTGTACAGCGAGTAGGCCGCGGTGTTGTCGGCATCCACGTAGAGCTCGATGGCGTGCAGGGGCTCGCCCGATTCGTCGGCGGCCAACGCCAGGTAGGCCAGCGCTCGCAGGGTCAGGGTGCGGCCCAAGCCGCCTCCCTGCGAGTCGGGGTTCACTCCCACCACGTAGATTTCGCCGGCGGGGGAGAGCTCGCCCCTCACCTGCCCGGTCGGAATCTTGGTCCAGGTAAACGCAGCAATCGAAGCGTCGTCTTCCTTCTCGGAGGCGATGAAGAAGCCCTCGGGACGGAACCAATCGGAGCCGGTGCGCTCGCGCAAATCGGCCAGGGTGAGCTTGCCCTGCTCAGGATGGTGCGCAAAGGCGGCCGCGTTGACCCGCAGCCAGGGGAACTCGTCCGCGCCCGTGTAGGTGCGCATCCGCAGGTTCTCGGGGAGCGCGCGCGCGTCGGAGCGTTCAACGAGGTCCTCGCGGGTTGACTCGTCCAGCGGCAGAACCATCTTGTACAGAACGCGCACCGGGCTGAACCCGTGCAGGGTCGCGAAGGCGTGCGCGGGGGTTTCGATGCCGGTGTCGTTGGCGCTTCCGTGCACCCAGAGGCGGTATCGCACGGCGTCCTCCCCGAGCTGACGGACGGCGTGCTCGAAGAACGCGCTTCCCGCGCCGCGACCGCGGTAGGCGGGAGCCACGGCCGCCTCGATGACGCCGCCGTCCTCATCGGAGATGGGAGTGAGGGCCACGAAGGCGGCCGCGATGGTGCCGCCGTCCTCGGCCAGGAAGAGGCGGGGAGGGGTGAGGGTGCGCTCGCGCAGGGCCTTGGTGAGTTCGATGCGGGTCTGCTCGGAGAACGCCGAGACGCCGTCGTGGAGCGCAACCTCGCGGGCAAAAGTATCGAAACGGTCCAGCAGCTCGGCGGTGAGTGCGGGTTCGGTGTAGACAAGGTCGGTTGAGGGAGGGGTTGTCTGACTGGTGGCCATCATTGCCTTCTTTCGTAGCCTTCCCTTTAACTCTACCGGGGAATATTGTTCTTTGAAGAGTTTGGTCTAGGTTACGAACGAATATGACGGGAACCGACCGTCCTACGCCCCTCGCGTGTCGGTTAACGGGTCGAGCTGAAGGAATATCCCACGTTGCGGACGGTCGAAATCATCTGCTCGTGCTCGGTGCCCAGCTTCGATCGCAGGCGACGCACGTGCACGTCGACCGTGCGGGTGCCGCCGTAGTAGGAATCGTAGCCCCAGACCTCCGAGAGCAGCTGCGCGCGCGAGAAGACGCGGCCCGGGTGCATGGCCATGAATTTGAGGAGCTCAAACTCCTTGAAGGTCAGGTTGAGCGCGGCCCCGGAGAGATGTGCCGAATAGGCCTGCGTGTCGATAACCAGGTTGCCGGCCCGGATGATGCGTTCCTGCGTCGAATCGTCCTGGGGCTCGGCCTCACTCACGATGGCCAGGCGCAGGCGGGCGTCCATTTCGGAGGGGGAAGCCTGATCCGAAACGATGTCGTCCACCTGCCAGGAGGAGGCAACCGCCGCCATGCCACCCTCGTTAAGAAGCGCGATGAGGGGGAGCTGTAGGCCGGATGCACGGAGCAGCTGGGCGCTGTGGCGAGCCTGCACGAGCGCGGTGCGGGCATCCAGTATGACCAGGTCAAACCCCTGATCCTCGAGGACCTTATGCGCCGTGTCGAGGGGGAAGAGCTGCACCCGGTGGCTGAGGAGGCTCAGAGAGGGAACGACGTCCTGAGCCGTGGTGTCGCTCAGAAGCGCAATACGGTACACGTTCTCTCCCTTCCTACACGTCACGCGGCGGCTTGATAAATCTCTTCTAGTGTACCCGCCCGGCCCCCAACCGCCGGGAGCGGCGCCAGCCTCAGACTAAGGACACCCCGCCGCCAGCCCCTCGTGCGCTCTTTCGCGCTGGGGCGTGTGGTAGCTTTAAGACATGGATAACAATCTTATGGCTCTCGAAGCTTTCTTCATGGTGCTGATGGCTATCATCTCCGTGTGCATCGCAATCGGTGCTTTCGCGGTGTTGCGCGGCCTCTTCAGCGGTCAGAAGTAATCTTCCGATAAGGGCAGAAGTATAAGCCTGACATAGGGCATTGGGCGGTTCGCGAGCCGCCCGCGCCAATGACGGCGTAAACCCCCGTCCGGGTTCATCCGGGCGGGGGTTTCCTATGCCTGTTTTCTCCGGTGGGCTACCGGCGGTAGGCTTCTGGGCCGCTGGCGAACTCGTAACATATCTCTATCCGTTGCCTGCCCTAGCCGGTAAAATGTGGGTATGGCTATTGAAATTCCTTCCAACCTAACCCCTGAACTCGTTCCCTTTGCGTGGCTCCTCGGCACCTGGGAAGGCACCGGAACCATGTGGTACGAGGGTCAGGAAAACACCCCCTTCGGCCAGATTATTACCTTTGAGCAGGATGGCCTGCCCTTCATTGAGTACCGCGCCGAATCTTTCCTCCTCGACGACGAGGGTAAGAAGCTCCGTCCCATCACCGTAGAGACCGGCTTCTGGCAGATCGATCGCCCGCTCACCGATGCCGACGGCGGCTTCGGCATCGTGCCCAAGGACGTTGTTCCCGCCTTCGCCGACGCGGAGAGCGTCGAGACCCTGCGTAACGAGGACGACGGCTTCTCCCTGCTCGCAACCATCGCCCACCCCGGCGGTATCAGCGAGAACTACGTGGGCATGGTTAAGGGCCCGGTCGTGCGCATGCAGACCGGCAACCTGCTGCGCGACGAGATTTCCCACGAGTACGCCGGCTCGGTGCGCCTGTGGGGCCTGGTCAACGGTAACCTCATGTGGGACTGGGAGATTGCGGACGCCGAGGGCAAGCTGCACAAGCACGCTTCCGCCGAGCTGCGCAAGACCTCCTCGATGACCGGCGATTCCTTGGGAACCTCGATGTTCGGTTCCCTGGACGGCGAAGAGCCCACCGGCGAGCCTTCCGATAAGCCCGCCGCCGAATAGTTTGTGCCAATCATCAGAGCCTGCCCCGCTCCCCGGTGGGGTGGGTTCTTTCGTGTGAAAGGTTTCCTCCGTGACTGAATCTTTGACCGACCCGGTCCGGGCCGAACAGGACCGGACCGCACGCCTCGCAAGCCCCCTGCTTTCGGTGAGCGGGGCTTTCGCCGCCGGCGGCCCCGACGAGGGTGTGGCGGCCCACTACGGCGACCCCATCCACGAGCAGCGAGCCCTGAGCCGCGACCGTTCCGCCGGGGCGGACGAACCCCTGGTGGTGGTAGACCGCTCGTCCCTGGGTATCGTGCGAGTGACGGGCCCGGACCGCCTGACCTGGCTGACCTCCATCGCCTCGCAGATTCTGAGCGATATGAAGGCCGGCGATAGCCGTGAATTCCTGCTGTTGACCCCGCAGGGACGCATCGAATACGCCCCCGCAGCCTTCGAAGACGGTGAGGCCCTCTGGCTCATCGTCGAGGGTGACCAGGCCGAATCCCTGGAGGAGTACCTCAACCGCATGAAGTTCATGTTGCGCGTCGAGATTCAGAATCTCAGCGACGAGTACGCGGTGCTCGAGACGAGCCGCGATCCCCGCGGTGCTGATGGAGTAGTACATCCGGCCCTGGCCGCGGCGCTCGCCGGTGCCTCCGCCGAAGGCCTGCCGGTGTGGGAGGACCCCTGGAACACCCCCGCCCCGGGTGGCTACCGCTACGACGAGGCCGGGGATGCGCACCCGGGCGCCGACTACGTGCGGTTCTGGACGATTATTCCCCGCGGGACGCTAGATGCCCTGGCGGAGAACCGCGAGGGCGTTCGTCTCGCGGGTGTATGGGCCGCCGAGGCCCTGCGCATCGAGGCCTGGCGTCCCCGCTACGGCACCGAGGTGGATGACAAGAGTATTCCGCAGGAGCTGGACTACTCCCGCACTGCGGTGCACTTCGATAAGGGATGCTACAAGGGGCAGGAGACGGTTGCGCGCGTGCACAACCTGGGCCGCCCGCCGCGCCGCCTGGTATTCTTGGACATCGATGGTTCGGAGCACACCCTGCCGGCCGTCGGTAGTGAGCTCTTCGTGGAGGGCAAGGCCCGCCCGGTTGGCCGTATCACTTCGGTGGCGCTGCACCACGAGGCCGGGCCCATCGCCCTGGCCGTCATTAAGCGTGGCGTTGATCCGAAGGCGCCCCTGCGCGCGGTAGACGGTGGGGATTTCCTGCCCGACGGGTCCCCGGCACCGGCCACGGAGTATGCGGTGGCTCAGACGACTGTGGTTTCGCCCGATTCGGGCGAGGTGGCGCGCCGTTCCCTCTCCGGCCAGGATTTCTTGAAGCGTTAGAAACCGACTCTCTGTTCTTTCTGGAAGCGTAGAAACCGCTGAGGCGGGCACTCGCGATGGAGAGTGCCCGCCTCAGCGGTTTTGTGTACGGGGAGCGGCTTAGCGGCCGAAGAGGACAGAGGCCTCGTCCCAACGTTCCTGCGGAACGGACTTCAGGCCGTCCAGAGCCTCTTCCAGCGGCACGTACTTGACGACGGTGCCCTGGACCGAAACCATCTTGCCCCACTGCTTCTGCGCGACCATGTCCACGGCGCCCATGCCCAGGCGGGTTGCCAGCACGCGGTCGAAGCCGGTGGGGGCGCCACCGCGCTGGATGTGGCCGAGGATGGTGTTACGGGTCTCGATGCCGGTCATGCGTTCGATTTCGTGGGTCACGTATTCACCAATGCCGCCGAGGCGCGGACGACCGTCCTTCTCGGTACCCTTGTTGGCCATGACATCGTCGAAGCCCTCGGGGATGAAGCCCTCGGCAACGACGACCAGGGGAGAACGGCCGCGGTCGTGTACCTCGGTGACCCACTCGGCGACCTGGTCCATGGAGACCTTGACCTCGGGAATCAGGATGGCGTGTGCGCCTGCCGCCATGCCGGAGTGCAGCGCAATCCAGCCGACGTGACGACCCATGACCTCTGCGACCATGCAACGGTGGTGCGACTCACCGGTGGTGCGGATGCGGTCCATAGCCTCGGTTGCGATGGAGACTGCGGTATCGAAACCGAAGGTGTAGTCGGTCGCGCGCAGGTCGTTATCAATGGTCTTGGGCACGCCGATGACGGGCAGGCCGGCGTCGGCCAGGCGCTTGGCGCCGGCGAGGGTGCCTTCACCGCCGATGGCGACGATGGCGTCGATGCCGTGACGCTCCATCATGATTTCGATGTTTTCGGGGCCGCCGTTGGGGCCGTCGAAGGGGTTGGTACGGGAGGTGCCGATGATGGTACCGCCCTGGGCTGCCAGGCCGCGGACCTTCTGGCGGGGCAGGTCCATGTAGTCGCCCTCGACGACGCCTCGCCAGCCGTCACGGAAGCCGACGAATTCGTAACCGTACTTCTTGACACCGTTGAGCACGGCACCTCGAATGACAGCGTTCAGGCCGGGGCAGTCGCCGCCGGAAGTAAGCAGACCGATCTTCATGTTGGCTCCTTGTGAATGTCTGCGCGTCGGGGGTGTGTTGCGCGCGTATATAACTATGGCCTCCACGAAGTCGGCACGCACGAAAGTGCCGCTCGGGAGGTCATTCTCTTGGTCTCTATTTTAGCGGGGTTTGGGATGTGTGGGTAGTGGTGGATTGGGGTGGGAATGGCCTCATTCCGGCATAAAAGTTCAGGTGCTTTACACCCTCAGTCGGCATATTTTGAGCGGGTGATTGCCGCATCCGCGCCCTGACAACGAAGAGAGGCCCGGGGCCTGCCTCCGCCGCAGCGGTAGAGGCAGGCCCCGGGCGCTCAAAAAATATTTAACGATTCATGAAACGCACTCGCGAGAGGCGACTAATCGCGCGCACGACCCAGTAGTTCCTGCAGGCGGGCAACGCCCTCGGCCAGGTCGTCATCTCCCAGGGCGTAGGACAGGCGCAGGTAGCCGCTGGGGCCGAAGGCCTCGCCGGGGACAACGGCAACTTCGGCCTTCTCGAGGATGAGCTCGGCGAGCTCGGCGCTGGTCTGCGGGCGTACGCCGTCGATTTCCTTGCCCAGCAACTCGCGAACGTCCGGGTAGGCGTAGAACGCGCCGGTGGGAACGGGGCAGTGCACGCCCTCGATAGCGTTGAGGCCCTCGACGATGGCGCGGCGGCGGCGGTCGAAGGCGGCGTGCATGACCTTCACGTCGTCCTGCGGGCCGGTCAGAGCGGCCAGGGCGGCACGCTGGGCGATGTTATTGACGTTGGAGGTCATGTGCGACTGCAGGTTAGAAGCCGCCGCGATAACGTCGCGAGGACCAATCATCCAGCCCACGCGCCAACCGGTCATGGCGTAGGTCTTGGCCACACCGTTGAGGATTACGCAGCGATCGGCCAGCTCGGGCACAGCCTTCAGAATCGAGACCGAGTCGGCGTCATCGTAGGTGAGGTGCTCGTAGATCTCGTCGGTCAGAACGAAGATGCCCTTCTCCAGAGCCCACTGGCCGATGGCGCGGGTTTCCTCTTCGGTGTACACGGCACCGGTCGGGTTGGAGGGGGAGACGAAGATGAGCGCCTTGGTTGCGGGGGTGTAGGCTTCCTCGAGCTGCTCGACGGTGACCTTGTAGTGCTGGTCGCTACCGGCAAAAACCTCGATGGGGTTACCGCCGGCCAGGCGGATGCATTCGGGGTAGGTGGTCCAATAGGGAGCCGGCAGCAGAACGTCGTCGCCCTCGTCAATGACCGTGGCGAAGGCCTGGTATACGGCCTGCTTGCCGCCGTTGGTCACGATGACCTGGGAGGGATCGACCTTAACGCCGGAGTCGCGCAGGGTCTTGTCCGCGATGGCCTTCTTCAGCTCGGGCAGGCCGGAGGCGGGGGAGTAGCGGAAGTTCTTGGGGTCCTTCAGCGCTTCGTGGGCGGCATCCACAATGTGTGCGGGGGTAGCAAAGTTGGGTTCGCCGGCGCCGAAGCCGATGACGGGGCGTCCCTGAGCCTTGAGTGCTTTGGCCTTTGCATCAACGGCAAGGGTTGCGGAGGGTGCAATGGCACCGATACGGCTGGAAATGCGCGCCATGGGGGCTCTCTTCTCTCTTGTTGTGTGTAGCGGGGGCGAAACGCCGGTGAGGTCGTAGCCGGCGGGCCCGTTGGAGGGCGTACGGGTGCGTCACCTCGTGCGTTCCTCGTGTGCAAAGATGCGTTCTTCCTTATAGGATACGGGGCATCGCCGGAGATAGGATACCTCCGAAAGAAAGAATGGACAGCCTTTTTCTGAAAAAATATTGCGTTCTGGAGTTGCACGAGCGCGTCGGCATGGTTTAGAGTTAGTTCTGCACCCGCAAGGGTGTAATTGTTTGCCCCTCTAAAGCCCACTGGCTTAGGAGGCAATGGAGGAGCGAACGAGTGAGAAGCAACTCTCACGCCGAAGCTCAGGCTTCAAAGGGTGGTGGCTCAATTGGTAGAGCAGCGGTCTCCAAAACCGCAGGTTGCAGGTTCGAGTCCTGTCCGCCCTGCTCAAATTGCCTCAATAAACGATTGTACGCCCGCACTCCGGGCGTACTTTTTTAGATACAGAAAGGGGCAGAAGAAATGGCATCGTCTGCTACTGCCACTCAGGCTGCTGAGTCTGGCGCATCCTCAAAGAGCGATGAGAAGCGCGGTTTCTTCGGCCGTATTTTTGCATTCCTTCGCGAAGTTATCGCGGAGTTGAAGAAGGTTACCACTCCCACCGGACGCGAGCTGATTGGTTACTTCCTCGCGGTTCTGCTGTTCGTCGTGGTGATGCTCCTGCTGATTTCCGGCCTGGATTATCTGTTCGGCCAGGGAGCATTCTGGATCTTTGGTAACGGAACGATTCAGCGTAACTAGCTAACCGATACCGAGCGCATCCCCGGTGGGGTGTTGCGCCGAGTATCATAATTTTTCCCGGATTATTGATCGGTGCTGCGTATGCAGCGTAGCCAGATCGTAAGCGATAGAAAGTAGGAGCGACGTGTCCGAGCAGGAACTGGTATCCGAGATTGAAGAGGTCGAGGTAGCCGCTGCTGAGGCTGCCGAAGAGGCCGAAGCTGTCGAGCAGCTGGCCGAGGAGGCTACCGAGGCTGTTGAGGCAGCCGAGGAAGTTGCCGAGGTGGCTGAGGAAGTCGACGCTCTGGAAGAATTCAAGTCGAAGCTACGCCGTCAGGTGGGCGATTGGTACGTGGTGCACACCTACTCGGGTTACGAGAACAAGGTGAAGACCGGTATCGAGACCCGTATCCAGAACCTTGAGGCCGAGGATGAGATCTTCGAGGTCCAGGTTCCCATGGAGACCGTGGTCGAGTTCAAGAACACCGTGAAGAAGACCATCCGCCGCGTGCGCGTTCCCGGCTACGTGCTGGTCCGTATGGAACTGACCGACCACTCGTGGGGCGTTGTGCGCCACACCCCGGGCGTGACCGGCTTCGTGGGCCAGGATGCGTACAACCCGGTTCCGCTGCGCATGGAGGAGGTCTTCGAGATGCTCCTGCCCGTCTTCGAGGAGCAGCAGCAGAGCCAGGGCCTGCCCGTCTCCAAGCCCGTCGTTGAGTCCGACTACACCGTGGGTGAGAACGTCCGCGTGAAGTCCGGCGCATTCGAGGGTATGGACGCCACCGTGTCCGAGATTAAGGCCGAGGCTCAGCAGATTGTCGTGATGATTTCCGTCTTCGGCCGCGACACCCCCGTGACCCTGAGCTTCACCGAGATCGAGAAGATCTAGCGAGGCTGTAGCGCATGAGCGAGCCCGGTACCCGAAAGGGGCCGGGCTCGCTCTGCGTTAACCCGCATCTTTTCATTCCCGCCGCCGGTCGTTCGTTCCGCCGCGCGCCTCCGATATTAGTGAATACCGATGAACACTGGATTAAGCGGCGGATTAACGCTAAAATTTTAGTTTGTGTATGCGCACGTCACGCTTTCGTGCGCGCACGCCGATGGCCGCGCCACGGTCATCACCCTGCCGGCGTACGCTCCTGTGCGTCGGTTCCCAGCTAAGAAAAGGACCCTACATTGGCTCCCAAGAAGAAGGTCACTGGCCTCATTAAGCTGCAGATCCAGGCAGGCGCCGCTAACCCGGCTCCCCCCGTCGGCCCCGCACTGGGCTCGCACGGTGTGAACATCATGGAGTTCTGCAAGGCATACAACGCTGCAACCGAGTCGCAGCGCGGTAACATCATCCCCGTTGAGATTACCGTCTACGAGGATCGCTCCTTCACCTTCATCACCAAGACCCCTCCGGCTGCCCAGCTGATCAAGAAGGCTGCTGGCGTTGCTAAGGGTTCCGCTGTTCCCCACACCACCAAGGTTGGCTCGCTGACCGAGGCTCAGGTGCGCGAGATCGCAGAGACCAAGATGCCCGACCTGAACGCAAACGACCTGGATGCAGCATCCAAGATCATCGCAGGTACCGCTCGTTCCATGGGTATCACCGTCGAGTAATTTCGGTTCGCCGAATAGCCGAGTGATCGGCACCGTAGATTTTTCTACACAGAACTTGTAAATGCCCGTCGAGTGACGGGATGTGGCAGAGCCGAGCGCGGCTCACGAGACCACAACTGCATAAGGAGAAAAGCAGATGGCAAAGCGCAGCAAGGCGTACAAGGCAGCTGTAGCCAAGATTGAAGAGGGTAAGCTCTACACCCCCGCCGAGGCAGTCGCCCTGGCGAAGGAGACCTCTTCCACCAAGACCGACGCAACCGTTGAGGTTGCAATGCGTCTGTCCGTTGACCCCCGTAAGGCAGACCAGATGGTTCGCGGTACCGTGAACCTGCCCCACGGCACCGGTAAGACCGCTCGCGTGGTCGTTATCGCAGCAGGCCCCAAGGCTGCTGAGGCCGAGGCAGCTGGCGCTGACTTCGTTGGCTCCGACGACCTGATCGCAAAGATTGCCGGCGGCTGGACCGACTTCGACGCAGCGGTTGCAACCCCCGACATGATGGGCAAGGTTGGTCGCCTGGGTAAGATCCTGGGTCCCCGTAACCTGATGCCGAACCCCAAGACCGGTACCGTGACCATGGATGTTGCAAAGGCTGTTGCAGACATCAAGGGCGGTAAGATCGACTTCCGTGTTGACCGTAACTCCAACCTGCACTTCATCATCGGTAAGGCTTCCTTCACCGCTGAGCAGCTCGAGGAGAACTTCCAAGCAGCACTGGAAGAGATTAACCGTCTGAAGCCCTCTTCGGCTAAGGGTCGTTACATCTCCAAGGCAACCGTTGCTACCACCTTCGGCCCCGGTATCCCCGTTGATCCGGCTTCCGTTGCTGCCTAAGGTATGCACCTGTAGCGTCTAGCATTCGCTAGTGATCGCCCCTGACGTTTAGGCGTCGGGGGCGATTTTTTGTGCATGATTTTGTCTATGTGAGGATTCAAAACACAGTGTGAAGATTCAAGACATTGCGTGACTGGCGTCAGTTAAAGTGCGTCATGGACTTCCAGTTTTTATAGGCTTAAAACGTAGAATGAACTCCTGGCCGTGATTACCCCGGCACCTCTAAAACCGATGGCGGAGGAAGCCCAAGCGCTTCCTATCCGCTCCCAATCTATGACGAGAGATAGAACCCATGTCTTCTTCCACCCAGAACGCGCAGCTGGCCCGTTGCGGCCTCAGCCTGCCGGTCAACTATTTTGCCGTGGCACTGGGCACCGGGGCCCTGGGTGCGGCCTGGCGTACTGGTGCTTCGAAGGGTATGGCGCCTGACTGGGTGGGTGAGAGCATCCTGGCTTTTAACGCCGTGGTGTGGCTGCTCCTTGTGGGTTTCCTGGTTCACGCGGTGGTGAAGTACCGCGCATGGGTGTGTAGTTTTTGGGAGCATCCGGCGCGTACTTGCTTCTTTTCGCTGATTCCGGCGACGACGGCGCAGGTGGGCGCGGCTCTCTACCCGTATGCGGAGGTTCCGGCTCTCACGCTGGTTGTGCTGGGCGCTGTGGGTCAGTTGTATTTCGCCTCTCATCGTATTGCCGGTACGTGGCGTGGCGGGCATGCACCTGAGGCAACCTCACCGGTGCTGTATCTGCCGACGGTTGCGACAAACTTCGCGACTGCTACGGCGATGGGCTTTGTGGGTTGGCATGATATGGCGATGCTCTTCTTCGGCGCGGGCCTGATTTCGTGGTTTAGCATTGAGGGCGCGATTCTGAGCCGCCTGCGCACCCTGACCCCCTTGCCGCAGGGGGAGCGCGGCATTATTGGTATCCAGATGGCACCGCCTTTTGTGGGTGGTAACGCCTACCTTGCGGCTAACGGTGGCACGGTGGACTGGTTCTTCCTGGTGCTGACCGGTTACGGCATTTTGCAGCTGATTTTCCTGATGCGTCTGCTCCCCTGGGCTCTTGAGGGTGGTTTCTCGATGAGCATGTGGGGTTTCTCGTTCGGTATGGCTTCCATGGCGGCGAGCGGTATTCGCTTGACGGCTGCTGGCTCGCTGGGGTTGGTGGGTCCTGCGCTAACGGTGGCGGGTACGGCTTTCTTGATTTTCCTGTGGGCGGGCACGCTGTACTTGGCTGTGAAGGGACGCCTGTTGGTGCGCCCGAACTAAGGTTCCCGTGTGAGGTGCCGGCGTGAAGTTAGTGCGCTGTTGTATGACGGCGCTTATCTTCTGCGCCTATGCCGCGGGTGGGTTTCGGCGATAATGGGGGAATGACTTCTGCATCCTATTCTTCTGCCGCGGCTGAGCCTTTTGAGGGCCTGCGTATTCGAGGCGTCGCGAAGACCTTTGGCGCCGGTACGACGGTTCTGAATGAGATTGACCTGGATGTGCACCCCGGCGAGTTGATTTCGCTGGTTGGTTCCTCGGGTACCGGTAAGTCAACGCTTCTTCGCATTATTGCCGGCCTGGAGGACCCCACGACGGGTCGGGTGACCTACGGCGGTCAGCCTCTGGAGCGCGGCTCTGTGGGTGTGGTGTTTCAGCGTCCCATTCTGTACCCGCACCTGAGCGTGAAGGATAATATTCTCTTCCCCACGCGTCTGCATGCTTTTTCCGGTGAGGTCGATATTGACTATTACCGCGAGCTGCTGGCAGCCCTGAAGCTTGAGGGCTTGGAGAACCGCAAGCCTTCGCAGCTGTCGGGCGGTCAGGCCCAGCGCGTGGGCATTGCCCGAGCCCTTATCCGTCGTGCTCCCGTGGTTCTTTTTGACGAGCCCTTGGCCAGCGTTGACGAGGAGATGAGCGCGAGCATCCGAGCCGATATTGTGCGCCTGCACGAGCGTTACGGTTTCACCGGCTTGTACGTGACTCACGATCAGAATGAGGCGCTCATGCTGGGTCATCGTGTGGCGGTCATGGACTCCGGCTACCTGGTGCAGGTGGATACCCCGGGTCGTCTTTTGGACTATCCTCACACCCTGCAGGTGGCGAAGCTGCTTTCGGCCCCCGCGCTGAATCTGCTGGATATCGAACCGGAGGATTCCCTGCCCGCCGATTGCCGCCTGGTGATTCGCGCCTCCTCCTTCTACGAACTGGGTGGGGGAGAATCCGAACAATCGCACGGTGTCCTGTCGGCGCAGGTTCTGGGGCAGCGTCACCTGGTGGGCGGTATGCTCTACCGCGCGGCTCTGAGTGAGACCGCAACTTTGCCTGTGGCTTCGGAACAGCTGGGGGCGGACGGTCATCCCGTGGAACCCTCGAATGTTGAAAATGCTGAGTACTCGGTGCGTGTGCCGGCCGGCCAGGAGCTGGAATTCTTCCTCTCTGATGCCGGGGGAATCTCCTACGCAATTGGTAGCGATGTGCAGCTGGGTGTTGCTCCGCAGCGGTGCTTCCTCTTCTCCGGGGGCAAACGCTTCTACCTGGGCGGATAGCTCGAGTTTCGGTGTTGTTTCGACGTCGAGCTGAGGCTGGTAAATCCCGCTGTTGGCGGAGGTTCTGAGCTTTTAAGTGATTAACCCCGCTTAACGGCGGGATTTTCCTGTTTTAACTTGCGGCCTGCCCGAGAACCTGAGATGATAAACGAACCAAAGACCGCCGGTCTAGGACTATGTCCTTTATCACCACTTCGGTGGAGGTTAAGAACAGGGTTCTGATAAGAGCTGATTTCCCTCAAGAAATCGCCGCCCGCGTAGGTGACTCGAAGTGAATAGCCGCAAACCCCTGAGGGTTTCGTCTATCGTGCCTCGTACGCCTGCGCGTCGAGGCATTTTTTATTGCTTGCAATAGTGCTTCGAGGCTCTACCGGCGACCTTACAAGAATCGGAAGAAGGAACTACCATGGCGACTCAGGAAAAGATCGCTGCAGTATCCGAGCTGAAGGAACTCTTCGAAGCTTCGAACGCAGTCATCCTGACCGAATACCGCGGTCTCACTGTTGCACAGCTCAAGGAGCTGCGTCGCGCACTCGGTGCAGAGACCGAATACGCCGTGGTGAAGAACACGCTGGCTGCTATCGCAGCTAAGGAAGTTGGCATCGACGCATTCGAAGGCCACCTCCACGGTCCCTCCGCGCTGGCATTCATCAAGGGCGACCTGATCGATGCTGCCAAGGGCCTGCGTGACTTTGCCAAGGCTAACCCCCAGCTGATCGTGAAGAACGGTTACTACGAAGGTGCCGCTCTGTCCGAGGACGACGTCAAGCGTTACGCTGACCTGGAATCCCGCGAGGTTCTGCTGTCCAAGGTTGCAGGTGGTGCAAAGGCTACCATCGCACGCATCGCACAGGTTGTGGACGCACTGCGCGTCAAGCTGGAGGAGCAGGAAGGCGCAGCTCCCGCTGCTGCCGAGGAGGCTTCGGAGGAGGCATAAGCCCCTTCGTGCTACTGCACCAGCCGCTGAGATACTCAGCAGCGCACAACGCAACAGCGTATGCGCACCCTTAGTTTGACCGACCCCTACGGGGTGGGTACCCAAGATTTACACAGCGGGGCGACCCGCACAGATAGTGAAGGAGCCAAACAATGGCTAAGCTGTCCATCGAAGAACTCATTGCAGCATTCAAGGAACTGTCCCTGGTTGAGGTTTCCGAGTTCGTCAAGGCATTCGAGGAAGAGTTCGACGTCACCGCAGCTGCTCCCGTTGCAGTTGTCGCAGGCGGCGCAGCAGGCGAGGCTGCTGAAGAGAAGTCCGAGTTCGACGTTGTCCTGGAGTCCGCTGGCGACAAGAAGATCGCAGTGATCAAGGAAGTTCGTGCCCTGACCTCCCTCGGCCTGAAGGAAGCAAAGGACCTGGTTGACGGCGCTCCCAAGACCCTGCTCGAGGGCGTTTCCAAGGAAGACGCTGAGAAGGCTAAGGAGCAGCTCGAGGCTGCCGGCGCATCCGTCACCCTCAAGTAATCGACTTCTTCTCGATTCTTACGCGGGCGGTACATCCACTGGATGTGCCGCCCTGCGGCATTTAACGTCCTCTGTGGTGCCTCTCTCCTTGGCCCGGTACGGGGCTCCGGGGTGCCGTATGATGGGATGAGACAACCCAGACATTCTTCCTGACGAAAACGGATAAGACATGAGCGAGCAGAAGAAAAAGAATCAGAAGTCCTCGCCCCGCCCCGCCCGTGACCTGGCGGCAGAGGCACAGCAGATCCTGGATGCTTTTGGTGCCGGAGTTCGCGAAGATCGCGACTACCCCGCCCTGCACCTGGCTCCTCCGGTCGGCCGCCTGAACGACCCGAACGGCCTTGTCTTTGACGGCAAGCGCTACCATGCTTTCTACCAGTACTCGCCCCTGCACCCCGAGCGCATGGTGTACTGGCGTCACGCCGTGAGCGAGGACCTGACCCACTGGACCGATGAGGGCACCGCACTGGTCCCGGACAGCCGCTACGACTCGCACGGTTGCTACTCGGGTTCCGGAATTAAGGTTCCCGGCGGTTTTGAGTTCTTCTACACCGGTAACGTCAAGGACTCCAAGGGCAACCGCGAGACCTACCAGATTCTTGCCACCGCCGGTGAGGACGCCAAACCGACTCGTCAGCTGCCCCCGCTGATTTCCGGCCCCGAGGAGGGCTACACCGCCCACTACCGAGACCCGCACGTGTTCCAGCGTGACGGTCGCTGGTGGATGGTCATCGGCGCTCAGCGTGAGGACCTGACCGGTGCCGTGGTCGTGTACACCTCCGCCGATCGCCGCGAGTGGACCTTCCGCGGTGAGCTGGGCATTAAGGATAAGACCCTCAAGGGCACCTACATGTACGAGTGCCCCTCCCTGCTGAGCATGCGCGATGAGCTGACCGGCGAATTGCGTGACGTGCTGATCTTTAGCCCGCAGGGACTGGAGCCGCTGGGGGAGAAGTACAACAATATCTTCCAGAGCGGTTACATTGTGGGCTCGCTGGATAACAAGACCCTCAAGTTTAAGGTGGAGACCCCCTTCACCGAGCTGGATGCGGGCTTCGAGTTCTACGCCCCGCAAACTATCTCGGGCACCGGTCTGAGCGCCGACCCGGAGGTACCGCACACCGCAAGCGGCGATGCCCCGGTGATGATCGCCTGGCTCGGAAACGCGGATCAGGATGACCTGCCCTCGTGGAGCCACCGCTGGGTGCACATGTTCACCTACCCGCGTGAGCTGCACCTGCGCAACGGTAAGCTCTTCCAGCGTCCGGTTCCGCAGCTGAACGACGCGATGGAGATGAAGCCGCTGTACCGCGAGGAGGAGAAGGGCAAGCTCGTCGAGCTGAAGAACGCCCTGACCTTCCGCCTGCGCGGCCGCGTGAACGTGGCTGATGAACGGGTGAAGATCAAGATTAAGGACACTCACGGCGTGGCCCTGAGCATCGTTCTGGATAAGGACTTTGTGCAGATGGACCGCGGAGGTACCCGCTACACCGAGGGTGGTAGCCTGCGCCGTCGCAGCCTGAAGCGTTCGAAGATTCGTGAGTTCGACCTACTGGTGGACGGCTCGGCAACTGAGCTGTACGTGGGCGGCAAGCTGGCCGCCTCTATGGGTGCAGAGGTTATGACGGCTCGCACCTTCTTCAAGGGGGATAAGCGCCGCGTCCGCCTGACCGGTGGCGAGGTGCTGTCCCTGGAGTACGGCCGCCTTTAGGCCCGCCGTGGCTCGTCCGCGGGTTGAGGCTCGTGCGGACCGAGCGGAAAGTGAACAAATGTGCCGGAGGGCTCACTCTCTTGAGAGGGTGGGCCCTCGCTTTGCGTTATTCTGCGTGATACCATGTCTTACATCCGATATGTCAAACGTATGACATATGCATGACATGCACACACAGACATATCTCACCTCATTCACAAAGCATCATCCGGTGGTGCTCCGAACAAAGGAGAGCGAGCGTGGACCACAAGTCAGTGGCACAGCGCGTGCTGAAGGACGTCGGTGGCGCCGGCAACATCGTTGCAGCCGCGCACTGCGCAACCCGCCTTCGCCTCGTCCTGAAGAACCAGGACAAGGTCGACCAGGCAGCAATCGACAACGACGAGGATCTCAAGGGTAGCTTCCTCAACGCTGGCCAGTTTCAGATTATCGTCGGCCCCGGCGACGTCAACGAGGTGCACAAGCACCTGATTGCCGCTGGCGCACCCGAGGCATCCAAGGATGACCTCAAGAGCATCGCCGCGAAGCAGGGTAACCTTGTCTCCCGCTTCATCAAGACCATTGCCGACATCTTCGTGCCGCTGATCCCGGTGCTGGTCGGTGGCGGTATGCTGATGGCGCTCAATAGCCTCCTGACCTCTAAGGGTATTTTCGGTCCTCAGGCTGTTATTGAACTTTTCCCCGAATGGGCTGACTTTGCAGACATTGTCAACCTGCTCTCCGCCGCTCCCTTCGCCTTCCTGCCCGTGCTGGTCGGCTTCTCCGCCACCAAGGTCTTCGGCGGTAACCCCTACCTCGGTCTGACCATGGGTGCCGCAATGGTCTCCCCCGCCCTGATGAACGGCTACAACGTCGCAGCATCCCTGGCAGGTGCCGAGGGTACCGACCCGATGAAGTACTGGAACCTCTTCGGTCTGCAGGTTCAGCAGGCGGGCTACCAGGGCACCGTGCTGCCCATCATGCTGGTTGCCTTCATCCTCTCCCACATTGAGAAGTTCTTCCACAAGGTCCTCAAGGGCACCATCGACTTCATCTTCACCCCGACCCTCACCATCCTCATTACCGGCTTCCTGACCTTCCTGCTGGTTGGTCCGCCGATGTTCCAGCTGGGTACCTGGCTGGGTGAAGGTATCAACTGGCTTTACACTGTTGCCGGCCCGCTGGGTGGTCTGATTTTCGGTACCTTCTACGCATTCATCGTGATGACCGGTATGCACCAGGCATTCCCGCCCATCGAGATGAGCCTGTGGGCAACCGGTGGTTCCTTCATCTTCGTCGTTGCCTCCATGTCTAACGTGGCTCAGGGTGCTGCCGCAGCCGGTGTCGCACTGACCACCAAGAACAAGAAGATTAAGGGTATTGCTTCGGCAGCCGCACCCTCCGCATTCCTGGGCATTACCGAGCCCGCAATGTTCGGTGTGAACCTGGCTCTGCGCTGGCCCTTCTACATTGCAATCGTTTCCGCGGGTATTGGCTCGATGGTTACCTCTATCCTTGGAATTAAGGCGGGTAAGCTGGGCGCTGCTGGTTACCTTGGCTTCCCCTCGATTGAAGCAACCGTCGGTGCCGGTATCCCGGGCTTCTTGGGCTGCCTCGTCCTGACCACCGTCATCGCTTTCGTTGCCTCCTTCATCTGGGGCAAGAAGGTCGAGTCTGGCAACACTGAGGAAGCTGAGGCTCCTGCCGTTCCCGCAGCTACCGAAGCTTCCACCGAGGCTCCCTCGGTAGCTTCTGCCGAGGCCTCCGGCGAAGGCGTTGAGCTGGGCGCTCACCTGGTGGGTACTGTGGTGCCTCTCGTAGACGTCAAGGACCCCACCTTCTCCTCCGGCGCACTGGGTGCAGGCACCGCAGTGGAGCCCACCGAAGGTAAGCTCTACGCACCGGCTGACGGCAAGATCACCGTCGCCTTCCCCACCGGCCACGCATACGGTCTGCGCACCGAGGACGGCCTGGACCTGCTGATGCACATCGGCATGGACACCGTGGAGCTGGACGGCAAGCACTTCACCCCGAAGGTCGCTAAGGGCGACACCGTCAAGCGCGGCGATGTCATCGCTGAGTTTGATATTCCCGCGATCAAGGCAGCCGGCTACCCGCTGGCCACTCCGCTGGTTATCACGAACTCCAAGAAGCTGGCCGAGTCGGTGCAGGACGCTCAGAATTCCGGCGCGGCTGTGACCAACGCTGACTCCGTGCTGAAGGTTGTTCTGAAGGCTAAGGCTAACGCATAGTCTGTACACAGAGTGAGTAGATAAACTCTCCATTTTTGAACACCCCGTATCTTTTCCTTGAAATGATGCGGGGTGTTCAAATTTTTTATAGGCGGCTAAATAGAAAGGGTGAATAACTATTCATATAAATTATGCATAATGGTGCAATATTTACTGCCGGGAGTCTGTGCATATGCATGTAAAATGTCTTGATTAGGCACGATTTGTTAGCCAGGAGGACGGAATACAGCTAATATTTATGTAGACTTCAAGCTTTCGTAAAGGGTGAATATGTCCTCGGAATCCTATACCGTCCGCACCGCCGAACCTCACGAGTACTCGGAGGTAGTGGAGGTGCTTATCTCGGCTTTTGACGGTGACCCCGCCATGATGGCCATCATCGGTGGCAAAAACCGCCGTAAGGAGATGGAAAAGCTCCGCGCTATTATGACCCTGCAGGTTTACGGTAATTTCAAGGACCGCGGACGAATCGACGTTGCCGTGGATGATTCCTCGGGCAAGATTGTTGGCGTCTGCCTCTGGAATAACCCGGAGTCCCAGGAGGGATCATTCCTCAACGAAATCAAGCAGATTAGTGCCTACTACCGTGGACTGGGGCCGGTTACCCTGGTTCGCGCCATCATGATGGAGCTACACCTGCTCAAGTATCGCCCCTCGTACAAGCACTGGTATCTCTTCAACATTGGCGTGCTGGAGGAGCTACGCGGCCGCGGTATCGGCAGCAAGCTCCTCGACTACGGCACCGCGCGTCTTGAAGGCTACCCGGCCTACCTCGAAGCGTCGACCTACGACAGCGCTCGCCTCTACGAGCGTCGCGGCTTCCTCTCCCTGGGGCCTCTCGGAGGTATCTTCCCGAAGGCTCACGCGGTCGGCATGGTGTACCCCGCAATCGGCCCCGCGGAAGTCGTCGCCCGTGCCGCCGGTCAGGCCTAGCGCGACGGCCCGGTCGTAACTCGGGTACTCAAGAGCCCCACAAGATCCTAAACGTAAAGATTTGCCCCACCGCTCCACGTTTGTGGAGTGGTGGGGCGAATCTTTGGAAGAAAAGCGGGGGAGAGCTACTGCAGCTCGTCCGGCGCCGAGGTGTCCGGCTCCACGAGCGAGAGATCGGGGATGGTTCGCACGGTGGCCCCCAGGTGTAGCTCGATGGGCAGCACATCCCCGGGAAGGTACGCGGAACCCTCGGAAGTCGAATCTGCGGGTGCCGCGGAGGCGGTCGATGCATCCTGTCTTTCGATAAGCTCCAGCAGGCGCTGAACGGCTCGTTGAGCGATTCCCTCGATGGGCTGAATGACGGTTGCGAGTTCCGGCATGAGCAGCTGAACGGTCTGTGTACCGTCGTAGCCGATGACCTGGAAATCCTCGGGAACGCGGATACCTCGCGTGCGCGCCCAGCCCAGGGCCAGCGCGGCGTAGTTATCGTTGGAGGCGAACACTGCATCCACAGGCTCGGCGCTATCGGCTCGCTCGTCCAGGTAGCGGTATAGCATCTCGCGCTTAAGGCCGAGGGAGGGGCGGAAGCCAAGCTCCACAAACTCGGGGGTCAGGCCAGCATCGAGCATTGCTTCGCGGTAACCGCGCTGACGCTCATTGTGCTCGCCCAGGGTTGAGGTTACGTGCACAATTGTCTGGGCGCCCGTGGCGATAAGGTGCTCCGTGGCCGCGTGTGCGCCGCCGTAGTTATCTGAGCGGATGTTGGGGTAAAAACCGGTCTCGCGACGGTCTACCGTCACCAGGGGGGCCTGGGCATGCGGGACGTTCACAAGCGCATCCGAATGGGCGCCGGTTATGATGCCATCCACCTGATTGGCGAAGAGCATATCGAGATAGCGCTTCTCCTGCTCGGGGTGGTCTTCGCTATTGCAGAGAATCACCCTGTACCCGGCATCGGCCAGGTGATTCTCGAGCTGGTACACCATCTCCCCGTAGAAGGGGTTGGCCACGGTGGGGAAGATGAGACCCACCGTCTGGGAGCGCTGACCCTGCAGGCTTCGGGCGATGGCGTTGGGCCGGTAGCCGAGTTGCTGGACGGCCTCGTGCACCTTGGTGCGGGTGGCCTCGCTCAGGTAACCGCGGTTGTTGAGCACTCGGGATACGGTGGTGGGGGAGACGCCCGCCAGTGCGGCAACGTCGCTGAGTTTGGGCTTCGCCACGGGGCTCCTTTGTGGTTGAGACAGGATATGCTAAACGATTGGCATATCTCTATCAACTATACCTTCTGCTGGATGGGAACGCCGATAACACCCACGGTGAAACCAGCCTTCCCACCCCGCATGAAGTGTCCCAGGCTTAGAAGACCGGAATAATGCGCGCGCGTGAACCCGCAGGATGCGCCCCGCCGGTTACCGTGGAATCGTCGAGCACCGCAAAGTGCGTGGCGGCTGCCAGGGAAGATAGCATGTGCGAAGCCGACTTCGGTAGCGGATAGGCAACGCCCTCGGTCACCCGGACGGGCACCAGGCGAGTCGTCACAGCCTTGCGCAACGTGGGAACATCCTCGGCAAGAACGGCCGCGTCTGCTGCGGGCAGGGGCATGGAGCGCAGGCCGGCAAGAAGAGGCGGCAGATAGGAGTAGAGAGCCGTATAGGCGGCCAACGGGTTACCCGGAAGGCCCAGTACGAAACGCTGGTGACCGGCGTTCGGCCCGGTTTCGGGTACCGGCAGGCTTGCGGCCAGGGCCGGGTGGCCCGGACGCACATCCACCGACTCGAAGATATAGGTCGCTCCCAAATCGTTGAGGGCCTTACGCACCATATCCACGCCCGAGGTGCTCGAGCCGCCCGTAAACACCAGGATGCGCGCGGTGGAGGTCGTCAGGAAGGTCGAGAATTCGGACTCGACGTCGGCCAGGCGGGCCGAGGGGCGAACCTCGCATCCGGCCGCGGCGATGGCGTGCTCCACGAAACCTCCGAAAGCGTCGCGCACCTGGCCCGGGTCGGGCAGGCCAAAGGTAATCACCTCGTTACCGGTGAACGCGCAACGCACCGGGATGGGCGCGTAGACGGGCAACTCATCGAAACCGTTCGTGCCCAGAAACGCTGCCATGCGGGAGGAGATGCGCTCGCCGTGGCGAGCCAGGTAATCACCGTGCTGTAGCTCCACGCCGGCGAAACGAATATCGGTTCCGGGGGCGGGCGGTTCAAATCCCTCAGCCATCTCCAGGTAGTGGATGCTGGCTCGGGTATCGGCGGAGGCCAGGGAATCGGCTCCCTCGTAGTTGCTGGTATGCTCCTCGCGCACGATGGCCTCGGTGCCTTCGGGAATCAGACCACCGGTTAGAATCGGGGTGGCCTCGCCCGGGCTAATCGGCACGGTGAGACGGTGAATATTGGCTCGAGAATCCTCCGGGTAGGAAGGCCTCACCAGACGCCAGGGCGGGTTGCCCGCCACAGCGTAGCCGTCCATCGCGGAGGAGCTGTAGTGCGGCACCGGCATCATGGCGTGCACGTCTTCGGATAGGTAATGGTCAATCGTCGCTAAGAGAGGAAGAGCCTCGGCCTTGGTGTCCGGGGCGGCCTGTGTGCCGGCGGCGTGCAACAGCTCGCGCGCCTGATCCCATGAGACGGCGGGAATATGGTGGGACATGGTACCTCGTGTGTGCTGAAGCGGCGCTAGTTGGCCGCTGAAAGTAGATGCCCGTGGTAGCGGGGCGGTCTAGTAGCTAGACCACAGGGAAGTGGTGTACCCCAGTCGCTCCGCTTGCTCCCAGGTATCGACATCGGCGGTGTGCTGGGCGGAGAGCTCAACGCTGACCGGGTTGAGACGGCGCAGGAAGGAACGGACGGAGGCGTTGGTGGTGCCCTCTGAAAACACCGAACGGATGCTCTCATAACGGTAGATACCCACCAGCGGCTGGTAGATGCCCCCAGAAACCCCCCAGAAGCCCTCGGACGCGGGGGAATCCCCCTCATGGCTGAGAGGCCGGGTAGTCGCATCGTTGGCCGCGGCGGTACGCATAAGTCGCTGCACCGCGGGAGCGATGCGCGGGGTATCAACGCCCAGGATGAGGCACCATTTCGGCGTCGGGGTACCTGAGCCCTCGCATTGGGCCGCCACACGTTCTAGGCCTGCGTGAATGGCCGCGGCCGGTCCAGAGAAGGGTGGGTCTTCTCGGGTGAGTAGAACGTCGGAGGGGACGGGCAGGGTATCGGGCCCGACCACAACTCGCGGCGAGGCCTGCCGTACCGCCTGTAAAGCGCAGCCGAGAAGCGTGTTCGTGCCGTCCGAGAGCGAGGCCTTGGGCACATGCCCTAGGCGACTGGACTGCCCGCCGGCCACGACAACCGCGGCGCAGGAGAACTCGGGGTACTCGGGAAGAATCGGGGGAATCGCGGCGGGCGACGGTGAAGAATCGCTCATCCTAACCACCCGCGAAGGGGGGAAGGACGTCAACTCGATCGCCATCGGTTAGTGGCGCGTCGGCATCGGAGCGGGTGCCGTTGACCAGGAAGGAACACTGCTCCATAACCTGAGCCAGAGTCAGACCGGAGGGGGTGGTCCCCGTAAGCTCCCGGCCCAGGTAGGCGATGAGCGCGCCCAGGGTCGGCGAATCAATGTCGCTCGGGGCTACCGACAGTTCGGCGGTACCCGCCGCCGCGCGCGCGGCAGCAAAGAAATGAACCTGCATCATGCTCCTAATGCTATACGAGGGGGCGCGAAAAACAAGGGGGTGCGCGGGGCGGCTAGGGGTTAGCCTCCGATGGCGCTCATGGAGCGGCTCGCCTTAGCAAATTCCTCAATATCGAAGTCTGCGTCTTCCTTGCCGTGGGCGCGCGGCTTGAACCACATGCCTTCACGCCAGCGCAGGGCCAGCTCATCGTCCGTGGCGCCGGAGCGCAATAGCTGCATGAGGTCAGTCTCGGTATCGGAGAAGAGGCAGGAACGGATCTTGCCGTCGGCCGTTAGGCGGGTGCGGGTGCAGGCGCCGCAGAAGGACTCGGTCACCGAAGCGATGATGCCCACGCGGCCCAGGGATTCGGTGCCGTCGACGGGGAACCCCGCCTCATCCAGCACGGTGCCGAGCGGGTAGACCTCCCACAGTCGGGCGGGGGAATCGCCGCGTGCTTCGCGTACCGAACCGAGCACGTAGGCGGCCGAAAGCTTCTCTCGAATCTCAGCAGCGGTGATGGTACCCTCACGGGTCCAGCGGTTGTCTGCGTCCAGGGGCATCTGCTCGATGAAGCGCAGCTGGTAGCCACCCTTGAGCGCCCACTCGAGGAGCTCGGGAGCCTGCCCGTCGTTGAGGCCGGGCATGAGCACGGCATTAATCTTGATGGGCCACAGGCCGGCTTCGGCGGCGCCGTCGATACCCTTGAGCACGGCCTCCAGCTTGTCGCGTCGGGTGAGCTCGGCGAAGGTCTCGCGGCAGATGGTATCCAGCGAGACGTTGATGCGGGTCAGCCCGGCCTCGGCAAGGGCTGCGGCCCGCTTGTCCAGGCCGATGCCGTTGGTCGTAATGGACAGGGGAACCTCGGGGTGCTCCTGATGGATGCGGGAGATAATGTCGACCAAATCAGCGCGGACGAGGGGTTCACCGCCCGTGAAGCGAATCTCTTCGACGCCCAGCTGGGAGATAGCAATATCTGCAAGGTGCGCAATTTCTTCGGCGGAAAGCAGGTTTTCCTTGGGGAGCCACTGCAGTCCATCGGCCGGCATGCAATAAATGCAACGAAGATTACATTTATCGGTTAATGAGATGCGCAGGTCGGTTGCGGTGCGTCCCCAGCGGTCGAGGAGCGGACCGCTGTTCGTAATATTTGGGAGCTTCCTCCGCGGCTTTGTGGAGGTCTCAGATTTTCCGGGCGTCACAAAAGCAGCACCGCTGTTATCCGCAGAAGATAAGGTGCTTAACAAAGGGCCTGCAATCAGCTGAGAGCGGCCAGAATCTGCCGTGTACGCCATGGAAAACCTATGTAGAAAATTAGTATATTTCGGGTAACAATATGATTATTCCACGTTCGAAGACCCATTACATAGTGTGTGAAGGGTAAGTTACATTCGCGGTGACCCAAAGAAACCGCGATAACGTGTCATGGTGTACGCAAGCTAGGGGGCGTACATAAATTGTCACAAAAGCCTCGCGTGGAGCACCTCACCTCATGCAACTAACACGACTAGTTCAAGGACAAAGTACTTTCATGAAGACTCCTCTCGCCGCTCTTAGCGCACTGGCAGCTGCAACCCTGGCCCTGACCGGTTGCGGCTCTTCCCAGGCCTCTTCCTCCGCTGCATCTCAGGCATCCTCCGGCAAGATTCAGGTCTTCGCCGCAGCATCCCTGAACAATGCGGGCGCCGACCTGGAGAAGGCCTACGAGGCAGCTAACCCCGGCGTTGACATCACCTTCGTCTACGAGGGCTCCGCAAAGCTCGTCACCCAGATCGAGCAGGGCGCAACCCCCGACATGCTTATCACCGCAGACACCAAGAACATGGACAAGGCTAAGAAGCTGGACGAGTTCTCTGGATCCGACTCCACCGTTCTGGTCACCAACAAGCTGGTTCTCGTTACCGCTGAAGGCAACCCCGGTAAGATCAACAGCCTCGACGACCTGAAGACCACCGAAGGCGTCGTCGCAGTCTGTAAGGAAGACGTCCCCTGCGGCACCCTGGCACACGAAGAGCTGAAGAAGCACGACATCACCCTCAAGAACGCAACCACCGAGGGTAAGGTCACCGACGTGGCCACCAAGGTCACCACCGGTAACGCCGATGCGGGCTTCATCTACACCACCGACCTCGCAGCTGCCAAGAAGAAGGGCGTAAACCTCGGTTCTGTCGACCTGCCGGACGTTGAGCCCAACGAATACCCTGCAGCGCTGAGCAAGACCGGCGCATCCTCAGATGCCGCTAAGAAGTTCAACGAGTGGCTGAAGACCTCCGACGAGGCCAAGAAGATTCTCGCCGGCTACGGCTTCAACACCACCAAGTAGTCTGTAAACGCTAACCCGCCCGCTCAGCGGGGTTAGCGCGAAAAGCCGGGATGCGGTGGCACCTTATAGAAGTGTGCCACCGCATCCCGTCCCAACTTTTACCCACTACTTGTGGGATACCCTGCCTCATTCACCGCCTTCGCCCCCAACCCCTCACGAATCCATGTCTGCATCTTCTTCTGCCCGTCGCGCGCAGCGATCTTCGGCGCGTCTTTTTGCGTCGGTTCCTCGCTCCTTCACCATCCCGGCTTTCATCGGTCTTCTGATGATTGCTGGTCCGCTCCTGGGCCTGTTCCTTAACGTCCCGTGGAGCCAGCTCGGGACCGTCTTCACTCCGCAGGTGATGGGTGCGGCCAATCTTTCGCTCTCAACGGCTGCCGTCTCAACCCTGATTTGCGGTCTTCTGGGTGCCCCCATCTCCCTGCTCCTGTCCAAGGTGCTGAATCGTTCGCGCCTGCACCGATTCGGTGCGGTTCTCTACGCCATCATCTACACCCCGGTGATTCTCTCCCCGGTGGTTTCGGGTCTGGGGCTACTCTTCTTCTGGGGCCGTAAGGGTCTAATCGGCTCGTACCTCTATCAGGCTGGTATTTCGATTCCCTTCACCTCGAACGCCGTGATTATTGCGCAGACCTTTGTGGCTCTTCCCTTCTTCGTGGCCACCGCGGTTACCACGTTGCAGGCCATTCCCCGCGAGTACGAGGAAATCGCGCTGGTCGAGGGTGCCGGTCCCGCCGAGGTGACTTTTAAGGTGCTCCTGCCCCTGGCGGCTCCCGGTCTTGCCACCGCTTTTCTGCTCTCCTTTGCTCGTGCGCTGGGTGAGTACGGTGCAACCGTTACCTTTGCCGGTAACGTGCAGGGTAAAACCCAGACTATTCCCCTCGCGATTGACCTAGCCATCAACAGTAGTGACCTCCCGAGCGCCCTGGGTAGTGCCCTCATCCTCATTAGCCTCTACCTGGGAATCTTTGGCGTGCTGGGCCTGGCTCGCACGCTCAAGAAGCTACGCGAGCGCCTCGGGTAGCCAAGTTACGGGGGCAGGCCGTTAGGTGGCACTGTATTTACCCGCCCCCGGGTGCACCGTACACTGTTTATATCCGTATGTCGCACGATAGGAACCGCAATGATCGCTCCCGAGTTCAACGGAACTCCCAACACCGAGGAATACCGCGCCTACCTGGCCCTTCTCCTGCGGGAGGTCTTCATCGGCACGGCGGAGACCGTTCCTCTCGATCATGCGGCAGGCCGAATCCTCGCCCAGGATGTCACCGCCCGCATGGATGTGCCCAGCTTCGACAACTCGCAGATGGACGGCTACGCGCTCACCGCGGCTGCCGTCGATCGTGAGGACCGCATCTTTACGATCGGCCGCGAGATTCCCGCGGGTCGGCCCCTGCAGCGCTCCCGCGCATCCGATGACCTGACCTACCCGATTATGACCGGCGCTCCCATCCCCAAGGGATACGATGCGGTGATTCCCGTGGAGCAGTCGGAACGTATCGAGTACCCCGACCTTCCCGAGTCTTTCGGCCGTCCTAGCGAGAAGATTAAGCTGGCCACCGGCCGCGTGGGGCAGTTCGTGCGCCGCCGCGGCGAGGATGTTGTGACCGGCCAGGTGCTTGCCCGCGCCGGACAGCGTGTGACCCCCGCTCTGCTGGGCGCGCTCGCCTCCCAGGGGTACGCACGTTTGACCGTTGCGGCGGGTCCTCGCGTGCTGGTGTGCACCGGCGGCGACGAGATTCGCTCCGGTACCGCCGGTGAGGACAACGCCTCCCCGGACGACCTCGCGCAGGGCCAGATTTTTGACGCCAACGGTCCGATGCTCAGCGCCATGCTACGTGAGGACGGCGCGACGGTTCGCCGTATCGCAATCGGTGACGACCCCGTTGAACTGCTACACCGCCTGGCTGCCGAGTACGAATCCTTCAAACCGGACATCATTATTACGTCCGGCGGTATCAGCCACGGCAAGTACGAGGTTGTGCGTAACGCCATCGCTAAGGCGCACGAGGCGGACATCCTGGTGCCCGTCTCATGGTTCGGCCACGTGAGCCAGCAGCCCGGCGGTCCCCAGGGCGTGAACGTCCTGGACTTCAAGGGGCACCGCGTCCCCATGATTTCCTTCCCCGGCAACCCCGTGAGTACCCTCATCTCCTACGCGCTGATTCTGCGCCCCTACCTGCGCGCTGGCGGCCCCTACGGTGTACCCCACGCGGTAGCCTCCGAGCAGGCCACCCTTGATAACGCACCCCGCGGTGTGCTGGTGACCGATACTTCGCTCACCGCACCGCCGACTAAGCGCCAGTTCCTGCGCGGCACCCTCGCCATGGTGGAAACCGAGCCGGGCACCTACCGCGTGGAGCTGTATCCGGACGTCCTCTCCGGTTCGCACCTGCTACATCGTGCCGCCCAGGCCGACGTGCTCATCGAACTTTCCCCGGGCATGACGTACACCGGGGGAGAGGCCGTACCCTACCACCGTATCCGCCTTACCGACGATTAATAGACACCCCTTGAGACGCGCCGAGGTAGCCCCTACGGTGCTCTATCGACGAACACGATACGTCAATTTATAGATTCCAGGAGACACGATGACCTCTACCCCCGAACAGGACCTCACCCATGTGCGCGCCGACGGCTCGGCACACATGGTCGATGTGACGGAAAAATCCGTAACCACCCGCACCGCGGTGGCTGAGGCAACCGTCCACACCCGCCCGGACGTCATCGAGAAGATTTTTGACGCCGACCTGCCCAAGGGCGATGCTCTGCCTGTGGCGCGCGTTGCGGGCATTATGGGCGCCAAGCGCACTCCCGAGATCATTCCGCTCTGCCACCCGCTGCCCCTGGGCAAGATTACGGTGGATTTCGAGCGCGGACCCGACTTTGTGCGTATCGAGGCGTCCGTCAAGACTCGCGGTGTGACCGGTGTTGAGATGGAGGCGCTGACCGCGGTTTCCTCGGCCGCGCTGACCGTCTTCGACATGATTAAAGCCGTTGACAAGCACGCCGTGATTACCGATATTCGGGTCCTGGAGAAGAGCGGCGGTAAGTCCGGCGATTGGTCCGTGCGCGCAGATTCGTAGAATGAAGAAACGGGGTTGGCGTAGTGGTGCGCCGTCCCAAAGGAGGAAAGTATTCAATGAGCACTGACGATTTCACGATGCCTGAGAACCTGACCGGTCTGGTGATTGTCGCCTCGACGCGTGCGGCTCGCGGTATCTACGAGGATAAGTCCGGTCCCATCGCGGTGGAGTGGCTACGCTCGCGCGGTTTCGAGACCCCGGATCCCGTGGTGATTGAGGACCGCGAGATTATCGATTACTTCAACACCTTGGTGGCCGAGGGTAAGAAGAACGGTAACCTGCCGACGTTCATCCTGACCAGCGGTGGTACCGGCCTAAACTCTGACGACCAGACCGTGGAGGCGGTTCGTCCCCACCTGGATAAGGAAGTGCCCGGCATCATGCACGCCTTCTGGATGAACGGTCTGAAGAATGTTCCCTCGGCGGTGCTTTCACGCGGCGTGGCGGGCGTGATTGACCGTACCTTCGTGATGACTCTGCCCGGTTCGCGCGGTGGCGTGAAGGACGGCGTGGCAACCCTCGATCCGCTTGTTGAGCACATTTGCCGTCAGATGGAGGACTACCATGACCACTAAGCCGCAGAAGGAAGAACCCTTGGATCATTCGGGCGCGCACGGTGCTGAGCCGAGCGGCTCGACCGTGGTGTTCACCGATATTACGGAGGCTCCGCTAGAGCCCCTGTACGCAGCGGCTAAGGCTGAGGTTATGACTGACGCCATGGGTGCCCTGGTAATTTTTGACGGCATTGTGCGCAACCATGATCACGGTAGCGCGGTGCGCGGGCTGTCTTACAGCGCGCATCCGCAGGCTCGTGAGTATATTGCCGAGGTTGCCGCTGAGGTTGCCGCCGAGCTGGATGGCGTGCGTCTGTGGGCTGTGCACCGCGTGGGTCCGATTGCTATTGGCGAGTCGGCTCTGACCGTGATGGCGGCGGCTGCTCACCGTGGTCGCGCGTTTGATGCCTGCGAGCTGGTGGCTGACCGGGTGAAGGCTCGCGTGCCGATTTGGAAGGAACAGGAACTGCTCGATGGAAGCATCGAGTGGGTTGGCGTGGATACTTCGTCCGTCTAGCCTTCTGAATATTCTGAATATAAGCCTGTCAGGGGGATTTCTCTCGGGCAGGCTTATTCTCCTTGAAGCTTGGACCCCTAAAATTCAAACCATCTCTACTATTTGATGCGAGGAACCCCTATGTCTTCTCACACCTCTCGTAGCGCGAGCGAGCTCTCTGCCGCTGAGCGTGCGTTTTACTCTCGTCAGCTGATTCTGCCCGAGATGGGGTACGAGGCCCAGCTGGCACTCAAGTGCGCGCGTGTGGTGGTGCTGGGAGCCGGCGGCCTGGGGGCTCCTTCTCTGCTATATCTGGCGGGTGCAGGTGTGGGGCACATCGTTGTGATCGACGACGATCGGGTGGATACTTCCAACCTGCACCGCCAAGTGATTCACACGTATGCTCGCGTGGGCAACTCCAAGGCTGAGTCGGCGGCGGAGTCTCTTCGCGCTCTGAACCCTCACATTCAGGTTGATGCGGTGTGCGCACGCCTGGCGGCTGAGAACGTTGATGAACTGCTGGCCGGCGCAGATCTCGTGCTCGATGGCAGCGATAACTTTGAGTCGCGTTACCTGGTATCGGAGGCTGCAGCTCGAGCCGGTATTCCTCACGTGTGGGCCGCCATTCTTGGATTCGATGCGCAGCTCAGTGTTTTCTGGGCAGGCCACGGCCCGGTGTACGAAGACCTTTATCCTCATGCTCCCGCTGAGGGGAGCGTACCCTCGTGCAGTACCGCGGGGGTCGTGGGGGCTATGGCTGGTGTTGTGGGTGCCGCGATGGCGATGGAAGCTGTAAAGCTTTTGACGGGGGTGGGTAACCCCCTTATAGGTGAGGTAGGCCTATATTCGGCATTAGGTGGAAGGTGGGAATATATACCCCTTGTAGCTAGTGCGCAAGCTGAGCCTAAGAAAACGCCTGAATTGCCCCAAAAAACGAACAAGAAGGCCCAAAATCGCGTAATAATTCGTAATATTCCAAATGATTTAACTGGCTCTTCCATACCTTCTACCCCCTCTGTGGTGAGTGCTCGGGGGCTTAAAGCGATGCCAGAGGGCGAAAAGATTGCCCTTTTGGATGTTCGAGAACGAGTCGAATTTGCTGCTTTTGCTATAGAGGGGGCGATTAACCTACCCCTGACGGAGATTCTGGAATCGTCTCGAAAAGGTGATTTAAAGGCGCTAATTGGGCGTAAAATCCCTCCAAACGCTCGAGAAATCGTTATTTACTGCACCGGGTATACGCGAACGGTTGAAGCGGCACGTGAGATAGCGCCCTTGGAAGACCGTCCGGTGCGTATGCTCGAAGGCGGAATCTCGGCCTGGCTTACGGTTTAGATAACCTTTTAAATTCTTAATTAGGGTAGGTTTTTATTCTGTATTTTCTATGCTGAGTTTCCGATATATTGGCAGTATGGAACAAGCATCACAGATTAAGGGCCCGGACGGCCCCCTTACCGATCAGCTGATTAAGTTCGGTAAGTTCTTCTCCCGCTGGGACGAGACTGACGACGGCCGCGCCGTCTTCCGTGAAGGCGGCCGTGAAGGTGACGCCTTCTACCGCGACCGTTGGAGCCACGATAAGGAAGTTCGCTCGACCCACGGCGTGAACTGCACCGGCTCCTGCTCCTGGAAGGTGTACGTCAAGGACGGCATTATCACCTGGGAGGCGCAGGAAACTGACTACCCCTCGGTTGGCCCCGATCGCCCCGAGTACGAGCCCCGCGGTTGCCCCCGCGGTGCAGCCTTCTCGTGGTACACCTACTCGCCCACCCGAGTTAAGTACCCCTACATTCGCGGTCCCCTGCTGGAAATGTACCGCGAGGCAAAGGCTATCCACAGCGATCCCGTGGACGCCTTCCACTCCATCGTGTCCGACCCCGCTAAGCGTTCCCGCTACGTGAACGCCCGCGGTAAGGGCGGTTTGGTGCGCTCGACCTGGGCTGAGGCTCTCGAGCTGATGGCCGCTGCCCACGTGCACACCATTAAGTACTACGGTCCCGACCGCAACACCGGCTTCACCCCGATTCCGGCAATGTCCATGGTCTCCTTCAGCGCGGGTGTTCGCTACATCCAGCTGATGGGTGGCGTGATGACCAGCTTCTACGACTGGTACGCCGACCTCCCCGTGGCTTCCCCGCAGGTCTTCGGTGACCAGACCGACGTTCCCGAGTCCGGTGACTGGTGGGACGCTGCGTACCTCATCATGTGGGGTGCAAACGTTCCGCTGACCCGTACCCCGGATGCCCACTGGGTCTCCGAGGTCCGCTACCGCGGTACCAAGGTTGTCACCGTGAGCCCCGACTACGCCGACAACACCAAGTTCGCTGACGAGTGGCTGCCCGCACAGGCAGGTACCGACGCAGCGCTGGCAATGGCTATGGGCCACGTCATCCTCAAGGAAAACTACGTCGACCAGCGTGTCGAGTTCTTCGAGGACTTCTCCCTGACCTACACCGACCTTCCCTTCCTGGTCACCCTGGAGACCCGTGAAGACGGTGTGAAGGTTCCCTCTAAGTTCCTGACCGCAGCTAAGCTCGCTGGCGAGGCTGAGCAGGCTAACTCCGACTTCAAGCCTGTCATGATGGACCGTGAGACCGGTGAGGTCTTCGTTCCTAACGGCACCATGGGTCACCGCTACGCAGCCGAGGACCAGGGCAAGTGGAACCTGGACCTGCAGGGCCGCAAGCCGATTCTGTCAATCCGCGACCTGCCCCAGGGCGAGTCCGCTGCCGTCGAGATTAAGATGCCGACCTTCGACGACCCGAAGGGTCACGGCGACGTCATCACCCGTGGTGTGCCTGTTGCCTACGTTGAGGGCCACGAGGTCACCACCGTCTTCGACATCATGCTGGCACAGTACGGTGTTGGCCGTGAGGGCCTGCCCGGTACCTGGGCTAAGGACTACGACGACTGGAGCGTTCAGAACACCCCGGCATGGCAGGAGCCGATTACCTCCGTGCCCGCCGAGGCCGTTATCCGCATTGCCCGTGAGTTCGCTAAGAGCGCCCTGGATTCCGGCGGCCGTTCCATGGTGATTTTCGGTGCGGGTATCTGCCAGTGGTACCACGCTGACACCACATACCGCGCTATCCTCGCCCTGCTGAACCTGACCGGTTGCCAGGGTCGTAACGGCGGCGGTTGGGCTCACTACGTGGGCCAGGAGAAGGCACGTCCGCTGACCGGTCTGACCAACATTGCAAACGCACTGGACTGGAGCCGTCCGCCGCGTCACATGATTGGTACCGGCTTCTGGTACATGCACACTGACCAGTTCCGTCAGGACGCATACTCCACCGACTACCTGCAGTCCCCGCTGGCTAAGGGCGAGCTGCGCAACGTTCACACCGCTGACGTCGTGGCACGCTCCACCCGCATGGGCTGGATGCCGTTCTACCCGCAGTTCCCCGAGAACTCGATGGACCTGGCAGACAAGGCAGAGCAGGCAGTGGCACGCGGCGAGGCATCCTCGAACGCAGACTACATTGCTCAGCGCCTGAACTCCGGTGACCTGGAGTTCTCCGTCGAGGACGTTGACAACCCCGTCAACTGGCCCCGTACCCTGACCCTGTGGCGTTCGAACCTCTTCGGTTCCTCTGCAAAGGGTGAGAGCTACTTCCTGAAGCACCTCGTCGGTAGCATGGACAACGTCCAGGGTGAAGACGCAGAGACCCACCCGAAGGAAGTTAAGTGGGTTGACGAGGCTCCCCAGGGCAAGCTGGACCTGCTGGTCACTTCGGACTTCCGTATGACCTCCACGACCCTGCTGTCCGATATCGTTCTGCCGACCGCTACCTGGTACGAGAAGCACGATATCTCCTCGACCGATATGCACCCGTTCCTGCACGCGTTCTCCCCGGCAATTGACCCGCCGTGGGAGGCAAAGACCGACCACGAGACCTTCAAGGCACTGGCGTTCGAGTTCAGCCGCCTGGCTAAGAAGCACCTCGGCGTCCGTAAGGACATCGTTTCTGTCCCGCTGCTGCACGACACCCCCGGCCAGATTGCTCAGCCTGGCGGCCACGCACCCGACTGGAAGAACACCCCCGGTATGGTGGGTGTACCCGGCAAGAACATGCCGAACTTCGTCACCGTCGAGCGCGACTACGGTGCACTGTACGACATGTACACCACCGTTGGTCCGCTGTTCGACAAGCTCGGTGCTACCACCAAGTTCGTGACTTACGACCTGAAGCACGAAGTTGCCAAGATGGCTAAGGAATTTGGTGTGATGGACTCCGGTAAGGGCGCAGGCCGTCCCGCACTGGACACCGACGTGAAGATTGCCGAATCCATCATGATGATTTCGGGTACTTCTAACGGTGAGGTTGCTGTCAAGGGCTTCAAGGAGCTCGAGAAGCAGACCGGTCTGCACCTGATGGACCTGGCAGAGGGTAACGAGGAACGTCGTATTACCTTCCCCATGACCCAGGCCGCACCGCAGCCCGTGATGACCTCTCCCGAGTGGTCCGGTTCGGAGACCGGCGGTCGCCGCTACGCTCCGTTCACTGTCAACATCGAGAAGAAGAAGCCGTTCCACACCCTGACCGGCCGTATGCACTTCTTCCTCGACCATGACTGGATGCACGAGATGGGCGAGGCCCTGCCGATTTACCGTCCGCCGCTGGACATGACCGGTCTGTACAACGAGCCCGAGCTCGGCACGACCGATGGTGTTTCGGTTGCTGTTCGCTACCTGACCCCGCACAACAAGTGGGCTATCCACTCGCAGTACTTCGACAACCAGTACATGCTGAGCATGTTCCGTGGTGGTCCGGTCGCTTGGATGAGCCCCCAGGACGCCGAGAAGATTGGCGTCAAGGACGGCGAATGGGTTGAGTGCGTGAACACCAACGGTGTCTTCGTGGGTCGTGCGGTTGTCTCGCACCGTATCCCCGAGGGTATCTCCTTCGTTTACCACGCTCAGGAGCGTATGGTCAGCCCGAAGTCTGAAATCACCGGCAAGCGCGGTGGTATTCACAACTCGGTGACCCGTATTCTGCTGAAGCCCACCCACATGATTGGTGGCTACGCTCACTTGGCGTTCGCCTTCAACTATCTTGGACCGACCGGTAACCAGCGAGACATCGTCTCGTACATCCGTCGCCGTAAGTCCCAGGAGGTAACTTTCTAATGCGCGTTATGGCACAAGTTGCTATGGTGATGGCACTCGATAAGTGCATCGGTTGCCACACCTGCTCCGTGACCTGTAAGCAGGCATGGACGAACCGAGCCGGTACCGAGTACGTCTGGTTCAACAATGTGGAGACTCGCCCCGGTCAGGGTTACCCCCGCCGTTACGAGGACCAGGAAAAGTGGAAGGGCGGCTGGGTGCTGAACAAGCGCGGTCGTCTGGAGCTCAAGAGCGGTAACCGCTTCCAGAAGCTCTTCTCGATCTTCGCTTCCCCGATTCAGCCCGAGCTCAGCGACTACTACGAGCCCTGGACTTACGATTACCAGAACCTGACCACCGCGCCCCTCGGTGATGACTTCCCGGCAGCAAAGCCGGTCTCCCTCATCACCGGTGAGGACACCAAGGTCGAGTGGGGTATGAACTGGGACGACAACCTGGCTGGTGCAACCGAGTATGGTCACCTGGACCCGCTGGTTGAGAAGGTCCGCAAGAAGGCTGAGGACAAGATTAAGTTCGAGTTCGAGCAGACCTTCATGTTCTATCTGCCTCGTATTTGTGAGCACTGCCTAAACCCCTCCTGCATGGCTTCCTGCCCCTCCGGTGCTATCTACAAGCGCGCCGAGGACGGTATCGTGCTGGTGGATCAGGACCGTTGCCGTGGTTGGCGTCAGTGCATCACCGGTTGCCCCTACAAGAAGGTGTACTTCAACCACAAGACGGGTAAGGCTGAGAAGTGTACCTTCTGCTACCCCCGTATTGAGGCTGGTATCCCGACCGTGTGTGCTGAGACCTGCGTGGGTCGTATGCGCTACATCGGTGTCTTCCTGTACGACGCAGACCGTGTGACCGAGGCTGCTTCGGTTCCGGACGAGAAGGATCTCTACGAGGCTCAGCTGTCGCTGATGCTTGATCCTTACGACCCGGCCGTGATTGAGCAGGCGCGTAAGAACGACATCCCCGATGCGTGGATTACTGCGGCTCAGAAGTCTCCCGTGTACAAGCTGGCCAAGGAGTGGAAGGTGGCTCTGCCCCTGCACCCCGAGTACCGCACCATGCCGATGGTTTGGTACGTGCCGCCGCTGTCCCCGATTGTCGACCTGCTCAAGGAGCAGGGCCACGACGCTGAGAACAGCAACAACCTCTTCGGTGCTATTGAGGCTCTGCGTATTCCGGTGGAATACCTGGCTGAGCTGTTCACCGCAGGTGATACCGAGGTCGTGACGAACGTTCTGCGTCGCCTGGCTGCTATGCGTTCGTACATGCGTGACATCAACCTGGGTGGCGAAGGCAATGAGGAGATTGCCCAGGCGGTTGGCATGACCGGTCAGCAGATCTACGAAATGTACCGTCTGATGGCTATCGCAAAGTACAACGAGCGTTACGTCATTCCGAAGGCTCACATGGAGGACGCCCACAACCTCGAGGAAATGGGCTGCTCCCTGAGCGTGGATGGCGGACCCGGCATGTACGGCGATGCGTTCAACGACATGGAGGGTCGCCCGACCCCCGTGTCCACCGGTGTCTACGAGGCTAACAACAAGGTCAGCTTGTTCAGCTGGGACGGTTCTTCCCGCCCCGACGGCCTCTTCCCGAATACCACCGGAAAGAAGTAATAAGTGGCTGGATTCTTTTCCAAGCTCATGGGCAAGGCCGGTTCCGAGGCTCAAGCCTCGGAACCGGCTCAGCCGGAGAATCCGTTCGATATCGACTACGGACCCGGCGAAGACAAGGACTCGGTGATTTACCAGGTCAGCGCTATGCTCCTGGGCTATCCCGATGAGCAGATGCTGGAGGTTCTCCCCGAACTGGTCGCCATCACCGCGGCTACTGAGGACGAGTCCTTCATCGCAGCTGTTGATGCGATGCAGAAGTGGCTTACCTCCAAGGATCTGGAGGACGTGCAGTCTGAGTACGTGCAGGAATACGATCTTTCGCGTCGTCACTCCCTGCACCTGTCGTACTGGACTGATGGTGATACTCGCCGTCGCGGTGAGACCCTTCTGCGTTTCAAGCAGATGTACCGCGACTCCGGCATGCTGACCGTTTTGAACGGTGAGCTTCCGGATTACCTGCCGCTGGTGCTCGAATTCTGTGCGCTGGTTGATCGCCGTAAGGGTCGCTCGGCTCTGCAGGCGTACCGTCCTTCCCTTGAGCTTCTCCGCCTTGCAATGAAGGACGGAAGCTTGCCCCACTACGGGTTGTTGCAGAGCATCTGCGCGACCCTTCCCGGCGTCTCTCCCGAGACCCAGGAAGAGGTCCAGCGGATGGCCGGCTACGGCCCGCCCGTCGAGACTGTTGGCCTGAATGGTTACGCTGATCATCAGCTACTCCAGCAGGCTCAGGCTCGTTCTAACTAGTTTTATCCCTGAGGAGACAACACGTGTACGTACTTGCTTCTGAGAGCGCAGAACACGCTGCACACGCTGTAGCCGATCCGGGCGTCGTAGACATCCTGCTGTGGGGCGTTCTGCCCTATGTTGCACTGGTCGTTCTGATCGGTGGCACCATCTGGCGTTACCGTACCGACCAGTATGGCTGGACGACCCGCTCGTCGCAGATTTACGAAGGCAAGTGGCTTCGCATCGGTTCGCCGCTGTTCCACTACGGCCTGGCCGCCGTCTTTATGGGCCACGTTGGTGGTCTGGTGGTCCCCAAGTTCCTGACTGACCTCGTCGTTTCGGATGAGACTTACCACATTGTGGCGCTGGTTGCAGGTTCTGCAGCGGCTGTTGCCACCATCGTTGGTATGTTTATCTTGCTGGGTCGCCGTGCAACGAACTCTGAGGTTCGTGCGGCTACCACTCGTAACGATGTTTTCATGTACATCGTCCTGGTTCTGGTGATTCTCGCCGGTACCGCGGCTACCCTGATTTCGGCAGTGAACCCGTCGGGCGGTCTGCCTCCGGTCAATGGTCACGAAGTTCACTTCAACTACCGTGAGACCATTGCCGTGTGGTTCCGTTCGCTGTTCTACTTCCACCCCGAGGTGGCCCTGATGGTGAACATCCCCGTGGCTTTCAAGATTCACATCGTCGTAGCTATGGTTCTGTTCATTATTTGGCCCTTCACCCGCCTGGTGCACGCACTGACCGTGCCGTTGCACTACGTCTTCCGCCCCTACACCGTGTACCGCACCCGTGGCGGTCAGCGTGTGGGCGCACGTCGAGGCTGGGATCCGGTGGGTACTCTCCCGCGTGAGCGTGCCGACCGCTAATACACATATCCATATTGCAAAAGAGGAAATATGAGCACCCCTGCTGCACCGAGCTACGACCTAAAGAATGGTCAGCTTTTTAACGTTCTGCTGGCTACCTTCGTCTCTACCATTGGTTTCTGGGCATGGACCATCGTTGGCCCGCTGGCGAAGATGTACGCGAAGCAGATGCACCTGGACGCTGGTATGACCAGCCTCCTGGTGGCTATGCCGATTTTTATCGGCGCTATTGGCCGTATTCCCGTCGGCGGTCTGACTGACCGTTACGGTGGTCGTATTATGTTCACCATTGTTCTGGCTGTCAGCGCACCGCTGGTTCTGCTGGTGGGCGTGGCTGGTCAGATGAACTCTCTGCCCATGCTGCTGATTGTCTCCTTCTTCCTGGGTATTGCGGGTACCGTGTTCGCTGTGGGTATTCCCTTCAGCTCGGCATGGTATGACGCATCGAAGAAGGGCTTCGCAACCGGCGTGTTCGGTGCAGGCATGGTGGGTACCGCGGTTTCCGCATTCGCTACCCCCCGCCTGGTGCAGGGTATCGGTTACTTCCCGACTCACATTCTGATTGCTGTGATTTGTGCAGTAACCGCCGTGATTTCTTTCGTGTTCCTGAAGGATTCCCCGGCAACCATTGGCCGTGAGGTCACTCCGCTGATGCCGAAGATTGTTCAGGCATTCAAGGTGAAGACCACTTGGCAGCTGTGCTTCCTCTACGCTGTTGTGTTCGGTGCGTTCGTGGCATTCTCGAACTACCTGCCTACTTACCTGAGCAACATCTACAACTTCAACGCTAACGACGCTGGTATGCGTGCGGCTGGCTTTGCGGTTGCTGCTGTGATTGCTCGTCCCTTCGGTGGTGTGCTGGCTGATAAGTTCGGTCCGAAGATTATCACCCTCATCTCCCTGGGTGGTGTGGTGATCCTGGCAGTTATTACCGCGTTTCAGCCTGATGCTGAGCACGTGTATGGTGCTGTTTTCATCCTGATGGCTGCTCTTCTGGGTCTGGGCCACGGCTCGGTCTTCGGCTGGGTGGCTCGTGCGGCTGATCCGAAGAACGTTGGTGCGGTGTCCGGTGTGGTTGCTGCTGCTGGCGCTCTGGGTGGTTTCTTCCCGCCGCTGGTGATGGGTGCAACCTACAACCAGGCTGAGAACAACTACTTCATCGGTCTGATGCTGCTGGCCGTGACCGCGTTCCTCGCCTTTCTGTCGGCATTCCTCGTGCCGCACGGTGGCAAGCCGGATCACGCTAAGAAGTAATCCATTGAAGATATTTAGATATTCCTCGTAAGAGGTATATCTGAGCTTGTTTTCATAGGGACCCCGGTTCGTTCTTCCGGTAACGGAGAACGAACCGGGGCCTTGCTCTGTTCGGTATCAGGGGCGAGAGAATCCTTCGAGTCGTCAATATGAGGGTTAGGAGAAGAGTTATCGTCTCCGAGCATGTCGAATCGTGATAATGGTGAGAAAAATGTGCGGAGATGTGGGACACTTAAAGCGTTCGACTCGTCGCAATAGCGCGACGTGACCCCTCTACGGTTTGCGCCGACCAATAGGAGAATCCCTATGTCCTTTATTGATCGTCATCTCGGCCCCCGTTCCGCAGACGCAGAGCAGATGCTCGAAACCCTGGGATATTCTTCCCTGGATGCGCTGATGGACGCTGTTGTCCCCTCGCAGATTCGCCTCGACGGCGAGCTGCAGCTTCCCGCCCCGCTGTCGGAGCATGAAGCTCTTTCGAAGATTGCCGGCTACGCCGCTAAGAATAAGGTCCTGGCACAGATGATTGGCGCCGGTTACTACGACGCTGTGACCCCCGCTGTTCTGCGCCGCAATATTCTGGAGAACCCCGGTTTCTACACTTCCTACACTCCCTACCAGGCTGAGATTTCTCAGGGTCGCCTGGAAGCTCTGCTGAACTTCCAGAACACCGTGATGGAGCTGACCGGCCTGGAGATTGCTAACTCCTCGCTGCTGGATGAGGCTTCCGCTGTCGCTGAGGCCGCAGTTATGATGCACCGTGCGAACCGCAAGGTGAAGAACGGCTTCTTCGCTATTGACTCTCGATGCCTGCCCCAGGTTATTTCGGTGACCCGCGGCCGTGCGGAGATGCTCGGTATTCCCTTTGTCATCACCGATTTCTCCGAGGGCCTGCCCGAGGGCGACCTGTACGGCATTATCCTGGCTTACCCCGCCCAGGACGGCGAAATCCGTGATATCGAACCGCTCATCAAGGCTGCTAAGGAACGTAACGCCCTGGTGACGGTGGACGCCGACCTGTTGGCTCTGACCCTGCTGAAGTCTCCCGGTGAACTGGGCGCAGATATCGCAGTTGGTAACACCCAGCGCTTTGGCCTGCCCTTCTTCTTCGGCGGCCCGCACGCTGGCTACATGGCCGTTCACAAGGGCATGGAGCGCACCATGCCGGGCCGTCTGGTGGGTGTCTCGAAGGACCCGACCGGCAAGCCGGCCTACCGCCTGGCCCTGCAGACTCGTGAGCAGCACATCCGCCGCGAGAAGGCTACCTCTAACATCTGTACCGCTCAGGCTCTGCTGGCCATCGTCGCGGGTGCTTACGCGATGTACCACGGTCCCGAGGGGCTGCGCGCTATCGCGAACCGCCTGCACACGAACGCTGCACGTATGGCAACCGCTCTGGAGGCTGCAGGCTACGGCATCGCTCACGAAACCTTCTTCGACACCATCGTGGTAGAAGCCCCCGGCCGCGCTGATGAGCTCGTCGCAAAGGCCCTGGACGCCGGTATCAACATCCGTCGCTTCGACGAGGACCGCGTAGGTATTTCGGTGGGCGAGTCCCACGACGACGAGGTGCTGAAGGCCCTAGTTTCCGCTCTGGGCGGCACCCTCGGTGAGGCAGATTCGAAGTACGATCTGCCCTCCGACCTGCTGCGTACCGACGACTATATGCAGCACCCGGTCTTCCACAAGTACCGCTCCGAGACCGAGATGATGCGCTACCTGCGTCACCTCGCTGACAAGGATCTGGCACTTGACCGCACCATGATTCCGCTGGGTTCGTGCACTATGAAGCTGAACGCGGCTGCTGAGATGGAGCCCATCTCCTGGCCTGAGTTCGCGAACATCCACCCGCTGGTCCCGGAGGATCAGGCTGAGGGCTGGCACGAGCTGATTAAGGATTTGAGCGAGTGGCTGGTTGCTATTACCGGTTACGATGCTATCTCGCTGCAGCCGAACTCGGGTGCGACCGGTGAGTACGCTGGTCTGCGCGCTATCCGTTCCTTCCATGAGGCTAACGGTGACCACGAGCGCGATACCGTCCTGATTCCGCTGTCTGCTCACGGCACCAACGCGGCATCTGCTGCTCTGGCTGGTCTGAAGGTTGCCGGTGTGGCAACTGCGGCTGACGGTTCGATTGATGTTGACGACCTGAAGGCAAAGATTGAGAAGTACGGCCCCAAGGTTGCCGGCATCATGATTACCTACCCTTCCACTCACGGTGTGTTTGAGGAGCAGGTTGCTGAGGTTTGCCAGCTGGTTCACGAGGCTGGCGGCCAGGTGTACCTGGATGGCGCGAACTTGAACGCTCAGATGGGCTTCGCTCAGCCCGGCAAGTTCGGCGGCGACGTTTCGCACCTGAACCTGCACAAGACCTTCTCCATTCCGCACGGTGGTGGCGGCCCCGGTGTTGGCCCGCTGGCTGTTCGCGAGCACCTGGCGAAGTTCCTGCCCGGTGACGCATACCGCGCTGACTCTGAGGGTAAGCTCCCCAACGATGCTGCTCTGCCGATTTCGCAGGCGTTCTTCGGTTCTGCCGGTGTTCTGCCGATTAGCTGGATGTACATTGCGATGACTGGTGCTCAGGGTCTGAAGGACTCTTCGCAGTACGCGGTTCTGAACGCTAACTACATTGCGAAGAAGCTTAACGACAAGTACCCGGTGCTGTACACCGGCCCCGGCGGTCTGGTCGCTCACGAATGCATTCTGGACCTGCGTCACCTGACCGATAAGTCTCACGTGACCGCAGAGGACGTCTGCAAGCGTCTGATGGACTACGGCTTCCACGCACCGACCCTGGCGTTCCCGGTTCCCGGCACCCTGATGGTTGAGCCGACCGAGTCCGAGTCCAAGGAAGAGCTCGACCGCTTCATCGAAGCGATGGAGACCATCTACGACGAGATCATCGAGGTCGCCGAGGGTAAGGTCGCCGTTGAGGACTCCGTCCTGCGCAACGCACCGCACACCGTTGATGTGGTCAGCGCAGACGAGTGGGATCGTGCGTACACCCGCACCCAGGCTGCCTTCCCGGTTCCGAGCCTGCGCGTCAACAAGTACTTCACTCCGGTGGGCCGTATTGACGGTGCCGGCGGTGACCGTAACTTCGTGTGCGAATGCCCCCCGATGGAGGCTTTCGACCTGGAAGCATAAGGAGCGTTTGACGCTCTAGGGGTAGCCACTGGGCTCACCCCGCCCCGCCCGTCTCCTCGCGAGACGGGCGGGGTAGGCTCCCTACCTGGTCCTCTGCCGGAGAGGGAGATATAACCACAATGATTGCAATAACAGCACAAAGCTGTGCGTGAGGAGAATCTAATGTCCCCCAAGAAGACCTCCCTGTACCCGGTTCACGAGAAGCTGGGCGCATCCTTCACCGATTTCGGTGGCTGGGATATGCCCCTGAAGTACTCGAACGACGTTGCCGAGCACGAAGCCGTTCGTACCCGCGCGGGTATCTTCGACCTCTCTCACATGGGTGAGTTCCGTGTGACCGGTCCGGATGCGGGTGCGTTCCTGGATTACGCTCTGGTGTCGAACATGTCCATCCTGAAGGTCGGTAAGGCAAAGTACTCGATCCTGGTCAATGACAAGGGTGGCGTTATCGACGATCTGATTACCTACCGCCTGGGCGACGAAGAGTTCATGGTTGTTCCCAACGCGGCCAACATTGACACCGATTACGCTGCTATGAGCGAGCGCCTGGGCGACTTCAACGTTGAGTTCGTCAACGAGTCGGATCAGACCTCCCTGATTGCTGTTCAGGGCCCTCGCGCGGAGGAGATTCTGCTGGCAGCCGGTGCCTCTGACGAGAATGCCGTGCGCGAGCTGAAGTACTACGCATCCGTGCCGCTGACCATCGCCGGCGTTGACGTTCTGCTGGCCCGCACCGGCTACACCGGTGAGGACGGCTTCGAGCTGTTCGTACCGAACGAGCACGCAGTTGAGCTGTGGGACAAGCTGGCTGCCGCCGGTGAGCCCTTTGGCCTGACCCCCGCGGGTCTGGCTTCCCGCGACTCCCTGCGTCTTGAGGCCGGTATGCCCCTGTACGGCCACGAGCTGGGTCTGGACATCACCCCCTTCGAGTCCGGCCTGGGCCGCCTGGTTGAGATTGCGCTGGAGAAGAAGGCCTCCGACTTCGTGGGCCGCGAGGCACTGTCCGAGCTGGCAAAGTCCGAGTCTAAGCGTATCCTGGTGGGTCTGAAGGCTCAGGCAAAGCGTCCTGCTCGTGCCGGCTCCAAGCTGGTGGACTCCGAGGGCAATGAGATTGGTGAGGTTACCTCCGGTATTCCTTCCCCGACTCTGGGCTTCCCGATTGCTATGGCACTGGTGAACCGTGAGTTCTCGGAGCTTGGCTCCACCGTTGACGTGGACATTCGCGGTAAGCGTGCACCCTTCGACGTTGTGGCTCTGCCCTTCTACAAGCGCGAAAAGTAACGAAATATACTGCGTGAGGTAACCTCCGCGAGGTGAACGGCGCCGTGTTTCCGAGAGGACACGGCGCCTTTCGCGTGTCGGGGCGGCAACTGAGAAGAAGCAGCCGGGGGAGAGAGGAGGAACCGAGGCGTACCCTCACCTTAGTTTCTGCATCCTCGGAAGTGCGTTAGGATTAGAGCGGTTAGTCAAGGAGGACTGTCCGTTATCACTACCTCATATGAATTAGGTGGAATACCGAGCCGGATAGTTTTCGGTAACCGGTATTCCGCGCGACTGCGCCCCGCAGGACGCAATGACTTCGAAAGACAGAACGTGGCGATTAATCAGAGCACCCCCAGCAGCGCCCAGAAAAAGGCGGAGGCCCTTCCCTACGACATCAGTGTTTTTGAGCTGTTCAGTATTGGTGTTGGTCCCTCCAGCTCCCACACCGTGGGTCCCATGCGTGCGTCGAATCGTTTCGTGGCTGAGCTGATTGATGAAGGTCTGCTGGACCGCGTGACCGGCGTGCATATCGATTTGTACGGTTCGTTGGCGGCAACCGGTGCCGGTCACGGTACGATGAGCGCCGCGTTGAAGGGGCTGTGCGGCTTCGTCCCCGAGACGATTGATATCGCCGCTGCGGAAGCGATGATTGAGCGCAATAGTGTTGACGGTACCCTGCCTCTGGCCGGATATCCTTCCTCCTCATACGGAGTGAATGCTCCCGGCGGCGAGGAGAGCAAGGTGTACGGCCCGGTGGTGCACTACCGTGAGATTGACATGACTTTGCGCCCCCTGACTGTTCTTCCGCGCCATACGAACGGCATGAAGATTGCCGCGTTTGCGGGGGAGGAGCTACTGCTGGAGCGTACCTACTACTCGATTGGTGGTGGCTTTATCGTTGAGGGAGACGAGGAAGCTACCGGCGGTGCCTCGCTCACGAACCCGCCCTACCCCTTTGGGTCGGGTGCCGAGCTCGTCGAGATGGCGAATGAGGCTGGCCTATCGATTGCACAGCTGAAGATGGCGAATGAGTGTTCGCTACGCACGGAGCAGGAGGTGCGCGCGGGCATCCTGCATATCTATCGCGTCATGAAGGAGTGCATCGGCTCCTCTCTGGCTCGTGTGGGGTATCTGCCCGGTCCACTGAAGGTGCGTTGCCGTGCGGGTGCGTGGCACCGTGACCTGATGGTGGAGGATCCCGGCAAGTCTCCGGAGTTTGCGATTGACTGGGTGAACCTGATTGCTCTGGCTGTAAACGAGGAGAACGCCTTTGGCGGCCGTGTGGTGACGGCCCCGACGAACGGTGCATCCGGCATCATTCCGGCGGTGCTACACTACGCGATGAACTACACCCCGGGTATCCGCCATTGCGGCCAGGCCGCCCGTGAGCAGGCGATCGTGGACTTCTTCCTGGCTTCGGCCGCCGTGGGTGTGCTGTACAAGAAGCGCGCCTCGATTTCTGGCGCTGAGGTAGGTTGTCAGGGCGAGGTGGGCAGCGCCAGCTCGATGGCTGCTGCCGGCTTGGCTCAGGTGCTGGGCGGAACCCCCGAACAGGTGGAGAACGCGGCCGAGATTGCAATGGAACATAACCTTGGCCTGACCTGCGATCCCGTGGGTGGGCTGGTGCAGATTCCGTGTATCGAGCGTAATGCGATGGCCGCGTCGAACGCCGTGACTGCAGCGCGCATGGCCCTGCGCGGAGATGGTATGCACCGTGTGTCGCTGGATCAGGTGATTGAGACGATGCGCCAGACCGGTCTGGATATGTCGCACCGTTACAAGGAAACTTCGATGGGCGGCCTGGCCGTTAACGTGGTGGAGTGCTAGGTTCCTTGCGGTAGCGGGCGGGCTCTCAGGAGGATGAGCCCTTGAGAACCGACCGGCGACCATCCGTGTACGGTCCTTCTTCGGGATGGAAAATACATTTCTGCGTCAGGTTTGCGCTCGCTCCTCGGGTGTGGTAGACAAAATAGATTTCTTCCTGTATTGTTAGTATTTACGCTTTCCCTAACCTTTGTGCCTTCATATAGCGGTGGGCACGGGCTGAAGGTGACGTTTTCCGTCCGACATCTGTAGCTTCGAGCACCGTTTATGCGGGGGCCGAGGTCGTCATGTCGCCGGTAAAGTCGCCGGGAGGCTGATTGCTAACAGACATGTCTGTGGAAGGATCCCCATTTTGGTCGCTTCAAGCACCTCTAACCATGACGCCGCTAACGGCGCAGAGAACGTCTCGCGCCGAATTTCATTCGCGAAGATTAACGAACCGCTGAAGGTTCCCAACCTGCTTGCTATCCAGACCGATAGCTTCGACCGCCTCGTAGGTAACGAGCGTTGGCTGGAGCGTCTGGAGTCCGCGCAGGCTGCTGGTGACACCTCTGTTCCCGCAAAGTCCGGTCTGGCTGAGATCTTTGAAGAGATTTCCCCGATTCGCGACTTCCAGGAGACCATGCAGCTCTCCTTCTCCGAGCCCGAGTTCGCCGACCCCAAGTACTCCGTCGAGGAGTGCAAGGACCGCGACGCAACCTACTCGGCACCGCTGTATATCAAGGCTGAATTCATGAACCTCGCTACCGGCGAGGTTAAGCAGCAGACCCTGTTCATGGGCGACTTCCCCCTGATGACCGAGGCCGGTACCTTCGTGATTAACGGTACCGAGCGCGTGGTTGTCTCCCAGCTGGTGCGTTCCCCCGGCGCCTACTTCGAGAAGGCTCCGGACCGCACCTCCGATAAGGACATCTACTCGGCCCGCGTGATTCCCTCCCGCGGTGCATGGTTCGAGCTTGAGATTGACAAGCGCGACCAGGTGGGCGTTCGTCTGGACCGCAAGCGTAAGCAGTCCGTGACCGTTCTGCTCAAGGCCCTGGGCTGGACCGAGTCCAAGATTCTGGCTGAGTTCGGTCAGTACGACTCCATCCGCGCAACCCTCGAGAAGGACTCCGTCAAGGACCGCGATGAGGCTCTGCTGGACATCTACCGTAAGCTGCGCCCGGGTGAGCCCCCGACGGTTGAGGCTGCCCAGGCTCTGCTGGACAACATGTACTTCACCCCGCGCCGCTACGACCTGGCCAAGGTCGGCCGTTACAAGCTGAACCGTAAGCTTGGCGTGGACGTTCCCCTGGATTCCCCCGAGGCCTCCGTGCTCAGCCAGGACGACATCGCCCAGATGATCCGTTACCTCTGCGCTCTGCACGCTGGCGAGACCAGCATCCCGGGCGTACGCGACGGCAAGGAAATCTCCCTGAAGGTCGACATCGACGATATCGACCACTTCGGTAACCGCCGCATCCGCACCGTGGGCGAGCTGATTGAGAACCAGATCCGTACCGGTCTGTCCCGTATGGAGCGTGTGGTCCGCGAGCGCATGACCACCCAGGACGTTGAGGCTATCACCCCGCAGTCCCTGGTGAACATCCGCCCCGTCGTGGCAGCCATCAAGGAGTTCTTCGGTACCTCTCAGCTGTCCCAGTTCATGGACCAGAACAACCCGCTGGCGGGTCTGACCCACAAGCGTCGTCTGTCCGCTCTGGGCCCTGGTGGTCTGTCCCGAGACCGCGCAGGCATGGAAGTGCGAGACGTGCACCCCTCGCACTACGGCCGCATGTGCCCCATCGAAACCCCTGAAGGCCCGAACATTGGTCTGATTGGTTCGCTGGCAACCTACGGTCGCATCAACTCCTTCGGTTTCATCGAGACCCCCTACCGAGTGGTGACCGATGGTCGCGTGACCGATGAGGTCCGCTACCTGACCGCTGACGACGAGAAGTCTGTTGTTATCGCGCAGGCAAACGCGCCTCTGAACCCGGACCGCACCTTCGCTGAGAACGAGGTTCTCTGCCGTGCAGGCGATGGTTCTGGTGAGGCCGTTCTGGTTGCTCCCGGTGCCGTTCAGTACATGGACGTCTCCCCGCGCCAGATGGTGTCCGTGGCTACCGCCCTGATTCCTTACCTGGAGCACGACGACGCTAACCGAGCACTGATGGGTGCTAACATGCAGCGTCAGGCTGTGCCCCTGCTGGAGTCTGAGGCCCCCGTGGTTGGTACCGGTATGGAGAAGTACGCAGCACTGGACTCCGGTGACTCCGTGCTCGCGAAGAAGCCCGGTGTGGTTTCCTCCGTGGACGCTAAGACCGTTATCGTCCGTAACGACGACGGCTCTGTCTCCACCTACCCGATCATGAAGTTCTCCCGCTCGAACCCGGGTAACTGCTACAACCAGCGCGTTGTGGTGAAGGAAGGCCAGCGCGTCGAGTACCGCGACGTTATTGCTGATGGCCCCTCCACCGACGGCGGCGAGCTGGCACTGGGTAAGAACCTGCTCGTGGCATACATGCCGTGGGAAGGCCTGAACTACGAGGATGCGATCATCCTCTCCCAGCGCATGGTTTCTGAGGACGTGCTGACCTCTATTCACATTGAGGAGCATGAGATTGACGCCCGCGACACCAAGCTGGGCCCCGAGGAGATTACCCGCGATATTCCGAACGTGTCCGAGGATGTTCTCTCGGCTCTGGACGAGCGCGGCATCATCCACATCGGTGCTGAGGTTGAGGCTGGCGACATCCTCGTCGGTAAGGTCACCCCCAAGGGCGAGACCGAGCTGACCCCCGAGGAGCGCCTGCTGCGCGCAATCTTCGGTGAGAAGTCTCGCGAGGTTCGCGACACCTCCCTGAAGGTTCCTCACGGCGAGTCCGGTACCGTCATCGGTATCCGTATCTTCGACCGCGAGAACAACGATGAGGACGATTTGCCCCCGGGCGTGAACCAGCTGGTCCGCGTGTACGTGGCTCAGAAGCGTAAGATTACCGACGGCGACAAGCTCGCAGGCCGCCACGGTAACAAGGGTGTTATTTCCAAGATCCTGCCGATCGAGGATATGCCCTTCCTAGAAGACGGTACCCCCGTGGACGTCATCCTGAACCCGCTGGGCGTGCCCGGTCGTATGAACATTGGTCAGGTTCTGGAAGTCCACACCGGTTGGCTGGCTAAGCAGGGTTGGAAGATTGAGGGCGAGCCCGAGTGGCTCAAGCACATGCCGAACTTCCCGAAGGAATCCGGCCCGACCCGCCTGGCAACCCCGGTGTTCGACGGTGCCCACGAGGACGAGCTCTTCGACCTCATGGATCACTCGAACCCGAACCGCGATGGCGACCGTCTGATCAACCGTTCCGGTAAGGCACGTCTGATTGACGGCCGTTCCGGTGAGCCGTTCCCGGACCCGATTTCGGTTGGTTACCAGTACATCCTGAAGCTGCACCACCTGGTGGATGACAAGATTCACGCTCGTTCCACCGGTCCGTACTCGATGATTACCCAGCAGCCTCTGGGTGGTAAGGCGCAGTTCGGTGGTCAGCGCTTCGGTGAGATGGAAGTGTGGGCGCTGGAGGCATACGGCGCCGCATACACCCTGCAGGAAATCCTGACCGTCAAGTCCGATGACGTGGCGGGCCGTGTGAAGGTTTACGAGGCTATCGTGAAGGGCGAGAACATCCCTGAGCCGGGTATCCCCGAATCCTTCAAGGTTCTTATCAAGGAAATGCAGTCTCTGTGCCTGAACGTTGAGGTGCTCTCCACCGACGGCAAGATTATTGAGATGAGCGACTCGGAGGAAGAAGGCTTCCGGGCAGCAGAAGATATGGGCGTGAGCCTGACCCACGACGAGCCCAGCTCGGTCGACGAGGCATAAGCACCGCCTCCTTCTAGGGTGGAGAACCCCGCATGCGCTCGCGTGCGTTGTGGGGTTCCCGCCCGCTAACCCAAGTCTTCAGAAACTTACAGAAAGAGATTAGGACCGATATGTCCAACGAATCTTCGCTTGGTTTGATGCGAATTGGCCTCGCCACCGCCGACGACATCCGTCGTTGGTCCTTTGGTGAGGTTAAGAAGCCCGAGACCATCAACTACCGTACCCTGAAGCCCGAGAAGGACGGTCTCTTCGACGAGCGTATCTTCGGCCCCACCAAGGACTGGGAGTGCTACTGCGGTAAGTACAAGCGCGTGCGCTTCAAGGGCATTGTGTGTGAGCGCTGTGGCGTTGAGGTGACCCGTTCCAAGGTGCGTCGCGAGCGCATGGGCCACATTGAGCTGGCCGCTCCCGTGACCCACATTTGGTACTTCAAGGGTGTTCCTTCCCGTCTGGGCTACCTGCTGGATCTGGCTCCGAAGGACCTGGAGAAGGTCATTTACTTCGCTGCGTACATGATTACCAGCGTTGACGAGGAGGCTCGTCACGAGGATCTGCCGATGCTGCAGGCTGCTCACGACCGTGAGAAGCAGGAGCTTGAGGCTGCTCTGAACGCCGATGTGAACGCTATTAGCCGTGAGGTTGAGTCCGAACTGGCTCGTATCGAGGCAGAGAGCGGTAAGGCTGCTGAGAAGCGCAAGCTGCGCGATAACGCTGAGCGTCAGCTTGCCTCCGTGCGTAAGCGCTACGAGCGCGAGGTTGCTCACCTGGAGAACGTGTGGGAGCGTTTCAAGTCCCTGAAGGTCGCTGACCTCGAGGGTAACGAAGCTCTGTACCGTTCCATGGTGGACAAGTACGGCATGTACTTTGAGGGTGCCATGGGCGCCGAGGCTATCAAGAAGCGTCTGGAGTCTTTCGACCTGGAAGCTGAGGCCGAGGCTCTCAAGGAGATTATTCAGACCGGTAAGGGCCAGAAGAAGACCCGTGCCCTGAAGCGTCTGAAGGTTGTTAACGCCTTCCTAACCACCAACAACTCCCCGCTGGGTATGGTTCTGGACGTTGTTCCGGTCATCCCGCCGGAGCTGCGCCCGATGGTTCAGCTGGACGGTGGCCGCTTTGCGACCTCCGACCTGAACGACCTGTACCGTCGTGTGATCAACCGTAACAACCGTCTGAAGCGTCTGCTGGAGCTGGGCGCTCCCGAGATCATCGTGAACAACGAGAAGCGTATGCTGCAGGAAGCTGTGGACTCGCTCTTCGACAACGGCCGTCGTGGCCGTCCGGTGACCGGCCCCGGCAACCGTCCCCTGAAGTCTCTGTCGGACATGCTCAAGGGTAAGCAGGGTCGTTTCCGTCAGAACCTGCTGGGTAAGCGCGTGGACTACTCCGGTCGTTCCGTGATTGTGGTTGGTCCGCAGCTGCAGATGCACCAGTGTGGTCTGCCCAAGCAGATGGCGCTGGAGCTCTTTAAGCCCTTCGTCATGAAGCGTCTGGTGGAGCTGAGCCACGCTCAGAACATTAAGAGCGCTAAGCGCATGGTTGAGCGTTTCCGCCCGCAGGTTTGGGACGTTCTGGAAGAGGTTATCGCCGAGCACCCCGTGTTGCTGAACCGTGCACCTACCCTGCACCGCCTCGGTATTCAGGCATTTGAGCCGAAGCTGGTTGAGGGTAAGGCTATTCAGTTGCACCCGCTGGTTTGCTCCGCGTTCAACGCTGACTTCGATGGTGATCAGATGGCAGTTCACCTGCCGTTGTCTCCCGAGGCCCAGGCTGAGGCTCGTATCCTCATGCTGTCCTCGAACAACATCCTGAAGCCGTCGGATGGCCGTCCCGTGGCCGTTCCTTCGCAGGATATGATCATCGGTCTGTACCACCTGACCACTCCTCGCGATGGCCAGAAGAACGAGGGCCACGCTTTCTCCTCGGTTTCTGAGGCTCTGATGGCGATGGATCGTCACGAGATTGAGCTGTACACCAAGGTGAAGATCCTGCTGGACGGCGACCAGTTCGTTGCTCCCGAGGGCTGGGAAGCTCCCGAGGGCTACAAGCCCGGCGACCCCGTGCTGCTGGACTGCACCGTTGGCCAGGTCCTGTTCAACCAGGCTCTGCCGAAGGACTACCCCTGGTTCACCGGTGTGGCAGACAAGAAGGGTCTGGGTAGCCTGATTAACGATCTGGCTGAGCGTTACCCGATGGATGTTGTGGCTCGTGCCCTGGATAACCTGAAGAACGCAGGTTTCTACTGGGCATCCCGTTCGGGTGTGACCGTGGCCGTCTCCGATATCGCTACTCCCTCTGAGAAGCCGGCAATCATGGAGCGCTACGAGAAGCAGGCTGCCGCAATTCAGGACGACTTCGAGATCGGTACCATTGACGATGAAGAGCGTCGTCAGGAGCTGATTAAGGTTTGGACCGAGGCTACCGACGTGGTTGCTGAGGCTATGCGTGAGAACCTGAGCTCTCACGGCGGTCTGAACACCATTTACCGCATGGTGACCTCTGGTGCACGTGGTAACTGGATGCAGGTCCGTCAGATTGCGGGTATCCGTGGTCTGGTGTCGAACCCGAAGGGTGAGATTATGCCTCGCCCGATTAAGTCCTCCTACCGTGAGGGCCTGTCGGTTCTGGAGTACTTCATCGCAACCCACGGTGCACGTAAGGGTCTGGCTGATACCGCACTGCGTACCGCTAACTCGGGTTACCTGACCCGTCGTCTGGTGGATGTGTCGCAGGACGTTATCGTGCGTGAGCATGACTGTGGCACCCGCCGCGGTCTGATGCTCCCGCTGGTTGACGCCGACGGCAACCTGCACCCGGACGTTGAGACTTCGATTCACGGTCGTACCCTCGCGGTGGACGTGAAGGACGAGGCTGGCAACGTTTTGGCTGAGGCTGGCGCTGACGTTTCCGATGAGCTCATCGAGAAGCTGTTCAAGGCTGGTGTGAAGGAGCTGCGTGTCCGCTCGGTTCTGACCTGTGAGTCGGCTATCGGCGTGTGCGCACTGTGCTACGGCCGTTCGATGGCTTCGAACGTTCTGGTCGACATTGGTGAGGCTGTTGGTATTATTGCGGCTCAGTCGATTGGTGAGCCCGGTACCCAGCTGACCATGCGTACCTTCCACACCGGTGGTGTGGCGTCGGCAGACGATATTACCCAGGGTCTGCCCCGTATTCAGGAGCTGTTCGAGGCCCGTACCCCCAAGGGTGTCGCCCCGATTTCTGAGGTGTCCGGTCGCGTGACCATTGAGGATACCGAGAAGTCCTACAAGATTGTGGTGACCCCGGACGACGGTTCTGAGCCCCAGTCCTACACCGTTCTGCGCCGTGCGGCTTCTAAGCTGCAGAATGGCGATTACGTCCATGTCGGTGACCAGCTGGCTAGCGGTTCTGTTGACCCGAAGGAGGTCCTGCGAATTCGCGGTCCTCGTGAGGCTCAGAAGCACCTGGTGAGCGAGGTTCAGGGCGTGTACAAGTCGCAGGGTGTGGAAATCCACGACAAGCACGTCGAGGTTATCGTCCGCCAGATGCTGCGTCGCGTGACCGTGATTGAGTCCGGTGACACCGACCTTCTGCCGGGTGAGCTGGTCGATAACATTGTCTTCCAGACCGCAAACCGCAAGGCTCTGCTCGAGGGCAAGAAGCCTGCTGCCGGTCGTCCCGAGATGATGGGTATTACCAAGGCTTCGCTGGCTACCGAGTCCTGGCTGTCGGCGGCCTCCTTCCAGGAGACCACCCGCGTCCTGACTCAGGCAGCTATGGAGGCTAAGACCGACCCGCTGCTCGGCCTGAAGGAGAACGTGATCATCGGTAAGCTGGTTCCTGCCGGTACCGGTCTGGCACGTTACAACGATATTGAGGTTGAGCCGAGCGCTCAGGCTACCGCTGAACGTCTGCAGTCTCTGGACACCTTCGGCGGCGGTTACCCGAGTGCTTTCCAGATCGACAGCGAAGTGTACTCCTACGGTAACAACGGCGGTTTCCGCGCCGTTTCGCTGGACGAGTACGGCCGCGGCCTGGAGCTCTAAGCTTCCTGTTGCTCGCTAGGTTTGAAGCCTAAGCATTCATAAAAGCGCGGATACTCGAGATTTCTCTCGGGTATCCGCGCTTTTTGCGTATCCGCGTGTGGGTGGGATATGAGAGAGAAGGAACCCAGGCTTTTCCAATCACGATGGTTAGGGCAGGGGTTGAGGCTTTTCTGAATCCTGTCTTTAAGATTTGATACGGGTGCGCGTTGAGTTCGTTGTTTCTCCAAAATATTTTGGGAGGATCTCAGTGGAAACAGAATTTACACAGAGAGAAAAATTCTCTTGATTGCAAATTTTTGCGGTGGGGGAGAGCGGTTAGGTTTGCTGGGTTTACTAGAGTAAACACCCCTTTATAGACCATTCATTCGTTTTTGTTGAGCAATATAAAGAATATATATTCTTGTATATTAGGATGCTTGGGTGATTGGAAAACGCTCTGACTTGGATTTACTCTTGAAGGCATGCATATCACTCCAGTCACTTCCGGATCGGGGGGAAATAGCTTCACCCTGCATACTTCCGGTATCGCTCCGTGTCCCTCGTTCCAGCAGGTATTTGCGTCCTCGTCCGCAACGAAGGCCAAGAACTCTCTGTTTTCACGACTCGTCATGCCCAAGCGATCTCTGGCACGTGTGGGCGCCGCCTGCCTGATTGCCGCCTCCGCAATTTTGCCTTCCGGCCAGATGGCCGGGGCGGCCCCCGCGGCTCAAGCCTCCCAAGCCACGCCCTACCTCGTGGGTGCCGGCGCAGCCGATATTACCGGTGAACCCGGCGAGGTCGGTTTCATGGGCTACGGCGAGACTTCCCAGAAGGGTAGCGGCGTGCATACCCGTCAGTATGCTCGCGCCTTTATTGCTGTTGACCGTGCCAGCGGTCAGCGTAACCTCATCGTGGTGTTGGATGCTCTCACTGGCTGGCAGTCTCTCCGAGATGAGCTGGTCAAGCGTATCCGCGCCGAGTATGGATCTGAATACTCGGAATCGAACATCATGATTACCGCAACTCATACGCATGCCACCCCGGGCGGCATTACCCATCAGAGCCTGTACAACATCACGACCCTGGGATTCCACCAGGACACCTTTAATGCCCAGGTTGAGGGAACCATGAAGGCCGTGCGTCAGGCAACGAGAGATCTGGCCCCTGGCAACCTGACGGTCTCGACCTCTAAGCTCACGGGTGTGGGTGTGAACCGTTCGCGCGAGGCTTATAACCGAGATTCGCAGGAGCTGCGTTCCAAGCTTCCGAACGGTACCGACCCGACTAACATGACCTTGCGTCTGGAGCGCAACGGTAAGACTCGTGCGGTGTTGAACTGGTATGCGATTCACCCGACTTCTTTGACCTCGAAGAATACTCTGATTTCGAGTGATAACAAGGGTTATGCGGAGTATCTGCTGGAGACTCAGGATCATGGCGTTGACCGCAATGTTCCCGGTAGCGGCGATGGTTTCGTTGCGGCGTTTGCTAATGCTAATGCTGGTGATGTTTCTCCGAATACTTGGTTGAAGCCTGGTCAGGGTCCCACTAATGACCAGTTCAAGAATGTGAAGATTCAGGGTGAGAAGCAGGCTAATGCTGTGCGTTCTCAGTTGAAGAGCTCGGGTACTCCGGTGGGTAAGGGCTTGGATTCGCGTATTTCGTACTTCAACTTCTCGGGTATGAATGTGGATGCCAAGTACACCGGCAGTGGCCATAATGAGCGAACTTGTCAGGGCTTCCTGGGTACTCCGTTCGGTGCGGGGTCCACCGAGGATGGTGGCGGTGGCTGGGCTGTCTATAAGGAAGGCTCCGGTCGCCCCTCTATTCTGGGTACTCTGGTATTCACTCCGAGTGCTGCCCAGACGCGTTGCCAGCAGCCGAAGGGTATTCTCTTCTCTGCAAAAAATGGAACGATCATTCAGGAAAAGTATCCGGTGCAGATTATGCGCTTCGGTGACTACTACCTGCTGGGTATGCCCGGTGAGTTCACCGGTGCGGTAGGTGTGCAGTATCGTCAGGATGCTGCCAAGCTCTTCGGTGTTCCCGAATCGCACATTATTCTGCAGGGCTACACCAACGCCTACGACCACTACGTGACGACTCCTGAGGAGTATGACTCTCAGCAGTATGAAGGCGGCGCGACCCTCTTTGGTCGTTACACCTCCAGCGCGTTCCGTCAGACCATTAATGTTGTTGGAACTTCGCTGAAGAATGGCACGCCGCTGGGTATTGGCGACCGTCCGAATGATCGTCGCCCGGTAGCCAGCCTGCAGGGTAAGGTTGTCTACGATACCCCGATGTTCGGCACTCGTTACGGTCAGGTGACCCAGCAGCCTCAGGATGCGATTGCTGGCCGCCAGGAAGTCTCTGCTCGTTTCGTGGGTGCGCACCCGAACAACAACATGCATCACGACGGTAGCTACTTTGTAATTGAGCGTCGTGTGGGTAATACCTGGAAGTACTACACGGGCGATAACAACCCGGATACCTTCTACGAGTGGAAGCGCATGGGTATTGCCGCCTCGCAGGTGACGGTTCGTTGGAAGGTTCCCTTGAATACCCCAAAGGGCCAGTACCGCATTCGTTATTTCGGCACCGCAAAGAAGATTACGGGTGCGAAGACCAACTTTGAAGGTCAGACTCGCCAGTTCCAGGTTGTCTAAATACTGACAGCAACGGGATTGGGCGACGCTTGCGCCTTTGCCGGTACATGAGAAGTCGCCAAGAACTCGGGTTCTTGGCGACTTTTCGTATATTCGTATAACGGGGTGTCGGGGTGATGCCGTGGGAGTTGATAAGGACAGAATTGCAAGCATGTAATTTAAGTGGTGCAAATCACCGGAAACTGCCTTCAATATCTGCTTAAAAGTGGAAAATCCGCGCAGTCCCGCTAGATTAAGCCGAGTTTAACCTGTATAGTCTTATGCGAAGTACTTGAGCTCGGTGTACTGGATCCACCCTTGGTGGGTTCCCTCGGGACTTTCCGAGGATACGGGCAAACGAATCAATGGCAGTATGGATACCGTCCTTTGGCGTTGCTTTTTGCTGACGCCTAAATGCCATTTTTACGTGTGCCCAAAAACTTTTCGTCTTCGGATGAAAGATGAAAAGGGAACAGAACTCGCCGAGAGTTGAGGAACCTATAGAAACCAACCGGAGTGCCCAGTGCACCCGAGCGTTTCTGATAACCGAGAGCACCCATCCACCGCGATGGGGGCCAGTAAGTTTATACGGGCTTCTCCAACGAGAAACCCGATCAAGCAACGGAGAAAACGTGCCTACTATTCAGCAGCTGGTCCGTAAGGGCCGGACTCCCAAGGTCGTTAAGACCAAGGCGCCCGCACTGAAGGGCAACCCCATGAAGCGTGGCGTGTGCACCCGTGTGTACACCACCACCCCGAAGAAGCCGAACTCGGCACTGCGTAAGGTCGCTCGTGTCAAGCTCAACGGCGGCGTCGAGGTTACCGCATACATCCCCGGTGAGGGCCACAACCTGCAGGAGCACTCGATTGTGCTCGTTCGCGGTGGTCGTGTGAAGGACCTCCCCGGTGTTCGCTACAAGATCGTTCGTGGCGCTCTGGATACCCAGGGTGTTAAGGGTCGCGGCCAGGCTCGCTCCCGCTACGGCGCTAAGAAGGAGAAGAAGTAATGCCTCGTAAGGGTCCCGCTCCCAAGCGTCCCCTCGTAAACGATCCTGTTTACGGTTCTGCGCTGGTCACTCAGCTGATCAACAAGGTTCTGCTGGACGGTAAGAAGTCCGTCGCAGAGCGCATCGTCTACGGTGCCCTCGAGGGCGTCGAGAAGAAGACCGGTTCCGATCCGGTCGCAACCCTGAAGAAGGCTATGGACAACATCAAGCCTTCTCTCGAGGTTCGCTCCCGCCGCGTTGGCGGTGCAACCTACCAGGTTCCGGTTGAGGTTCGCCCCGGCCGTTCCACCGCTCTGGCTCTCCGCTGGCTCGTTGGCTTCTCCAAGCAGCGCCGCGAGAAGACCATGACTGAGCGTCTGATGAACGAGATCCTGGATGCGTCCAACGGTCTCGGTGCCGCTGTGAAGCGTCGCGAGGACACTCACAAGATGGCCGAGTCCAACAAGGCCTTCGCACACTACCGCTGGTAATTCTCCGTTTAGAGCCTGCCGAGTCGATTCGAGTCGGCAGGCTTTCGGAGTATCTCATTTAGGGAGAATAACGTGGCACTTGACGTGTTCACCGACCTTAACAAGGTCCGCAACATCGGTATTATGGCGCACATCGACGCCGGTAAGACCACCACCACTGAGCGCATTCTGTTCTACACCGGTATTAACCACAAGATCGGTGAGACCCACGACGGCGCTTCCACCATGGACTGGATGGCTCAGGAGCAGGAGCGAGGTATCACCATTACCTCCGCAGCAACCACCTGCTTCTGGAAGGGCAACCAGATCAACATTATCGACACCCCCGGCCACGTCGACTTCACCGTTGAGGTTGAGCGCTCCCTGCGCGTCCTCGACGGCGCAGTTGCTGTGTTCGACGGCAAGGAAGGTGTTGAGCCCCAGTCTGAGACCGTTTGGCGTCAGGCTGACAAGTACGACGTCCCCCGTATCTGCTTCGTCAACAAGATGGACAAGATGGGCGCGGACTTCTACTTCACCGTTCAGACCATCATCGACCGCCTGGGCGCTCGCCCGCTGGTCCTCCAGCTCCCCATCGGTGCTGAGAGCGACTTCATCGGCGTTGTCGACCTGCTCGAGATGAAGGCATATGTGTGGCCCGGCGACGCCAAGGGCGACGTGACCATGGGTGCCTCCTACGAGGTTCAGGACATTCCTGCTGACCTGGTTGAGAAGGCTGAGCAGTACCGCTCCGAGCTGGTGGAGGCTGTTGCCGAGTCCAGCGAAGAGCTCATGGAGAAGTACCTCGAAGAGGGCGAGCTGACCATCCCCGAGATCAAGGCTGGTATCCGCCAGCTCGTGATCGCAGGCGAGGCATTCCCCGTTCTCTGCGGTTCTGCATTCAAGAACCGCGGTGTTCAGCCCATGCTGGACGCCGTGATTGATTACCTGCCCTCCCCGCTGGACGTTCCGGACGTCGTCGGCTCCAACCCCTCCAACGAGGAAGAGAAGCTGACCCGTAAGGCATCCGCTGACGAGCCCTTCGCAGCGCTGGCATTCAAGGTTGCGGCTCACCCGTTCTACGGTCAGCTGACCTACACCCGCGTGTACTCCGGTGTGGCAGCGCAGGGCCAGCAGGTTCTGAACTCCACTAAGGGTAAGAAGGAGCGCATCGGTAAGCTCTTCCAGATGCACTCCAACAAGGAGAACCCTGTTGAGGAGATCACCGCAGGTCACATTTACGCAGCAATCGGTCTGAAGGACACTACCACCGGTGACACCCTGTGCGACCCCGCACACCCGATTGTTCTCGAGTCGATGACCTTCCCCGACCCCGTGATCTTCGTGGCTATTGAGCCCAAGACCAAGGGTGACCAGGAGAAGATGTCCACCGCTATCCAGAAGCTCTCCGCTGAGGACCCCACCTTCACCGTTTCGCTGAACGAAGAAACCGGTCAGACCGAAATCGGTGGTATGGGTGAGCTGCACCTGGACATCATCGTCGACCGTATGAAGCGTGAGTTCAAGGTCGAGGCTAACGTTGGTAAGCCTCAGGTTGCATACCGCGAGACCATCAAGAAGGCAGTCGAGAAGGTCGACTACACCCACAAGAAGCAGACCGGTGGTTCCGGTCAGTTCGCAAAGGTGCAGGTCTCCTTCGAGCCCCTGCCCCTGGACGGCGAAGTGCTGTACGAGTTCGAGGACAAGGTCACCGGTGGCCGCGTTCCTCGCGAGTACATCCCCTCGGTCGACGCTGGTATCCAGGACGCCATGAAGTTCGGTGTCCTCGCTGGCTACCCGATGGTGGGCGTGAAGGCAACCCTGCTCGACGGTGCTTACCACGACGTCGACTCCTCCGAAATGGCGTTCAAGATCGCTGGTTCGATGGTCTTCAAGGAAGGCGCTAAGCGCGCTAACCCGGTCCTGCTCGAGCCGCTGATGGACGTTGAGGTTCGTACCCCCGAGGAGTACATGGGCGACGTGATCGGCGACCTGAACTCCCGCCGTGGCCAGGTTCGTTCCATGGAGGACGCATCCGGCGTGAAGATCATCAAGGCTATCGTGCCCCTGACCGAAATGTTCGGTTACATTGGCGACCTGCGTGGCAAGACCCAGGGTCGTGCGGTGTTCTCGATGGCATTCGATAGCTACGGCGAGGTTCCCAAGAACGTCGCTGACGAGATCATCCAGAAGAGCCGCGGCGAGTAATTTTCGCGTCTCACCCGTGGGCCACGGGCTAAAAACCTG
>NZ_KV797969.1:341451-383047 GCF_001809565.1 Rothia sp. HMSC072B03
CACCCGTGGGCCACGGGCTAAAAACCTGTGGCCCACGCTAAAATTTTCAATTAAATCCATTATTGAGAGCATGAACAGTTTCATCTCTGCGGCGTAATCCGCTATTGTAGACGCTAGACCGTTTTATAACGGGATGCGCCGGAGCGAAGATCCGCGTGCATGTTTTCAATCGTTCTAGGAGGAACACTCTTGGCTAAGGCTAAGTTCGAGCGCTCCAAGCCTCACGTTAACGTCGGTACCATTGGTCACGTTGACCACGGTAAGACCACCCTGACCGCAGCAATCTCCAAGGTTCTGGCTGACAAGTACCCGGACCTGAACGAGAAGCGCGACTTCGGTATGATCGACTCCGCTCCCGAGGAGCGCCAGCGCGGTATTACCATTAACATTGCTCACATTGAGTACCAGACCGAGAAGCGCCACTACGCACACGTTGACGCTCCCGGCCACGCTGACTACGTCAAGAACATGATTACCGGTGCGGCTCAGATGGACGGCGCAATCCTCGTGGTTGCTGCTACCGACGGCCCCATGGCACAGACCCGCGAGCACGTTCTGCTCGCTCGCCAGGTTGGCGTCCCCACCCTGCTGGTTGCACTGAACAAGGCAGACATGGTTGACGACGAAGAGCTCCTCGACCTCGTCGAGATGGAGGTCCGTGACCTCCTCTCCTCGCAGGAGTTCGACGGCGACAACGCCCCTGTCATTCGCGTTTCCGCGCTGAAGGCTCTCGAAGGCGATCCCGAGTGGGTTGCTAAGATCGAGGAGCTCATGGACGCAGTCGACACCTACATCCCGGACCCCGTGCGTGAGAAGGACAAGCCCTTCCTCATGCCCATCGAGGACGTCTTCACCATCACCGGTCGTGGCACCGTGGTGACCGGCCGTGCAGAGCGCGGTACCCTGAAGCTGAACTCCGAGGTCGAGATCGTTGGTATCCGCCCGATCCAGAAGACCACCGTTACCGGTATCGAGATGTTCCACAAGCAGCTCGACGAGGCATGGGCAGGCGAGAACTGTGGTCTGCTGCTGCGTGGTCTGAAGCGCGACGATGTTGAGCGTGGTCAGGTTGTCGTGGAGCCGGGCTCCATCACCCCCCACACCGAGTTCGAGGCAAACGTCTACATCCTCTCCAAGGATGAGGGTGGCCGTCACAACCCCTTCTACTCCAACTACCGTCCTCAGTTCTACTTCCGTACCACTGACGTGACCGGCGTTATCACCCTCCCCGAGGGCACCGAGATGGTTATGCCCGGTGACAACACCGAGATGACCGTTGACCTGATTCAGCCCATCGCAATGGAAGAGGGCCTCGGCTTCGCTATCCGTGAGGGTGGCCGCACCGTTGGTTCGGGTCGCGTTACCAAGATCATCAAGTAATTGCCGTAAACTTTACGACAATTCGCTGGTGACCTGCCGGAGGGTTTTCCCCTCCACCAGGTAGCGATACTTAAGGACCCCCGCAGTTTTGCGGGGGTCCTTTTGTTATGCCCAGAACCGGTCTCGTAGTGGTCTTGCCATAGCACCTAGACAAAATCGTATGCCGACCAGCGCAGGACAGGGCCGGATAACCCCCTCACGGTACCCGAGCATTTAGAAGGGACCACGCAGAAAAATACGGGGGAAGAAAATCTAGAAGAAGAGCAACGGGGCGGAGGACAGGCCACGAAAGTGCGCGGGGCTTCGGAAACGTTCTGCCCTGTGACCGCAGACCTTGCTAGTTGTTCCTCGTCGCAATGGGGGATGGCGGAAGCGACAAAGAAGCGGCCCTCAGCCGTATGAAGCTGAGGGCCGCTTGAAGGTGGGGCGCCTTGGAAAACACGGCTTACCGTGACTTCTCAGGGCGTTAGCGAGGCAACGTCACTACGCCGAACGCCCGTCCCATTCAGGAACGGAGTAGCCGCCACCGAGAGGCGGGGTCTGCGCCGGCGGAATAGACTGGCTATTCACCGATTGTGGTGCCTGCCCGCTGGGAGACTGCCCAACATATCCCTCGGCCGGGGGAAGAGCGGTAGCTTGAGAAACCGGAGTCTGATCCACCGGAGTCGACGGGACGCCACTGTCATCCTGGTGGCCACTTTGACGGGCAAGGAGCCTCCAAATGACGCCGGCAATAAGAATCACCGAGATGATGAGCAGGAAGAGCGGGTTGAGACCATTGAGCGAAATGGCAAGATCCACCGTCACCAGTACTGCCGATACGTATGCCCACGCCTTGGGGAGTACAAGACCGGCCAAGAGGGTCAGACCAATGCCCAGTACGAGGAGGATAACGTCAGGGCCCCCGGTCGGAATTCTCCAAAGAACCAGCGTCAGGAGCGCCTGAAGACCCAGAGCGCAGTACAGGAGAGTAGACGACACCTGTTCATTGACGGGACGATGCGCTGCCAAATTCTTGAAAACACCAACCGCAGCGATGGCGAGAACAATCAAAAGGGCAATCTCCAGCACCAGGACGATGCGAGGTGCATCAGAATAATGCAGCATCAGCCGGGAGATAGAGAGGCAGAAAGCCGTCGTTGCGATGGTAGGTACCTGCTCCACTCGGCATACGGACATCAGACACAGCGTGCTTAGACCCCATAGGAGGGCGTTGAGCTCTACGTGAGTGGAGCTTAGCAGGCCCATTAGCGTGGCGAAATAGAGTACGCCCAGTGCGGGAACCATCAGCAGATAGTTGATCGGACCAAAAATACCCTGAGCCAGGGGGAGGCGGGGCGCAAACTGCGAGGTGGGTGCAGGCAGGGGACCGTGCATCGGAAGAACAACGTTCCTAGATCCCGCCTGGACGACTATGGAAGGACGTACGTTAGGATGCAGAACGGGATTCTCTCGGGGGATGAGGACCTTCAATACCCACAGAATAACGACAGCCAGAAGTGCGGAGTAGCCGAAGAACTCGGCGTGGTCCGAAGGAGCCGGAACCCCGGAGACATTCCAGAGAGCAGTGATACAGAACGTGCTCACGCTCAGAGAAGCACCGGGCTGTAGGTACGGAACCTTCAGAGCAACGCTAACGCCCCAGACAGCAATCAGCAGAGCCGGAGCACCGACGGAGAGAAGGGGATCCTCAAGATATAGCAGGCCGCCGGTGAAAGCGCTGTAGCAGGCCGCCACCGTAAAGACTCCCGTCGCGATGTATAGCTCGGCAATGCGGCGAGTGCGGGCATAGAGGAGAACACTGTACAGGGTTTGCGCAGCCATTAGAGCAACGAAGAAGAAATGGACGACCATCGTCTTCACATCGTTATTCATGGACAGAAGCAATAGCGACCAGCAGATAGGCAGACGAGAAACAGTCAGAATCTCGGTGCGGATTGCTGAACGAGGGGGCAACATAAGACCGAGCGCCGCGTATAGCACGGTGATCAAAGTCGGGAGAACAGCGACCCACAGCGTGTACCCTGCGATATCCAAGGTACCTGTTATCACCGTGGCGAGGGCGCTACGGTAGTACAGGGTCCCGACCAAGCCGATCAGAAGAAGCCCGTAGAGACCAATACGCGTCAGAACCAGCAGGGTGTAGCGCATATCGTCACGGTTTGAAATGCCGAAGATACGCCCCAACAGCAGAATAGCCAAAAGGCTGAGTAGAAGAAGCGCTGCAGAGAACATACCGAAGTAGGCCCAGAAATGCTGGGCAATCGTCTTGACGGTAATGTCCACGAACATCGAGGCGAGCAACGACAGAGAACCAAGGAACAGGTAAGCCAGCCCCTCGGGGGTTCTCCGTAGACCCGGGATCCCCTGAATCTCAGCGGAGGGAAGAGCGAAGATGAGCAGGCCCGCAAGTGCAAATACAAGCGCGAAGACCAGACGCATCTCGATGGGCTGCATGTCAGGGAAGAGGGTCGTCGCAAGCAGGAAGAAACCTAGCGCATACCCGAGGGTACTCATCATGGATCCTGCAAAGCGTAGTTTGATGTCGCTGCGGCTCAAAATGTAGATGATGGTAGATGCGCCAAAGAAGAGGTAGAAATCGCCCTGGGTGTTCCCATTCGCGATATTGATCAAGAGGGCGATGCAGGGGAGAAGTGCCGAGAAGGCCAGCAACGCCATCGGCCGAAGAGCCTTACGGTAGGTCAGGCAGCTGATCAGATAGAAGATACCGATACCCCAGGAAGCGGGGAAGATTGTGTGGGGGGTCTGCACGTACGGTAGAAGCTCGGCCCAGCCGCTTTCTACATAGGGGGAAGCTATGGCGAGGGCGGCTACAAATGCACAAGAAAGGAGGATGAGACCGAAGCCTGCGTCGTAGGTAGGAAGCCACTCGAACTTCTCGCGAGGCGACTGAGCAGCAGAAGAGCTCCAAGGAATCTTGGATACCGTAGCCTCTTGATGCTGGGTGGGGAGTTGCGCATTAGCCATAGTGCGCACGCGGGGGACGAAGACGTACACAGAAACAATGTTGGTGACGAGTACGGTAATCGCAAAAATCGAGGGAGTCCAGACAATTTGGTTCAACTCATCAGCAAATGCCAGGACAGCAATAAGCGGGTAGATTCGTGCCTGAACAAAGTAGTCGATCTTCCCCTCCATGCACAGGAAGAGGATAGCGTGGACAGACATCACCGTGAAGGCGATACCCATGTCCAGAGAGGACATCTCATAGGTAAAGAAGAAAATGGACGCCGCGGTGACCGGAACAAAAATTCGTGATGAATCAACGAGACCTTCGCGGATACCCCGTGGAGCGGCTTCGGGAACAAAGTGAAGTACGAGTCCCAAGACAATCGCTACGACCGTGAGGACAATGAAGTACCAAACGAAGGGGAGCTCAACCACCCTCGTGGCGGCCAACGAATCTGAAATAAAGAAAGAAATTAGGAGATAACCCATGACACGGTTACGCATCAGAGTACATGCTCCAATAATTGCGGCGGTACCAATCAGAGAAGTGATAAGCCAGATGAAACGGCCCTGATCCCAGATACCGAGGATATACGTGGCAATACCCGTGAGGGGGATGAAAGCCAAGCCGGTCGCCGTAAAGGAATAGGAAGCGATGCGCAGACGCTTCACGAAACGGTAGGTCAACAGGCCCGCACCGTAAAAGACAACGGCCCCCAACGCTAACGCGAGGACGCGAATCAGCGCCGTCTCGTCGGTCGAGGAAGTAACCGAAGTAATGAAAAGGGCAGCAGCTCCAATGAGCAGAAGCGAACCGATGTACAGAACAATATTGAGGAAGAGGTCCTCGTTCATCCGCTGAGGATGCGGTGTTTGATGAGAGTACATTTCTCCGCGGGTGACCTGCGATGGTGCAGGGGAGGGAGGGAACGGTGCTTGCTCGTTATAGGGTTGGTTGATGGGGGAGTGCGTGTGACTGGGTGCCCGGTGAGGTTGTGTCGGCTGAGACATGATTTCTCCTTAGGCTAAGTGGTACTTCTACCATACGAGTACTATTAGGCTTGAAAGCTATATTTCGGGGTATAAACTGCATGGAAAATACTGAAAGTAGGTTTAGAAGTCTCTGTGAAGGACACACCGGGCGATGATGTCTGGTTACGGAGAGGGACAGGAAGGTCTTTTAAGTGTTCTTGACCACTTAATGAACGTTGACATTGCGAAAACCCCCGAATATTTGAGAGAATTGACGACGTTGTCAAAGTGTCTATCTGTATCAGATAGGCCCACGTATGACCCGGTCCGAAGGATGACGGGACGAGTTTGTCTAGAATATAGACGACACGCCCGAGTTCGGGGGTCGGTACTCAGGCGGGGTGAGGAACCCGGCAAAGCCGGATTCAGTCCGTTCTGAGTGGCGCACGTGATGAATATATCGCGTTCCTTAAGCGCTATAACAAAGGGGCAAAAGCTCCGATACAGGGAATACATCAAGAAAGAGAGTCCGACAGATGGCGGGACAGAAAATCCGCATCCGTCTGAAGTCCTATGACCACGAGGTCATCGATTCTTCGGCACGGAAAATCGTCGAAACGGTCAAGGGCGCAGGCGCAACTGTAGTTGGCCCCGTGCCGCTGCCGACCGAGAAGAACGTCTACTGTGTTATTCGTTCTCCCCACAAGTACAAGGACAGCCGCGAGCACTTCGAGATGCGTACGCACAAGCGTCTGATCGACGTTGTTGATCCGACCCCCAAGGCTGTTGATGCCCTCATGCGTCTCGACCTGCCGGCAGACGTAAACATCGAGATCAAGCTGTAGAGGATCGCATCTAATGACTAACAAATTCGAGCGCCAGGTGAAGGGCCTGCTGGGCACCAAGCTCGGCATGACCCAGGTCTGGGACGAGGACGGCAAGTTTGTGCCCGTCACCGTCGTCAAGGCTGATTCTAACGTTGTTACCCAGATCCGTAACCAGGAGACTGACGGCTACGAAGCTGTTCAGATTGGTTTCGGTGCAATCGACTCTCGCAAGGTTACCAAGCCCCTGGCTGGTCACTTCGAGAAGGCCGGTGTTACCCCCCGTCGCCACATCGTCGAGCTGCGTACCGCAGATGCTTCTGAGTATTCCCTCGGTCAGGAACTGACCGTTGAGCTCTTCGAAGCAGGCCAGAAGGTCGACGTCGTTGGTAAGACCAAGGGTAAGGGCTTCGCAGGTGTTATGAAGCGTCACGGCTTCAAGGGTGTTGGCGCGTCTCACGGTCAGCACAAGAACCACCGTAAGCCCGGTTCCATCGGTGGCGCATCCTACCCCGCACGCGTGTTCAAGGGTATGCGCATGGCTGGCCGTATGGGCGCAGCACGTCACACTACCTTGAACCTGACTATCCAGGGTGTGGACGCAGAGAACAATGTCCTGCTGATCAAGGGCGCAATCCCCGGTCCCAAGGGCGGCGTTGTTCTGGTTCGTACCGCTGTGAAGGGAGCCTAATACATCATGGCTGTTAAGACCCTTAAGGTAGACCTGCCCGCAGAGATTTTCGACGCGCAGGCATCCGTGCCCCTGCTGCACCAGGTTGTCGTTGCACAGCTCGCTGCTGCACGCCAGGGCACCCACAAGACCAAGAACCGCGGCGAGGTTTCCGGTGCAGGCCGTAAGCCCTTCAAGCAGAAGGGTACCGGTAACGCACGTCAGGGCTCCATCCGTGCACCGCACATGACTGGCGGTGGCGTTGTTCACGGTCCGACTCCGCGTAACTACGCACAGCGCACCCCCAAGAAGATGATCGCCGCTGCACTGCGCGGTGCTCTCTCTGACCGCGCTCGTCACGACCGCGTCCACGTTGTCGAGAACTTCATCTCCGGTGAGACCCCCTCGACCAAGGCTGCAAAGGCTGCATTCGCAGCTATCACCGAGCGCAAGAACATCCTTCTTGTGATTGCTCGTGCAGAGGACGTTGTGGCTCTGTCCGCACGTAACCTGGAGAACGTCCACGTTCTGTACGTCGACCAGCTCAACACCTACGATGTGCTGGTTTCGGACGACGTGGTCTTCACCAAGGCAGCATTCGACGCATTCGTTGCTGCAGCTCAGAAGAAGGAGGGCGCTAAGTAATGAGCGTTTCCACCAAGTCTGTATACGACGTGATCATTGCTCCCGTCGTTTCCGAGAAGAGCTACGGTCAGCTCGACGAAGGTAAGTACACCTTCGAGGTCGCTACCGATTCCAACAAGCTGGAAATCAAGCAGGCCATCGAGAAGATCTTTGACGTCAAGGTTGCTTCCGTCAACACCATCAACCGTCAGGGCAAGCGCAAGCGCACCCGTTTCGGTTGGGGCGCTCGCAAGAACACCAAGCGTGCGATTGTGACCCTCAAGGAAGGCACCATCGACATCTTCGGCGGTCCGCAGGCATAAGCCCCGCGGAGACCACTTTAACGAAGGAAGAAATATCTAAATGGGTATTCGTAAGTACAAGCCGACGACCCCGGGTCGCCGCGGTTCGAGCGTTGCTGATTTCGCAGAGATCACCCGCTCCACCCCGGAGAAGTCCCTGCTTCGTCCGCTTCACAAGACCGGCGGCCGTAACAACACCGGCCGCATCACCACCCGTCACAAGGGTGGCGGCCACAAGCGCCAGTACCGTCTGATCGACTTCCGTCGTCACGACAAGGACGGCGTGAACGCACGCGTTGCACACATCGAGTACGATCCCAACCGTACCGCACGCATCGCACTGCTGCACTACGTCGATGGTTCCAAGCGTTACATCATCGCTCCGAACAAGCTCGCTCAGGGCGACATCGTCGAGTCCGGTCCCGCAGCTGACATCAAGCCCGGCAACAACCTGCCCCTGCGCAACATCCCGGTTGGTACCGTGATTCACTGCGTCGAGCTCCGCCCCGGTGGCGGCGCAAAGCTGGCACGTTCCGCTGGTGCTTCTGTCCAGCTGGTTGCTAAGGAAGGCAAGTACGGCCAGCTCCGTCTGCCCTCCGGCGAAATCCGCAACGTGGATGTTCGTTGCCGCGCAACCGTGGGCGAGGTCGGCAACGCCGAGCAGTCCAACATCAACTGGGGTAAGGCTGGCCGCAACCGCTGGAAGGGCATCCGCCCGACCGTCCGTGGTGTGGTTATGAACCCGGTTGACCACCCGCACGGTGGTGGTGAAGGTAAGACCTCCGGTGGTCGTCACCCGGTTAACCCCAACGGTAAGCCCGAGGGTCGTACCCGCCGTCCCAACAAGGAAAGCGACAAGCTCATCGTTCGTCGCCGTCGTACTGGCAAGAAGCGCTAAGGAGCCTGAAACATGCCTCGTAGTTTGAAGAAGGGCCCTTTCGTTGATCAGCACCTCTACCTGAAGGTTGCAGCTCAGAACGAGAAGGGCACCAAGAACGTAATTAAGACTTGGTCGCGTCGCTCGATGATTATCCCCGACATGCTCGGTCACACCATCGCAGTGTACGACGGTCGCAAGCACGTGCCGGTGTTCATCACCGAGTCGATGGTTGGTCACAAGCTCGGTGAGTTTGCTCCGACCCGCACTTTCCGCAGCCATGTGAAGGACGACCGTAAGGGCAAGCGTCGCTAATCGGTTCATACCGATAAGCTAACGTTTCCCTTTCGGCAATAGACGAAAGAGAGATAGGCAATGGAAGCCAAGGCATCAGCGCGTTTCGTTCGCGTTACGCCTATGAAGGCCCGCCGTGTCGTCAACCTGATCCGTGGTAAGCAGGCGGAAGAGGCTCTGGCGATTCTGAAGTTCGCCCCCCAGGCAGCTTCGGAACCGGTATACAAGATCGTTGCTTCGGCAGTAGCTAACGCTCGTCAGAAGGCAACCCAGCAGGGTCTGCCCTTCCGCGAGGAAGAGCTGTTCATCAGCGAAGCATTCGTGAACGAGGGCCCGACCATGAAGCGCATTCAGCCCCGCGCTCAGGGTCGTGCATACCGAATCAACAAGCGCACCAGCCACATCACCGTGGTAGTTGCTACCCCGGAGAAGGAGGAGGACCGCTAAATGGGTCAGAAAATTCACCCGAACGGTTTCCGACTGGGCATCACCACTGACCACGTCTCCAAGTGGTTCGCTGATTCCAACAAGCCCGGCGAGCGTTACGCAGACTTCGTCCGTGAGGACGTGAAGATCCGCGAGCTGCTGGCAAAGAACCTGGATCGCGCAGGCGTTGCAAAGGTCGAGATCGAGCGTACCCGTGACCGCGTGCGTGTGGACATCCACACCGCTCGTCCCGGTATCGTGATTGGCCGTCGTGGCGCAGAAGCAGACCGCATCCGCGGCGAGCTCGAGAAGCTCACCGGCAAGCAGATTCAGCTGAACATCCTCGAGGTTGCTAACCCCGACCTCTCCGCTCAGCTGGTTGCACAGAGCATCGCAGAGCAGCTCGCATCGCGTGTTGCATTCCGCCGTGCAATGAAGAAGGCAATCCAGTCCGCACAGCGTGCAGGCGCAAAGGGTATCCGTATCCAGTGCTCCGGCCGTCTGGGTGGCGCTGAAATGTCCCGTTCCGAGTTCTACCGCGAAGGCCGTGTGCCCCTGCACACCCTGCGCGCGAACATCGACTACGGCTTCTTCGAGGCCAAGACCACCTTCGGCCGCATCGGTGTGAAGGTCTGGATCTACAAGGGCGACCTGACCGACAAGGAGCTGGCAGCTCAGCAGGCAGCAAACAACCGCCGTGGCAACCGCCGCGATGGTGACCGCCGCCGCCAGGGCAACCGTGGTCCTCGTCGCGAGCGCCGCAACGAGAACGCTTCGGCAAAGGTCGAGGCCAAGACTGCAGAGAACGGTGAGGCATAAATGCTTATTCCCCGTCGAGTAAAGTACCGTAAGCAGCACCACCCCAAGCGTAGTGGTCTCGCAAAGGGCGGCACCGAGGTTAGCTTCGGTGAGTGGGGCATCCAGGCCCTGACCCCCGCATACGTGACCAACCGTCAGATTGAGGCTGCACGTATCGCAATGACCCGTCACATCAAGCGTGGCGGTAAGGTCTGGATCAACATTTACCCGGACCGCCCCCTGACCAAGAAGCCCGCCGAAACCCGTATGGGTTCCGGTAAGGGTTCGCCCGAGTGGTGGGTCGCAAATGTCAAGCCGGGTCGAGTCATGTTTGAACTCGCCGGTGTGTCCGAAGAGGTGGCTCGCGAGGCAATGCGCCTGGCAATCCACAAGCTCCCGATGAAGGCACGTATTGTGCGTCGCCGTGAAGGTGGTGAATAAGCGAGATGGCAGTAGGCTCCAAGGACCTGAGCATCGAGAAGCTCGCAGCACTCTCTAACGAGGATCTGGCTGCAAAGCTGAGCGAAGCGAAGAAGGAACTCTTCAACATCCGCTTCCAGGAAGTCACCGGTCAGGCTAATGCAGGTCGTCGCCGCACTATTAAGCGCGACATCGCACGTATCTACACCGTGCTGCGTGAGCGCGAGCTCGGTATTCGTCCCGCAACTGAAGGTGAGTCCAAGTGAGTGAAGTAAAGAACGAAGAGCGCGGCTACCGTAAGACCCGCCGCGGCTACGTTGTCTCCGACAAGATGGACAAGACCGTTGTCGTCGAGGTCGAGGACCACGTGAAGCACGCTCTGTACGGCAAGGTTGTTCGCCGTAGCTCCAAGATCAAGGCACACGATGAGCAGAACACTGCAGGCATCGGTGACCTCGTTCTGATTGCAGAGACCCGTCCGCTGTCCGCTTCCAAGCGTTGGCGCGTCGTGGAGATTCTGGAGAAGGCTAAGTAAGCCTTTCCGCAGAATCATCTGCTAGAGCAATAATGGCCCCTTCCCCACAACTGTGGGGGAGGGGCCATTGCTATACCCCGAGATGAGAAACATCGCGAGCTAAAGAACGTCATATTTGGAGATTGGTCGTCATATATAGAAACAGTACTTTTGCCGGGGCAGGCTTTCTGTAGAGCATAAATAATGATCTGACCTGGATAAATATGGGAAAAGGCAGATTTTACGGGCAGTAGATGGGCAACAGGTACTGGGGGAAGACTTAGACAGAGCTGAAAATAGGTTGAAAACCTCCTGAGAAGGTGTTTATCATCAACTCTATAAGTGCTTAGCTATGCCTTGCCTATATATTAGGGGTAGTCGAGCACCTAATCCGGAGGTTGCACGACCTTTGGAGAAGTATCATCAACACATCATCGAGGATTACCATGACTTCTTCACCCAAGCCCTCACGCAAGCTGCTCGCCGTCGCCAGCGCCCTCTCCGTCGTCGCAGGATCGATGACCATGATTCCCGCATCTTTTGCGGCTAACGGCAATTCCTCCCTGCCCGCAGCATCCAGCGCACAGAACTCTAATGACGAGTGCCGTCATTTTAGCGTAAGCGCTACCCAGTATCAGGGTCTGCCCGGCCAGTACCAGCTGGCTTACGCACCGGCTACCTCTACCCTGTTCACTTCCTTCTCCTCCGGCCGTCCTCCGATCCTGACCGGCGGTTTGGGCTCCTGGAATGTCTCCTCCGCACCGAGCCTTGCATCGGTCTACCAGTTCCCGACCGTGGACTTCACCCCTCGCGGAGCCACCGAACCCTCGGGTAAGCAGATTGCATCCCCCTACGGTGTCGGCTATGACGAGGCTACCGGTTACGTGTGGGTGGCTCAGACTCGTAACAGCACCGTATCCGTGGTGGATCCCTCGACCAAGAAGGTGATCTGGACCAGCGCAGAAGGCGAAGTTGATCATCCTCGTGAGGTGCGCATCGACTCCGCAACCGGTAAAGCTTTTGTTTCCGGCTCCGGCGGTGTGACCGTCTTTGACACCACGACTCATGCTCTGGTTAAGAAGATTACCTTCACTGACGCCAAGGGCGAGGAAGATACCGCAATGAACATGCACGTAGACTCCGCTGATGGCAAGGTCTACGTCCCTACCCTGAGCGCAGGCACCCTGAAGGTAATTAATGGCAAGACTCTCGAGGTTGAGAAGACCATTGAGCTGCACAAGGACAGCGCAGATATCGCTCTGAACGCCTCGGACGTCACTATCGACAAGTCCCTGAAGGAAATCTACGTAAGCTCTCAGGGCGACCGAAAGACCGGGGCCAACTCCGGTGTGACCGTCTACGATCTGGAGACCGGCGCATATAAGAAGTCCATTCCCTTCGGTAAGCAGGCTCTTGCCATCACCTCTGACGAAGCTCGTGACCTGCTCTACGTTACCGATTACGGTACCGGCAACGTGGGCGTGATTGATGCGCGTACCGGCACCGTTGTCTCCGAAGTCTCCACCGGCGCTACTAGCGGCGCAAATGACGTGTTGGTTACTCCCGATGGCTCGGCCTACGCCTTGGCTCGAAGCACCGAGGACGCCTCCCCGATCGAGACCAACTACACCATCGACCCGGCTACCGGTGAATACCGAACCTCCAGCACCGAACCCAAGGGCAAGGACAACGCCGACAGCCCGATTACTCCCGGTGTCATGGTGAAGCTCAATACCACCATCGAGACCACTGCAAAGTCTGCCTCGCAGGCCTCTTCTGAGGAACTGGTGAAGACCTACACCGACGGCGCCAAGCTGTACACCACCAAGGATTGGACCAAGGGCGAGACCCTGAAGCTGCGCGGTGAGGGCTTCAAGACCCAGGACGGCAAGGGCTCCGTTGTTGCCGTCAAACTGAACAAGGGTAAAATCAGCGCTAAGGAAGAGCCGAAGCTCAACGGCAAGGAAGGCAACAGCGCAGGCGTGTGGGCCTACATTCAGGCCGATGAGAACGGTAACTTCACCGCCGAGCTGCCCTACCCCACCACCGCTAACTCCAGCCTGAAAGACGATCTGAATACCGGTGACCAGATTTCCGTGGCTCTGCTCTCCGGTTCGATGGTTGAGAACGACACCCCGCGTGGTGGCGAAGCTCTGAAGGCAACCGTCACCGAGCAGAAGGCCGCAGACACCACCTGCGCAACCGTCGAAACCTCCAAGGTTGCTGCTGCTCCTTCCGGTGTGACTACTCAGTACCCTGCGGGTACTCCGCTGACCACCGCGAAGAACGATGAGCCTACCCCCGCCCCGAGTGATTCGGCTAAGCCTGAGCCGACTACTCCGGCCCCGAGCGATTCGGCTAAGCCTGAGCCCTCCACCCCCGCGCCCAGCGATTCGGCCACTTCGAACGAGGTTGTGCACGAGTACAAGGATGGCGCTAAGGTTTACTTCCCCAAGACTTGGGAAGGCGAGAAGCTGACCTTCCGCGGCGAAGGCTTCAAGACCAAGGACGGCAAGGGCTCGGTTATCGCAGTCAAGCTGAACAAGGGCACCATCTCAGCCAAGGAAGAGCCGAAGCTGGAGGGTGCAGAAGCTAACAGCTCGGGCGTGTGGGCCTACATCAAGGCCGATGAGAACGGTAACTTCACCGCGACTATCAATCGTCCGACCGTTGCCAACTCCAACCTGAAGGAAGAGCTCAAGACCGGTGATAAGGTAGCTATTTATCTGCTCTCCGGCTCCCTGACCGAGAACGATAACGCACGTGGCGGCATGGCCGTCGAGTACACCTTCACGACCGAGAACCAGCCGAAGAAGGATGAAGCTAAGGACGCCCCCGTGAACCCCTCGGCTCCTGAGCCCTCCGCACCGGCCGAGTCGAAGGATCAGGCTAAGGACCAGTCCAAGGCTCCTGCAGATTCCCTGAAGCCCTCGGCCCAGGAGAAGGGCAACAGCGCTTCGAAGACCTCCGCTTCTTCGTCGCAGAACACCTCTTCTTCTAACGGCTCGAACTCTTCGAAGTCCTCGAAGTCTTCGCTGGCTAACACCGGTGCCTCCGGCGTCTTGATTGCATCTGGCCTGGGTGCCCTGGCTATGGTCGCGGGTGCCGGTATTCTGGTGGCTCGTCGCCGCAAGGCATAAACGTCGATGAAGCCATGCGGTCTTCCCAGCGCTGTTCTGGGGAGGAGGAGCATGCTTCCATAATCGGTTTGCGTAAACCGTAAAATAGCCCAGGGGCGGTTCCCTTCCTTATGAAGGGAACCGCCCCTGGGCTATGCCCGGAGGAATGTCTCGGGCGAAAAGAAAACCCGCACCGAAGTGCGGGCTTAATGGTCAAAGCGAGGTTCGGTCCCTAGACAAACGGATTAGCGAGGAAAAAGGGACCCAAGAAATCTGTCCGATAAGGACCGAACCTCTTGTTTGACGCATGCGTCTCTTCTATTATGGTACATCTCGCTGAATTTCGCACCTTCAGCGGGAGTTTTTGGCAAAAAACTTGATTTTTGAAAAAATCGCCCCAAATTTCTAAACTTTTTGGCCGATTTTTGCAGAAACTCGATATCCCGGGCCGTTATCTGAAGAAATGTTACGAAATCACTGCCGGATTCCCCACCGTTCTTCTGTGGCTACAGCCGATGTAGAAGAGGTGGCTCTCAAGCTTGGGTTCCCCGCAAGGCCATGATTTTCGGAAACCTTTGGAAATGCGTGGGCTCACCGGGCCGCAGACGACCCGAGGTCGTCTATCCCCGCGGTCACGTCCTCCACAACGTATGATGTAGAGCAACATTGCGAGGTATAAGACCCATGCTGCCTCTCATCTTGCGGCCGTGGTACTTGAGCCGCACATATCTGTTCCCCCTACACACAGACCTTCGGAGGAAGAATGTCCCAGTCGAATAACGAAACACAGCAGGGAGTCTCAGGTGCTCGCCAGATTGTGGAGCGACAGCCCGGACTAGCCGGGCAATATCAGGTTGCTTACAACCCCGAACGGGATGTTCTCTTCGTGACCGGTAGCTTCAACCACACCAAGACCCATGGCACCCTGTGCGCCACTCTTGCACGCCTGAATGCCCACACCTTGGAGACTGAACTTACCGCGTATCTGCCCGTGGTCGAGGACCATAACCCTGGCCAGGAAGGCCTCTACCAAATTCAGGCCGCCTATGGGGTGGCCCTCGACAATCAACGCGGTCTGGTATGGACCGGAGGAACCCGAACCCAAACGGTCACCGCGTACTCTCAGGATGACCTTTCGCTCGTGTGGGATTCACGCTCCGAGGATATTGAGATGCTCACCCCGCGCGAGCTCTACGTGGCTCCTGACGGATCTGTACTCGTGACCGGTGCCGGCGGTTACCAGGTTATTTCTGCTGCTAACGATAAGGGGGAGCGCACCGTCAGCCCCCTGCGGGATTTTGGTCCCGCAATGCTACTCGGTCCCATCGCCGATGAGGAAAGCGGCCTGCTGTATGTCCCGAATATTATCAAGGACGAAATCTGGGTTATCGATCTGAAGACCTGGGAACGGGTTAATGTTTTTCCCGTGCGGGGTGGTCAGGATGCTGAAACCTCCGTTATGGTACACGGCGCGGAGATTGACCCCGCCCGCGGGGAGCTTTATATTTCGGCACAGGGAGCTGAAAGCAAGAACTCCGGCCTGTACATTCTGAGCCTGGAGGGCGAACAGCTGGCTTATATTCCCTTTGGCCGGATGCCCACCGATATTCTCTTCGATTCGAAGCGTCATCTGCTCTACGTCGCGGACTTTGGCGGTAAGGGAGAGCCCTCCATCGCCGGTGGTGGCACCATTACGGTGATCAACTCTTTGACCCGAGAAATTGTTGAGACGATTCAAGTAGCTCCTACCCGCATCAATCATCAGGTGCTGCTCTCCGACGGCTCGGTAATCGCTATCGACAAGGCCGGAGACTATCCCGCGGCTACCGTACCCTACGTGCTGGATGCTCGTAGCGGTCAGTATTACGAGTCGAAGAACGAATCACGCCCCGGAGAAGAACTGAACTCTATCGTTCGCGATGGGTTGGCTCGTGTGCGTGTTACGGGGGAATAGTCGGAGGACTCAGAGGGCTCTGGCTCGTTGAACCTTGGGCGGCAGCCCGTGTTTTCCAGTGGGGGAGAGGCCGAGATGTTAGCGCGAATAGCGCTCGCGATGCGTAGAAAATAGGCCGGATGCGCGATGTATTTAAAGTATCCTCGGCAAGCCTGTCACGGGATATATCAAAAAGTAGTAAAATATAAATATCTACCACCTTTGTTTGACACATTGCGCGGTAGATTTCTCGAGGCCCCTTCAGTTTCTTATGCGTCAGGAACTACACGAAGGGGCCTCCTGCTTTAACTGTCTAATAAGGAGTTTACCCCCTCTATGCCCGATGTATGGGCGGAAGATGTCTGCACTGATGCAGTAAGACTGGGGTAAGACAGGCGCAGAAGAGACGGTAATCATGTTTGTGAAACCCTTGCAATGCCCGAGTGGTTCCTGTAGAGTATTAAGACTGTGCGGCTGTATCCAAATAGCCGCGCAACCACGGGCTTCTCGTGCCAGTGCATAATGCCGCTAATTACGGGTGGATACGCCCGCTTCACGCGGGTCCAAATGCTTCTGGCATGGGTTTGCCCCAGGCGTTTCCGCTAACCCCTTCCCTAGAGCTGGGGCCCGGGGCGTCAACCAATCCCGTAAAAATGTTCCGCAAGGCTGGCTCACGCCTCAAGTGAGTCGGAACCGGCGAGACGACAGGAGAAATATGATTCAGCAGGAGTCGCGACTGAAGGTCGCCGACAACACTGGTGCGAAGGAAATCCTGACCATCCGTGTTCTCGGTGGTTCCTCGCGTCGCTACGCAGGCATCGGCGACATCATTGTCGCAACCGTCAAGGATGCAATCCCCGGCGGTACCGTAAAGAAGGGTGACGTTGTCAAGGCAGTCGTCGTCCGCACCAAGAAGGAAACCCGTCGTCCCGACGGCTCCTACATCAAGTTCGACGAGAACTCCGCAGTGATCCTGAAGAACACTGATGGTGATCCCCGTGGTACCCGTATCTTCGGCCCCGTGGGTCGTGAGCTTCGCGACAAGAAGTTCATGAAGATTGTTTCGCTGGCTCCGGAGGTGCTCTAATTCATGGCTAAGATCAAGTCCGGCGACCTGGTTCAGGTTATTTCCGGTGCAGATAAGGGCAAGCAGGGCAAGGTTCTGAAGGTTCTCCCCAAGGAAAACCGCGTGATTGTTGAGGGCGTCAAGGTCGTCACCAAGCACACCAAGGCTAACCCCCTGACCGGCGCAGCAGGCGGCATTCAGAAGGTTGAGGCACCGATCCACGTTTCTAACGTTGCGATTGTTGACCCCGAGACCAAGAAGCCGACCCGTGTTGGTTTCCGCCTCGAGACTGTAGAGCGTGACGGCAAGGAGCGCACCGTTCGCGTGCGCGTTGCTAAGCGTTCGGGTAAGGACATCTAATGACCGAAACCAAGATCACCCCCCGCTTCAAGACCAAGTACGCTGAGGTCGTCGTTCCCGCTCTGCAGGAAGAGTTCAAGTACGAGAACGTCATGCAGACCCCGAAGATCGTTAAGGTCGTCGTAAACATGGGTGTTGGCGAGGCAGCTCGCGACGCAAAGCTCATGGATGGCGCTATTCGCGATCTCACCGCAATCACCGGTCAGAAGCCGATTGTTACCCGCGCTAAGAAGTCCATCGCACAGTTCAAGCTGCGCGAAGGTATGCCCATCGGTGCACACGTCACCCTGCGTGGCGACCGCATGTGGGAATTCCTGGACCGCCTCGTCACCCTGGCACTGCCCCGAATCCGCGACTTCCGCGGCCTCTCGGATCGCCAGTTCGACGGTAACGGTAACTACACCTTCGGTCTGACCGAGCAGTCCATGTTCCACGAAATCGATCAGGACTCGATCGACCGCGTGCGTGGTATGGACATTACCGTGGTGACCTCCGCGAAGACCGACGACGAGGGCCGTGCCATTCTGAAGGCACTGGGCTTCCCGTTCAAGACCAAGTAACGACTACGTTGTAGGTCCAGACCCCGTTACCGCGGGGTAGGGAAACCACAACGAGGAAGGGCACAAGCCCACAATGACTATGACTGATCCGGTCGCAGATATGCTGACCCGTTTGCGCAACGCAAACTCCGCATACCACGACACCGTATCCATGCCCTACTCCAAGCTGAAGTCTCGCATCGCCGAGATCCTGAAGGCTGAGGGTTACATCGCCGACGTTAAGGTTGAGGATGCAAAGGTCGGCAAGACCCTGACCCTCGTCCTCAAGTACGGTCCGTCCCGTGAGCGTTCCATCGCTGGCGTGCGTCGTATTTCCAAGCCGGGCCTGCGTACCTACGCAAAGTCCACCAACCTGCCCCAGGTTCTGGGTGGCCTCGGCATCGCAATCCTGTCCACCTCTTCGGGTCTGCTGACTGACAAGCAGGCTGCGAAGAAGGGTGTGGGCGGCGAAGTCATCGCTTACATCTGGTAGTCGGTTAGAAGAGAAAGGAAGAGAATAATGTCACGTATTGGACGTCTCCCCATCTCGGTTCCCGCCGGCGTTGAGGTTAAGGTCGATGGCAACCTGGTCACCGTTAAGGGCGCAAAGGGCGAGCTCTCCCACAAGGTTGCTTCCCCCATCACTGTCGCTCTGAACGACAACGAGATCGTCGTGTCTCGTCCCAACGACGAGCGCCTGTCTCGCTCGCTGCACGGTCTGACTCGTACCCTGATTCAGAACCTGATCATCGGCGTGACCTCCGGCTTCGAGAAGAAGCTGGAAATCGTCGGTACCGGTTACCGTGTGACCCCGAAGGGTAACGACCTGGAGTTCGCTCTGGGCTACTCCCACCCGATCAACATCACCGCTCCCGAGGGTATTACCTTCGCAGTGGAGGGTGCTAACAAGCTGACCGTGTCGGGTATCGACAAGCAGCTCGTTGGTCAGGTTGCAGCAAACATTCGTGGTCTGCGTAAGCCCGATCCCTACAAGGGCAAGGGTGTTCGCTACGCAGGTGAGCACATCCGCCGCAAGGTCGGAAAGGCTGGTAAGTAAACATGGCTATCAAGTCGAAGGCAGCGCAGCGTGCACGTCGTCACGCTCGCATCCGCAAGTACGTTTCGGGTACCGCTGCGCGTCCGCGCCTGTGCGTCACCCGTTCGACCCGTCACATGTTCGTTCAGGTTATCGACGATGTCAAGGGCGTGACCCTGGCATCCGCTTCCACCATGGAAGCAGAGCTGCGTGCAGCTGACCTGGACAAGACCGCTAAGGCAAAGCGCGTTGGTGAGCTCGTTGCAGAGCGCGCCAAGGCAGCAGGTGTTGAGGCAGTCGTGTTCGACCGCGGTGGTAACAAGTACCACGGCCGTGTTGCAGCCGTTGCTGACGGTGCACGCGAAGGGGGTCTTGCACTCTAATGAGCGAGCAGAACGTAAAGGAAACTCAGGTGAGCGAAGCAGTAGTAGCTGAAACCGCTGAGACCTCCAACCAGCGCGAGGAGCGCCGCAACAACCGCGGCGAGCGTCGTGGCCGTGGCGAGCGCCGCAACAACCGCGCTCGCGAGGAGGAGAAGGACAAGTACATCGAGCGCGTTGTGACCATCAACCGCGTTTCCAAGGTCGTCAAGGGTGGTCGTCGCTTCAGCTTCACCGCACTGGTCGTCGTTGGTGACGGTAACGGCCTGGTCGGCGTTGGCTACGGTAAGGCTAAGGAAGTCCCCGCAGCAATCTCCAAGGGTGTCGAGGAAGCAAAGAAGAACTTCTTCCGCGTTCCCCGCATCGAGAACCGCACCATCCCGCACCGCGTGCAGGGTGAGGCAGCTGCAGGCGTTGTGATGCTCCGTCCGGCAACCGCTGGTACCGGTGTTATCGCAGGTGGCCCCGTGCGTGCAGTACTCGAGTGCGCAGGCATTCACGATGTGCTGTCCAAGTCGCTCGGTTCCTCGAACCAGATCAACATCGTTCACGCAACCGTTGCAGCACTCAAGCAGCTTGAGGAGCCCCTGGCAGTGGCAGCCCGCCGTGGCCTGCCCACCGACGAGGTTATCCCCAGCTACCTGCGCAACACCAAGTCTGAGAAGGCAGGTGCGTAGTAATGGCCAAGCGTATTCAGCCCAGCGACGCAAAGCTGGAAATCACCCAGGTCAAGTCCTATGTTGGTCAGAAGCAGAACATGCGTGAAACCCTCCGTTCCCTGGGCCTCAAGCGCCCCGGTAACAAGGTTGTTCGCACTGCTGACCCCGTCACCGTTGGCATGGTTAACACCGTTGCTCACCTGGTGAAGGTTGAGGAGGTCAAGTAAAGATGGCAGAAGCTATCAAGATTCACGATCTGCGCCCGGCACCGGGTGCCCACAAGGCAAAGACCCGCGTTGGCCGCGGTGAAGGCTCCAAGGGTAAGACCGCAGGTCGCGGTACCAAGGGTACCAAGGCACGCTACCAGGTTCGTGCAGGCTTCGAAGGCGGCCAGCTGCCGCTGCACATGCGCCTGCCGAAGCTGCGCGGTTTCAAGAACCCCTTCCGCACCGAGTACCAGGTTGTTAACCTGGACCGCATCCAGGAACTGTTCCCCAACGGTGGCGACGTCACCGTCGAGGCACTGGTTGCTAAGGGTGCCGTTCGCAAGAACGAGCTCGTGAAGGTTCTGGGCAACGGCGAAATCTCCGTCAAGGTGAACGTTGTTGTCGACAAGGCATCGGCTTCCGCTATCGAGAAGATCGAGGCCGCTGGCGGTTCCGTAACCGTTAAGTAGTCTTAGCTACTGAAAGCCCCCGCTCGGATAATTCGAGCGGGGGCTTTTGCGTGAAAAGTTATTCTGACGGTTCTATATATCTGTTTTGGTATATATCGATAGGTTGTTTGAAGGCCCTTTGACAGTGCGTGAGAGGTAAAAATCACGCTAGAAGAATATAAAACATACATATTCTCGTGAGAAGTTATCTTTCATCCGCCCAAACACGATAGACTGGAAGATGTGTTTACTGCGCCCTAAAACTCTTTGAGGGGAGGGGCGCCCCATAGATTTACAGGAGGACATGTGCTGAGCGCAGTGGGGCGAGTCTTTAAGACTGCCGATTTGCGGCGTAAGCTGCTGTTTACCCTGGCAATGATTGTGCTGTACCGTTTTGGTACCTTTATCCCCGCACCGGGTGTTTCCTATGGAAACGTGCAACAGTGTCTTGAATCCAACACTACCAGTGGCGGAGTCTACGATATTGTGAACCTCTTCAGCGGTGGCGCCCTGCTGCAGCTGTCAATCTTTGCCCTCGGCGTGATGCCGTACATTACTGCATCCATTATCATTCAGCTGCTGCGCGTGGTCATCCCGCGATTCCAGGAGCTGCATGAAGAGGGTGCCCAGGGTCAGGCAAAGCTAACGCAGTACACCCGTTACCTCACCATCGCTCTCGCACTGCTGAACGCTACCACCATCGTCTCGATGGCGCGCTCCGGCGTTCTGCTGGGTAACTGCCCCGGCATCATCCCCCAGGACGACGTGATGCACATTCTGCTCATCATCGTCACCCTGTGCGCCGGTACCACCGTCATCATGTGGATGGGCGAGCAGATTACCGAGCACGGCGTGGGCAACGGTATGTCCTTGCTGATTTTCACCTCTATCGCCTCCTCCTTCCCGAATGCTTTGGGCTCCATCCAGAGGACCCACGGTTGGGGTATTTTCGCAGCGGTCTGCGGTATCGGCCTCGTCGTGATGCTTGCCGTGGTGTACGTGGAGCAATCGGTTCGCCGTATCCCCGTGCAGTACGCCAAGCGTATGATTGGTCGTCGCACCATCGGCGGAACCAGCACCTACATTCCGCTGAAGGTCAATATGGCCGGTGTGATTCCGCTGATTTTTGCCTCCTCCCTGTTGACCCTGCCCGGTCTGCTGGCTCAGTTCAACACCCCTACCGACGGCTCAACCCCGCCGGACTGGGTGAACTGGATTAACGCATACCTGGTGCGTGGCGATCACCCGCTGTACATCGTTCTCTACTTCTTCATGATTATCGGCTTCGCCTACTTCTACGTGGCGGTTACCTTTGATCCGGTTGAGGTCGCGGACAACATGAAGAAGTACGGCGGTTTCATCCCCGGTATTCGTGCGGGCAAGCCGACCGAGCGTTACCTCAGCTACGTGCTTAACCGCATTACCCTGCCCGGTGCGCTGTACCTGGGCGTCATCTCCATGATTCCCCTCGTTGCGCTGATTCTGTTCAACGCAAACCAGAACTTCCCGTTCGGCGGCGCGTCGCTGCTGATCGTGGTGGGTGTTGGTCTTGATACTCTCAAGCAGATTAACGCCCAGCTCCAACAACGAAACTACGAAGGATTGCTCCGATGAACCGTCTGCTCATCGTTGGCCCTCCCGGTGCCGGTAAGGGCACCCAGGCCGTCAAGATTGCTGAAGCGCTGAAGATTCCCGCCATCTCCACTGGTGATATCTTCCGCAAGAACATTAAGGAAGAGACCGAGCTCGGTAAGGAAGCGAAGTCGTACATCGACTCCGGCAACCTGGTTCCCGACTCTGTCACCAACAACATGGTGCGTGCCCGCCTCGATGAGGGCGACGTCTCCAACGGATTCCTGCTGGATGGCTACCCCCGCAACACCGCACAGGTGCACGAGCTCGACTCCATCCTGGAAGCCAAGGGCGAGAAGATCGACCGCGTTCTGCTGCTGGTGGCCGACAACGACGAGCTGGTCGAGCGTCTGCTCAACCGCGCCGCTGAGCAGGGTCGCACCGATGACAACGAAGAGGTCATCCGTCACCGCCTGAAGGTCTATGAGGAAGAGACCGCACCGCTGATCGCGATTTACCGTGAGCGCGGTATCGTCAAGGAAGTGAACGGCCTGGGCGAAATCGCCGAGGTGACCGAGCGCATCCTCGACGCACTGAAGTAACCCTCTGCTGTACCCCCGCGACTGTGGTGCCTGATGCATCACAAAGACTTGCGGGGGTACAGTGCTGTCTGTAGAGTTCTAAGCTTGGGCGTGTAGCCCCCCAACCCAGAAGGAGCCGTATCGTGGCACGAGTCGAAATCAAAACCAACGCACAGCTTCAGCAGATGGCTCGTGCCGGAGTCATCACCAGCCGCGCCCTCGATGCGGCTGTCGCTGCCGCGCGCCCCGGCGTGACTACGGCCGAGGTGAACGCGGCCTTCGAGCGCACCATGCTGGAACTGGGAGGAACCTCCAACTTCTACGGGTACTACGACTACCCGGCTACCGTATGCACCTCCGTCAACCACGAGGTGGTGCACGGAATCCCCGGCGACTATGTTCTGAAGGACGGCGACATCCTTTCGATTGACGGTGGCGCATATGTGATTGACCCCGCCACCAACCGTCAGTGGCACGGCGATTCTGCACGCACCGTACTGATCGGCAACGCGAGCGAAGCCCGCGCCGAGCTGTCCGCCGTTACCCGCGAAGCCATGTGGCACGGTATCGCCGCACTGGCCACGGCAAAGAAGGTCGGTGAAATCGGCCTGGCTATCGAAGCATACGTTACCGAAGAATACGGCGATAAGTACGGCATTATTGAAGACTACGTGGGCCACGGTATCGGTTCGCAGATGCACATGGCTCCGGATGTGCTGAACTACGCCGTGCGCGACTTGGGCCCCCGAATTAAGCCCGGTATGGCTTTCGCTATTGAGCCGATGCTTGTCACCGGGTCCATTGAAACCAAGGTCCTTTCTGATGATTGGACTGTTGTGACCGTTGACGGATCCGATGCCTGCCAGTGGGAACACTCGGTTGCCGTGCACAGCGAAGGTATCTGGGTTCTGACTGCAGAAGACGGTGGCGCAAGCGAGCTGACCCGTTTCGGCATCACCCCCGTGCCCATCCCCGCCTAATACAGTCGCCAGTGGGAAGTAGCCCACGCGACGCATCCCAAGCATCAACCACACAGGAAGAAGCTCCATGAGCGAAACTCTTACCGGGTGCGAGAAAACCGAGCCTACCTCGACGAAGGTACCGGTCGAAATCTCCACCACCCGCCCCAAGCCCGGGCAGATTACCCTCAAGGCCCCGCGCCGCACGAAACCGCCGAAGCATATTGCGGATTTCGACATGGCCGGCCGCCGTGAATTTCTGAAGGAACTGGGTTACCAGCCCTTCCGTGCGTCCCAGCTATCGAAGCACTACTTTGAGCGTTTGGTGACCGACCCCGCCGAGATGACGGATCTGCCCGCCAAGGAACGCGAGCAGATGGTCGCGCAGGCCATGCCCCGACTGCTGACTCCGGTACGCACGCTGGAAGCAGACGGTGGGGATACCATCAAGGTCGTGCACCGCCTCTTTGACGGTGCGCTCATTGAGTCCGTCATTATGCGCTATGACAACCGCGTGACCATGTGCATCTCCTCGCAGGCCGGATGCGGCATGAACTGCCCCTTCTGCGCCACCGGCCAGCAGGGCCTGACCCGTAACCTCTCTACTGCAGAAATTGTGGAGCAGGTGGTGGCCGGCGCCCGATATCTGAAGCAGATGAAGGGCCTGGAAGAAGCAGAAGGCGGTTCTGAGGATACTCGTCCGCTGCGTGTTTCCAACATTGTCTTCATGGGTATGGGTGAGGCGCTCGCTAACTACAAGTCGACGATGGGGGCCATTCACCGCCTGATTGATCCGGCTCCGGAGGGCCTGGGTATCTCGGCGCGCGGTCTGACCATGTCGACCGTGGGCCTGGTTCCGGGTATCCGCAAGTTCGAGATGGAGAAGCTGCCCATCACTCTGGCGCTGTCTCTGCACGCGCCGGATGATGAGCTGCGTGACGAGCTGATCCCGATTAACCAGCGCTGGAAGGTCGACGAGACTCTGGACGCCGCCTACGACTACTACCGCACGACCGGTCGTCGCATCTCGATTGAGTACGCGCTGATTCGCGATATTAACGATCAGGGCTGGCGCGCTGATCTGCTGGGCAAGAAGCTGGCGCAGCGCGGCCGCGGTTGGGTACACGTGAACCCGATTCCGTTGAACCCGACCCCGGGTTCGAAGTGGACGGCTTCTCGCAAGGGCGTGGAGCAGAACTTCGTGGAGCGCCTGCGTGCCCACGGTATTCCGACGACGATTCGCGATACTCGCGGTTCCGATATTGACGGTGCATGCGGCCAGCTTGCTGCTAAGGAAGAGGAAGAGTAGCAGATGTGTGGACGGGGCGGTGCCCCTCCTCCTTGAAAAATGTTAAGGCGTTTTTCGGGGACTTGCTCGGGAATGAGCCGGGTGAGGGGGGCGCCTTTCTGTCTTCCGCGGAGTCGTGATATGCGGGATGCTTTACCTCTTGGCATTGCGGGTTAAGTGCCAGATGTCATAGATATCACGGTTGTTTTTAAAGATGATTTGCCGTAGAGTTATGAGTTGGTTGTTTATGCCGGTGTTAAGTGCGCCTTAAAACGCCTGCACCTCACCTCGGTGAGCTCATAAACAGAAGATACATTTGTCCGACGCAACTGCGCCGGGCACCGACGTTAGCGGAGGATATGGCTAAGAAAGACGGCGTCATCGAGATCGAAGGCTCTGTGGTTGAAGCTCTGCCCAACGCGATGTTCCGTGTTGAGCTGGATAACGGCCACAAGGTTCTCGCGCACATCTCGGGCAAGATGCGTCAGCACTATATTCGAATCCTGCCTGAGGACCGAGTGGTAGTGGAACTGAGCCCCTACGACCTTTCCCGAGGTCGTATCGTCTACCGTTACAAGTAAACCCGAGATAAACGTCGCCCACCGGCGGCGTTTAAATCGTGTTCAAAGGGATAAATAGTTCCCCAACGTAAGTGAGGGAACCTCTTATCTCGCCAGTAATCAAGTTGCAATCAAAAGGAATGCGATGAAGGTCAAGCCGAGCGTTAAGCCGATCTGCGATAAGTGCAAGGTGATCCGCCGTCACGGTGTGGTCATGGTGATCTGCGAAAACCCGCGCCACAAGCAGCGCCAGGGCTAATCCCTAGCAGCTGACTTCATAACCGCCTACGGGCGGAATTGTCATAGGCACCGCTCCGAAGTAGCGTCCAATGTGGCGACTTCGGATACCTCCGGACTCAGAGGCCGGGGACCGGGACAGAACAACCCGGGCAGTGATGCTAAAGACCTCTGGAAAACAACAAGGAGAAGCCAGTATGGCACGTCTCGCTGGAGTTGATATTCCCCGCGAAAAGCGCGTGGAAGTTGCTCTCACTTACATCTACGGCGTGGGCAAGACCCGTGCACACGAAACCCTCGCTGCTACCGGCGTCAACCCTGACACCCGCGTCAAGGACCTGACCGACCAGGAGCTCGTGGCACTTCGTGACTTCATCGAAGGCAACTACAAGGTTGAAGGTGATCTTCGCCGCGAGGTTGCAGCTGACATTCGCCGCAAGGTCGAAATCGGCTCCTACCAGGGCCTGCGCCACCGCCGCGGCCTGCCGGTTCACGGTCAGCGCACCAAGACCAACGCACGTACCCGTAAGGGCCCGAAGCGTACCGTCGCAGGTAAGAAGAAGTAAGACACGTTGCTCTGTTGGGTATCTCTACCCGACCAACGTATTAGTAAACCTTTGTAGGAGAATCAAAAATGCCTCCCAAGACTCGCGCTGCGGCAGCTCGTAAGACCAACCGCCGCAAGGTTAGCAAGAACATCGTTGCTGGTCAGGCTCACATCAAGTCGACCTTCAACAACACCATCGTCTCCATCACCGATCCCACCGGTGCAGTGATTTCCTGGTCCTCCGCTGGCGACATGGGCTTCAAGGGCTCCCGTAAGTCCACCCCCTACGCCGCTCAGCTGGCTGCCGAGGCCGCTGCAAACCGCGCCAAGGAGCACGGCGTCCGCAAGGTCGACGTCTTCGTCAAGGGCCCCGGTTCCGGTCGCGAAACCGCAATCCGTTCCCTGCAGGCTGCAGGCCTCGAGGTCGGTTCGATTCAGGACGTTACCCCCGTTGCACACAACGGCTGCCGTCCTCCGAAGCGTCGCCGCGTCTAATTAGGTTTCGTCCTAATCCCTCGACGGGTACACTCCACGGAGCGTACCCGGAGAGCACAGACACCCGTCTGCTTCCTAAGATATGTTTTCCCCAACCTGTGGGCTCATATAGCGGAGCTCACCGAAAGGAAACAAAGTGCTCATTGCACAGCGCCCCACTCTGACTGAAGAGGTCGTAGCGCCCAACCGCTCGCGCTTCACCATCGAGCCTCTGGAGCCCGGTTTCGGCTACACCATGGGTAACTCCCTCCGCCGTACTTTGCTGTCCTCCATTCCTGGCGCCGCTGTTACCAGCGTCCGCATCGATGGTGTACTGCACGAGTTCAGCACTGTTCCCGGCGTGACCGAGGACGTCACCGAGATCATCTTGAACATCAAGAAGCTCTCCATCTCTTCTGAGAACGACGAGCCCGTCGTAGCCTACCTGCGCAAGCAGGGCGAAGGTGAACTGACCGCAGGCGACATTGAGGTTCCCGCCGGCGTGGAGATCCACAACCCGGACCTGCACCTGGCAACCCTGAACGCCTCGGCAAACTTCAACGCTGAGCTGGTTATTGAGCGTGGTCGTGGCTACGTGACCGCTGCACAGAACAAGGTCGGCGACGGTGAGATTGGCCGTATTCCGGTTGACTCCATCTACTCTCCGGTTCTGAAGGTCACCTTCAGCGTGAACGCAACCCGTGTTGAGCAGCGCACCGACTTCGACAGCCTGACCCTGGACGTCGAGACCAAGGAAGCCATCGCACCGCGTGACGCTGTTGCCTCTGCCGGCAGCACCCTGGTCGAGCTCTTCGGCCTGGCCCGCGAGCTGAACATTGCTGCTGAGGGTATCGAAGTTGGCCCGTCGCCCGCCGACGAGTCCATGGCCGCCGATCTGGCCCTGCCGATCGAGGACCTGAACATGTCCGTCCGCTCCTACAACTGCCTCAAGCGCGAGGGTATCCACACCGTGGGTGAGCTCGTGACCCGCAGCGAAGCTGACCTGATGGACATCCGTAACTTCGGTGCTAAGTCCATTGACGAGGTTAAGGCAAAGCTCACCGAGCTCGGCCTGGCCCTGAAGGATTCCCCTCCCGGCTTTGAGCCCGCCGCACGCCCGCTTGATGACGAAGACGGTTCCGGCGAATAATTTCGGCCGAATAGTTCACCCGGTTCTCCCGGGATCAGTCAAACTTGATTCCCTAAGAGGCTCCGCTGCTGGGGCGTTAGGGAACGCAACTATGGAGAAATAACTATGCCTACTCCCACTAAGGGTCCCCGCCTCGGCGGTTCCCCGACCCACGAGCGCCACATGCTCAACAACCTGTCGGCGCAGCTGTTCCAGCACAAGCGCATCACCACCACCCTGACCAAGGCAAAGCGCCTGCGTCCGGTGGCTGAGCGCTTCATCACCTTCGGTAAGAAGGGCGACCTGGCTGCTCGCCGTCGCGTGCTGCGTTCGATTGCCGACAAGTCCGTCGTGCACGAGCTCTTCACCGTCATTGCTCCCGCAATGGCAGAGCGCCCCGGTGGTTACACCCGCATCATCAAGATCGGTAACCGCAAGGGTGACAACGCTCCCATGGCTGTCATCGAGCTCGTGATGGAGCCCGTAGCATCCAAGGGCGCCGTTGCCGAGGCAACCAAGGTTGCTGAGAAGGCAGCAGAGGCTCCCAAGGCTGAGGCCCCCAAGGCTGAGGCTGCTGAGGGTCAGCCCGCCGGTTCCCACGCACCCCTGGAGTCCGGCGAGGCTCCCGAGGGCTTCGAGGTTAAGGGTAACGCCGACTCCATGAAGTACCACGTGCCCGGTTCCCGCTGGTACTCCAGCACCAAGGCTGAGATCTGGTTCGACTCCGCTGAGTCTGCAGAGGCTGCAGGTTACGCCCCCGCCGGTGGCGCAGCAGCTCAGAAGGTGTCCGAGTAATTCGGATTCCTCTGACGTAGGCCTAGCCTAAATATTGCCGATCCGCCGTCCGCTTCTGCGGGCGGCGGATCGGCGTATCTACATCTGACCGAAGCATCATGGAGCTACTTCCACGAACGTACCGACCGTCGAAAGGCATTTATGCTCAACGTATCAGAGGGCGTACCCGAAAATAGTTCCGTCGAAAGGCCCCTGGTGGCTGCACATCGCGTGCGCATTGATTGTGCCTACGACGGTTCGCTCTTCAGCGGCTGGGCGGCTCAGCCACACCTGGTTACTGTACAGGGTGTGCTCGAGAGCGCGCTGGAGCTTATTCTGCGTAGCCCGCATCGTGTGGTGGTTGCAGGTCGTACTGACGCCGGAGTGCATGCCGAGGCGCAGACCGTACACTGCGACTTGACCGAGGCTGATTGGGATCGTCTGAAGGGACGTACCGGGGATGACGACCCGGCCCCCGCGCTGGCACGCCGCCTGCAGGGTGCTCTGCGGCGTTGCCTCTACGACGCGGAGGAACGCCTCGGCCTTCCAAAAAACCTGGCCGGTATTCTGCAGGGGGCGATTCAGGTGCACTCGGTAAGCGAGGTGCCTTTCGAATTTGATGCGCGATTCTCGGCTACCGGTCGCCGCTACGTATATCGCATTGCAGATGGCGCGGCGGACGGTCTTAATCCTCTGCACCGTACCTACACCTGGGCTGTTGCAGAGCCGCTGGATTGTAGGCAGCTCAACGAGGCCACAACCCAGCTACTGGGCCTGCGAGATTTCCTTTCTTTCTGCAAACCGCGCGAGGGCGCGACCACGATTCGTGAGCTACGGGAGCTGAGCTTTAGCCGCAACGATAGCGGGATCATCGAGGTGCGGGTAGTTGCCGACGCTTTTTGCCACCACATGGTGCGTTCCCTCGTCGGCGCCCTGGTACTGTACGGTACGGGTAGGCGCGATGCGGCTTGGCTGCGTGAGCGGATTGAGAATCCCGGGCGCGAGGCATCGCTGACTCTGGCACCTCCGCATGCCTTGGCTCTGGCGGAGATTTACTACCCGCATCCCGAGCTTTACGGAACGCAGGCTGAGAGGGCTCGCTCTCGTCGTGAGGAAAGCGAGCTGACCTAGCAATAACGTTCAACGCAGGGGAGGGAAAGAGAGGGAGAGGGACCTTCACCTGGCCGCCGGGCCCTAAGCTCCACCATTCGAATTACACAGATGGAATTTAAAACGTGTTTTAAGCCAAAAACCCCGATTTTTAAGGTGAAGGCGGTGGATTAAGGCCGTCCCGTCCTGTATAGTCTTGATATGTTGTGCGTGTTCTACCCGAGCGCGCTCTAACCGCTGTCTAGTTGCAGGACGTTAAGGCGGTCTAGAGTACGGGCAGAACGGGCGGCAGCTCGGTCCTCACCCGGGTGTTCGTCATGCACGTAAGTAAAAGGCGCGATACCCAACTAAGCGCCGTATGTACATTTCGAGACAAAGGCCAATATTTTGCGCACTTATACTCCTAAGCCCGGCGAAGTCGAGCGCCAGTGGCACGTCATTGACGCCACCGACGTTGTTCTCGGCCGCCTCGCAAGCCAGACCGCTATCCTGCTGCGCGGTAAGCACAAGCCGACTTTTGCTCCCCACGTTGACACCGGTGACTTCGTTATCATCGTGAACGCTGAGAAGGTCGCCCTGACCGGTGCAAAGCTCGAGCAGAAGCGTGCATACCGCCACTCGGGTTACCCCGGCGGTCTGAAGTCCGTGAACTACGCAGAGCTGCTTGAGACCAACCCCGTTCGCGCGGTTGAGAAGGCTGTCAAGGGCATGCTGCCCAAGAACAAGCTTGCTGCACAGCAGCTCAAGAAGCTGAAGGTCTACGCTGGCCCCGAGCACCCGCACGCGGCACAGCAGCCCAAGACCTACGAATTCAACCAGGTCGCCCAGTAATTCGGGCCTACGAGAAACAATAGGAGAAATCGTGGCTCAGAACGAAGAGCTGATCGTAGTCGAGGAAGAGCTGACCAGCTACACCTCGGAGTCCGCTGCTCCCGCAGCGGCTAAGGCAGCACGCCCGGCCCTGACTGTTGCAGGCGCAGCAGTTGGTCGCCGCAAGGAAGCAGTGGCACGCGTTCGCGTTGTGCCCGGTTCCGGCAACTGGACCATCAACGGCCGTAGCCTGGACGACTACTTCCCCAACAAGCTGCACCAGCAGGACGTCAACCAGCCCTTCAAGCTCCTCGAGCTTGAGGGCGCATACGACGTCATCGCACGCATCAACGGTGGTGGCCCCTCCGGCCAGGCAGGTGCTCTGCGCCTGGGTATCGCTCGTGCACTGAACGAGATCGACCGCGAGAACAACCGCCCCGCACTGAAGAAGGCTGGCTACCTGACCCGTGACGCACGCGTCATTGAGCGTAAGAAGGCTGGTCTTAAGAAGGCACGCAAGGCTTCGCAGTTCTCCAAGCGTTAATCGCTGGTTTTCACGAAGCGTTACGCCCCGTCTCTCCCTAGAGAGCGGGGCGTTTTGCGTACCCGGATTGAACTCTGAGAACTGGGGGAGGAATTGGGGTCTCGTCTGCTCCGCCGAGAGCTCTCGGACGATTTCCTCTCTAGGGTATAGGGTGCCCCTAACTGTTACGTTTGGTACATTTTGTGCCTGCCGGTAGAGTTAAAGAGTCAAAGCAGACAGGAAGAAAAGAGCACTCATGGCAGAGCAGAATCCCTCCACCCAGCCCGCAGAGAAGGCAGTGGAGGCTCCTCAGACTGAAGTCCACCAGCACGCTGCTGGAGGCGCACACGCACACACCGGTTCTGAGAAGAAACAAGCCATTAAGGAAGCCCTGAAGCCCCAGGCACGCCGTACCTCCGTTGTCGAAGACTACTCGGCAGAGCTGGACGAAATGGCTTCCCTCACCCGCGCCCTCGGCAAGGACAAGAAGGACGACGAAACCTCGCAAGCATGGAAGAAGGGCTACCCCTACGACACCAAGCTCAGCCGTAAGGCATACGAGAAGGAAAAGCGCGCCCTGCAGATTGAGCTGCTGAAGCTGCAGCTCTGGGCTAAGTCCACCGGTCAGAAGATCCTTATCATCTTCGAAGGTCGTGACGCAGCAGGTAAGGGTGGCTCCATCAAGCGCTTCACCGAGCACCTGAACCCCCGTGGCGCTCGCGTTGTGGCACTGGAGAAGCCGACCGACATCGAGCAGACCCAGTGGTACTTCCAGCGTTACATTAAGCACCTGCCCTCCGGCGGCGAAATCGTCCTGATGGACCGCTCCTGGTACAACCGCGCCGGCGTTGAGCGCGTTATGGGTTACTGCACCCAGGCACAGTACTTCGAGTTTATGCGCGAAGTTCCGGACCTGGAGCGCATGCTGGTGAACTCCGGTATCCACATCATCAAGTTCTGGTTCTCCGTCACCCGCGAAGAGCAGCTCGCACGCTTCACCTCCCGCCGTACCGACCCGGTACGCCAGTGGAAGCTTTCCCCCACCGACCTGGCATCCCTGGACAAGTGGGACGACTACACCGCGGCAAAGGAAGCAATGTTCTTCTACACCCACACCGGTGACGCCCCCTGGACCGTTATCAAGTCGAACGACAAGAAGCGCGCACGTCTGGAAGCAATGCGTTACGTGCTCTCGCAGTTCGATTACCCCTCCAAGGACGAGGCAGTCGTGGGCGAGCTTGACTCGCTGATCGTTCGCTCCGCATCCGACGTTTTTGAGGATGAGTCTGGCGACTCGCCCGACGGCTTCCCCGTCGTCAAGTAAGCGTTGATAGATAGGGAAGAGCAGCAACTCAACCCTGCGGCGATATAACCGACAAACAGCTTGTACTGTGAAGGTGCCTGCCTCTCTTTTAACTGAGAGCAGGCACCTTTGCGTGTCTATAGAAACATTAGCTATGAAGCATATATGTAGCCGCTGAAAATCACTTTCTGATTCTGAAGAAAATGCGGTGTATGGGCGCGGAGAAACTTACGCGCATCGTAAAATAAAAGGGTGACTGAACGACTTTTTGGAACCGACGGCGTACGCGGTCTGGCAAACGATGTAATTACCCCCGCCCTCGCTATGGAGCTCGCTCAGGCGGCCTCTATTGTGCTGGGTTTTGACACGGTAGAAGAGGGCGTACGTCCCCGTGCCGTGATTGCAAATGACTCCCGATCCTCTGCAGACTTTATCGTCTCTGCGATGAAGGCTGGTTTCGCTAGCGCAGGCGTTGACGTGCTGGATGCCGGTATCGTCCCCACCCCCGCAGCAGCCTACCTGGTGGCGCACACCGGTGCCGACTTCGGCGTGATGATTTCTGCATCGCACAATCCCGCAGCGGACAACGGCATTAAGTTCCTGGCCCGTGGCGGTCAGAAGCTGGAGGACTCCGTTGAGGACGCTATCGAGCGCGTCTACCGCGAGAAGGCCTTCCGCTACCCGACTGGTGGCGCTGTGGGCACCGTCAAGCCCCTGGAAAACGGTACCGAGGCCTACGTGAAGCACCTGGTCTCTACCCTCTCTGAGGACAAGCCCCTGGCCGGTCAGAAGATTGTTCTGGACTGCGCAAACGGTGCGGCCTACGCGGCATCTCCGGCTGCTTTTGAAGCACTGGGCGCCGAGGTCATTGCCCTGGCTGTTGATCCCGACGGTACCAACATCAACGACGGCGTGGGCTCCACCCACCCCGAGAAGCTGCAGGCAGCCGTGGTTGAGCACGGCGCGAACCTCGGTATTGCGCACGACGGCGACTCCGACCGCTGCCAGGCGGTGGACGAGAAGGGCAACCTGGTGGATGGCGACCAGATTATGGCAATCCTTGCCGTTGCCGCCAAGCGCGAAGGCAAGCTCGCCAAGGACACCCTCGTCGCAACCGTGATGAGCAGCCTGGGCCTGGAACTGTACCTGCGCGAGCACGGCATTAACCTTGAGCGCACCGCCGTGGGTGACCGCTACGTCCTCGAGTCTATGCGCGAGCACGGCTACAACCTTGGCGGCGAGCAGTCCGGCCACGTCATCATGAGCGACTACGCAACCACCGGTGACGGCGTTCTGACCGGCATCCAGCTGGCTGCAGAGGTGGCTCGTAGCGGTCAGACCCTCTCGGAGCTGGCATCGCGTATGCAACCCACCCCGCAGCGTCTAATCAACGTCAAGGGCGTTGACCGTGCGGCGGTCAAGACCAACGAGGCGCTCGCTACCGCTGTGAGCGAGGCTGAAGGCGTACTGGGCGAGAGCGGCCGCGTGCTGCTGCGTGCATCCGGCACCGAGCCTCTGGTCCGCGTGATGGTTGAAGCTGCAACCCAGGAGCAGGCTGATGAGGTTGCTCAGCAGCTGGCTGGCGTTGTGGCTAAGGAACTGGCACTCTAAACGTATCCTTCCGGTGCGAAGACCGCAATGGAGGATAGAGAAGGGCTGGGAAGGTGTTACCTTCCCAGCCCTTCTTCGTTATCTTGGGCGGGGGAGGGGGGGACGAGGATACGGAAAACCCCCGTATCCACAGGGGATACGGGGGTCTAAAAAATTAGTGGTAGAGAGCAGAGAAATTACTTCTTTGCCAGAGCGTCGCGGATCTCCTTCAGGAGGTCAAGCTCGGTCTCTTCCTTTTCAACAGCCTCGTCTTCAGCCTTCTTCTTAGCCAGCGCGAGTTCAGTCAGCTTCTGAGTGGGCACAACAACTGCGAAGTAGACAGCAACTGCAATCAGGATGAAGTTGACAATAGCGGTTAGGAACACGCCAACCTTGATCTGGCCGAAGACCAGGAAGTTGTCGAAGTTGGGGGAGCCAACCAGCATGGAGATAGCCGGCATCAGGACGGCCTGGACAAGCGAGGTCACCACAGCGGTGAAGGCGGTACCCATAATCAGACCAACTGCGAGGTCGATGACGTTACCGCGGATTACAAAATCTTTAAAACCCTTAAGCATGAGATATAGAATAGCGGCTAATCGATGCTCAAAATAACAATTTGTGGGAAAACTTTCGCCGTAAAGTATGTGTTTTTCTTCACATTGCAAGGTTGAGGGGCTCAACCTTAAGGTTTGAGTCACACTAAATGGGGATAAAGGGCCCTCGGGGGGCTGCAAATAAGCCGTTTGGGAGTTTAAATATGTATCAAAAATACCGAATTAAAACCGGTTGATTTCTCCCTTTGAGCGGGAAAGTAGAAACTCAGTAGGTACCAAAAATGGAAGCATCTATGAGGCATAATCGGGGGCCGCGCCGGTTCCCAAGAACTCCTCCAAGGTGCCGGCGCCGGATACCGTGTATCGCGAGGCAAGGTCCTTCCCCAGGTAGCGGTAATGCCAGGGCTCAAAGAGGTAGCCCGTAATGGCCTGCTGACCCTTGGGGAAACGCAGGATAAACCCATAGTTCGGGGCGTTCTTAGCCAGCCAGCGTCCGGCCCGGGTGTCTTCGTAGCACTCCTCCAGGCGACATCCCTCGGGGGAAGAAAAATCGATGGCAAGGCCCGTCTGGTGCTCCGAATAACCGGGACGGGCCGAAAGCTGATCCGCCAACCGCTGGCCGTTGACCGAAACCCAGTGCTGATAGGTTTGTTGCTGCACCGCGTAGGAGCGGTACGCGCTCGAGACCGTGAGGGTGACGCCCTCGGCCTTGGCCGCATCCATCATGGTGTGCGCGGCCCGCGCGGCCTCTGCCCGCAATTGTTGACCCTCGAAATCCACGAGGTCGTTCGGCTCCCAATCTATCTGGGCGAAGGGGCGCATCTTATTCACCAGGCAACGCAAAGATTCGGGCGATGACTCCACGCTCGGATGAGCAGTCGCCGGAGAAGCAGAGGCAGCCTGCGATTCTGACGGAGAGCCGCTCGGCGTCACGCTCGGCGAATCCGACGGCGTAGCGCTCGCGGTCGGGGTAGCGGAGCCTGCGGCAGATGAAGAGGAGGCAAGGGGGGAAACGCTCGGCGACGAGGCAGGGGAGGAACCCGTAGAAGATGCAGAAGAGCCCTCGGAGCCCTGGGTGCCACAGGCGGCCAGCAGAATCGAACCGACAGAGCCCAACGCCACGCTCAGAGCGGCGCGGCGGGTCATGATGCTGTGAAAAGGCGAAGAGTGGTGATGATGCGGGTGCGGTCCCACGGTAGCTCCTGAAGATAACTATTCGTACGTATTGTGTTAGGCGGGGTGGACTAATTCTTGCGCAAAAGAACCTGATCCACCGTATGCTCCGGACCTTTCTGAAGAATAAGGTGGGCGCGAGCACGGGTGGGCAATATATTTTGTACGAGGTTTGGCTCATTCACGCTTTTCCAAATACCCGTTGCTACCTCAACGGCCTGCTCATCATTAAGCTCGGCATATCGCTTGAAATAAGACTCGGGATTCGTAAAAGCGGAAGAACGCAAGGCCAGAAAACGGTCGACGTACCAACGCTCAATATCCTCGGTGCGCGCATCCACGTAAATGGAAAAATCAAAGAAATCGCTGAGGGTCAGATCGGAGGTTTCCGGGCCCTCCGCGTGCGAAGGAGCCAGGACATTCAGACCCTCGAGGATAAGGACATCCGGGGCGGTTACCTCAATGCGCTCGTCGGGGATGATGTCGTAGTACAGATGCGAATACTTCGGTGCCGTGACACGCTCAGCGCCCGCCTTGACCCTAGAAACGAACTCCAGCAGGGCTCGACGATCGTAGGACTCCGGGAATCCCTTGCGGTGCATGATGCCGCGTCGCTGCAACTCCGCCTTGGGGTATAGAAATCCGTCCGTCGTCACCAGCTGGACGTTTGGAGTGGAGGGCCAGCGGCTCAAAAGCGCTTGTAGGATGCGTGCCGTGGTTGATTTTCCCACGGCGACCGAGCCCGCCACGCCGATAATAAACGGTACCCTGCGCTGGGACAGATGCAGAAAATCATTCGTCATGTGGTTTAGGGAAGACGCCGCGGTGACGTAGAGGTTCAGAAGACGTGAAATAGGCAGATAGATACGCCGAACCTCCTCGAGGTCAACTGTTTCGCCCAGGCCGCGCAGGGACTCAATCTCCTCTGCGCTGAGGGGAACGGAAATCTCATCGGCCAGGTGCGACCAGCGAGAGCGGTCGAGACGCATAAAGCGGTCATCGCCGGAAAAATACGGTGCGGAGCTCATTTATACAAGTGTACGAACTTTACGTCCACGGGGAAAATACAATCGGATAAAACCCGGCAAAAGAGAAGCGTAAAGAAATAAGGGAGGACGCAGCAAAAGAGAATAAAAGATGCGTTAGAAAAATGGCTCCCAGCGTGACGAATAACAGATTTTCACCCTGCGCGGATAACCTGGACCATGAGATAAACTTATAGCATGTGTGGAATCGTAGGATATGTAGGTCTGGACACTGCTCCGGACGGTAACAAGTTTGACCACAACGCATACGATGTGGTCCTCGAAGGTCTGCGCCGCCAGGAATACCGCGGCTATGACTCTGCTGGCGTGGCACTGGTGTGCCCCGACGGTATCGAATTCCGTAAGAAGGCAGGCAAGCTCCTGAACCTCGAGAACGAGGTTAAGGAACACCCCCTGCCGGAATCCCAGATTGGTATCGGTCACACCCGTTGGGCAACCCACGGTGGACCCACCGACGTCAACGCTCACCCCCACGTTGTTGACAACGGCCGCCTCGCCGTCGTCCACAACGGTATTATCGAAAACTTTGCAGAACTGCGTGCTGAGCTGCTCGCCGAGGGCGTGGAGTTCACTTCTCAGACTGACACTGAGGTAGCCGCCGCAACTATCGCAAGCATCTACAACAAGCTCGGTACCGGTGACCTCACCGAGGCCGTGCGTATCGCCTCCAACCGCCTCGAGGGTGCCTTCACCATCCTGGCTATCCACGCCGACCACCCGGACCGTGTTGTGGCAACCCGCCGCAACTCTCCGCTGGTGATTGGCCTGGGCCGCAACGAGAACTTCCTCGGTTCGGACGTCTCCGCGTTCATCGACTACACCAAGGAAGCCGTGGAGATGGGTCAGGACCAGATCGTGACCATCACCGCAACCGACTACTCGATTATCGACTTCGAGGGCAATCCCGCAGAGGGTAAGCCCTTCCACATCGAGTGGGACGCAGCCGCAGCCGAAAAGGGCGGCTACAACTCCTTCATGGAGAAGGAAATCCACGAGCAGCCGACCGCCGTTGAGCAGACCCTCATGGGCCGCCTCGACGAGAATGGTAATCTGACCCTCGACGAGCTGAACATCGACGACTCGGTGCTGCGCTCGATTGACAAGATCATCGTGGTTGCTTGCGGTACCGCCGCATACGCGGGCCAGGTGGCACGCTACGCCATCGAACACTGGTGCCGTATCCCCACCGAGGTTGAGCTCGCCCACGAGTTCCGCTACCGCGACCCGATCGTGAACGAGAAGACCCTGATTGTGGCCCTCTCGCAGTCTGGCGAAACCATGGACACCCTGATGGCCGTGCGCCACGCACGCGAACAGGGCGCAAAGGTTATCTCCATCTGCAACACCCACGGTTCGACCCTGCCCCGCGAATCCGACGCCGCGCTGTACACCCACGCCGGCCCCGAAATCGCAGTGGCCTCGACCAAGGCGTTCCTGGCACAGATTACCGCAGCATACCTGCTCGGCCTGTACCTGGCACAGCTGCGCGGCAACAAGTACAAGGACGAGATTGCTTCGATCCTCTCTGAGCTGCAGCAGATGCCCGAGAAGATTCAGAAGGTCATCGACAACGACGCACCGGTTAAGGAACTGGGCGTCGAGATGAAGGATGCCTCCTCCGTCATCTTCCTCGGCCGCCACGTGGGCTTCCCCGTTGCTATGGAGGGCGCACTCAAGCTCAAGGAGATCACCTACATCCACGCTGAAGGCTTCGCCGCTGGCGAGCTCAAGCACGGCCCGATCGCTCTGATTGACGAGGGTCAGCCCGTGATTATTGTGGTTCCCTCCGCAAGCGGACGCGACTCCCTGCACGGCAAGGTCGTCTCCAACATCCAGGAGGTACGCGCTCGCGGCGCCTTCACCATCGTCATTGCTGAGGAAGGCGACGAGGCAGTCAAGCCCTACGCAGACCGCCTCATCACCGTCCCGGCATGCCCCTCGCTGCTGCAGCCGCTGCTGGCAACCGTGCCCCTGCAGATCTTCGCATGCGCACTGGCTGAAGCCAAGGGCCTGGACGTTGACCAGCCGCGTAACCTCGCAAAGTCAGTGACCGTGGAGTAATCACACGGCTCGAACGCTGTAACGCTTGGGCGGTGGTTGAGTTCCCTAGGGAACTCAACCACCGCCCTTTGCATTTATCCGAATGACGAGTACAAGACAACGCGCAGAGTAACCGAACAGGAACGTCAGGAGATTTGAAACGCGTCATATTTGACGCTTAGCCGCACAGAAGCGTGGAAGCTCGCTAGACTTAAAACAAGAGAAGCCGCAACGACCGCGGCCGTAGTACCCGCCAAGGGAAGGTGTACCTCATGATCATGGGAATCGGCGTAGATACCGTCAATATTGAGCGTTTCGAACGGATCATCACCGAAACGCCGGCCTTCGTACGCCGCATTTTCACCCCCAACGAGCGAAGCCGTAACGTGCGTTCCCAAGCTGTGCGATTCGCCGCCAAGGAAGCCGTCGCCAAGGTTCTCGGAGCGCCCGCCGGGCTCAACTGGCAGGACTGCGAGGTCGCCACCGCCGAAAGCGGGCAGCCCTACCTCATCATTCGCGGTACTATCGCCGACCGCGCTCGAAAGCTCGGGATTAACCGCATCCACCTTTCACTCACCCACGATGAGCCCATGGCTATTGCCATCGCTACCGCAGAGTATCTGAGCGACGCCGAGCTGGAGCACCTGCGGAAGTTCAACCCCGAAAGCTACCGGCTCAGCGTCATCACCGAAACCTCCGCTGACGAGGGGTAGAAGAGGATTCTTCGCGCCATCGTTTAGCCGCAGGTCCCACCCGCCGCGCCCCGCGGCACCCCGGTCCATCCGCCGCCACTAAGGAGACAGCAATGAAGCTTATCTACACCGCATCCCAGATTCGCGAAGCGGAAAAGCCCTACATCGAGGCACCCGACTACGACGGCTACCTTATGCAGCGTGCCGCCGACGCGGTCGCTACCGAAGCCATTGGCCTGCTCGATGGCCGACAGGGAGCCTCCGTACTCCTGCTCGTTGGCCCGGGCAACAACGGATCTGACACCGTTTATGCCGGCGCTCGGCTGAGCGCTAACGGGCACCGTGTGGACGCCGTGGTCTTCGAACCCAGCGAAAAGAACCTAGAGCTTATCGCCCGTGAGGGCGGCGAAGGCACGCGGGTGCTCGACCCCGCCAAAGCCCTGGAACAGGTGAAGGAATACGACCTCATCATTGACGGCATCCTCGGAACTGGCTCGAGCGGCGCCGTGCGAGGAGAAGCGGGGGAGTTCCTGCGTACCCTGTGCGCAACCCAGAAGAAGGGCCGCCTCGGCCGAGTGCTTGCCGTTGACACCCCCTCTGGTATCGACAACAACCGAGGGACCGTTCACGAACCCGTTCTGCGCGCTGACCGCACCGTCACCTTCATCGGCCGTAAGCTACCGCTCGGAACCGTTCACAGCGAGCACGCCGGCGACGTTAAGCTCTACACCCTAGGTGTGCCGGAAGCCCTCAACCGCTTCAAGCCCGCCATGCGCGTCATGGAACGACAAGACTTCCGCGATACCCTCGAGGTCCCCAACGCCCACTCTCATAAGTACACCCGCGGGGTGCTCGGTATGCTCACCGGAAGCCTCGAGTACCCGGGGGCGGCCCTGATGAGCGTGCGCGCCGCGCTCAATTGCGGCGTGGGTATGGTACGTTTTGGCACGAACTCCCACGAGCTACGCCAGCTCATGATTGCCCACAACCCCGAGGCCGTCTACTTCTCCGGAACCCCCGCAGTGCAGCGGGTGACCGTATGGGCCGGTGGCTCCGGATCCGGCCACGACTCGCTGGATAAGAACCGCTACCTACTGCACGCACCGGAGCCAGCCATCCTGGATGCCGGTGCCTGCGATCTGGCCGCTGAATACCTGGCCACCGGTAAGCGCCTCGGACCCCACAAGATTCTGACCCCGCACGCCGGCGAGCTTGAACGCTTCCTGCGCATCGTGCACGAGGTTGCTCCCAGCGATTGGGAAGCTCATCTGGGGGATGCCATCGTGCCCAGCCGCCGCGATATCGACGCTGAACCCTTCCGCTGGGCGCGTGCCGCCTCCGAGCTCTCCGGCGCAACCGTCATGCTCAAGGGCGGATACACGATTATCGCGGCCCCCAACGGCGCCACCTACAGCGTGGCCGGCGGAACCCCCTGGCTGGCCACCGCCGGTAGCGGAGATACCCTAACCGGTATCTACGGCGCTCTGCTGGCCCAAACCATTGCAGTGCTCAACGCCGGCGACGAGCCCATCGAGGTGTGCACCTACTCCGCAGTGGGCGCCCTCGCCGTCTACCTGCACGGTCAGGCCGCCCGAGCCAGCGTCACCGGAAATACCGCAGACCCCCTGGATGGGCCCGCACCCGCCACTCGAGTGGCTCAGATGTTGCCGGAGGTAATCGCACGACTCCTCGCGGATTAGGGAAAGAATCTCCCGCGCGGCCCACTGCCTAAACGATTGAGGCTTTCAATCGCAGCATGAATACGGCGGCAGATAAACGTAGAAGGGGCGTGAACCCAACGGGTTCACGCCCA
>NZ_KV797969.1:383147-412945 GCF_001809565.1 Rothia sp. HMSC072B03
GGCGTGAACCCAACGGGTTCACGCCCCTTCGACGCATTTACGTATCGGCGTGCGATGCTCGAGATGCCTGTGCCGGGACAACCTCTCTAGAGCGGCATACACACCGGTGGGAAAACCCCGGCGTATCTTAGTACGCGCCCTCCTTCGCAAAGACCGCACGAACGGTGCGCAGGAGAATGATGAAGTCGCCGGTCAGCGACCAGTTCTCAACGTAGTAGAGGTCCAGGCGAACCGACTCTTCCCAAGAGAGATCGCTACGACCCGACACCTGCCACAGACCCGTAATACCGGGCTTCACCAGCAGGCGACGGTACGCAATGTCCTCGTACTGCTCGACCTCTTCCACCAGCGGCGGGCGGGGGCCCACCAGCGACATATCGCCGATGAACACGTTCCACAGCTGGGGCAGCTCGTCAATCGAGTACTTGCGGATGAACTTACCAATAGGGGTAATACGCGGGTCATCCTTCATCTTGAAGAGCACGCCGTTACCCTCGTTCTGCTCCATGAGGCGCTTCTTGACCTCTTCCGCATCGGTGCGCATGGAACGGAACTTCACCATCTTGAACAGCTCACCGTTCAGACCCACACGACTCTGCAGGAAGAAGACAGGGCCACCATCACGCTTAACCAGCAGAGCAACCACCAGGAACAGCGGGGACAGCAGAATCAAACCCAGACCCGAAGCGATGACGTCCACGGAGCGCTTGAAGAAGGCCGACAAGCCGGTGATGCGCGGGGTCGACACGTGCACCAGCGGCAGACCGTTCAGCGGCTGCATGTGCATACGGGGGCCGGCGATATCGGTCGTAGCGGGAGCCATAATCAGTGAGATGTGGGCGTCCGCGAGCTTCCAACCCAGCAGGCGAACCTGATCCGGGCTCAAGTGGTGACCATTCGTAACAGCAACCATGTGAATATCGTTCTCGCGGATAGCATCCATAATGTCAGCCGGAGAAGTGCTGTAACCGAGCACCGGAATCGGTGCACCAGCAACAGTGGTACCCGGGGTGAAACCGGGCAGATAGAACGCAGCGGGGGACAGGCCGGAAGCGATCACGCCCTCCAGGTTCTTGTACAGGTGCTGACCGGTCGTCACATCAGAAATAATCATGACGCGAGTGAGCGCACGACCGCGGGTACGCGAACGCACCAGACCCTGACGAATCAGCCAACGCTCGATGAGCAGGAGGAGAAGGCCCAGCGGGTAAGCAATCAGCAAGTACATGCGGGTGACGTCAACCTTGAGGAAGAACGCCAGAATAATAAGCCCGCAGAAGAAGTAGGTAGTACCGCGAGTGATGAGGCGGTACTCCTCGGTGCCGAAGCCCATGATGCGCAGGCTACGAGAGCCATTGAGCTGGAGGATAACCCACCAGCCGATAATCATGCCGACGCCCAGGAAAATGTAATCCAGAGCGGGCACTCGGCCGTCCAGAACGTTAATGGGCCAGACATTCACGTAGGGCAGGTCTGCGTTTTCTAGGCCGAAGCGAATAAGGTGGGCAGCGAGAACCCCCAGGGTGATGGATGCAAAATCACCCAGGTAGAGGGCACGCTGAACCTTCGGGTGCCAGCTTCGTTTAACAACGAAGTCTGCACCCCACATTTTTTTGAGACGATCTTGTACTTTCAACGGTGTAATCTTCCCCGGAAATTTGTCCTGTGCTGCGGACAGAGAGCGGCGAATAGGCACATTTACCCCTAAATATCGGTGCAAGGAGCCGTATTCTTATCTTTGTCTGTTGAATGAGTGAACAGTAACCGTGCTGAGTAAACAATGGCAGGGATTACGGTAAAGGCGCTGGTGAGGCGCCTAATGGAGCGTTATATCGAGCCAGAAGCACAATAACGTGTTCCGTAAACTATTCTACGGGTTTATGGGTCTTCCGTCCCGAAGAACGATAGCGATATCTGTCGCCTATAGTGATGAAATCAATCACAGAGGGTGAAATATGTATAAGCTTTCTCGACTAGGAGATAACTAAATGATGGGCGCTATATTTGGCACCCGCGTGTATCTTTCCGGGAGGGATTCTCAGAACAGCGTAAAAGCCCGTCCGCGGTAGGTCGAGTACGAGGAACAGCGACAACAAACGATACCCCGGACCTTGCGAGGCGGGAACCTGCGAATCCGGGGTATCGAGTTACACACGGCAACCCAACCAGCGGGGTAAACCATGACGAAAACGGCGAGAACCTACTAGGGGCGCTCGAGGCCCGCGCGGTCCAGGATGAAATCAATCATCGGCTCGTAACGGCGCGGCGGGACGTTATCGTCCATCGGCACGCACACCGGCAGATCCCCCTGCTCCGCGGCCACGAACAGGCCCGGATCGTTACAATCGGCGATACCAATCGTCAGCAGCTTGCGAGTCGACGAGGCGTAGCCGGCCATGCCGTGATCGGAAACCACCAGGTCGGGGACCACGCCGCGGGCCTGCAGCTGATCCAGGGCGATGCGCATCGGGCCGGGGAAGTGCGTGTGCTGCAGATTGCCGTACTGCTCGAACATCACGACGTCCATAATCTGGCGGACATCGCCGTCCAGGAAACGCTCGCCCTCTTCAATCTGAAGGACCTCGGCACCCGCGGCACGGGCTGCCGCGGCCAGCACCGCATAAATTGGGAAGAGGCCCGCCGGGTGACCGGTCGCAAACAGGATACGGGAGCCGGAGCGCACCGCATCACCGAAGATACGGGCGTACTCCTCCAGGGCGCTGATGCACTGCTCCGCACCGATCGTGTCCTGGCCGTGTGTGTGGGAGCGGTCGGGGTTCAGACCGGCGCGGCGAACCATCACCTCAAACACAGAGTCGTAGTCCCAATCGCGGGTCCACTGCACGCCAAACTCGAGGTGCTCGTTGCCGTCAAGGAAACCCTGAATATGGTCTAGGTTGTTTTCGCGGGGGGTTGCCACCTCGCCGGTAATGCGGGCGGAGTCCAGGTAAGCGGCGAATTCATCGCGGCTCATGGAGAAGGACATGAAAGCTCCTTTGGGGAATTGGTGGAAGTAGAAAAGTCGAGGGTGATGTAAGCTTCGCGAAGCGGCTATGTTTCAGCGGGCCGAGGCACCGGCACAGCGGTCTCGTAGACGTCCAGAGTCTTGCGGGCCGTGGATTCCCAGCTCATCGAACGGGCGCGGGCCGCCGCGTTCGCCCCCAGGGAGTGGCGCAGGTACGGGGCGCGCACGAGGCGTTCGATAGCCACCGCCCAGCGTTCGGCGGTGCGGGGCGCCACAAGCAGACCCGTACGGTGGTTTTCCACGGCAAAACGCAGGCCGTCAACGTCGGAGGCGAGGACCGCCGCACCGCAGGCCTGCGCCTCCAGAGCGACCAGGCCAAAGGTCTCAGACGAGGAAGGGCAGGCCACGATGTCGGCACTGCGGAAGATGCGGGCGAGCTCCTCCGGCGGTACCGGATCCTTCAGTCGAACCTGATCGGCGAGGCCGAGCTCGGCGGCGCGCTCCAGCAGACGCTGCTCGTAGTCCGACTCGGAACGGCCAATAATATCGAGCTCCCCCTGGAGGTCCCGGGGGAGCAGGGCGAGCGCCTCCACGAGCAGGTGCGGCCCCTTCAACGGCTGGGGTCGGCCGGCAAACACGATGCGGCACCGGGTCTCGGAGGTGTCGTGATCGGGGTGAACGCCGGGGAGCGGGCGGAAGATGTCGGTATCAACTCCCGGGGTGATAATGCTGATTCGCCCGGAGAGGCTGGGGTGGCTTTGCGCCAGTTCCTCGGCCTCCAGCGGGGTGTTCACAATGTACCCGTCCACGAAGGCCGGTAGCCGGTTCTCGATGCTGTGGCGAATACGCGGTTCGGCGGGCTCGCCCGGGCCGCGCCGCGCATCCTTGGCGGCCGCGGTGGTGTGCGGGGTGAAGAAAATTGTGACGGCCCTGGCCGAGAGGCGATGCTCGCCGGAACCATCGGAGCTACCGGAGTCGTCGGCTCCGTTGGGAACCCGCCCGGGAAAGAGCCTGCGGCTCCACGCGCCCTCTGCCTGCACCGCAGCCCAGCCGGAGAGCCAATAGTGCGCGTGAATCACATCGGGAACATTCATGGCCTGGGTGACGCAGGATTGGGCGAAGTCCTCCAGGTATTCGGCAAGGTCATTCTTTGTCGCTTCGCGCGCCGCGGGAACGTCAATGTAGTGACGTACCAGGCGCGAACCCCACTCGGGGTCCTCGACATGCGCCCGTTCGGGAGCCTGCGGGGTGCGGTTCAGCGTAAAAACCTCGACCTTCAGCTGAGGATTGATGGTGAGCATGGCCCGCACGGACTGCGCGATGTAGACGTTCATGCCGCCCGCATCCCCGCTACCGGGCTGTGCAAAGGGGTCGGTGTGCATAGAGTACACGTGAACCGTTCGGACTGCCTCGGGGCTACTCATCGACGCTTTCCTCTCTATAGCACAGCGCAAAGACCTACCCGCCTAGTGTATCGCGACAGGACTTTCGCACGTCGGGAGGTCTAGAATTTAGTACAGACTAGCCGCCTCACGGCGGCCCACGAAAGAACCCACCACGAGAAAGACCTCGACGGACATGACCCACCCCTCCGAGCAACAGGCCGCACCGCTGTACTGCCCGCCCTGCACCCCCGAGCGTGAGGAACGCACCGCGTACATTGACCTCGACGCCATCGAGCACAACGTGCGCCGCCTCAAGGAGCTGATTGGCCCCCGCGTGCTCATCGCCATCGTCAAGGCGGACGCCTACGGCCACGGTGCCTACCCGGTGGCTCGTTCCGCTCTGGCCGCCGGCGCCGACATGCTCGGTCTCGTGCACGTCAACGAGGCCCTGGAGCTGCGTGCCGACGGTATCGAAGCCCCCCTCATCGCCTGGCTGCACACCCCCTCCACCGACTTTGACGCGGCCCTGTGCGAGGGCGTTCGCCTGGGCGTCTCCGGCTGGGACCTGGAGGCGGTTGCCGCCGCCGCCGAACGCACCGGCGAGCGCGCCATCGTGCATCTGGCGGCCGATACCGGCCTGGGCCGCAACGGCGCCACGGTCGAAGAGTGGCCGGCCCTCGTGGCCCGCGCCGCCCAGCTGGAACGCGAGGGCCTGGTCCGCGTGGAGGGAATCTTCAGCCACCTGGCCGTGGCCGACGAACCCCTCCGCTCCGAAACCGCGGAGCAGCTGAAGGTTCTGGAGGGCTTCGTCGCCCGGGCGAAGGATGCGGGTTTGACCCCCGAGCTCGTGCACCTGGCTAACTCTCCCGCAACCCTGACCGCCGCCCTGGACGGCTGGCAGGCCGATGAGAGCCTGCTCGACGACGGCGTGCGCTGCGGCCTGGCCCTCTACGGCCTCTCTCCGCTTCCCGAGGCGACCTCCGCGGACCTGGGGCTTGAACCGGCCATGACGGTGAGCAGCTACATCGCCAACGTGAAGGAAGTTCCCGCAGGTCAGGGCGTTTCCTACGGGCTGCGCTACCACACCGAGAAGCCCACGACCCTGGCTCTGGTGCCCCTCGGCTACGCCGACGGCGTGCCCCGCATCGCGGAGAACGCGCCGGTGCGCATCTACCCCGGCGCACAGGACGAAGCGGCCGGGCGTATCCCCGCGGGACCGGAGGGTAAGAACTACCGAGTGGTGGGTCGCATCGCCATGGACCAGATGGTTGTCGACCTGGGCGAGGCGGGCCTGAGCGACCCCGCGCTGGGCTACCTGGGAGCCCCGGTGGTTCTCTTCGGAGCCGGCGAGAACCCTCCCGTCGAGGAATGGGCCGAGACCGCGCAGACCATTAACTACGAAATCGTGACCCGCATTTCGTACCGCGTGCCCCGCGTGTACGTGGGCGGCTCCTGGGTGGAGGCCGAACTCGACGGGCTCTGGGGCACCGAGACCGCCGAGACCGCAAACGAAGAGCGCGAGGGGTAAAGATGTCTGAGTATGTCTCCGCCGCCCTCGACCTGGACGTGACCGGGCCCGAGCACACGCGCCGCCTGGCGCTCGCCCTGGCGGAATACCTCAAGGCCGGGGACGTGCTCCTACTCTCCGGTGAGCTCGGCGCGGGCAAGACCACGTTCACCCGCTCCCTGGGGGAGGGGCTGGGCGTGCGCGAGGGCGTTATCTCCCCGACCTTCGTGCTCTCCCGCGTGCACCCGAACCTGCCGGAGGGCCCCCGGCCCGGCGGCCCCGACCTGGTGCACGTGGACGCCTACCGCCTCTCCAGCGCCGAGGAGCTCGACGACCTGGACCTGGAGTTCTCCCTGCCGCGCTCGGTGACCGTCATCGAGTGGGGTCGCGGCAAGGCCGAGCACCTGAGCGATTCCCGCCTAGAGCTGGACTTTACCCGCCTGACCGGTGCCGATGCGCGCTTCGCCTACTCGGAGGAATTCAGCTGGGACGACGAAGATGAGAGCGTAGCCGAGGACGGCTCGGATGGTGAGGACCTCGAGGCGGATGTGCCCGAGCCTCGCCTGTTGCGCGTGCGCGCCTTCGGCCCCCGCTGGGAGGGTACCTTCGAGGAGCTCGCCGACCGACTCCGCGGGGCGTAGCCCCCCCGCACAGATATGGCGGGCGGCCCGCTGAGGGATAAGCCTCCCGGAGTCCCTCGGGCACCGCGTATCGCTCCCGGCGCACCCGCCGGGGGCCTCGGCGGGTGCGCGTTAGAATGGGAGGGTGCTAGTACTTGCCCTTGATTCATCCGCCACCGCATCCGTGGCGCTCGCCCGCGTGCACGGCTCCGAAGCCGGTGCTTCCTTTGATATTCTGGCCCGCTTCGAGAGCGAAGATACCCGCTCCCACGCCGAAGTCATGGCCCCCTTCGCCCACGCCGCCCTGCAGGAGGCCGGCGTGCGCGGCGAGGAGCTGGACGCGATCCTGACCGGTACCGGCCCGGGCCCCTTCACCGGCCTGCGCGCCGGTATTGTCACCGCGCGCGCCCTGGGATTTGCTTGGTCCGTGCCCGTGTACGGCATGATGAGTCTGACCGCTCTGGCCGAGCGTGCCTATCAAGAACGGGTATTCGCTCAGGGCGGGGGAGCCGGCGAGGCGGAAGGCGCTGAGCTGCTGGTCGCCTCCGATGCGCGCCGCCGCGAGGTCTACTCCGCACGCTACCGCGTCAACGCCGAGGGCTACAGCCTGGTGGACGGGCCGACCGTGAGCCCCGCCTCCGAAATTCTGCCCGGTGAGGGCCCCTCCTACGCCTACGGCTACGGTGCCGGCCTGTACGCCGAAACCCTGCGCGAATTGGGCTGGGATCTTGTGGAAGCGGGGGAGGGAATCCACCCCCACGCCGAGTACCTGCTGGCTGCCGCGGCACGACGGGGCCTTGACGCCCTGAGCCCCGACACCTCAGCCCTGTACCTGCGTGACTCCGATGCGAAGATCCCCGCCGCGATGCTGGCCCGCCAGCAGAAGCAGGCCGCACGGGCTACCGCACAAACTGTCGGGCAGAGGGAGGGCTAAATGAGCGCAGCCGAGAACTCCACTGAGAACTCCGAAAACATCGTGCGGGACGGTCTGGCCATAGGTGCTCGCCTGCGCGTGGCTGAGCTGCCCGATGTGCAGGCCATGCATGCCATGGAGACCACCCTATTCCCCGTCGACGCCTGGCACATCGACATGTTCCTGGCGGAAATCACCCACCCGACCCGCACGTACTACCTGCTGGAGATCCCTACGAAGAACGCGGCGGGCGATGACCCGGATGCCGTTACCGAACGGTACTTCACCGATGGGGAAGATACCTGGCTCGCTATCGGCTATTGCGGCACCATGGTGGTCGCCGATACCGCTGACGTGCAGACCATCGGTGTGCTTCCCGAGTACGAGGGGCACGGCTTCGGCCGGGCCATGCTCGAGCAGATGCACGCGAGAGCCCGCGAGCTGGGGGCCGAGCGCATCCTGCTGGAGGTGCGTGCCGACAACCCGCGCGCCCAGCGCCTCTACGAACGCAACGGCTACCGTGCGATTCACGTGCGCCGCCGCTACTACGATGACGGGACCGACGCCATTATCATGGAATGTGCGTTCTAGATAGCACGGTATTCCCCCTCATTCCTCAGCCATTTTCTTCACCACAGCATTACTACGCGCGGCCGACGTGAGGCCGCGCGACAGAAAGACGAACTATGAGCACTCGCGAACCCCTCGTGTTGGGCATTGAATCCTCCTGCGACGAGACCGGAATCGGCATTGTGCGCGGCGCGCAGCTGCTGAGCAACACCATTTCCTCCTCGATGGAGGAGCACGTGCGCTTCGGCGGCGTGATTCCTGAGATCGCCTCTCGCGCCCACCTGGATGCGATGATTCCCGCCCTCAAGGCGGCACTCGCCGAAGCGGACATCTCCCTCGATCAGGTGGACGCTATCGCCGTCACCGCGGGCCCCGGCCTGGCTGGCGCACTCATGGTGGGTGTTTCCGCGGCAAAGGCGCTCGCCATCGCCACCGGCAAGCCCCTCTACGGCATTAACCACCTGGTAGCGCACGTTGGCGTTGGCCTGCTCGAGGACAACGGCACCGAGGACGGCTCCGACCTGCTGGCCAACGCCGGCTCGGGCGGCCTGGGCGCGCTTCTGGTTTCTGGCGGTCATACCGAAATCCTGCAGGTGCGAGATATTACCTCCGATGTGCGTCTGCTCGGTGCAACCCTCGACGATGCCGCGGGTGAAGCCTACGATAAGGTCGCCCGCCTGCTCGGCCTCAACTACCCGGGCGGTCCCGCCATCGACCGCGCGGCAGCCGAGGGCAACCGCAACGCCTTCGTGTTCCCGCGCGGACTGTCGAACCGCAAGTTTATGGGCACCGCCGAGAACCCCGGTGAACACCGCTACGACTTCTCCTTCTCTGGCTTGAAGACCGCCGTGGCGCGCGTGATTGAGAGCTTCGAAGCCGCCGGTGAAGAGGTCCCGGTTGCTGATATCGCCGCCTCCTTCCAAGAAGCGGTCGTGGACGTCATCACCAAGAAGGCGATGCTCGCCTGCCGCGAGCAGGGCATGAAGACCCTGCTACTCGGCGGTGGCGTGGCGGCAAACTCGCGTCTGCGCGAGCTGCTGGCCGCCCGATGCGCCTCCGAGGGTGTGCGCCTAATCATTCCGAAGTTCACCCTGTGCACCGACAACGGCGCGATGGTTGCCGCCCTGGGCGCCCGCCTGGTCGCCGCGGGCCGCGAGCCCTCGGGCGTGGACTTCACGACGGACTCCTCGCTGCCGGTGACCACCGTCTGCTTCTAAACTGCCTGCTTCTAAAAAAGCTCGTAGAAATGCCTCGGCACAGTCTCCCAAAGGACTGCGCCGAGGCATTTTCTGTATTCAAACTTTAGCTGGGGGCGGCTCTAACGCAGCGCTCGCGCACGAGACTGCGCGGCAACATCCAGCGCCACCTCACGCAGAGAGCCGGTCTTCTCAAAGACCGCACGCTGACGATCCGCACCCGTACCCTCGGCGAGGATGCGGCGTACCTGCGCCAGCTCCACCTCGCAGTCAAGGTCACGTGCCACCGGCTCCAGCTTGGGCAGAAGCAGCTCAAAGTCCTCGCGCAGGGTGCGCTGCACCGGCTCGTTAGAGACCACAATCTTAGCCTCCAGGCCGTAGCGGGCAACGCGCCACTTATTCTCCTGCGCGTGCCAGGGGGCGAGCACCTCAATGCCCTCACCCGCCTCAATGCGGCGGGAGAAGTACTCCACCAGGCACTGGGTGAACGCCACAACCGCGGCAACATCCGGCAGGGAGGCCAGGCCGTCGCAATAGCGCATCTCGATGGTGCCGTAGCGCGGAACCGGGCGCACATCCCAGCGGTCCTCACTCGGGTCGTTAATCACGTCGGTCGCCACGAGTGAATCCAGGTACTCGTTGTACTGCTCCCAGGTGTCGAAGTGGAAGGGCAGGCCGTTGGTCGGCAGCTGCTGGTAGAGCTGGGTGCGGTGCGAGGCGTAACCGGTGTCGATGCCCTCCCAGTATGGGGAGGAGCAGGAGAGCGCCAGTAGGTGCGGCCCGTAGTTGGTGAGCGCGTCAACGAGCGGCAGAACCTTATCGCGAGAATCCACACCCACGTGCACGTGCACGCCGTAGATGACCATGTGGCGGCCCCAATACTGGGCGCGCTCCACGACGCGCCGATAGCGTTCTTTGGCCACGACGGGCTGCTCGGACCAGCGGGAGAACGGGTGCGTGCCCGCCGGGTAGAACTCGATACCCAGCCCGTCGGTAATCTCGCGAATGGTGTCGGTCAACTCCTGCAGCTGGCGGCAGGCCTGCGCCACGGTCGTGCAGACGCCGGTGATGACCTCGATGGTGTTCTCCAGGAATTCCCCGGTCACGTGTGCCCGGTCGGGGGCGGGCTCCAGCAGTTCGGGGCGGCGCTCGCGCAGGATGCCGAGCACCTCTGCGGCGCGCTGGGTCAGTTCGCCGCTTTCACGGTCGATGAGTGCAATCTCCCATTCCACGCCGAGGGTGGACTGAGGGGAGGAAGCAAAGTCGATCATAGGACCTTTCCTGCGTCTGGAAATAGTGTCGTACACAGTGCCGACTACGGAAGTTTGCTATCGGTGAGATCTGCCCGGCAGGGGACTAGCTGGTGAGAGCCTACTCCGCGGGGGAGTACCTCTACTGGGCAGCATGTCTTTATCAGGCCCCGTATCTTTATTAGGCACCGTATCTAGTGTACGGTCTGGCGGTGCTCAACGCCCTGTCGAGCGCAGAATCCGGAACCGGTACCGTAACGAATCGTCACGAACGGTAACCGAGTACGGTACTGGGCAGTCGGGGTTGGACGAGGCTAGAGCGGACGCACGTGCCAGCCGACTCGGCGGGAATCTCTGCCCGCGCCGATGCGTGTGAAGACCAGCGTTGCCGGGCGGTACGAGGACTCCTGCGCGCCACCAGAAGAATTAGCGTTCTTTTTCTGTTTCTTCTTGGCGGGCTTAGAGCCCGCCGAACCCAGTAGACGCGCACGCAACTGCTCGGGAACAATATCCACGCCGCGCTTCTTGATCGTCAGCGCGGTAAAACCCTGCTCGCGCACCCATCGCTTCAACTGCTTCTCCTGCAGGGGAATCTCCTCCAGTACCTCGTAGCAGGTGACCAGCGGATGCTCCACCGGCTCGGTTGAGCATAGATAGGCCAGGTGCTCGTCCAGTAGCTGCGCGCCAATACTCTGCGCAAACTCCGCGACCAGGTGCGAGCGTACAATCGCGGGGGCGGGCTCCAGCAGGTACTCACCCGGCTGCGGCAGGGATACCGGAACCTCCACGCTCCGCTCGGCCTCGGCTACCGTGAGGGCGCTGCGGAAGCTCACCGCCTCGTAGGGTGGCAGCAGGTCGGCAACCTTGCCGGCCGCCTCGGTCGCGGGCGATGCCGTGTCGGCCGACAGTTCGCGCACCGAGGTCGCGGTGCGGGCCACGCCCTCCTGGGCCAGCGCATTAAACCAGAGGACGAGCTCGGCGAGGGAGCCCTCCGACTGAATCCACTCCGCTTCAACGCGCGGGGCGGGGTTCGCCTCCGAGGCGATGTCCTCGGGGGAGGGGATACCCTCGTGCGGAAAACCGGGCCCCAGCTTCACACCCATCGGCATGCCGGTGCGCGCCAGGCCCAGCACGAACGAGAACGGGGGCGAAAACGCCTCCGGGTCGAAGAGGCGTTCCGTCTGCGCCTTCTTGGCCCCGCGCAGCTCACGGCGGGCCGGGTCCAACCACAGAATGGCGGGGGAGGCGCCCGCGCCATCGGTGAGGGGAGCCTCCGAGCCCGCACCGCTGGCGGGGTCGTAGGCGGTGACATCGCCCGAGTACACACGTGCCCGCGGGCAGAACGCCAGGTTTGCCGCGGCGAACGAGGCGGTCAGCGGATCGAGCTCCACCGCCACGACGGAACCGCGAGCCGCGGCGTAGACGGCGGTATCCGAGCCGATACCGCACCCCAGATCGGCCACGAGTCCCGGAACCCGCGCGAGGCGGTCGGCGCGGTAGTGCGCAATCACCGGGCGGGTGGCCTGCTCGGAGGCCTCCTGTGTGAGCATGAGGGTTCGGGCGCGCTCGCCGAACTTGGTGCGCGCACGGGTACGGGCCTGCGCCAGCGAAATAATCTGTGCAGACTCCTCGGGGCTGAACCCGCGTGAACGCAGGGAGGTGATGGCGCCGAGGATGTCGGAGCCCAGCGGATAGAGCTCATCGGCTGCCGCGAGCGCGTTGTCGCTGAGGGGCAGCGGCAGAGCGGGAGAAAAACCGAACGGGTATTCTTCTGCAGGAAGAGCTTCGTGGGATGCGTTAGGGCTGTGGGGCATGTCCCCATTTTACGGGCCTTCGCCCGGGGAAGTACGCCCCCTGCCGGAGCCCGCCCGCCGGGCCGCCCCAGACCCGGTGCCGACCCCTGTTCGCCTTGCGGTGAAACGCTCCGGCGGAGGGCGGGTTTTCTTGACCGAAAGCACCGGTGAAACTAGAGTTGAGGTAGCACTCGAGGCGGCCTTCTGGCGCATCACCGCGCCGCCGTCTCGCACCAAACGTTAATCCACAATCCGGAGGAACCGATTATGGCCATCAAGCCGCTGGAAGACCGCGTCGTTATCAAGATCGAACAGGCTGAGCAGACCACCGCATCCGGTCTGGTCATCCCCGAGACTGCGAAGGAAAAGCCGCAGGAAGCACGCGTTGTCGCCGTTGGCCCCGGCCGCGTGGATGAGAAGGGCAATCGCATTCCCGTAGACATCAAGGAAGGCGACGTTGTCGTGTTCTCCCGCTACGGTGGCACCGAGGTCAAGTACCAGGGCGAGGAGTACCTGATTCTCTCCGCACGCGACGTTCTGGCAATCGTCGACTAATACTTTCAGATGCTCATGCGCCGTACCGCTCATCCGGTACGGCGCATGAGCTATCATCTGCCCCCTCATTTTCTTTCTGTGACGCACTAGGAGTAGCGAACACATGGCTAAGCAGCTTGAATTCAACGATGCCGCCCGCAAGTCCCTGCAGGCCGGCGTCGATAAGCTGGCAAATGCGGTCAAGGTAACCCTTGGCCCGCGCGGGCGCAATGTTGTGCTCGACAAGCAGTGGGGTGCGCCCGTCATCACCAACGACGGCGTGTCCATTGCCCGCGAGATTGAACTGGACGACCCGTACGAGAACCTGGGTGCCCAGCTGGCGAAGGAAGTCGCCACCAAGACCAATGACGTTGCCGGCGACGGCACCACCACCGCAACCGTGCTCGCGCAGGCGCTGGTGAACGAGGGCCTGCGCAACGTGACCAGCGGTGCTGCTCCCGCCGACGTCAAGCGCGGCATCGAGGCGGCCGTGGAGGCTGTCTCCGCACGCCTGCTCGAGAACGCACGTCCCGTGCAGGGCCCCGAGGTGGCGCACGTCGCCGCTATCTCCGCACAGTCCGAGCAGATTGGTGAGCTGCTGGCTCGCGCCTTCGAGAAGGTCGGCCAGGACGGCGTCATCACCATCGAGGACGGCTCCTCCACCGAGATTGAGCTGGAGATCACCGAAGGTATGCAGTTCGACAAGGGCTACCTCTCGCCCTCCTTCGTCACCGACGCTGAGCGCGGCGAGGCTGTCCTGGAGAACACCCTCGTGCTGCTCTACCAGGGCAAGATTTCCACCATCGCAGAGATCATGCCCGTGCTCGAGAAGATTGTTCAGGCGAAGAAGCCGCTGACCATCATCGCTGAAGACGTTGATGGTGAGGCACTCTCCGCCCTGGTCGTGAACAAGCTGCGCGGCACCATCAACGTGGTTGCTCTGAAGGCCCCCGGTTTCGGCGACCGCCGCAAGGCCATCATGCAGGACCTCGCGATCCTGACCGGTGGTACCGTCGTGACCGGCGAGCTCGGCATTGACCTGCCGCAGGTCACCCTGGAGCACCTGGGCTCGGCACGCCGCGTGACCGTGACCAAGTCCCACACCACCATCGTGGACGGCGGCGGCGACCCCGAGGCCATCGAGGACCGCGTGCAGCAGCTGCGCCGCGAAATCGAGCGCGTGGACTCCGAATGGGATCGCGAGAAGCTCAAGGAACGCCTGGCTAAGCTGGCCGGCGGCGTGGGCGTCATCAAGGTCGGCGCCGCAACCGAGGTCGAGGCGAAGGAACGCAAGCACCGCATCGAGGACGCTGTGTCCTCCACCCGTGCAGCCCTGGAAGAGGGCATCGTCTCCGGTGGCGGTTCCGCGCTGGTCCACGCTCTGAAGGCGCTGGACGGCCTGGAGCTGGATAACCACGACGCAAACGTGGGCGTGCAGATCGTTCGCCGCGCCCTGGTCCAGCCGCTGCGCTGGATTGCGGAGAACGCCGGCGAGGACGGCTACGTCATCGTCTCCAAGGTCTCCGAACTGCCCGTGGGCCACGGCTTCAACGCCAAGACCGGCGAGTACGTGGACCTCATCGAAGCCGGTGTGATTGACCCGGTGAAGGTGACCCGTTCGGCCCTGCAGAACGCGTCCTCCATCGCGGCTCTGGTGCTGACCACCGAGACCCTGGTGGTTGAGAAGCCCGAAGAAACTGAAGAAGACTAAAAAGTGTGTGTGCCCGGTACTGCCCCCTGAACTGGAGGCGGTACCGGGCACTAGCTATCCCCTCAACGCCGCAGCATCGGTGTCTTCGCGTGCAAGAACCCGGTGCCCGCCGCCATTCTTCGGGCGGCTCGGTATCTTCCGAGCGAAGAAACCCTAAGCGGCTTATCATAGAAGGTAGACTGTCCGTTTCCGCACCCTCCCCGGAGCATCCGGCGGACGCGCCCGCTCAGAACCCGCGTGGGCCTCCGCCTGGTACTCGCGCCGGGGGAGTGGGGTACATATCGCGACACCGTATAAAGCGCTTCCCCACGGCAAAATCGCACCGGCGAAGCACACCATCCGAAAGGTAGACAATGACCATCCCCACCGCTCTGTCCGAGGATCCCTTCGGCTTCACCGGCCTGACCTACGACGATGTGCTGCTGTTGCCCGGCAACACCGACGTCATTCCTTCCGAGGCTGACACCTCCACTCGCCTGTCCAAGCGCATTAACCTGAACATCCCCATCATTTCTGCGGCAATGGACACCGTGACCGATTCCGCTATGGCCATCGCCATGGCGCGCCTGGGTGGTCTCGGCGTGATTCACCGTAACCTTTCCATCGAGGACCAGGCCGCACACGTGGACCGCGTGAAGCGTTCCGAATCCGGCATGATTATCAACCCCGTGACCATCGGTGCGGACGCCACCATCGCCGAGTACGACGAAGTGTGCGGTTACTACCGCGTCTCCGGCCTGCCCGTCGTGAGCGAAGAGGGCGTGTTGGAAGGCATCATCACCAACCGCGATATCCGCTACATGTCCCGCGGCGACTTCGAGAACATCCGCGTTCGCGACATCATGACCCCCATGCCACTGGTGACCGCCCGCCCCGGCGTTTCCAAGGACGAGGCTTTCGCCCTGCTCTCCCACAACAAGATTGAGCGTCTGCCCCTCGTGGACGAGGCAGGCAAGCTGGCCGGTCTGATCACCCTCAAGGACTTCGTGAAGACCGAACAGTACCCCCGCGCCACCAAGGACGAGGACGGCCGCCTGCGCGCGGGTGCCGCTATCGGCTTCTTCGGTGACGGCTACGAGCGCGCCATGACCCTGGTCGAGGCCGGCGTGGACGCCCTCTTCGTGGATACCGCAAACGGCCACTCCCAGGGCGTGCTGGACATGATTGCCCGCCTGAAGAAGGACCCCGCCGCCGCACACGTGGACGTCATCGGTGGCCAGGCCGCAACCCGCCAGGGTGCTCAGGCCATCATCGACGCCGGCGCCGACGCCGTGAAGGTTGGCGTGGGCCCGGGTTCCATCTGCACCACCCGCATCATTGCGGGCGTGGGCGTGCCCCAGGTGACCGCGGTCAACGAGGCCGCTAAGGCAGCTATCCCCGCCGGTGTTCCCGTGATTGCCGACGGCGGTATGCAGTACTCCGGTGAGATTGGCAAGGCCCTGGTGGCCGGCGCTGACTCCGTGATGCTCGGCTCCCTGCTGGCCGGCACCACCGAATCCCCCGGCGACCTGATTCTCGTGAACGGCAAGCAGTTCAAGGCGTACCGCGGCATGGGTTCGCTGGGCGCTATGCAGACCCGCGGCCGCCACAAGTCCTTCTCGAAGGACCGTTACTTCCAGGCCGACGTCTCCAGCGAGGAGAAGCTGATTCCCGAGGGTATCGAGGGTCAGGTTCCCTTCCGCGGCCCGCTCTCCGCCGTGATTCACCAGCTTGAAGGTGGCCTGCGCCAGACCATGTTCTACGTCGGTTCGCGCACCATCGAAGAGCTCAAGAACAAGGGACAGTTCGTGCGCATCACCCCCGCGGGCCTGAAGGAATCGCACCCGCACGACATCACGATGACCGTTGAGGCACCGAACTACCGTCGCTAAGACGCATCACCAACGATGATTCGCCGCACGGCGTGCACACCGTGCGCCGTTGAGCCCGTCCCGTACCCTCCCGGGTGCCGGGGCGGGCATCGGTGCGAATAACGCCCGGCGGCACCCCTCAAACCGAATTCGAAAGGATTCACCTATGTCTGAAATTCAGATTGGCCTCTCCAAGAGCGCCCGCCCTACCTACTCCCTGGACGATGTGGCGCTGGTACCCACCCGCCGTACCCGCGATCGCCGCGATGTCGACACCTCCTGGCAGATTGACGCCTTCAAGTTCGACACCCCGATTATTGGTGCGCCCATGGACTCGGTCATGTCCCCGGCGACCGCTATTGCCCTGGGCAAGCTGGGCGGTCTGGGTGTGCTGAACCTCGAGGGCCTGTGGACCCGTTACGAGGACCCGCAGCCGCTGCTCGACGAGATTGTTGAGCTGCCCGAGGCGGACCCCGCCTCCGCAACCACCCGCATGCAGCAGATTTACTCCGAGCCGATCAAGCCGGAGCTGATTACCGCACGCCTGGAAGAGATTCGCGACTCCGGCGTGGTGGTTGCCGGTTCGCTGAGCCCGCAGAATACTCAGGAGCACTACGAGACCGTGGTGAAGGCCGGCGTTGAGCTGTTCGTTATCCGCGGTGCATCCGTCTCTGCCGAGCACCTTTCGACCTCGCACGAGCCGCTGAACCTGAAGAAGTTCATCTACGAGCTGGATGTTCCCGTCATCGTTGGTGGCGTGGCCGGTTATTCGCAGGCTAAGCACCTGATGCGCACCGGTGCCGCCGGTGTGCTGGTGGGCTTCGGAGGCGGTTCCGCTCAGACCACCCGCCAGGGCCTGGGTATTTCCGCACCGATGGCAACCGCCATCGCCGACGTGGCGGCGGCACGTTCGGACTACCTGGACGAGTCCGGCGGCCGCTACGTGCACGTGATTGCTGACGGCTCCCTGGGCCGCTCCGGCGATATGGTGAAGGCGCTCGCGCTGGGTGCTGACGCCGTGATGCTGGGCGCTCCGCTGGCTCGCGCCTCCGAGGCACCCGGCCAGGGCCTGTACTGGGGCAACGAGGCGCACTCGCTGGACTTCCCGCGCGGCGTGCGCACCCCGCTGGGCGTCGTCGGCACGCTGGAGGAGGTCCTGTACGGTCCTTCGCACCACGTGAACGGCACCAGCAACATTGTCGGTGCGCTCAAGCGCGCGATGGCTAACTGCGGCTACCTGGAGCTGAAGAAGTTCCAGAAGGCCGAGCTGACCGTGGTTCCTTCCTACCGCGGCTAATGTAGCGTCATGAATCACCGCTCGGCGGCTACGGGGCTATCCCCGCGGTCGCCGGGCGGTGCCTTCTATCTGCAGCGTAAAAAGAACGGTCGTAGGCGGAATAGTCCCCGCGCCACGGGCGTTCAAGCTCACACCGCGATAGCGTAAAATAGATATATCCCCGCGCAAGTGCGCGGATTAGCACCAACACGTTGAGGTAATTTTCGTGACCAACTCTGTGAACCTGGACCAGCTCGAAGAGCGTCCCGTCCTGGTGGTAGATTACGGTGCACAGTACGCGCAGCTCATTGCTCGACGCGTGCGTGAAGCCGGCATCTACTCCGAAATCGTCCCCCACTCCATGAGCACCGAGAAGATGCTCGCCAAGAACCCGGCAGCCATCGTGCTCTCCGGCGGCCCCTCCTCGGTTTACGCCGACGGCGCCCCCAAGGGCGACAAGGCCCTTTTCGAAGCTGGCGTGCCGATCTTCGGTATCTGCTACGGCTTCCAGGTCATGGCCCAGACCCTCGGCGGTACCGTGGCCCAGACCGGCCTGCGCGAATACGGCGCAACCGACGCCGTCGTCTGCGCTGAGAACTCCTCCTTCCTCACCGGCACCCCCACCACCCAGAACGTGTGGATGTCTCACGGCGATTCCGTGACCGAGGCCCCCGAAGGCTTCGAGGTTCTGGCTAAGACCCCCGGCGCATCCGTGGCAGCATTCGTGGACGAGTCCCGCAAGCTCGGCGGTGTGCAGTGGCACCCCGAGGTGAAGCACTCCGACTACGGCCAGGTCGCCCTGGAGAACTTCCTCTACAACGTGGCTGGCCTGAAGCCCACCTGGTCCACCAACAACATCATCGAGGAGCAGGTCGCTAAGATTCGCGAGCAGGTCGGTAGCGACCGCGTTATCTGTGCGCTCTCCGGCGGCGTTGACTCCTCCGTGGCGGCAGCGCTTGTGCACAAGGCTGTTGGCGACCAGCTCACCTGCTTCTTCATCGACCACGGTCTGCTCCGTGAGGGCGAGCGTGAACAGGTCGAGCAGGACTACGCAGCATCCATGGGCATCAAGGTCATCACCATCGACGAGTCGGAGCGTTTCCTCTCCGCACTCGAGGGTGTTACCGAGCCCGAGGCGAAGCGTAAGGCTATCGGCCGCGAGTTCATCCGCTCCTTCGAGGAGGCACAGCGCAAGCTGATTGCAGAGGCCGGCGAAGAGGGCGCAGACATCAAGTTCCTGGTCCAGGGCACCCTGTACCCGGACGTTGTCGAGTCCGGCGGCGGCGACGGCACCGCAAACATCAAGAGCCACCACAACGTGGGCGGCCTCCCCGACGACCTGACCTTCGAACTGGTTGAGCCGCTGCGCACCCTGTTCAAGGACGAGGTCCGCGCCATCGGTCGTGAGCTCGGCGTTCCCGAGAAGATTGTGGCACGTCAGCCGTTCCCCGGCCCCGGCCTGGGTATCCGCATCGTCGGCGAGGTTAACCGCGAGAACCTGGAAACCCTGCGTGCCGCTGACGCCATTGTGCGTGAAGAGCTGACCGCGGCTGGCCAGGACGAGCACATCTGGCAGTGCCCCGTGGTTCTGCTGGCTGGCGTTCGCTCCGTGGGCGTTCAGGGCGACGGCCGTACCTACGGTCACCCGATTGTTCTGCGCCCGGTCTCGTCTGAGGACGCGATGACCGCTGACTGGTCGCGCCTGCCCTACGACCTGCTGGCTAAGATCTCGAACCGCATTACGAACGAGGTCAAGGACGTTAACCGAGTGGTGCTGGACGTTACCTCCAAGCCCCCGGGAACCATTGAGTGGGAGTAATCCCTGCGTGGGAGTAATCCCCGTGGGAGAGTGAGTCTTCTCCCGTGAAGAAGCCGCCCGGTGCATCCTGCTGTGGATGCGCCGGGCGGCTTCTTCGTATCTTCCTAACGATATATAGCGGGTCTGAAGATGGAGGGGTTGTCGTAGTACCAGATGCAAAATATAATGTAGCTACGTAGTTACATGCTTTATATTTTCTATGTCATGAGTAGAAGGGGGAAATCATGACCGTTATGACTAGCCGCGAGTTCAACCAGAATCTCGCCAAAGCCCAAAAACAGGCACAACACTCACCCGTAATTATTACAAAGCGTGGTGAACCTACGTATGTCCTCATGACCTACGAAGAATACTCACGCAACCAGAATGAGGGAACCTCTCTCTATGACTTCTTCGCTAACTACCCTCAACCTGCTGAGGATGTAGATCTGCCTGAAGATTTTCCTGTGCCTGAACGCTCTAAGCATCAGCGCCCCGTCGTAGAGTTCTAGGGGTAACGATGTATCTGCTAGATACCAATATCATTTCTGAGCTGTGGAAACTCTCTCGAGGTAAAGCTGACCCCGTCTTTGAATCTTGGTTTCGTATTTACTCAGACAAGCCGCTCTATATTAGCGTCGTGACCTTGATGGAGCTGGAGCGTGGAGTGCTCGCCATGGAGCGTAAGGATCCGGCACAAGGTGCATATCTGCGTGAATGGTTTTTGGCAGTCCGAGAGAAATTTCAGAAACGGACTCTTGTTATCGACGGAGCTGTAGCTGATTGTTGTGCAGGGCTTCATGTACCAGACAAAGCTCCTGAAAATGACGCCTGGATTGCTGCAACCGCTTTGACCCATGGTCTTACTCTCGTAACACGTAACGTAAAAGATTTCGAGCGGCTGAATGTTCGGCTCCTGAACCCCTTTGAGTGTGTAACCTAAGATGGCTGAGAGTCCGTGAAGAAGCCGCCCGGTGCATCCTGCTGTGGATGCGCCGGGCGGCTTTAGCTATGGGGCAGAGAAATATTAATGCGAAACGGATATTTTCTTCGAAATTAAAGAAAACCGCTTATTTTTTAAACTGCGAGTCTAAATAAAAGAAATACACTCCGGAAAATTCCGCAAAACTAAGCGGGACAGAAATATTTAATACGGCCGATTCGGGTGGCGAATCGAACTACGCCAATGTGCGCTCGAGCCCAGGCCAAAATGCAGACCAAAGAAGGCCCCAAAACACAGGAACCCAAAAGCGCAGGCCATGTACACGCCGTAGGTCAGCACCAGGAAATCGGAGTCGTGTTCCAGGCCGGAGAGTACCAGGTGAGTCAGGTTTACGCCCAAAACGGCGAGCCATGCGACGCTTGCCACCGCAATCAACCAGGACAGTAGGCTCAGTACCGGGTGCGGGACCCTAAACGTGCGTTCCTCGACCCGAGCTTCTGAACGGGTAGAGGCTACGGAGGCAACCGCCGGAACGCTCGTAGCGGCGGACGCGGAACGCCACGGGATACGCACCCCGGCGTGGGGGTGAGCGGCGCGGCGCGGGGTTTTCTGACGCGCTACCTTGGGGGAGGGGACACCCCCGGAGTCGGAAGGGCTGGAGAGGTAAGGCTGCTGCATTGCGTGCTCCCGGCGAGATCTTGAAGGGAACTAATCCTGCTGAGTTCGCTTCGTGAGGGTATGGACGGCAGACGAGTTCATACGGTAGGAAATGCAATCTCTGCGTATTTCTAGAGTAAATTTGATGTATAAAAAATACGAGGGTTTCGGCAAATATGATGCAATATGACGCGAAAATTTCGAAATGGCATCCCGTGAAATGCTCAACCTTAATCTGAATGTATAGGCGGGCGATATTAGACAGGCTCACATTCCCGAGAATATTCCTCGCCGGCCCGTCCTCGGTGCCCGAACGTGAGACCATGGAAAAGGCGGCCTAGCGCAACGGCGCGGTGCGCATCCAAAATAAGGGCCAACGCGGTGACCGAAGGAGCGTCTTGTGGGAATCATCCTGCCCCTCATCTACCTGGTTGCAGGGCTGACGCTGGCCCTCACCCTGCCCGAGCACCGGGGCAGACAGCTCAAGGAATGGGCCTCGGCCCTGCTGACCCGCTGGATTATTCCCGCCGTCATCATCTACACGGTTGCCACCAGCCGCCCCGAGCTGTTCTTTGTTGCCGCGTCCACCATGGTTATGATGCTCCTCGGTGTGCTCGGTGCCGGGCGGATTACCCGAGATCCCGTGCAGAAGCTCGCCTTCGTGTACCTAAACGCCGGGCTCTTCGGCATCCCCGTGGTCGCGGGCATCTGGGGCGATGAGGCCGTGCGCGTCTACATCGGCGCGTATATCGGCAACTCCATCATGGGCGATATTCTGGGTACCTCGCTGCTACGGGGCGACTCGAGGGCCGAATCTGGTGAAGGTTCCCCACCCCGTACGGCCACCGCCCCGAGCCGCGGCGCAACCATCCGCAGGGTACTGCGAGGGCTGCGCACGAGCCCACCCGTTATCGCCGTGGTAATCGGCCTGCTCTGCCTGCCCGCAGGGCACTTCCTGAGTGTTCACGGAGCCGGGTTCTACCGGGTGCTGACCTGGGTCTTCAGCTTTATCGGAATGATCGTTCTGGGCATGTGGCTCGGGGCCGCCAAGCTGCACCGCGCAGACCTGACCCGGGCCGCCGGATGGGGGGTGCTCCGCACCGCGCTCGTGAGCGTCTACAGCCTCGGCGTGCTGGCGCTCGCCCGTTGGGCGCACGACGCGGCGGGCGTACACTTCGACCAGCTACTGGCCTACCCGCAGGTGCTCTTCATCCTGGGAGTCCTGCCGCCTGCCGCCAATATCGTGATCCTTGAGACCCACTACCGGCACGAGGGCACCGCAGCCCCCGTCATCGCCGCAGGGGCGGTCGTCAGCGTCGGTCTTATCGCGCTGGCGGTGCCGATTCTTCAGCTTGCGTTCTCCGGTTAGCCGGAGCCGAAACGAGCACACAACGAGCGGGTACAGCAAAAGGAGGGCGGGGATCGTACAATCCCCGCCCTCCCGCGGTTCTACGCCGACCTAGAGGTCAGCAGCCGTCGGACAGCTTTCGCTATCGAACGATGTGGTAGACCTTTGCCTCGTAGGGGCGCAGGGTCGAACCTGCGTCGTCCTTGTAGTTGGAGCTCACCAGCTCGACGCGGGCGCCAGACTCGTGTGCCTCGTTCAACACGGCGAAGTCGCGCTCCAGCTCGTCGGCGGTGAAGTTCGAAATCACCAGCAGAGACTCGTTCGCGGGGGAACCGTCCGCGCCGCCGGTACGGGTGTAGGCGTACACGGCCTCGTCCTGATCGTGCGGAACCTGGAGCGAATCAACCGGAGCGAAGGATGCGTAAACCATCAGATCCTTCAGCTCGCCGCGGCGCAGAGCCACCAGCTGCTGGTAGTGGTAGAAGATCGAGTCCTCATCCGCCAGAACAGCCTCAGCGTTAATCGCCGGGTAGTTCGGGTTCACGTTAATCCAGGTGGTCACGCCCTCGGGGCTGAAGCCGGCGTTTGCCGAAGCATCCCACTGAACCGGGGTACGAGCATTGTCGCGGCCCTTGATGTAGATCGCCTGCATCGCCTCTTCGTGGCTCAGACGCTTGTGGTCCACGTGCATGTCCTCGTAGAAGCGGATCGAGTCACCATCGCGGTAATCCTCAATCGAATCGAACTTCACGTTGGTCATGCCGATTTCTTCACCCTGGTAAATGTACGGGGTGCCCTGCATGAAGTGCAGAGTGGTCGCCAGCTGCTTAGCGGACAGGGTGCGGAACTCATCCGAATCGTTACCGAAACGGGAGACCACACGCGGCTGGTCGTGGTTGTTCCAGTACAACGAACCCCAGGCGTTACCCTCCAGGGTGGTCTGCCAGTCGTTCAGGATGCGCTTGAGCTCGGTCAGCTTGTACGGCGCGTAGGACCACTTACCGCCCAGCTTGCCGTTCGGGTCGTTATCCACGCCCATGTGATCGAAGTGGAAGATCATGTTCAGCTCACCGGTGTGGTAGCCGGCCCACAGCTTAGCGTCCTCGGGGCTGGTTGCGCTGGTCTCGCCCACGGTCATCACATCGTAGCGGCTGAAGGTCTCGCGGGTCAGTTCCTTCATCCACGGGTGCACCATGGTGCCGTTCGTAATGACGAACGGAATCGAGGAGGTGTGCTTCTCAAAGTCGGTGGAGGGGTCATCCGGGAAACCCTCGGGCTTGGAGATGATGTTGATAGCGTCCAGGCGGAAGCCGTCAACGCCCTTGTCCAGCCACCAGCGGACCATGGAGTACAGGTCCTCGCGAACCTTCTCGTTCTCCCAGTTCAGGTCGGGCTGTTCCTTGAAGAAGATGTGCAGGTAGAACTGGCCGGTCGCCTCGTCCCACTCCCACGCCGGGCCACCGAACTCGGATGCCCAGTTGTTCGGAGGAATCGGGTTGCCGTCCTCGTCGAAGCCCTTCGGGTCCTTCCAAATGTAGTAGTCGCGGTAGGGATTGTCCTTAGACGAGCGGGACTCCTTAAACCAGGGGTGCTCATCGGAGGTGTGGTTCGCGACCAGGTCCATCAGAATCTTGATGCCGTGCTTGTGAGCGGTTTCAAGCATCTCGTCAAAGTCTTCCATGGTGCCGAAGTCACTCATGATGGCGAAGTAGTCAGAGATATCATAGCCGTTGTCCACGTTCGGCGAGTCGAACACGGGGGAGAGCCAAATGACGTTGATGCCCAGCTTAGCCAGGTAGGGCAGCTTCTCGGTGATGCCCTTCAGGTCGCCAATACCGTCGCCGTTTGCGTCGTTGAAGGAACGGGGGTACACCTGGTACACCACGGCTTCCTTCCACCACTGGCGGCCTTCGTAGGAGGGAACCTGGTATGCCTCGGAATTGCTCATAATTGCCTTTCTGTACCGGCGGGTTACGCCGAAGAGAAAAAAGGAGTCTGTGATTGAAGTATAGGGCGAGGGGGACCGGAACGTCCGCGTCTGGTCCCCCTCGCGCACCATTATTTTGGGGCGTGCCTACTCGGCGTTACCGAAGAGGTAGACCTTAGCCTCGTAGGGGCGCAGCAGGGTGCCCTCGTCGGTGAACTCGCGGTTCTCATCGCGGTAGTTCGAGCTAATCAGCTGCGGAACGTTCGAGATAGCCTTCAGCTCGGTCGGGGAGAGGGCCTGCGAGTTGGTCAGCACGACCGAGTCCAGGTTGCCGCCCGCGTAGTTCAGCTGAACGGTGTCGTCGGTGAAGTTGGCGACGACCAGCAGGGCGCGCTCGCCGGTTGCGGCTGCGTCCTCGTCGGAGTTCACGCGCAGGTAGGCGTAGACCTGGTCATCCTCTTCATCCAGCAGGCGGTACTCGCCGGTCAGGACAATCGGGTGCTTGCGGCGCAGGCTAATCAGGTCGCGGTAGTGGTAGAACACCGAATCCGGGTCTGCCAGCTCGGACTCCGCGTTAATCTCGGTGTAACGCGGGTTCAGCTTCAGCCACGGGGCGCCTGTGGTGAAACCTGCGTTCTCGCCGGCGGTCCACTGCATGGGGGTGCGGGCGTTATCGCGGCCGGAGGCGCTGATGTAGCGCAGCATGTCCTGGGGGGAGACGCGGCCGGACTCCTCAACGTACTTGCGCCAGGAGTCGTGAATCTCCAGGTCGTTGTAGTCCTTGACGTCGTCGAAGAAGACGTTGGTCATGCCCAGCTCTTCGCCCTGGTAGATGTAGGGGGTACCCTGCATCATGTGCAGCACGGTACCCAGCATCTTGGCGCTGACGGTGCGGTACTCGGGGGAGTCGTTACCGAAGCGGGAGACGGTGCGCGGCTGGTCGTGGTTGTTCCAGTACAGGGAGTTCCAGCCGCGGCCGTGCAGGCCCTCCTGCCAGTGGGTGAGGACCTTCTTCAGGTCCACCAGGTCGAAGCGGCGGTCGGACCACTTGCCGGTCACGCCACCCTCGGAGGCATCCACGTCCATGTGCTCGAACTGGAACACCATCTGCAGCTCGTTGCGGTCGAAACCGGTGTAGAGCGCGGCGTCGTCGACGGTCACGCAGGGGGTTTCGCCCACGGTCATGACCGGGTACTTGCTCAAGACCTCGCGGTTCATCTCCTGCAGGAATTCGTGCACGCGCGGGCCGTTGGCTGCGACAGCCAGGGAGTTGTCGAGGCCGCCAGCGAGGACTGCCGGATCCTCGGGGAAGGAGAGGTCCTTAGAAATCAGGTTGATGACGTCCATGCGGAAGCCGTCCACGCCCTTGTCCAGCCAGAAGCGCATGATGTCGTAGACCTCTTCGCGGACCTTCGGGTTCTCCCAGTTCAGGTCGGGCTGCTTGACGGAGAAGTAGTGCAGGTAGAACTGGCCGGTTGCCTCATCCCACTCCCACACGGAGGGGCTGAAGCAGGAAATCCAGTTGTTCGGCGGAATAGGCTTGCCGTCCTCGTCGAAGCCCTTGGGGTCGCGCCAGATGTAGTAGTCGCGGTAGGGATTGTCCTTGGAGGAGCGTGCCTGCTTGAACCATTCGTGCTCGTCGGAGCTGTGGTTGACGACCAGGTCCATCATGAGCTTGATGCCGTGCTTGTGCGCAGTTTCGAGTAGCTCATCGAAGTCTTCCATGGTGCCGAACTCGGCCATGATGGCGCGGTAGTCGGAGATGTCGTAGCCGTTATCGTCGTTCGGAGAAGCGTAGATGGGGGAGAGCCACAGTACTTCGATGCCGAGGTCTGCCAGGTACGGAATCTTCTCGGTGATGCCGGGCAGGTCGCCGATGCCGTCGCCGTTGGAGTCGTTGAAGGAGCGGGGGTAAATCTGATAGACAACGGGTTCCTGCCACCACTGGGTCTGGGTCGTCATTGTTCTTCCTTCCCTTGGTATGGATGAGTGTTGTGTGGGGCCGCTCTGTGGGCGGCTAAAGTCTGATGCCCTTAGTGCTGGGTGGTGAGGGGCGTCAGGACGCTCTGCGGGGCCCAGCTTGCGGGGTCAATCTCCAGGAGCAGGCCGCTGTGATCGGAAATCGCCTCGGGGGAGTTATCCCGGAAGACCACCTCGTGGGAAGCCACGTCGACGAGGCGGTCGGTGAACACGAAATCGATGCGCTTGGCATCCGAGGAGCCCTCCCAGCCGGCAATCTCGCGGTGCACGGTGTTCTCACCCTTGGTGTGCTTCGCGATGGTGCGGGTATCGATCAGGCCGGTAGAGGTCACGAAGGCGTAGCCCTCGTCGGGCAGATGCGCGGCGGAGTTGAAGTCGCCGCCGAGCAGTACGGGGGCGGTTTCGGCACATTCGGCCAGGGTCTGCGAGAGGCGGGTGAATTCCTGAGCGAAGAGGGGCTCACCGTCGAAGTCCCACCAAGACATGTGGGTGGTGGCGCACCAGAAAGGACCGGAGGGGGTCTCGATGAGGGCGGCCTGCGCGGCGCGGCGCTGCACCTGGAAGTAGGTGTAGTCGGGGGACATGTCGATGGGCCTGATGCCGCGGATCGGCATGCGCGAGAGGACGGCCACGCACTCGTCGTAGCGCTCCCACCCGAGGTGGGTCTCGGTGAAGGTCCACTCGTAGCGGGCGCCGAGCGCCTCCAGCGTGCGCACGAGGAGCAGGGCGTAGTTGTCTTCACGGACCGGGATGCCCGCGCCACCGCGGAAGTGGAGGGGATGCTCCACCACGGGGGTGGAGGTCAGCTGGTTGACCTCCTGGAGGGCGATAACGTCCACCTGCTGATCAACGATGAACTGCGCGAGGGTGCGGATCTTGTCAATCTGATGGATTTCGCACCAGCTGTGGGTGTTGAGGGTGAGGAAACGCATATATATAAGTTTCGATTGGGTTTCGGGTAGGGGTACGGGGTGGGCGCGTCGGATGGCTCTCTCCGTGGAAGCTCTGAGTGGTGGAGGGCAGTCTCCGGCCGCGCAAGTATGTTCATGCTATCGAGTCTGGGCCCCGGCAGACAGGGGAAAAGCTTGATTATTCCCCAGTATTTTTACCCGGTGCCGGGATATGTTTCAGGTTGTGAAAAACTCTTTCAGAACTGTCCTTCGGGTGCATATGGGTCGGAATGAAGTGGCATTATTATTTCTGTCTAAAACACATTCGACACTTAGCGCGCGCAGGTCGTGTGGTGTGCATCTCATACACTTTCAAGGGTGTTTATAAAGATGCGTTAGCCCAGGCGGGCAAAGACCGCCCGCCCCTTGCGCCCGCTCACTCGATACCCGAAAGGGCGTATAGCCTCATGATGGAAAAAGTACAGAGGTTCGGCTCTGCCATGCTGGCACCCGTTCTTCTCTTCGCATTCGCTGGCCTCGCGGTCGGTATTGCGATCATCGCGCAGAACGACCAGCTGATTGGCCTGGCCGCCGATAAGAACAACCTCTGGTCCCAGTTCTGGGCCGTATGGGAGTCCGGTGCGTGGACCGTCTTCAACCAGATGGAACTGCTCTTCGTGATCGGTCTGCCCATTGCACTGGCAAAGACCGCTAACGCACGTGCAGTGATGGAAGCTGCAATGGTCTACCTGACCTTCAACTACTTCGTCGGCACCATGCTCAAGGTATGGGGCAAGGGCGGCACCGGTTTCTTCGACCTGGACTACACCACCGACATCTCTGAGAGCGCGGCAGGTACCGGTCTGAAGATGATCGCCGGTATCAAGACCATGGACACCGGTATCTTCGGTGCCATCATCATCTCCGCAATCGTGGTGTGGGCACACAACCGCTGGTTCGACAAGAAGCTGCCCGACTTCCTCGGCATCTTCCAGGGTTCCCAGTACGTCTACGGCGTCTGCTTCTTCCTGATGATGCCCATCGCCTTCCTGTTCTCCTGGCTGTGGCCCTACGCTCAGCACGGCATCTCCTCCCTGCAGGGCTTCTTCATCGCATCCGGCGCACTCGGCGTGTGGGTTTACACCTTCCTCGAGCGCTTCCTGATTCCGACCGGTCTGCACCACTTCATCTACTCCCCGTTCGTCTTCGGTAACGTTGTTACCCCGAACGGTATCGCTAAGGACTGGCCGACCCACCTAACCGAGTTCGCAAAGAGCGACAAGCCCCTGAAGGAACTGTTCCCCGGCGGCGGCTTCGCACTGCACGGTAACTCGAAGGTCTTCGCACCCATCGGTATCGCAGCGGCGTTCTACACCACTGCTCGTCCCGAGAAGCGCAAGGAAGTTCTCGCTCTGATGATTCCCGTCTGCCTCACCGCGATCCTGATTGGTATCACCGAGCCCCTCGAGTTCACCTTCCTGTTCCTGGCACCCCCGCTGTTCCTGGTCCACGCAATCCTGGCAGCATCCATGGCAGCAATCATGTACCAGCTGGGTCTGGTTGGTTACATGGGTGGCGGTCTGCTCGACTTCCTGTTCCAGAACTGGATTCCGCTGTGGGCAAACCACTCCGGCACCTACCTCATGCAGATTGGTGTGGGCCTGTGCTTCACCGTCCTGTACTTCGTGATCTTCCGCTTCATGATTCTGAAGTTCGACTTCAAGACCCCCGGTCGTGAAGAAGACGGCGGCGAGACCAAGCTCTACAGCAAGGCAGAGTACAAGGCTGCTAAGGCTGCTGAGAAGGACGGCGGCGCAGCCGCTGCCGGTGACGCCGAAGGCGCCGACCTGTACGCACCCCGTGCGGCTGGCTTCCTCGAGCTGCTCGGCGGCGCAGACAACATCACCACCGTGAACAACTGCGCAACCCGCCTGCGTGTCTCCGTGGCCGATGAGTCCCTGGTCAGCACCTCGGATGCGGAGTTCAAGAGCGCTGGCGCCCTGGGTGTCGTCCGCAAGGGCAAGGCCTTCCAGGTGATTGTCGGTATGGACGTTCCCCAGGTCCGTGAACGCTTCGAGACCATGGTGAACAGCTCCAAGAGCAACGTCTAGAGCCATCGCATTTGCTCGCCGCGTAGTTCGCGCATCGGGCAGTGAATAATCCGCTTCGCCGGCGGTACCGGATACATCCGGTGCTGCCGGCGAAGCTGTATCTTGGGTATCCTTGGCCCCGGTTGTGGGCCTCTCTCGAAAGGTTCTGCGTGAGCGGGAACAATACGGCAGAACCGGGCTGTGGAATCCGAAGCGTGTAATATTTATATATTGCTCACCATCGGATTCAGGAGCTCTGAGTGGATTTACAAGACGTCGTGAATGCGAATCAGCACCGGTTCAGTGAAACTGAACGGGAAATTTTGGCCTTCATGCTGGAGAACGAGGAGTTCGTCGCGGAGTCGACGATCAATTCTTTGGCGCACAAAACCTACACCTCGACCAGTTCGATTATTCGACTGACGAAGAAGCTGAACTTTTCAGGATTCGCTGAGCTGAAGTACTTCATCAAGTCTTCCCTTAGCCGTAGTGAGCCCTTCAACCCCCGCTTCATCGAGAGCGGCCGCGAGGATATTCAGCGCACCTACGACTACCTCGACCACATGGAGTTGAGCGGTCTGCTTAAACGCATCTA
>NZ_KV797969.1:413045-523061 GCF_001809565.1 Rothia sp. HMSC072B03
GGTCTGCTTAAACGCATCTACGAGGCGCGCACCGTCTACTGCTTTGGCACCGGTTACGCTCAGCGCAACGCGGTGCAGGAGTTCGCCAAGTCCATGCAGGCCTGCGGCAAATTCTGCCACGTTATTCCGGCTCGCAACGAGTTCGAGAGCGCCATGAACACCATGACCCAGGACGATGTGGTGATTATCGTGTCGTTCTCGGGCCAGACCGAGAACATGCGCGAGCACATCAAGATGCTGTCGCTGCGCCGTATTCCCATGGTTGCGGTGACAGCGATTGGCGTGAACTACATGTCCTCGCACGCCGAGTACTCCCTGCACTACCAGGCGACCCCCACCCACATCAGCACCCAGCGCAAGCCCTACCACTCGTTCGTGGCTCTCTGGGTGGTGCTGGACTACGTGGTGCGTCGCTACATTGAGTACTCGGAAACCGCGCGCCGAGAATCCCTCAGCAAGCAGGTTGAGGATGCCCTCGACGGAGGCACCGAAACCACCCCGTAGTTGCGGGCGCTCCTGCCCGGAGCCAATTTATTCCCGCTGCCCTGAATCTACCTCCTGAACAGAACCTGAAAGAGACACCTTCGTGACCGCAATCCTGGCGCTGATTGATAACTCCGAGAAGATGCGTAAGTACCTTTTCTGGTACCTCATGATTATTCCGGCCCTCCTCTTCTTGTGGATTGCCGTGGGTGCGGCAAACTCCCAGATGAGCTTCCAGGACGCCATGAAGATTCCCTTCTTTACGGTTGCTTTCATGAACGGATGCTTGAGCCTGCTGCTGGGCGGTACTCTTAAGCTTGCGGGAATCGAGAATGAGCGCACCGAACGAGCCTATGCTCTGTATTTGATTATCTTGCTGGCCGTCATCGGTAACCTGCCCGGCGCGCTCCTGTCCTTCTTCCTCTTCCGTTCCCTGCGCTTCGGTAACCTGGAGGGTGAACTGGCCCCCAGGTACCGCTGGGTCCTGCTGGCGGCCATGGCGTTTTATGTCATGGTGGCTTTGGTGCTCACCATGGCTAATCTCTCGATGACGCTGGGCTAGGACGCTATCGTAGATCGAATAACATCTGAGCGCGAGGACCGCTCACGAAGCACCACCGGATTGCACGCCGTGCATCACACTGACATACAAGGATAGTCGAGACGTGAATCATACTCCTGATTCTGTTCACATGCAGAACACCGACGGAACCCCGAGCGATACCGCCGAGGTACCCGTCGCATCGGCGACCCCCGAAGAACAGGCGCAGCTAGCCGAAACGACCGAACCCGAGATGAGCATCGCCGAGCTTCCCCCGCACCTGAACCCCGCCCACGAGGACTTTGACCCCTCGGCGGGGCTTGAGCGTTGGGCCGAACAGATGGACGTCTACACCGGCCCCGACGCGATGCTTGACTTCAACCAGGTCGACTACGTGCACATCGACCTGTCGGAGGCGAACCCCTCCGGCCTGGCTCAGCTACTTGCCGGACGTAAGACCCGCCTCTCCACCATCCTGCGCGAAAAGTCGCAGCTGGAGGCGGGCATGCGCTCCGCCCGCACCCTGCGCACCAAGATTTACGAGCTTGCCACCGACCACGGTCTGGACTCCGGCTACTTCGTGGCGGGCACCGCATCCTGGCTTTCGCACGACACCCGCGAGGCCGCCGCAGCCTACGAGAAGCGCTTCATCGCGCCGATCCTCATGGCGCCGCTGAGCATCACCCCGCACCCGAAGGATGACGACTTCGAGCTGCGCCTGGCCGGCTCCGCGCGCCTGAACCCCGCCATGGTCCGCCAGATCAAGCAGGAGTACGGCATCGACCTGGGCACCATGGACGTGGCCCAGCTGGCGAACTCCATGTCTCGTCTGGATCCGGAGCCGGTCATCGAGCGCATGCGCGCCTCGGCCGGCCGTATCCCGGGCATGACCATCGAGTCGAAGTACTTCATCTCGACCTTTGCCGACCTGAAGGAAAGCCTGGGCGAGTTGCCCCACACCGCCATCACCCCGCTTGTGCGTGACGTGGCGGCGCTGAAGGTGCCGGGCGTGAAGCCGCGCGAGCTGAACGCCCACAACCTGCAGCAGCCCCTGGACCAGCGCGACCCCGCCGAGGAGATGCTCCTGCTCGACGCGGACGCAAACGCCCAGGATATTATCGACACCGCGGTGAGCGGTTTCTCCTTCACCGTGACCGCGGCCCCCGGCACCGAGCCGCTGCGCACCGCCGTGAATATTGCCTCCGCCCTCATCGGCCGCGGAAAATCCGTGCTGGTTGTGGGCGAGAAGCGTTCGACGCTCGCCGAGTTCTCGGCCCTGCTCAAGCGCACCGGCATTGACAGCCTGCGCTACGACCTGCTGGCCGAACACGATTCGGAGGCGCAGCGAGCCGAATTTATCCGCGCCATCGTACGCAACGAAAGTGCCGAGGAGCCGAACTCCGAGGACCTCAACGAGGAACTGTGCGCCACCCGCCAGACCCTCATCGACCACACCCGCGCTCTGCTCACGAAGGACCCGCACTGGCAGATTTCGGTGTACGCCGCCCTGCAGCGTCTGGCCGAGCTGACCGCATCCGAGGACGGCCCGGCCACCCGCGTACGCTTCGACCGCCCCATGCTGGACTCCCTCCTGGAACGCGATCAGGTACGCGCCGAGCTCGTGCGCCTGGGCGAGATTGACGGATTCGCCGCGGCCTCGCGCACCTCGCCGTGGTACCGCGCCCGCCTGGTCAATGACGAGGAGGCCGCGGAGGCCTACGCCCTGGTCATTACCCTGAAGTCCTCCCTGCTGAATCTGCGCGAGGCCATGAACCGTATGGCCGCCATGCTGGGCCTGCGCCCGGGCCGCACGATTGCCGAGTGGGAGTCGCAGCTGGCGATCCTGATGCGCATTCGCGAGACGCTTAAGCGTTTCCGCGCCGATGTGTACGACCGCCCCGTGACCGATCTGATTGCCGCAACCGCCTCCGGTGCGTGGCGTCGCGAGAACGGCATCGAGATGAGCAGTATGCAGCGCTCCCGCCTGCGTCGCGCGGCGAAGGAGTACATCCTGCCCGGCGTGAACATCGGGGATTTGCACGAACAGCTCAAGATTGTGCAGACCGAACGTGCCGAGTGGATTCGCCATATCGAGGCACCCCGCACCCCGCAGATTCCGCAGAACCTGGATCAGCTGGCCGACGCCCTGAACTCCCTGGTGTCCGAGCTGGCGGGCTTGGGTATCGTGCTTGCCGATACGATCGACGGCACCGACTTTGTGCGCACCGACCTGGACGTTTTGGACGCCCGCCTGGACGCCCTCATGGACGACCGCGTCCTGCTCATGACCCTGCCCGAACGTGACGCGCTCCAGCAGAAGCTTCACGAACGTGGCCTGTCCGAGCTGCTGGATGACCTGTACGCCCGTCAGGTACCGACCGAAGTTGTCGCGGCCGAGCTGGAGCTCGCCTGGTGGCAGTCCGCGCTGGAATACCTGCTGGAACGCCACGAGGGTAAACTGCTGGACGGTGACCGCCTGCGAGACACCGAATCCCGCTTCCGTCGCGCCGACTACGCCCACATGACCAGCGCCCCGGCCCGCCTTCTGGCAAAGGTCGCGCGCGTGTGGACCGACCGCATCGAATCCGAGCACGACCAGGCGGCCTACCTGAAGAGCCAGCTGCGCGGCTACGAGTTCGTGCTGGAGGAGCTGCTGACGCACGCGCCCGTCATGGCGCGCACCCTGCTGCCCCTGTGGACCGCCAGCCCCTTCGCCCTGGCCCGCAAGGTGCCGGCCTCGATGCGTTTTGACACGGCCATCCTGCTGGACTCTGAATCCACCCCGCTGGCGGCCAATCTGCCGGCTATCACCCGCGCCGACCAGGTGATCGCCCTGGGCGACCCGCACTCGGGATACCCCTCGCCGTTCATCGTGTCCGCACCGACCTTCGGAGCGCCGGACCCCGCCGATGAACAGCTGGACAGCACCTTCGACGTGCTCGCCACGGTACTGCCGAACCGCACCCTGGCCATGCTGCACCGCAGCATGGACCCGGTGATTCTCGACTACCTGAACCGTGAGTTCTACGATTCGCAGCTGCACGCCGCCCCGGTGAGCCGCGCCTCCTCGCAGCCGGCCGCAACCCTGACCGTGGAGTACATCGACACTCGCGGCAAGGTGAGCGATAACGCGAACCTTGATTCGCCCGGCGTTGAGGTCGAGCGCGTCACGAACCTGGTGCTGGAGCACGCCTACCGCACCCCCGGCCGCTCCCTCGCGGTCGTAACGGCCAGCCCCAAGCATGCTCAGCGCGTGGCCGAATCGGTGCGTCACGCCCTGAACCTGTACCCGCAGCTCGCCCCGTTCTTTGCCGCCGGCGAGGAGTCTTTCCGCGTGGTCGACCTGACACGCGCCGAGACCCTCGAACGCGACACCGTAATCTTCTCGCTGGGTGTGGGACGCGCCCGCCTGGGCCAGGCCTCCTATGACCTGGGTCAGCTCTCCACCGAGCACGGCCGTCAGGGCTTTGTCGTGGCGCTGACTCGCGCCCGCCGGGCCCTGCGCATCGTTTCGTGCATCGACCCGACCGAGCTGGACCCGCAGAAGCTACACCACGGCGCGGTCGACTTCTACCACCTGCTGCGTGAGCACGCGGAGCGCCAGGCCCGCGAAGAGGCCGAGGCGAAGGCACAGCGCGTGCCCGAGACTCTGCCGCGCAATGCCTTCCTGGCTACCGACGAGCAGGAAACCCCCGACCTGGGCGATTGGCTGCTCAACGATCTGGTAGCGCGTTTGCAGGCCCGCGGCGTACGCGTGACGCAGGGTGAAGGTGACATCGCGCTGATTGCGCACGCCCCCGAAAAGCTCGTGGCCGAGCCCGTGCCCGCCCTGGGCGTGGCTCCCGTGGTTTCCTCCGGCCCGAGCGCTCCCGCCGCGATGCCTCTGGTGGCTTGCTCCGACGGCGAGCAGAACTACGCGCGGGCCTCGGTGCGCGAGCGTACGCGCCTGCTACCCGAGCGCCTGAGTCGCACCGGCTGGAACTACATCACGCTGGGCACCCTGGAGGTCTTCTCCGACCCGGACGGCGTGGTGGCGCGCATCCTGCACTACCTGGACATGGACGAGGATGCTGAGGACCGTGGCTAACTATTCGCCCGTGCCCAAACCCCGACGCGGTAACCGCCGGGTGAGCGGGGGCGGAACCGTGGGAGGTGCCGAACCCCGTCTTGCGGGTCTGGACCCGTCGTCGGGGACCCCCGCCGCTGCGGTGCCCGGCAACCGGTCGGCCGCGCCAAAAACTGCCGATTCCGGCGGTGGCTCCGGCAGTAGCTCGCGGAAGAAGCGCACCGCCCACGGCGCCTCGAAGCCCCTCACCCCCGAGGAGAAGGAGCGCCTGGAGTGGATGCGCCAGCAGCGTCCCCCGCACTGGGGTAACAACATCGTCTAGGCTTCGGTGGCATGAGGCCGCGAGCCATCATCCAATACACGCTAGGGCGGCGGGTACCTGTTCGGTACCCGCCGCCCTAGCGTGTTATCGAACGCCGAGCCGGTCGGCGCTATCCATCCGTCGCGTTCTGCGGCAGCTGGTTTGAATTCTTATTAGTTTGAGTTCTTATCGGTGCTGTAGAAGCCGGAGCCCTTGAAGGTAATGCCCACGGTGTTGTAGCGCTTGCGCAGGGTCTCCTGACCGCACTGGGGGCAGACGCGCAGGGCATCGTCGCTAAAGGACTGGCGCTGTTCAAATACGTGATTGCAATTCTTACACTGGTAAACGTAAACCGGCATAACTTCCTTCGCCCATTGATATTTCGTTGATTACGGTTAATTGCGTGGTTTGAGTGTACCGCTTTTGAATCGTGAGGGGTATTTTGTTTTCTTCCCACGACTAAAAGTAACGCGGCGTATTCGTTATGAGGGGTTCTGCGCGGTGCGTTCTGCCGGGCGGTAGGTTCCTTCTTCGGTCAGAATAACCGGCAGGATACTGTCCCAGCGGTCGTAGGGGACGGTTTCGTAGATTTCCTCGGCGAAGACGATGCCGAGGGTCTTCTCACGCAGTTGTTCCTCGCTCAGCAGGGGGATGATTCGGTCGTAGTAACCGCCTCCCTGGCCGAGGCGATGCCCGGCCGCATCGTAGGCGAGGGCGGGGATGAGGCGCACATCGGCCTCGACGAATGCCTGTACGTCGCGTTCTTCGCCCTCGGGTTCGGGGATTCCCATGGGGCTGCAGGGGTGGTCAATGGTGGGATCCCACTCAACCCAGGCGAGGGTTCGACGGGGACGGACGACCGGCACGATGATGCGGTGTCCGGCCTCGTGCAGGCGGGTAAGCGCCTCGGTGATGGGAGGTTCCGAGGGGGTGGGCAGGTACGCGGCAACCGTACCGGGGGAGTGCAGACGCTCTCGCACCTCGCGCAGAATATTCTCGGTGAAGAGGTCCCGCACTCGCTGCTGTCCGGCGGGCCCTCGCTCGCTGCGAGCGATGAGGCGTCGGGGACGAATCTGCGAACGGAGGATGTTCTTATCCAGGGAGATATCCTCGGCGCTGGCGCCCGAATCGGAGGTGCTGGCGGCTACTGCGGTGTTGAAGTGCATGGGGGTCCCATCGTCGTTGCGGGGTGAGCGGTGTCTTGAACATGAGGTACAGACTCGCGGCGTAGGCCCCAAATCTCGCGAATAGTGGAGATTTGTGAAGGGGCACACTTCTCTCAGTATAGGACGATTTAAAGAAAGAGCGGCGTGCCGATCTTTTGATATTTTCGGTATCTGCACGAGCCTGTATGCAGTTAATCACGTTAGGGATTTTTCACGTCATAGTTTCACGATTCGACCTAAGTACTTTACAACTTAGGGTATTCTTGTGGCATGGCTACTGAAATTAAGTCTGTTACTAAGGCGGTTATTCCTGCCGCCGGTTTGGGCACCCGATTCCTGCCCGCCACGAAGGCCACCCCGAAGGAAATGCTCCCCGTCGTTGATCGCCCCGCGATTCAGTACGTGGTGGAGGAAGCTGTTCGTGCCGGCCTGCACGATGTTCTGATGATTACCGGTCGCAATAAGCGCGCTCTTGAGGATCACTTCGACCGTGTTCCCGTTCTGGAGCGTCAGCTCGCCGAGCAGGGTAAGGATGCTCTGCTGGCTTCGGTTCTTGAGACCAACGAGCTTGGCGGCGACCTGCACTACGTACGCCAGGGTGACCCGAAGGGTCTGGGTCACGCCGTGCTGCGCGCAAAGCGCCACGTGGGCGACGAGGCTTTCGCCGTTCTGCTCGGTGACGACCTGATTGATGAGAAGGAAGACCTGCTCTCCCGCATGGTGGAGGTCCAGGAGCGTACCGGCGGTTCCGTCGTTGCTCTGATGGAGGTTCCCCGCGAGGCAATCTCGGCTTATGGCGCTGCCGCTATCGAGACCGTTGAAGGCGAAGATGGCTTTGTTAAGATCACCGGGCTGGTAGAGAAGCCCGCTGCTGACGAGGCCCCCTCGAACTACGCGGTGATTGGCCGTTACGTTCTGAGCCCGAAGGTGTTCGAGGTTCTGGAGAATACCGCTCCGGGCCGCGGTAACGAGATTCAGCTGACCGATGCCCTGCAGACCCTGGCTCAGGGTGAGGGCGAAGGCGAAGGTGTCTACGGCGTGGTCTTCTCCGGCCGCCGTTTCGACACCGGTGACAAGCTGTCTTACCTGAAGGCAAACGTTATTCTTGCTGCTGAGCGCCCCGAGTTCGGCGACGACCTGCGCGCTTGGCTGAAGGAATTTGTGGCCGAGAACTGCTAAGGCCGTTCTTTCGTAACACCACCCCGGTTACGGGGTATCAATCACCTGATACGCTGAGGGAGGCGTTCCTTGTCGGCTTGCCGAGCGGGGGCGCCTTCCTCAATTTATTTGGTCGTTCCGTCTTTTGGGGAGACGGAGTGACTAATATGCGTGCAATATTGCGCATAACGTTGTGTATGCCGTCCGGGGTATATGCGCTCATCCATCCCATTTTTACCTTTTATGGAAAGAAATGGGAATATAAGGGTATGATTAAAGTCTAGGGATTTAGGGACGATAGAGGGCGACCTAACATGACGTTGTTGAACACCTCGGGTGTATTGGTAATTCTGACCGTGATTTTGCTGCTGTGGTTTGTACCCAGGAGCCTGCGTCGCGCGCCCGCCGGCCACACGGTTGAGCCCGAACGACCCCTGATTAGCGCCGAACGCACCGCTGAGGACATTCTTGCCTCCGCCGGCGTGTTGCTGAACGAATCGGAAGCCTACCAGTCTTCTGACCACGCCGTGGCGCCGGGCACCTCCCTGCCCTCTTCTGCTCTTCCGCGTTCCTCTTCCTCCTCGCACGCGGTGGGGGACGGCGCGGCACCGCAGACGGCGTCCATTTCGCAGATTCGCGATTCCTCCCCGATGGCCCCCTACACGGATGAGATTCCCGTGGTGGAAGAGCCCAAGCAGTCCCTGCTCTCCTCCCTCGATACTTCAACTCCCTCTGGTGTGGCCTACCTGGTCGCCGCCGGGGCTGGCGTTGCCGCAGTGCTGTGCCTGCTTCTGGCCCTCTTTGATCTGTTCTCCTGGGCATGGTTCGTGATTTTCGCCGTGCTGGGTGGTCTGGCCTGGGCCGCGGGCCGCTTTGGTCTGGCAGATACCTTGAGTCAGCGTCTCGCTCACCGCGAGGGCGACGATGACGAAGACGAGCGCTCCGAGGTCGACTTCGATGATGAGCAGCTTGACCGTGAAGCCGAAGAGTCTGCTTCGGCTGCTGAGGCTCACCCCGCGCCGGCTCCCGCCCCCAAGGCTCCCGTCGCACAGCCCGTTCGTCGTGAGGGTTCCTCTGAGGCTTCGTCCCCGAAGACTTCGGTGCCTGCAGCTGAGCATCGTGACGCTGAACCCCGCACACCCGAGCCCCGAGTGCATGAGTCCCATGCCGCTGAGAGTGTCGATTCTGCGCAGGATGCGCCGGCCCACCGCCGAGCAGAAGGCCGTCCCGCGGCTTCGCGCCACGCACAGCATCCGCAGCGCCGCCCCCAGCGCCCGAGCCGATTCCAGCCCATCCGCCGCGGTAGCGTGCTCTTCGACCAGGAGAGCGGTAGCGGGGCGACCTCTCAGCCCGCACCTCGAGCTGCTGAACCTCAGTCTTCGGCCGAGCGAGCAGTAGCGGCTCAGCACACGCAGCCCGTGCAATCCGCTCAGCAGGTTCCGCAGGCGGCGCCTCAGCAGACGGCCTCTCAGCAGGCCCCGCGCGTTGCTCCCCGGGCCGAAGCCACGGAGCAGCCGGCTGTGCACCAGGCTGCCCCCGCTCGCGAGCCCGCGCCGCGTGTGCCGACCGATTTCTCCGCCCCTCGCCCTGCCGGCACTTCGCAGGAGCGCCCAGCGGCTCAGCAGGCTCCGCAGGCGGCGCACCCGAACCAGTCGAATCAGGGTCAGCCGCGTCCGGCCCTGCGCGACGGTTCCCCGGTGCGTCAGGCGCCTCAGCAGGCCCCCGCACCGATTCCGGAGGAGATTCCCCTGCCGGACGTTCTGGACGATTCTGAGTTCGACGCCCTGGATATCGCCTCGTTGAACAATCCCGCAACCCAGCCTGGTTCGTCGCTCGGCGTATCCCGTCGCGCGGGAAGCCGTCATCCCGGTGGTGGTTCCTCATTTGAGGCGGTCAGCAACACCTGGAACCCCGTGCAGCTGCCCAAGCCTCTGAGCGCCCTGCACCGCGAGAACGACGAGAAGAACTCCAAGAAGTAGCTGGGCAGGCACCTGCGGGCTACCGCCGGTTGCGTGCATTGCCTAGAAACTCCCATGAACGAATGTCCCGAAGGATAGAGTCCTTCGGGACATTCTGCGTATTCGGTGGTGTATCACCGTGATTATTTGGCGGGGGAGTAGCAGAGACAAAAAGAAAAGGGAGCCCCGTCAATGGGGCTCCCTTTCCAGCATCACACACAGGAAGAAAGTCTTCTAGACCGATCGGGGAGGCCTTCCCACAAGGCCAGCCCCATTCGGTAATAAAAATATAACCTAATTCGAGAGGGTGCACAAACTGAAAATAGCGACGGTCTGTCACTAAACTAAGGTTACCCTAAATAAAATCCGCGCCATTGTTGGGAAGAGCGGGGCATCGAGGGTGCATAAAAATCTTTAAAAAAATTTTCGGGAGGCCGCTCGAAGCTCGTTGGGCCATATCAGAAAGGTATACACCGTCGGAAAACGTTGCTCGCCGAATCGCCCTTGGGCACTCGTCTGAGCTTCGCGAGGCTCATCCCCGATGCGTGTCGCGGAATAAGCATATTCGCGCTCGGGGAGGACTGGCGAATCTGTTCGTGAGAGAATAGCCGGGTGAAAGAATGGATTAACTCTCTGCCGATTGAGGTTGCCCTACTCTTCATGTGGATTGTGGGAATCGTCCGCACCAGCCTGGTCTACTGGGTGGCGGCCCTGGCCGCGAAGGGGAGCGCGCGCCTCCACCGCATCCGCGAGGCAATGGAACGTCCCCTCTACCGCAAGGCCCGCGCCTTCATTAACCGATGGGGCGTTATCGCCGTGCCCCTGTGCTTTCTGACTGTGGGTTTTCAGACCGCAGTCATCGTCACCACCGGCTTTACCCGCATGCCCCTACGCCGCTGGATTCCCGCAATGCTGGTTGGCACCCTCATGTGGGCCGGCATCTACACCACGATTGGTTTTGCCATTCTCGCCGCCCTGGGCCTGGAACCCTGGATGTTCCCCGTAGCCCTGGCCTTTGTGGTGGCCGGGGCGGTCGTCATCTCCGTGGCGCGTGAGAAGCGCCTAGACCGCGAAGGTGCGGCCGAGGATCTCGACGACACCGATGCTCTGCCTCGGACCGGCACCCAGCGCGACTAGTTTCGCCGGACGAATGTGTTAGCGTGGAGGGATGAGTTCAACCGACACCTCCACCGCAGGCACCCCCGAGCAGCCTCTCGCAGCTCCCGCAGAGCACCGCGAGAATCATGCAGAGCAGACGGCACCCCTTGAGGCGGCCAGCGCCGAAGCGCCCTCCGAGGCTCCCACCCGCGTGTACCTGCACCCCGAGCAGCTGGCCACGATTCAGACCCCGGAGGCTCTACCCGTGCCGGTTCTGCAGCGCTCGGCCCTGCGCGTGAGCTACGTGCCCGGCATTATGCCCGGCAAGTGGTTCAACCGCTGGCACGAACGCTACGGCGACCGCGTGCCCCTGGCCGAGGTGCCCGTGCGCGAGGCGCGCGGACTGGACTCCCTTCACCAGAACCTGCAGCTGATCGACCCGGAGTCTGCGGAAGGCTCCGAAACGGCAAGCCCCGCAGAAAACGCAGAGCCCGCACCTATCGAGCGAGTGGAGGTTCCCGAGAACCCCTTCGCCCACATGAGCATCCTGCGCCCCTACCGCGAGCCGGCCAGCACCGACGGCGAGAAGTACCACAGCATCCGCCTTTACGAGGAGCTGCCCGTGGTTATCCTGCCGGTGGACCACGTTCTCACCGTGCTCGACGAAGTGCCCGTGGCCGAACTGGCCGAGGAGTTCCTGCTTCAGCCCGCCTCCGATATTCCCGCCTACGAGGAGGTTTCCCGCTCCTGGCGTGAAAGCTCCGGCCGCATTGTGCCCGAGGGGTTGAACGACCAGGAGACTATCGATTTGGTGGCCGCCGGCGTGGGCCTGTACATCGTGCCCATGTCCATCGCGCGTTTCTACCACCGCAAGGACCTCACCTACCGCCCTGTGCCCGATCTGGACACCTACCCGGTGCACCTGGTCTGGCCGCGCGCGCCCAAGGGGGAGCCGCGCCCCGAGGAGCTCGAGGCTCTCCTGCAGGACTTTATCGGCATCGTGCGCGGGCGTACCGCCAGCAGCGATCGCGGCACCGAAACTCGCCAGGCACGCGCCGAACGCGTGGCCGCGGAAAAGACCAAGGCCAAGGCGAAGGCCCGCGCCGCTAACGCACGCCGCGAGGCACGCGATAAGAAGCGCGCCAACGCCAAGAAAAACGGCAACGCCCGACAGCACGCCCGCCAGACCTCCAAGGCGGCCTCAGCGCGCCGGGGTAAGAAGCGCTAGGCGGTAAAATCGAACCATGGCATTATCAATGGAAACCCGACCCGCGGCCTACGCGGTCATCATCGAGCAGGGTAAGCTGCTCATGACCCACTGGGTGCCCGAAGACCGGAACCTCAGCCCCCTCTGGTCGCTGCCCGGCGGCGGCATGGAACCGGGCGAGCAGGCCGACGAAACGGCGCTGCGCGAGACCCTCGAAGAGACCGGATACAGCGTCGCTATTGAGGACATCCTGGGCGTGCATGCCGGTCACTTCCCCGTGCGCTCGGCTCAGGCTCAAAAAGACCCGGAGGCGCTACCCTTCTGCGCCCTGCGGGTGGTTTTCCGTGCCCACATCGTCACCGGCGAACTGCGCCACGAGGTGAACGGCTCCTCCGACACCGCGCGCTGGGTGCCCATCGCCGAGCTCGATACGATTCGCTACGGCACGCTCATCGACGAGGTGGCCTCCATGATGGGGTACACCAACGCCGCAAGCTGGGCCCGAGAATACCGCGAATTTCTCGCCGATGAGAACGCCAGGAAGCTCACCTCATGACCCGCCGCACCCTAACCCGCCGCGCCCTGCTGGGCTCCGCGGCGCTTGCCCCGCTACTGGCCGCATGCGCCACCCACGACGCGATGCCGCAGGTCGACCCCTCCGCCCCCACCTACGGCACCCTGCGCATCGGCTACGGTGCCCTGCGCGAAATGCACGCCGTGGCCCACGTGTATGCTCAGGCCCTGCGGAGGGTCGGCTACACCGTCGAATTGGTTGAAACGGGCCACAGCCGCAGCCTGGCCCTGCGCGCCCTCCTCGCGCCCTCGGGACGCCAGGAAAGCACCGGAACCGAATCGACCACCCCCGAGGTGAGCGAGGCCGAAGCCACCGCCGCCTACGAGGCGCTACCCGTGGACCGCGGGGCCGCCTCCGTCGAAGCCCAGGACGTTGACCCGCTGGATATCGTCATCGACTACAGCGGCGACCTGCTACTTTACCTGACCGATGATGGCAAGCTCAGCCCCGCCGCCGTACAGAACGAGCGCGTGGCGGCCTCGGTGACCGCCTCCGCGGCCGCCGCCGGCGTGACCCTGCCCCCGGCTCCTACGCAGAGCCCCACCCCGAGCGATACGGCCTCCGGTAGCGGAGCGACCGGAGAGGCCTCCGGCACCGCAAGCCCTTCCGCGGATTCCTCGGCCGACCCGACGGCCAGCGCCTCCGCGACCCGTTCGGCTGATCCCATCAATCTGCGCGCCATGACCACCACCGACATGACTAACGCCATCTCGCGCATCCTACCCGAGGGGCTGAACCTGCTGAACGGCGCCAGCGCCACCAACAAGGATGTGCTGGTCACCACCCGCGCCGTCAGCGCCCGCTACAAGCTCACCTCGCTGGTCGGCCTGCGCGATGTGCAATCCACCCTGGGCTTCTCCATTCCCGATAGCTACTCGGTCGGGACCTACGGCATTGAGTCGTTGCGCAGCCTCTACCGCTTCACGGCCCGCGCCGTCACGCAGCAGAATGACCCCGCCGAGCGCGTGCGTGCCCTCACCGACGACAGCGTGCAGGTGACCCTGCTGCACAGCGTGAACCCGGCCATCGACGACAACCGCCTGGTCGTGCTGGAGGACCCCTCCAGTGCCATGTTGCAACAACAATTGGTGCCGATTATTCGTCGCACCCTGCCAGATAGCGCTCGCAACGCGGTTAACCGCGTATCATCTACATTAGACACGGGTAACCTCTCGTTCCTGCTGCAGCTCACCAGCGGATCCAACCCCATCGCCGATGACGACGCAGCGCAATTCATTTTGGATCACCCTAGAAAGTAAATCATCATGACGAAGTACCGCCAGTCCTCCCGACTGAACAACGTCCACTACGATATTCGCGGACCGATTCTGGATGAGGCGAACCGCATGGAAGCGATGGGCTACCGCATCCTTAAGCTGAACATCGGTAACCCGGCCCCCTTCGGTTTTGAGGCGCCGGACGCGATCATGATGGATATTATTCGTCACCTGCCCGAAACCCAGGGCTACTCCGATTCCCACGGCCTGTACTCCGCACGTACCGCCATTGTGCAGCACTACCAGAACCACGGCATCATGAACCTGGACACCGAGTCTATCTACTTGGGTAACGGTGTGTCTGAGCTGATCCCGATGACCCTGCAGGCACTATGCGAGACCGGCGACGAAATCCTGGTCCCCATGCCCGACTACCCGCTGTGGACCGCATCCACCGCGCTGGTGGGCGGCAAGCCCGTGCACTACCTCTGCGACGAGGAAAACAACTGGTACCCCGACATCGAAGACATTAAGTCGAAGATTACCGAGCGCACCAAGGGCATCGTGGTGATTAACCCGAATAACCCGACCGGTGCCGTCTACCCGCGCTCGATTCTGAAGCAGATCGTGGATGTGGCTCGCGAGCACGGTCTGGTCGTGTTCTCCGACGAGATTTACGAAAAGATCACCTACGACGGTGCTGAAGCCATCAACATGGCAACCCTCACCGGCGACGACGTGCTCTGCCTGACCTTCTCCGGCCTGTCTAAGGCCTACCGCGTGTGCGGTTACCGTGCGGGTTGGGTCGCAATCACCGGCCCGAAGAAGGACGCCGCAAGCTACCTTGAGGGCATCCACCTGCTCGCCTCCATGCGCCTGTGCTCCAACGTCCCGGCACAGCACGCAATCCAGACAGCGCTTGGCGGCTACCAGTCCATCAACGAGCTGGTTGCTCCTGGCGGCCGCCTGTACGAGCAGCGCACCCTGGCCCACAAGATGCTCAACGAGATTGACGGCATCAGCTGCACCCCCGCCGACGGTGCGCTGTACCTGTTCCCGAAGATTGATATTGAGCGCTTCGACATTACCGATGACGAGCAGTTCGCTCTCGACCTGCTCAAGAGCCAGAAGATTCTCTTCAGCCACGGCCGCGCCTTCAACTGGAAGGACCCCGACCACTTCCGCCTGGTGTACCTGCCCGATACGCAGACCCTCACCAGCGCCCTGGAGCGTCTGGGTAACTTCATGGCCGACTACAAGCAGAAGCACTAGCGAGGGATATCTCGCCGGCCGCTTAGCGAACCCTACCGGAATATAAACGGCCTGCCCCGCAGTTCTGATGAGCTGCGGGGCAGGCCGTTTGTAGTTAGTCGCTATAGCTAGCCGGACAAGCCGGGGAGGGGCGCGCTAGTTGGCCGTGGGTTCCTGACCGCCCTGCTCACCGCGCACCGCGTTCAGGCGCTCCTGCGCGCCCTTCAGCCACGCCTCGCAGCGGGCGGCCAGGGCCTCGCCGCGTTCCCACAGGGCAATAGAGGTTTCCAGATCGCTGGTGCCGGACTCCAGCTGACGCACGACCTGCTCCAGCTCGGCGCGGGCCTGCTCGTAGCCGAGGGTTTCGACGGGTGCGCCCAGCTCGGCGCTGTTGAAGCTAATGTTCTCGCTCATTGAGGAACCTTTCAGGGGTAAAAACTGGGGGTGAAACTTAGGGGTATCGAGGTTTAGGAGATGTTCGAGGGATTCGTGGAGGTCACGGCCGCCTGCGCCGAACCGGTCGCCGCGCGCACCGTAATCTGCTCGCCCTCGTGCAGCACCGAGGCGTCGCGCACAATAGCGCCCGCAGAATTCTGAACGATGGAATAGCCGCGGCTGAGGGTCTGGGCGGGGGAGAGGGACCGCACGCGCGCAATCGTGTGTTCCAACGTTCCCGACTCTCGCTCGATGCGGTGCTCGGTGGCCCGCAGGGCGCGTTCGCGCAGGCGATTCACCTCGTCGGCACGCATGAGTAGCGCCGAATCGGGATGGGTGAACACCGGGCGGCTCCGCAGCTGCGCGATGTAGCTCATCTGCATGCCCACATAGCCGAGTACCGCGCGGTCCAGGCGGGCTCGGGCCTCGGCGATGCGGGCCGCCTCCTCGGAGATATCGGGCACGATGCGCTTGCCCGCATCCGTGGGCGTGGAGGCGCGCAAATCGGCCACCGCATCGAGGATGGGGGAGTCCGCCTCGTGGCCAATCGCCGAGACCACCGGGGTGACGGCAGCCGCGACGGCTCGGATGAGGGATTCTTCGGAGAAGGGGAGCAGGTCCTCGAAGGAGCCGCCGCCTCGGGCGATGACGATGACGTCCACCTCGGGGTGGGCATCCAGCTCCGCGAGCGCGGCGATGACCTCCTGAGCCGCACCCTCACCCTGCACGCGGGTGTTGCGCACCTCGAAGGACACGCCGGGCCAGCGCAGGGAGGCGTTGCGGATAACGTCCTTCTCAGCATCGGAGTCGCGACCGGTAATCAGGCCCACGCGGTTGGGAAGCATGGGCAGCGGCTTCTTGCGGGCGTCGGCGAATAGCCCCTCGGCGGCAAGCTGCTCACGCAGACGCTGCAGCTGCTCGTGCAGGTTGCCGGTGCCGACCGCGTACACTTCCTTGCCGATGAGGGAGAGCTTGCCGTTCTTCCACAGGCTCGGCTTGGCGCGGGTAACGATGCGCGAGCCCACGGTCACGTCGGCGGCGAGGCCGCTACCGGCGCGGCCGAAGAGCGCGAGAGTGAAGGAAAAATCCTCCTGAACGTCCTTGAGCTCCATGAAGACGTTGCCTCCGCGGCCGTTGAGCGAGGCGACCTGCGCCTCAACCCACAGCTCGGGAACCTTGTCCACATAGTTTTTGAGGTTCTGCGCGAGCAAAGCCAGCGGCCAGGGGTTGGTGGCGGTGGTTTCCTGCGATTTCGCGGGAAGCTGCCGCTCGTGCACGGGCGGCACCACGAGCGTCGGCCGTGCTGCGGAGGGGTTGTAGAAGTTCATGTTCCTATTGTCGCCGATACGCCGAATTTCTGCCCGCCGAATGGTGACGGGGCTCTGGGCGAGCGGAACGGGGAGCGGGCGAATCCCTCAGCTGATGGCACATTCTCATCGAGTCGCCTCGTGACCTTAAGGTTGAGGCGGTACGCTAGGCTCATGCGTTCACCAGATCATCACAACGCCACCCGCAACCTGGACGAGGAAGAGACCTCGCTCCTGCAGCCCACGCGCGCGATGCCGGCATCGGGCTATCCGGCCGGCGGCTTGCCGAGCCCCGCCGCACAGTCCGCGGCGGCCCCTCCCGCGCACGCACCCGTTGCGGCGGGTTTGCGTACGGTTATTGCCCTCCTGTTGAGCCTGCTCTCGGTGCTGTGCGCCCTGGGCGCCACGGGCGGCGCCTGGGTGAGGGCAAATATCGCCTCCGAGACCGGCTTTTCGGAGATTTCAGCGAACCTGGCCAGCGACCAGCAGCTGGCCACCCGCATCGCTGACGGCGCGGTCGAAGACCTCATGAAGAGCGAAGCTATGACAACCTTCCTCGACGGAACCAAAGCAAGCGGCCTATACTCCATTCTGGTGAAGCCCACCGAAGACGGGATCCGCTCCATGCTCAACCGCGCCGCCGGTGAGCTCTCAAAAACTGAGGAATACCGAAGCCTCTGGCGCGATATTGCGGAAGAGACCCGGCGGTACAACCTGAGCCACGACGGGCCCGCCGTCATCGTGCTCACGCCCTTCTACCGGGCCCTGGACGAGAAGGTCGGCTCGATCGGTCCCTTCGACCCGGACCTGACGAAGCTCGGCCCCGAAACCCTGAACATTGACAGGGTCCGGGATGGCGCGGCCCAGGGGAGCGCAACGCAGGATAGCGATTGGGTGGTCCACTCGGCGATTAAACGCGTCGCCGCAATTGGGCAGGCCACCGGAACCCTGATTGTTCTGGCTGCAGTTCTGCTCTTCGTGGCCGTCCTGGTTGCGCCTCGCCGCCGCGTGCTGGTGCCGGTCGCCTCCGCCCTGCTGTACGCCCTGGCTTGCTGGGGCGCCGCCTCCTGGCTGGGCGCCCAGACCCCCGCCTCCCTGGGGATCACCAGCCGTAGCGCCGCCGGAACCGCGTTTATCGACGGGGCGTGGAACGTAACCCGACCCTTGGCAACATCCCACCTGGGAGCTGCGGCGAGCTACGGTCTCGCCGCGGCGGTCATCCTGCTGCTGGTGGGGATTCTCGTGCACCTGGTCCACCTGGGCCGCACCACTGCGAGCGATGCCACAGTCATCACACACTAGAAGTCCGAATAACCTAGGATAGTAACCATGTCCACTGAAACTATTGCCCTGGGCCTGCCGCCCGTTCCTCGCGAACGTCGCAGCCGCGCCGACATCGAAGCCGCCGCGCCCGTGAACGGCGAGAAGAAAGTCCTGCTGGCCACTCCCCGTGGTTACTGCGCCGGCGTCGACCGCGCCGTGATTGCCGTTGAGAAGGCGCTGGAGCACTACGGCGCGCCCGTGTACGTGCGCAAGCAGATTGTGCACAACCGCCACGTGGTGGAGACCCTCGAGAAGCAGGGCGCCATCTTCGTGGATGAGGTGGACGAGGTTCCCGAAGGTTCCGTGACCGTTTTCTCCGCCCACGGCGTGTCCCCCGCGGTGGTTTCTGCTGCCGGCGAGCGCTCGCTGAACACGATTGATGCGACCTGCCCGCTGGTGAACAAGGTGCACCGCGAGGCCGTGCGCTTCGCCAAGCAGGACTACGACATTCTGCTCATCGGCCACACCGGCCACGAAGAGGTCGAGGGTACCGCCGGCGAGGCGCCCGAGCACATCCAGATCGTGAACTCGCCCGATGAGGTGGATCAGGTGACCGTCCGAGACCCCGAGAAGGTCGTGTGGATTTCTCAGACCACCCTGTCTGTGGATGAGACCCTGGAGACCGTGGCGCGTCTGCGTGAGCGTTTCCCCTCGCTGCAGGATCCGCCCTCGGATGATATCTGCTACGCAACCTCCAACCGCCAGGGCGCTATCAAGGAAATCGCTCCGCGCGCCGACCTGGTGATCGTGGTGGGTTCGGCGAACTCCTCGAACTCCGTGCGCCTGAAGGAAGTAGCACTCGAATACGGCGCCAAGCGTGCCGAGCGTGTGGACTTCGCACACCAGGTGGACGAGTCCTGGTTTGAGGGTGTGGCAACCGTGGGCCTGACCTCCGGCGCGTCGGTGCCCGAGGTTCTGGTTCAGGAGGTGCTGGCTCTGCTCGCCGAGTACGGCTACAGCACCATCGAAGAGGTGGAGACCGCGAAGGAAGATATTCTCTTCTCCCTGCCGAAGGAGCTGCGTTCCGCCCTGAAGAACGACGAGAACGTGGGCCGCCAGCTCGGTGGCCGCGGCGCTAAGCCCACTCGTTAAAGGCTTGCTCAAGAGCTTATAGATCCCCGTATCTTCTCCCGTTTGGGATTGGATACGGGGATTTTTGTATCTACTGTGCGGGATGCGCGGGTAGGGGTTCTTACGCAACTTCGTGTAACCGGCTACCCCCGCAGCTTTACGGTCTCGCTACGGGGGGGGGGAGAAAACACTGGGTTTTCGCGCATGAGGATGCACAGGTAGGGGGAGAAGCGCAGCTCTGCGGTCACGCTACGCGGGGGAGTGCCCCCTCTGCGGCGCTGGGGCGCCTTGAGGACGGAGCCCCCGCTTCGCGTGACCGCCTCCGCTGCTGGGGGTGTGCCCTCTCTGCGGCGCCCCAACAATGATTGACACTGGCGCCTTGAGGACGGAGCCCCCGCTTCACGCGACCGCCTCCGCTGCCGCCTCGTTGCCCAGGGCCTATTACCCCGGAAATTACCGCGTCATAACAGCCCCTCTGCGAACTCATGACATTTGTCATGTGCAGGTCATGACACTCTGTACCGCACCGGCGCGAGAACCGGCGGTGTAATAGAAACATGAACACCGCAGCACTTCAGAACAGCAAGCACAACACCGCAGAAACCGTTATTTCTGCCCGCTCCCTCCGCCAGGTTTTCTCCACCCGCGCGGCAGGCACCGTGGTCGCCGTCGACTCGATTGACCTGACCGTCAAGCGCGGCGAAATCATCGCCCTGCTCGGCCCCAACGGCGCAGGTAAGACCACCCTCATCGACATGATTCTTGGTCTGACCCAGCCCAGCGGCGGCGAGTTGAGCGTCTTCGGTCGCAACGCCTCCGAGGCGGCACGCGCCGGTCTGCTCGGTGCGGTGCAGCAGACCGGTGGCCTGCTCAAGGACCTGACGATCCGCGCCACGGTCGAGATGATTGCGGCGCTGTACCCCAAGCCCATTGACGTGGATGAGGTGCTCGCCGGCGCCGATCTGACCGATATCGCTAAGCGTAAGGTCGGCAAGTGCTCGGGCGGCCAGCAGCAGCGTCTGCGTTACGCTCTGGCGACCATGCACTCGCCGGAACTGCTGATCCTGGACGAGCCGACCGCCGGCATGGACGTGAATGCGCGCCGCACCTTCTGGGAGCGTATGGAAGCCATCGCAGAACGTGGAACGACCATTCTTTTTGCGACGCACTACCTGGAAGAAGCACAGAACTTCGCCCAGCGCATCGTGCTCATGGAATCCGGCTCCATCATTGCTGACGGCTCCTCCGATGAGATTCGCGCCCTGACCGGCCACCGCCACCTTTCCTTCCTCGCACCCGCACCCATCACCGACCTGGATGTTCCGGTCGAGGTCACCGAAGAGTCCGGCGGGTACCGCCACCGCATCTCCGTGCTGGAGATTGAGCAGGTACTGCGCACTCTGCTGAACAATTACAGCATCACCGACCTGGAGGTCACCAAGCCCTCCCTGGACGAGTCCTTCACCCTGCTGACTGAGCAGGCCGCCGCCTCCAAGGCATCCGACGCCTAAACATCAGACCATCTAAACGCTACGCCGCCGCTACACACCTCAAGGAAAACATCATGCTCCGCTACGCACTCTACGACATCCGCGCTTCTATCCTCTCGACCGACCGTTTCTTCTTCGGCGTGGCACTGCCGATTGTCTTCTTCCTGCTCTTTGGCGCGATGCAGGACTACTCCTCCCAGCAGATGGGTGACGGCAACGTAGCAGCGTACGTCATGATTGGCATGGCGCTCTACGGTGCGGTTCAGAACACCGTGGCAATTAGCGGCAGCACCGTCACCGAGCTCTCCAGCGGCTGGAACCGCCAGCTGGCGCTGACGCCGCTGACCACCGGTAGGTACCTGGGTGCGAAGGCTCTGACCGCGCTGGTGATTTCTGCGGTGCCGGTGATTGCGGTGAACATTGTGGGCATGTTCACCGGTGTTGAGATCCCTGTGAACCAGCAGCTTGCAGCCGGCGCGCTGACGGTGCTGTGCGGTCTGGTGTTCGCCTTCTACGGCATCATGATGGGCCTGCTGATTCGTAACGAGAACGCCGTGTCCATTGCGAACGGTCTGCTGGTGATTATGAGCTTCTTCGGTACCGTGTTCTCCCCGCTGAGCACCGACCTGCTGAAGTACGCACGCTTCACCCCGCTGTACGGTGCCGCCGAGATTGCCCGCTACCCCTTCACTGCAGGTCAGACCATTATTCTGGGTGGTGAGGACTGGTTCGTGACCGAACCGCTCTGGTACGCAGTGGTGAGCCTGGTTGTGTGGGCGGCTATCTTCCTGGGTGTTTCTGCCCTGCTGATGCGCCGCGCAACCCGCCGCTAACGCTTTCTTTCCGCCGTAGTCTCAAGGGTTCCGTAGCATCAGGGGCTCCCGAGGCTGCGGCGGAAGCTGTATCCGCTCACGCTGCTCCTACTAACACTGCCGCTACTGACACCGCCGCGCCGGTGGCATCTGCACCCGCGGCACCCGCACGTTAGGCTAGAACCATGACCGAAACCCACACCCACCCGAACGAACACCCCCACGCAGAGAAGGAGGCGGCACCCTCCGCCGCGAAGCGCACCCTGGGCAAGCACCGCTTCCGCTTCCTCCACCGCGAACGCAGCGGCAACGTGAACTGGCTGGCGCTGGGCTTTAGCGCCCCGTGGCTGGTGTTTCTGCTCATGCCGCTGGACGGCTTCCTCACCACCCCGGAGTTGGGGCCGGTGCGCTGGGCCGGTGTGGCGCTGATTGCGCTGTTCGCGGTGGTGAACTGCTCGGCGTACGCGGTGCCGTGGCTGGTGCCGGTCGCCTCCACGGTGCGTCGAAGCGTCATCTGGACGCTACTGATGGCTCTACCTGTGGCTGGCCTGACGGCGCTGCGGGCGGAGTCGGCGTATGTGGTGTTCTTGTCGTTCAGCATGTACTTTGTGGCGTTCTGGATTTTTGGCACAATCGCCCCGTACCGCCTGCGCCTGGGCGTGGCGGCGACGATTGCCCTGGTCTGCTGGCTAATTTTTATGGCGAGCATTGGCTTTGACGTCACCGCGCGCGGCGGTATTGCCCTCTTTATCGGTGCGCCGATGGTGGGTATGCTGGGCTTCTCCTACCTCATTGAGCTTGGTGAACGCGCGGACGTAGCGCGTGCCTCCCTGGCACTCTCCGAGGAACGTGAAGAGATTGCCCGCGACGTGCACGACGTGCTGGGCCACTCCCTGACCGTCATCACCCTCAAAGCGGAGCTGGCGCAGCGCCTGCTGGAGATTGACCCCGCCCGCGCCGACGCCGAGATGGAGGCAATCGCGCAGCTGTCCCGCGCATCCCTGGCGGAGGTCCGTTCAACCGTGACGCGCCTGCGTGTGCCCGACTTCTCGGGTGAGATTGAGGGTGCGGGTCGTGCCCTGCAGACCGCCGGTATTCGCGCCGAACTGCCGGAGGCTCAGAGCGCGCTCGCGGTGGCTGGCGTGAACGCGAAGCTGTTCTCCTGGGTTCTGCGTGAGGCGGTCACGAACATGGTGCGCCACTCGGGTGCGAACGCGGCGCGGGTGCGTCTGAGCGCAACCGGTCTGGACATCCTCGATAACGGCGTGGGTGTGGGCGATGCGCGCGGTAACGGTCTGACGGGTATGGCTCAGCGTGTGGCGGCGTCCGGCGGTAGTGTGGTGATTGAGCCGGCCCCCGCGCAGTGGCTGGCTGAGAACCCTGGTGGTGGGGTGGGTACGCGCATCCGTGTGAGCATGGACGGTGACACTTCACTGCTGTAAATAGGTGCTGTAGATTGTGGAACTTGTCGCCGCGCCCTGGACGGGGGAGCTACCCGCCCCTGTATCGTGGTGGTAGGTAGCGCCCAGTGCGCCCGCCGTGCCGGTATTCGCTCGTTCCCCGTGAGGTTCCCATGATTCGTGTTCTGCTCGCTGACGACCAGCAGCTCATCCGTGAGGCTCTTGCCGCTCTGCTGGGGCTGGAGGTTGACCTGCAGATTGTGGGTCAGGTCGGTAGTGGCGATGAGGTGTTGGGCGCTGTCGCCCTGCTGAAGCCAGACGTGGTTCTCCTTGATGTGCAGATGCCCGGTACTTTGCTGGCTGATGGTATTGAGGCGGCTGCGGCGCTGCGTGATGCGGGTGCGGTGAGTGAGTCGGGTGAGCCGGTGCGCACGCTGATTGTGACGACGTTTGGCCGCCCGGGCTATGTGCGCCGCGCCTTGGAGGCTGGTGCGAGTGGTTTTGTGGTGAAGGATACGGGTGCTCGCCAGTTGGCGGAGGCGATTCGCCGCGTGCACGCGGGGTTGCGCGTGGTGGATCCGTCGTTGGCGGCGGATTCTTTGGTGACGGGTGCTTCTCCGTTGACGGAGCGTGAGGCGCAGGTGCTGCGTGAGGCGGCGTCGGGTGGTACGGCTCAGCAGATTGCGTCGGCGTTGTTTTTGTCGGCGGGTACGGTGCGCAATTACCTGTCGGCGGCGATGGCGAAGACGGGTGCGTCGACTCGTCAGGATGCGGTGCGTATCGCCACGGAGAACGGCTGGCTCTAACCCGCTGCTTCTCATCTCTTTCTCATTGATCCCCGGGGGGGGGCGGCGGTGCTTCCTCGCCTCAGTTTTTTCGCCTCCACTTTCTCCTTTTCTGCGCCCCGGTTGGTGCCTATCCTGCACTCGGGGCGGCTCCTGCTCGAACACGGTAGAATGGTACTGTCTATGCCCGCAGGCGCCCCGCACCCGTTTCTTCCTGAGACCGACGGTGCCGCGCTTGGAAGCGGGCACCATTTTCGCCCTGTGCCCGCCCGCACCCGCCGCATCACGTACGCGGCGCATCCGAAACGTATGGCGGCACATGATTCGAAGGAAAACTTGTGGCTCTAACTATCGGCATTGTTGGCCTGCCTAACGTGGGCAAGTCCACCCTGTTCAACGCTCTAACCGGCAACACTGTGCTGGCGGCTAACTACCCGTTCGCGACTATTGACCCGAACGTGGGCGTGGTGAGCCTGCCGGATGCGCGTCTGAACCGTCTGGCTGAGATTTTTGGTTCGGAGCGTATTCTGCCTGCGACTGTTTCGTTCGTTGATATTGCGGGTATTGTGAAGGGCGCTTCTGAGGGTGAGGGCCTGGGTAACAAGTTCCTCGCGAACATTCGTGAGGCGCACGCTATCGCCCAGGTGGTGCGTGCGTTTGATGACCCGGACGTTATTCACGTGGACGGCAAGGTCGACCCCGCCTCCGATATGGAGACCATTAACACTGAGCTGATTCTGGCTGACCTGCAGACTCTGGAGAACGCTATTCCGCGTCTGGAGAAGGCTGTGAAGATTAAGAAGGGTGACGCCGCTCAGCTGGAGACCTACAAGACCGCGCAGAAGATCCTGGAGGATGGTGACACCATCATTTCTCGTGCGAAGGACGCGAAGCTGGAGCTGGCTCACCTGAAGGAGCTGAACCTGCTGACCGCTAAGCCGTTCATTTACGTGTTCAACGCGGATGAAGGCATTCTGGCATCTGAGGAGAAGCAGCAGGAGCTACGTGACATGGTGGCGCCGGCTGAGGCTGTGTTCTTGGATGCGAAGCTGGAGGCTGACCTGGTGGAGCTGTCTGAGGAGGAGGCTCGCGAGATGCTGGAGATGAACGGTCAGGATGAGTCCGGCCTGGACCAGCTGGCTCGTGTGGGCTTCTCGACCCTGGGTCTGCAGACTTACCTGACTGCTGGCCCGAAGGAGGCTCGCGCCTGGACTATTTATAAGGGTGATACTGCGCCGCAGGCTGCTGGCGTGATTCACTCTGATTTTGAGCGCGGCTTCATTAAGGCTGAGGTTGTGTCTTTCAAGGACCTGGATGAGGCTGGCTCCATGGCGGAGGCGAAGGCGCGCGGTAAGGTTCGTATGGAGGGCAAGGACTACATTATGCAGGACGGCGACGTGGTCGAGTTCCGCTTCAACGTCTAAGCAATAAAAACATAAAAGCGGAGCCCCGCACTGTGAATGTACAGTGCGGGGCTCCGCCCTATTAACCCTCGCGCGCCATAGAAGTAGCCGCCCGGGTGTAAGCCTTATCGACCGGGATTAGTGGTCAGCACCAACCATAACGTTGGACGCCTTGATGACTGCGTACGCGGTCTCGCCAACCTTCAGGCCCAGTTCCTTAATCGACTCGTTAGTAATTGAAGCGGAGATAACAACCTCCGGAGCGATCTCAATCTTAACGATGCCGTTAGTCGCACCCTCAGTAATCTCAACAACCTTGCCAGCGAACTGGTTACGTGCAGAAAGCTTCATGAAGCCGTGCCTTTCACTACTCAAAACGTACAAATACTCTAAGCACTCTACACGCCGCAGCCACTCAAAAGCACCTTCCAACCAAAATATTACGCACAAACCATGCAAATTTTATTTTCGGCTTCACCCACGCCCCGCATCCACCCCAAAAGACCGGCAAAAACCAGCCCCACACATGCGGTTCACGCCCGCCAAATGGTATAGTCAGCACGAACGCGAGAATCCTCGCACCCTCCACCGTCGCACCCCGCCCTCGCTGACGCGCGCCCACACGCCGCAGCACCACCGCAGTAACACCGCGGAAACAGGGGAGCGGCGCATCCGCACAGATCGAAGAAGGAACCATGAGCGAAAACCTCAACGAAATCGAAGCACCCGCCTGCCCCGAATGCAACGAAAACTACACCTACGAAATGGGCGAACTCTGGGCATGCCCCATGTGCGGCCACGAATGGGAACGCACCGCAGCAGGCGAAACTGAAGAAGAAGCAGGCTCCAAGGTTCTCGACTCCGTCGGTAATGAGCTCGTCGACGGCGACTCCGTCACCATCGTCAAGGGCCTGAAGGTCAAGGGCGGCGCAGACATCAAGGCAGGCACCAAGGTACGCGGCATCCGCCTGCTCGAATCCCCCGTCAACGGCCACGACATTGAGGCGAAGGTCCCCGGCGCAGGCCAGATGTACCTGAAGTCCTCCGTCGTGAAGAAGGCATAAATCAAGAAGGCATAAGCCCAGGCGATATAAGCCAAGAAGACGTAACGCCTCTTGCGGGGCACAGAAAAGGCGGCATCTCCCGCACTAGCTCACGCTAGGGGAGGTGCCGCCTTTGTACATGAGGGACTCCGCGAGTCCTCGATAGGTCGGATTGTTACTTCCTGCCGGTCATGCCCAGGTACAGGGAGATGGTCAGCATCGCCGCGAAGACCGAAAGAATCCCACGCATCCAGTCGATGCCTGCGGTGGCGGTGACGCCCAGTTGGGTTGCCGCCCAGTTGCCGATAGCCGCGCCGATAGCGCCGCAGACAATGGTCCAAAGAATCGAAATGTTCTGGCGGCCTCGCATGAAGAAGCGCGCAATCACACCGATAATTGCACCGGTAATAACCATAGTGATAAGAGCGTCCATCGTTGTCTCCAAGGGTCGTGCACCTGCCGCTGTGACAGGTGGGCTTTACCTCAAGTGTAGGCAATGCCGGTTACGGGAGGCTTAACAACGGGTATGTTAAGGTGAACGGCACCTCGGTGTTTTACGTGTAAAACACCGAGGTGCCGTTGTTCTACGGCGAAGGTGCTACTTGGAGTGGCGCCAGATCTTCAGAGCGCTACAAATCATCGGCACCTGCAGGGGCAGACGACCGTACGCAATAGCCTTACGCTGAGTGGACTGCTTGCGCGCATCCCCATATCTTAAAAAGGGAAGCGAGAAGGGGACGGTGTTGTCGTGACAAGATCTGGTGTAGCTTGGGATTCTCATATTTTTCTTATTTTGTGATTGTTCAGTTATTGGTAATAGGGTTTAAATATTTTGTGGCCCAGTAAGAAATATTTTAATTCGGCATAAGCGGATAAATATTTGCTGTATAATAGTGTAACTATTGAAGGAGGATTTTATGGCAAAGAATGTTTTGGGGCAGTACTTTACTCCGTCCCATATAGCTCGAATTATGGTTGATTTAATTGAATCTCCCCGAGAAAGCAAAATACTTGAACCTTCCGCCGGAGAAGGGGTGTTTTTGGATGTGCTTCACGAAGCCGGTTATTCGAATATTGAAGGAATTGAAATCGACTCTTCACTGAAGCAAGATGTGATACATACTGTTTATCATGAATCGTTTGTTTCGTGGATGAAGGACGGGGAATACTCTGCCGTTATCGGAAATCCTCCATATATCCGATGGAAAAACCTTGAAGAATTCCAGAAAAACGAGATTAAAGAACATCCTTTGTGGGGTATACTATTTAACTCTTTGTCGGATTACCTGACTGTATTCATAGCTAATGCTATACGAAACCTTCGTGACGGAGGTGAATTAATTTTTATTACTCCAAGCTTTTGGATGCATACGCTCCACTCCGAGAACCTTCGGTCTTGGATGTTGAGTCAGGGGACATTCTCTCACATTATTAACTTTGGTGAGAGTAATGTTTTTCAAGGGGTTTCAAGCTCAATTATAATTTTTAGGTTTGTTAAAAATGCCCAGATTCAGGAAATTCAGTTTTATGAATATGGTGGCCCTCGAAAGGTTTCTGAGTCAATTAGTCTAAATGGTGATGAATTTAAGAAATTTATGATTCCTCAATTTACCGCTGGGGAACAATGGATTTTTGCTGACCGGAAAACTTTGAACGATATAGCCGAACTTGAAGACGCATGCACCATGACGGCGGAGACCGATGATCTATTTGATGAGAAGGTGCGGCGTGTGGCTTTATTGGGTGATTATGTGCATATTGCTAATGGAATGGTTTCTGGATTGGATAAAGCCTTTCGTTGGGATGCCCCTGTTGATAACTTGAACGAAGCTGAACAAGTAGCTTTGGCCACTGTTGTTAAAGGTAAAGATATTAAAAATGTTTACATGGAAGGAAGTAGCAGGTATATCGATATTCCGGAGGGCCTCACGGAATCTGACGTAGCTTCAAAATACCCCTCTCTATATGAGCAGCTAGTTTCTTATAAAGAGAAGCTGATAGAACGTTACTCGTATCAGAGGTCTCTTCCGTTCTGGGAGTGGGCTTTTAAACGGTCTCAAAAGTATTTTTATACGGAGATTCCTAAAATTTTCGTTCCATGTAAGGAGCGTGTCACGAATAAAGAATCTGCACGGTTCTGCCTTGTTCCCGCGGGTGTTGTGGCAACTCAGGACGTAACAGCTTTCTCTCCTTTGGAGGATACGAGGGAGTCAATCGAATATATCTTGGCTTACTTGGTTCATCCGCGTGTTACGGCTTGGTACAGATACAAGGGACTTATGAAGGGCGGAATCGCTGAATTCTCGGAAAAGCCCCTCGCGTCGATACCTTTCAGATATATCGACTGGGATAATGATGAAGATATCGCGTTCCATGACCTTGTAACGAATACAATTCGAGAAAGTGTATCAGAAAATGTAGCCTATGAGGAGATTATTGTGCGTATTATTAATTTGTTTAAATCAGTTAAGGATCGCAACATTCACTATGATACTAATATTTCAGAGGGGAGCTAAGGGTGACTCTTAAAATGCAGGATGTCGAAAAAGCTATTCGAGAATATTTTGTGAATCGAGGCTATATTGATTTAAATTTAAAGCCGAATCAGGAAACCTCTGGGCATAGGATAGCAACTCCTCTTGAAGAAGAGGTCTATGATGCTTTGTCGAAGACCTACCCTGGATTAGCCTTCAAGCAGCATGAAGCGGTTAATAAGTACCTCTCGGAGACTGTGGTACAGGGGAGAGTGCCTGATGGCTTTGTTTTTGGAAATGAAGCTGTCGATTCTTTGGTGAACCCTGGAAAAAAAGCGTTATCTAGTTGGCCAGAAGAGCTGGTTCCGGGTAAGCAAAGCGATACGGCCGATATAGTTCTTTTTTCGGACTCTTCTCTATTTGATGGGTCGGCAGTTTTTCTTATTGACGTTAAAAGTCATGATTTGGGTAAAAGTGATCAGCCTCCAAATATCATGTCTGCTCGCAAACTGGCTAAGGTGGCAGAAATCTGCCTTTCAAAAAATATAGACCCTAACTTCTCTCTGTATTATATTGATCTCGGATACAGAAAGAAGGATGCTGGAGTTGTTGTAGAGGATGTTCGCATGGTAGATATGATGAAAATACCACCTCTTGACTATAACGGCAAAGGAAAACCTCTGTATATTAACTGGTCTGCGGCTATTCAAGTTCAGTTTAGACCTTCTGAGGTATCTCAGGATTTCCAGTTGAGCCAAAAGGACTGGCTGGCAATTTTTATGAAGAATTATACTTCACAAAAGAGGGATAGGATATATAAAGAGGTTCATGAACTTGGGGAGCAGGAAAAAATGCTTGCTGAATATTATGCAAAAAATGGATATGTTCTAGAAGCAAATAGAATTATCTCTGATAGGTTGGAAATTAAATCGCCCCAAGAATCCGTTGAAGGTGTGAAAAAATCTAACTCGCAACTTGGTCAAAATATTGGCGCAAGAAATGGACTGAATCAAATAAATCAACTGCGCAGACTGCAAAATGATAATAATTCACGAGGGGATTTATCTCTATAATTAGGACCACGAATATGGAGGGTGGCAGGTTGCTTAGAGCAACCTGCCACCCTCTAAAACACAAAATTAAATGTACTACTTGGAGCGGCGCCAGATTTTCAGCGCGCTACAAATCAGCGGCAACTGCAGGGGCAAGCGCGCATACGCGATAGCCTTACGCTGAGCGGACTGCTTGCGCGCATCCAGAGCCATCTGAATATTCGCGGGGAACACCGCAACGAACAGCAGTGCGGCCAACAGACCACCGGCACGGCGGGTCTTATCGCTCGACAACAGGGCAGCGGTACCCAGCTCAGCCACACCGGAACCGTGTGTGTACGCATGCGGAGGGCCCGGCAGGTACTTCGGAATAATTGAATCGAAGGGCTCGGGGATAATGAAGTGCAGCGCACCCATCACGGCAAGACCGCGCGCCATACGAGTCGCCGAACGCTCGGCGCTGTACTCTTTCTTCTTAAAAATGCTCATGCCCCCAGTATCCTCTCCAACGAAGAGGAAACCGCTGACCTTCACGGCGAGTCCCGAAAATATCTACCCTCGGAAGGGGAAGCCCAGAAGCCACCGCAACCGGGCGAGGTCCAAATCCAACCCCTCAAGAGGAAAAGACCCGTCAAACAGGGTATGATGTGAAGCATGGCACCGCGTGCGGTACCGACCGACGAGTGGCTCCCCACGAGCCGACGCCGATCAGGACGGACCGGGTGCACCATACCAAAAATCAAAGGAGTAACCCCATGAAGAAGATTCTGTTCATCGCAGCACTCGCAGGCGCCGCATTCTTCATCTACAAGAAGAAGGCAGCCTAAGGTATCTCGCCCCGCAGGGCGTAATAATCCTAAGCATAAGAAGCCCGCCCCTCGAAACATTCGAGGGGCGGGCTTCGTCGTATCCGCAGAATTTACGGACGGAGCGGGGAACCTACTCGCCGCTGGGCGGAACCTCGCCGCTCATCACGACCTTATTCTGAGAAGAGCTCCACGTGAACGTAGCCGTCGTGCGGCCGCTCGCGTTGGCGGGGCTCTCATCGTCCTTCATGTAGCGGTAGGTCACGCTAATCGAATTATCGGAGGTACGGGTAATGGAGGGCGAGAACGAGTAGGGCTCGTAGGTTGCCGTACCAATAAACTTGCCGTAGTGGAAGAGCAGGATGTGATGGGCCATCGAGGAGATGCAGCACTCATCCGGGGAGGAGCCCGGAATCGCGTCAATCCAGGACAGCTCGGCGCAGGGATCAAAACCCTCGTACGTGCGGGAAACGTTCGTCCACTGGTTCCACTTGCTCTTGTTCTTCATATCGCTCAGAGCCTTCGAGACCGTGGACGAAGCCGACACGTTGGAGCAGCTGGAGCTCTTCTTATCGCCCGAGGAGTCAGACTTCGCGGGAACGGTCGTAACGCTCGGCTCGGGGTTCACCGTAATCGTCACCACTGACGGAGCCGGGGCAGGCGAAGACGCAGAGGCAGAGGCGGAGGCAGAAGCGGAAGGGCTCGCCGAAGCCGTGGGGAAGATAGCCGAGGCGGCGCTCGAGGAGGAGCTCGGCGAAGCCGAAGCGGATGCGCTCGCCGAGGCGGACGAAGACACAACGGTACCGGAAAGCGCCGAATCGGTGCTTGCCGAGCAGGACGAGACGGCCAGGGCCACGGCCGCGCCCAGGGCGGGCAGGGATAGAGCGGAGCGGGTCAAACGCATGGGGACTCCTCGCGCGATGCGGCGGCGCATCGCAAGCTGATGTATGTGAACAGTGAACTCGTCCAGTATAGAGAAAAAGACGCATTGACGTGGTGCGGGGCGTCAGCGCCGTTCATTACCGTAGCCTTTTTCCATTGCCGGTAGGCGGCAGAAAACCGGTTAGCAGACCTTATCGTCCGTCAGATAATGCACCAGCCAGGCGCGCCTCGCCGTCGCAATACGCGCCGTAATCCGCGGAAAAACCCACAGGCTGATAGCGCCCTGAGCCCACAAAGTCAGCGAAAACAGCAGTGGCCGGAACGCAACATCCCGCGGATCCACGCCGGGGTTGAGAAGGCGCGCGAGCGCATCCGATAAGAAAATCGACGGGAACATCAGCGACATCAACACCGTACCCAGCACCCAGCCCGGCCCGAAACAGAGCAGAACCCAGCGGACGCTCATCCGCAGGTTCTTGCGGTGCGCCCAGCGGAACTGCCAGCCGCGCAGACGGTACGGATACATCACGCCCAGAATCGAGCCCAGGGACACCACAATAGCCGGCACCACAAAGAACGACAGGGACATCATGAGCGTGGGGGTCAAATGCTCATCCTGACTGTGCAGAACCAGCGCCAGCAGGGTGCCGGAAATACCCGTGATCAGACCGATTGCAATAGCCTTCGTGCGCACGAACAGGTGCAGGGCGTGCGGGTCGCTACTGCGCAACGCACGCAGCGCATGCTCCTCGTCGTGACCCATCAGGTTTGTGGAGGTTACGTCCGCAACCATCCAGCCGACCATCACCAGGGCGAAACCAGCCGGGCCCCTAAACTCGCTAAACAGCCACGAACGCCACGCTTCCGGGAGCAGGTACCAGCAGATTGCCGCCAACAGCGCATTGCATACAATGGTCTGCGTTTCCACCGGGAGGGGGCGCGTGAACATGCGGCGCAGCTCAGCGCGCACACTCGGACGGTAGGTATTCTGCGGATCAACGAGGGCACGACCTTCCACCCGCTGACGGCGCAGGTCCCGGCGGAGGGCCCTGAAATTCGTCACGGGATGCGCCAGCGGCGTAAGGCGGGAAGATACGTGCCTCAAAATGCTCACCTGCCCATTGTAGAGGTGTCGCTGAGGCGAATCGGCATAGCAGAAAATCAGCTATGCGGAAACTCTGCCCGCTAGTGCCTGTGTCCCCTTGCACACCCGCCCTATCCGGGGGACAATGAAGGCATGGCTGAAGTAACTCTACAGAACGAACTCGTAATCCACACCAACGGCGACCTGCCCGCAGTCGGCGCAAAGCTGCCCGAATTCTCGGTTCTCGCGGCTGATCTCTCCGAGATTTCCTCCGCAGACTTCGCAGGTAAGAACCTGGTGCTGAACATCTTCCCCTCCGTCGACACCAGTGTTTGCGCAACCAGCGTCCGCACTTTCAACAAGCAGGCTGCAGGCCTGGAGAACACCGTCGTGCTGTGCGTCTCCAACGACCTGCCCTTCGCAATCGGCCGCTTCTGCGCAGCCGAGGGCATTGAAAACGTCGTCACCTCCTCCGCTTTCCGCTCCTCCTTCGGTGAGGACTTCGGCGTGAAGCTGATTGACGGCCCCCTGGCTGGTCTGCTGGCACGCTCCGTGGTCGTCGTGAACCCCGAGGGCGAGGTCGTCTACACCGAGCTGGTTCCCGAAACCACCAACGAGCCCAACTACGAGGCAGCACTCGCCGCCATCAAGTAGTTTCCGTTTCGTTCGCCTCGCGAATGAGCAATTGATTCTCAACGCCCCGGCGCGCATACCCCTGGTTTGCGCCCGGGGTGCTTTAAAATAGTGATAACCGCCGCGCGATTATTTCTCTCGCGCGGTGCACGACACAACAGATACGAACGCTACACCGCACGAGTACGGTCTCACCCCACACATGCGGCTGGCGACAGCATTACGCTCCGCCCACCCGATATCACGGGTGGGCGGAGCGTTTTAACGATGTATTAGGTGGGGGCGCGAAGGGCCGGCAAGCCACGGGCGCCTAGCGCGTCTGCTTGTGCTCCCCGTCGTGGTCGGCCACAAGCATGTGCTCGGGCAGGGTACCGCGACGCTTTTGCACCGCGTAGCGAGCCACCAGCAGGCTTAGGTAGACGACCATGGACACCACAAGCATGGACTGCGGGGCGATCAGCAGGCCCGCGGCCGCGGCCACCAGCGCGATGACGGCGGTCAGACGGTCCTTCGATTCGCGGTACGCATCCACGGTCAGGATCGCGAAGAGCGCAGTCATCACAAAACCCAGACCCTTCAGCTCGCTCAGGAAGCTGACGCCCAGCACGTAGCCCAGCAGAGTACCGCAGATGACGGACACCTGCATGCCCGCGTGAATCCACAGGATGCGGGAGCCACGCAGCGTGTGGCGGTCGGGGCCGCTATTGAGGACGTACGCCTCGTCGGTGAGCGTGTACACGCTGTAGAACTTCGCGAGAGGATGGCGCACACGCTCAATCGGGTAGGAAAGGCCGTACATGAGGTGACGCGAATTCACGAGCAGAGTCATGAGCGCAATAGACACCAGCGAAGCGTGCAGAGACATCATGTCCAGCAGCACGAACTCCACGGAACCGGCGAAGACAATGCCCGGCAGGACGACCGCCAGCCACATCGGGAAGCCGTAGCTGTGAATCACCACGCCCAGGCCGATACCCACGAAGAACAGGCCCGCCATGACCACGCCGGCGGTGCGCATCGCCTCGGCAAAACCGCTCACGCGCGGTTGCTGAGAACCCGAAGAGCCCTTGGGCGCCTCGACCACGGGAATAACGCCGGTCAGCGGAAGGGCGGAGGCGATCACCTGATCCACCTGCTCCGGGCTTGCCTGGTGGGGTTCCGCCCGTTGCTGGCTCGTCTGTTGCTGCACGCTACGGTCGGGCGCGGTGCGGTGGACCGACTCGACGATGGGGGCGGAGGCATCCGCCGGGTGACGCTGAGAATCCTGAGATGAAGTCATGACGCCCCCTAGAAAACCCAGTTAGCCAGCACAACGCAGGTGACGGTACCCGCCACCATGCTCAGCACCATATTCTTACGCCACAGGTGCACACCCACAGTCACCACCAGACCCGCCAGGTACGGTGCCGCCGTGGTGAACGAGGAGTAATCAATCTTCGCCACCGCATAGATAGCAAGTAGCGCGACTGCGCCGAGCGGAATCCAGTGGCTGAGCGCATCCAAAAGTTCGGAGCCAGCCAGAGCCTTCTTCAAACCGAAAGGCAGAAGACGCAGCATAAAAGTAATACCTGCAGCAACGAACACCGCAGTCAAAATATATCCGGCAGTAACTTCGCCGTTCATGAGGGTTGTCTCTTTCTGCACCACTCAGAAAACCCCGGAGGCGAAAGACACACGGTCGAACGGTTAAAGTCTTCAAAGCAACCGCCGAGAGCCGGGTCTGCCCGAGGAAACGGGGGAGTAGTGCGATAGGTACGTGAATAGATGAAAGCCGCGAACAACGAGGCGGAGGGACGTTCCTCCCGCATGAGACTAGTTTTCGGCGCGGGTAGTTGCGCGCGGCAGTAGTTCTCGTGCGTGACCTCGGGGTGATGCCGCTCCCGGTGCGGTGTTACTCCGGGGCGGCACAGCGTTCTGCGTCGCTGGTTTCCTTAGCGGTATCTTTCATCTGCATGTGGTACCTCAAATCTGTGGGCGGCGGCTCACGAGATGGCGCCGGGAAAGGCGAATCGCGGCCGGTTCCGCGTGAAACAGGAAAGAGAAGGGCGGGCCGAATAGGCGGCTCGCACTTTTTATATTAACGGTTTTCCGAGCCGCCGCGTAACACCCCGGCGGAACCCCCATTATCCTCGGAAGCGGACCCCGTTACTTCGCTTGTCTTCTGCTCCGAGTGGGCTGGCAGGGTGCCGCGGCGCTTCGCCACCGGGAAGCGCGCCAACAGCAACACCACGTACGAACCCAACGCCACCACCAGGAACGAGGAAGGCGCAAAAATCAGCGCAATCGCGGCCGAAACCGCAACGAAGAGCGCCGTCACGCGATCCGGGTTAGCGCGGTAGCCGTCCATGGCGAGAACCGTGAAGATGGCCACCATCACGAAGTCCACGCCCTTCAGGTCGTTTAGGAAGCTCGCGCCGAGTACGTATCCGAGCACCACGCTCAGAATCCACGACACGTAAATCAGCGTGTTAACCCACAGGATGCGGGCGCCGGAACGCTCGTTACGGTCGGGCCCGGAATTGACGGCGAAGGCCTCATCGCAGAGAGTGTGAACCGCCAGGGTCTTAGCCCAGAGACCCTTTACCCTGTGCAGAGGGAAGGAGAGGCCGTACACCAGGTGGCGAGCATTCACGAGGAACACGGTCAAAGCAATCGAGGCAACCGACGCGCCACCGCTGATCATGCCCACCATGAGGAATTCCACAGAACCGGCAAAAACTAGGGCAGATAGAAGCGGTGCCGTCCAAATCGGCAGGCCGTGCGCGTTGAGGATAATGCCCAAACCCAAACCCAGCACAGCGATACCGAGCATCACCACGGAAGAATCCGCAACAGCCAAGAGGAAATCACGCTGCGAGCCTGTGCCCTTAAATCGAGTGCCCTGACGCTGAGCGCCCCGAAGCTTGGGAGTCTGTGCCATAAGTGGGTTCCTCGTATGCGTTACGTTCTACGAAATGCCTCGTCTGCCTGCAGACGGGCAAAGATAACGCCCGCCGCGGCTTTCCAGTGTATAGGAGCAAGCGGTTGACCGACGAGAAAAAGAGTCCGGGAATAAAATAATGAGAAACACGCTTATAGTGAATGACGCTAAACAACGCGGTGCTGAATAACCTAGCGACCGTGCAGACAACCCGAAAGGAACCTCAATGGCTGAACAGAACAACAGCGTGCAGACTGCTGAAGAGCAGAAGAAGGTGTACTCGCGCCAGCAGGAACGCCGCGAACTCGACAACTACCGCCAGACCAAGATTGAGCGCATCGACCGCTTGCGCTACCGTGCCTACGGTGCCAACGGCGCAACCCTCGACTTCGGTGTGGGCGAGGGTCTGCTGACCCCCGTCGAGCTGCTGCTCGCCGCGATTGCCGGCTGCTCCTCCGTGGACGTGGACGCGGGCACCTCCCGCCGCTCCACCCCCGAGGTATTCGAGGTGCTCGCCTCGGCGCTGAAGCAGACCGAGGACGGCGCGGTGCGCCTCGACGACGTTGAGGTGGACTTTGATGTGCGATTCCCCGAGGATGAGCAGGGCGCCAAGGCCCAGAAGATGGTGGACCGCCTGATTCAGCTCAGCGAGCAGAAGGACTGCACCGTCTCCCGCACCGTGGAGCACCCCACGAAGGTTTCGTTCCACAACCTGGCGAACTAGAAAGGCTAGACGGACTAAACGCCCGGAGAGATAGCCTGACTTGAGGCCCTCCCGTGCCGCTCGTGATGGAGCGGTGCGGGAGGGTTTTTCTGTGTTTTTGTGGGTTTGGGGTGGAAAAGAGCCCGGAAAGCGGGTAGGATTGACCCTCAGATTAGGAAAACTTACGGTACGTAAGAAATCCTTAAGATTGAAGAATTTCTTGACCCAGGCACAAACCTTCGGCAGCCGCATCGACGGCAGGGATAGACTGGACAGCACACAATCCCCCTAGCAAACGCACGAAGCAATAGCCTCAGAAAGAAGACCTGACATGGCACAGCCTACAGAGACTTCCGGCACTGCATCGGAAGCCACCCCCGCAGAGGGTGAACTGAAGCGAGGCCTCTCCGCCCGACACATGCAGATGATCGCAATCGGCGGCGCAATCGGCACCGGCCTCTTCGTCGCCTCCGGTAAGACCATCTCCACCGCGGGCCCCGGCGGCGCAATCCTCGCCTACGCCCTCATCGGTGTCATGGTGCTCTTCCTTATGCAATCCCTCGGCGAGATGGCCGCGCACCTGCCCGTGCCCGGAGCCTTCCAGACCTACGCCGCGCGCTACGTGTCCCCGTCCTTCGGCTTCGCCATGGGCTGGAACTACTGGTTCAACTGGGCGATTACCGTGGCCGCCGAGCTCGTCGCGGTCGGTGAGGTGATGAGGTACTGGTTGCCGGACGTGCCCTCCTGGGTGTGGGCGGCAGGATTCCTCGTGCTACTGACCGGTATCAACGCCCTCTCGGCACGCTCCTACGGTGAGAGCGAGTTCTGGCTGGCCACCGTCAAGGTCGTCACCGTGGTCGTCTTCCTCATCGCCGGTATCGCCATGATTTTCGGCATCCTGGGCGGTAGCTCCCCGGGCGTTTCCAACTGGACCGTGGGCGAGGCACCCTTCGTGGGCGGTGCCCCCGCCGTCCTGGCCATCTTCATGGTGGCAGGCTTCTCCTTCCAGGGCACCGAGATGATCGGTGTGGCAGCGGGTGAGTCCAAGAACCCCCGCCGCGACGTGCCCCGCGCGCTCACCAGCGTGTTCTGGCGCATCATGCTCTTCTACATCGGCGCGATGGTCGTCATCGGCTTCCTGATTCCCTACACCGACCCGAACCTGCTGACCGCAGCGGACGGCAACGTGAACATCTCCCCGTTCACCCTCATCTTTGAGCGCGCAGGCATCGCCTTCGCGGCGGCCGTCATGAACGCCGTGATTCTCTCCGCCGTGCTTTCGGCGGGTAACTCCGGCCTGTATGTCTCGGCTCGTATGCTCTTTTCCCTGGCGCAGGAGGGCAAGGCACCGAAGATGTTCACCCGCATCAACTCCGGCGGCGTGCCCATGAACGCGCTGCTGGCTACCGCAGCTATCGGCGCGGTCGGCTTCATCGCCGCGCTGCTCTCGCCGGATGGTGCGTACCTGTGGCTCGTGAACGTGTCGGGTCTGGCGGGCTTCATCACCTGGGTGGGCATCGCCGTGGCGCACTACCGCTTCCGCCGCGCCTACCTGAAGCAGGGCCACAGCCTCAAGGAGCTGCCGTACGTGGCGCCGTTCTTCCCCGTGGGCCCGATCATTGCGTTCCTCATGTGCCTGGTCGTGATTGGCGGCCAGAACTACGAGGCCATCATCAGCGGCGACTGGTTTGGCGTTCTGAGCTCCTACATTGGCCTGCCCGTCGTGGCGGCCGTGTGGCTGGGCCACCGCATCGTGACCCGTGACCGCCTGATTCCGCTGGAGGAAATGGACGTGAGCGGCCTCGAGGTTAAGGCTTCGAAGTAACGCGAACGATTGCGCCAGCTGATTGAATTAGCTGATACGTGAAGAGCCGCCGGTTCCCCCCTGACCGAGGGGAGCCGGCGGCTCTTTGCTATCTGCAGTTTATTCCGGACGGGTGAGCTAGGCTGTAAGCCCTGCAGCTCTTAGGCGCTGCGGCGCGAGCGCAGAACGCTCAAACCCAGACCCGCACAAATCGCGACAATGCCAATGCCAACAATCACGCCAACGCTGGATGCACCGGTGTTCGCCAGGGTAGCCTTCTTGGGGCTGCTCTCCTGAGCCAGATGATCCTTAGCGGGGCTGTCCTTTGCCGGGCCGTCCTTAGTCGGAGTGTCCATAGCCGAGCGGGCGGCGGTCACCGGAGCCTCCTGAGCGGGCTTGCTCTGAGCTGGCTTACTCTTGGGATGCGCCACGGTTGCGTCCTCCAGCTTGTCAGCGTTGGGGGTCTTATCGGCAACCGGTGCTTCCGGCAGCGCAGGAACCGTCGGTGCGTCAGTGGGGTTTACACCCACGGTTGCCTCGGGCAGGGGCGCTACGGTCGGTGCGTCGGTGGGGTTCACGCCAACGGTTGCCTCGGGCAGAGGAGCTACGGTCGGCGCGTCCGTGGGGTTCACACCCACGGTTGCCTCGGGCAGGGGCGCCACGGTGGGCGCATCAGTGGGGTTCACGCCAACGGTTGCTTCCGGCAGGGGCGCCACGGTGGGTGCGTCGGTGGGGTTCACGCCCACGGTTGCTTCCGGCAGGGGCGCTACGGTGGGCGCGTCGGTCGGGTTCACGCCCACGGTTGCCTCGGGCAGAGGAGCCACGGTCGGTGCGTCGGTCGGGTTCACACCGATAGTTGCTTCAGGCAGGGGCGCCACGGTCGGCGCATAGGTCGGGTTAACGCCAATGGTTGCTTCAGGCAGGGGCGCCACGGTCGGTGCGTCGGTCGGGTTCACGCCCACGGTTGCTTCAGGCAGGGGCGCTACGGTGGGCGCGTCCGTCGGGTTTACACCAATGGTTGCCTCGGGAAGGGGCGCCACGGTCGGTGCGTCAGTGGGGTTTACACCGATGGTTGCTTCCGGCAGAGGAGCCACCGTCGGAGCATAAGTCGGAACCGCAGACACCACAGGCTCCTGCGCGAAAAGCTCAAGAGGCTTCTGAGCATCAAACGAGCCGTACTCAGCACCCTGAACGCCAGCTGCCATAGTGCCCGCAATGTACTTGTGAGAGGTATTCAGCGTCGCCGCAACATCCGCCGGGACCTTCACCTCCGTCTCAAAAGCACCGTTGTGAATCTGCGAAGCAGGTACGGTCACCTCAGCCACGAAGCGCATACCCGTCTGAGGAAAACGACCGGGAACCCACACGCTCGTATCAGACACCACCACGCGCACACCGTGCGGGGTCGCCTCACCGGTGTAGCCGGTACCGCGCACCTTCAACACAGTCTCACCCTTGGTGTTCAGGCGCGGCGAATCCACGTGCAGAACCGGTGCGGCGCTATCCTTCACAACGTCCATGCGCAGCACCTGGCCGCCCGAATAATAACCATCAACGGCGATATTAGCGACGAAGCTGTAGTTCTTCGCCGGGTCAATCAGGCTACCGGGAACGTAATGGGTCGCAGTCGCCGTGCCATCCTTGAACGGGCCCGCAACGCGCACCGTCTGAATCGGGTTCAGAAACGGGAAACCCCTATGGTTTGCCTCATGCAAAGCCGGAGAAAAAGCAGTAGTTTTCGCGGGCAGATTCGTCGCCTTGAACGTAATCTTGTTCAGACGCAGGGCGGTCTTCAGCTCACGGGTATTGGTCTCAACCTTGTAGTTGTAGACCGTAATAACCGGCGGGTTATCCGGATTCGGGGTATTAGCCGCTGCAACAGAAGGCAGAGCGCCCAGGCTCAAGGATGCGGCAAGAAGAACAGAAGCGCCGGCGCTACCGTAGCGGCGGGCACGAGAAGAGTTAGCCATCATGAAGTTCCTTCTACATGGGTGATTGAGTGATCCGCACTCTTCCTGTATCGCGCCAAGTCGAGTGCGTATACGGTACCGCGACATCGCGGTTAATTACACCGTAACACGCACCTAAACGCATGAACCGGACATAAGATAACTCGCCGAAATATTACATAAAACCAACGCCTGCAGGGCGCACAATAGGGCGGATGAATAAGACAAACACGCACAGCGCCGGGTGGAGGATACAGAAATGCTAGGGTAGAAAGATGCCCACGCAGAAGAACCCGCAGAACCGAGTAGAAGCAGCCCAGCCCGCCGAACGCAGCGCTACTGAGCACAGTGCCATCGACAGCGTGCACCGCGTCGTGAACGTGTGCGCTGTAGCAATCCGCAACCGGGACGGGCTCGTACTCACCGTGCGCAAGCAGGGCAGCGACGGGTTCATGATGCCCGGCGGCAAACCCGAACCGGGGGAGACCCCGCTACAGACCGCCTGCCGTGAAGTGAACGAAGAAATCGGGCTCACCCCCGACCCCGTCCGGATGCGCTACCTCGGCACCCTGGAGGCCGCCGCGCTCAACGAGTCCGGCTTTACGGTGCGCGCCGAAACCTTCGAGTACGCCCCCACCGACGAGCAGTACGAGCAGCTGGCTACGCTGGTGCCGCAGGCCGAAATTGCCGAGCTGCGCTGGGTCGATCCCGCCATGGCCCGCCCTTCAGATATCGCCGCGCAGGCACCGCTGAATACCGAGCAGATTTTCCCGCTGCTGGCGGCCACTCCGGTTCCGCGGGGCTAGCGTATCGGTGGACCCGGCGGCCTAGAGCCCCCGTTTTATCCACAGGGCTACCCTGCACACATGAGGTACACAGGTACGTCCGGTACCCTCAACAACAGACAACCCATAGAAGGCGGGGCGCAACGCCGCGCACCCGCTGCACAACCCAAGGAGAACCATGAAGAAGACTGACTACAACCTCGCCGTCTACTGCGGCGCACGCTCCGGCAACGACCCGCTCTTCACCGAGCGCGCCCGCGAGCTCGGCACCCTCTGCGCCCGGAACAATATTGGCGTGGTCTACGGCGGCGGCCGCACCGGCCTGATGGGCACCGTCGCGGGCGCGACCCTGGATGCCGGCGGCGTGGTCTACGGCGTGGTCACCCACAAGCTGGTCGGTCTGGAGGGCGTCTACCCCGGCCAGACCACCCTCGACATTGTGGACACCATGCACCAGCGCAAAATCGCCATGATCGAGAAGGCCGACGCTTTCGTCGCCATGCCCGGCGGCCCCGGCACCCTGGAAGAGTTCTTCGAGGTGTTCAGCTGGCAGTTCCTCGACATCCACTCCAAGCCGGTTGCGCTGCTGAACGTGAGCGGCTACTGGGATAAGCTCATCGACGCGATGCACTACATGGCCTCCACCGGCCTGCTGAACGAGCGCTACCTGGACGAACTCATTATCGCGACCACTCCCGAGGAGCTGCTGGATGCACTCGCCAAGGACCTAGAGCGCCGCGCCGCCACAAAGACCAACGCAGAAAGCTAAACTGCCATGGCCAATACCCTGCTACTGACCTACTTCGGACCGTTCCCCGGCGTGCCCGTGAACCCCACCGTAGCGCTCGCAGAAGGCGCCGTGCGGGCGCTGAATACCGCCCGCCCGGACCTGCGCGTCGTGGCCCGCGAGCTGCCCGTCAGCTACGACGGATCCAGCGCCGCACTGCGCGCCGCCCTGCAGGAGGTGCAGCCCGATGCGCTCATCAGCCTGGGCGTAGCGGTCGGCCGCGATGTGGTGAGCCTCGAGCAGGTCGCTATCAACCTGGACTCCGCCGGTATTGAAGATAACGACGGCGACCGACGCTGCGACGAGCCGATTGTTCCGGACGGCCGGGAGGCGTACTTCTCCTCCCTGCCGGTGCGCGCCAGCTTTGAGCGTCTGCGTGCGGCGGGGGAACCCGTCGAGATCTCGTACACCGCCGGAACCTACGTGTGCAACCACGTGTTCTACGAGGGCCAGCGCATCAGCCGCGAACTGGGGCTGAGTATCCCCGCCGGATTCGTGCACGTGCCCGCAATCTGTGCTGATGGTGAAGAGGATGCCGACGGCGAAGAGGCGACCGAGGGCGTTGAGATGACCGCCCACCGCGACGCCGGTGGCGTGGTGCGTGACGAGCAGGGCATCCCGCAGCTGCCCGAATCCACCGTGGTGCGCATTATCGCCGAGATTGCCTCGGACACCCTGCCCGCGGTGGACTAGCAACACGGTATTGAGCTAGAAGATACAACAAAACCGCCGGATAGCCTCCCAACTGGGAGACTATCCGGCGGTTTGTGTATCCTACGCCCGCAGGTTCTAAAACCCTCGAGCGTAAGTTTGAGCTACTACTTGGTGCGGTTCTTCAGGTAGTAGTCAATCAGCGAAGCGGTCGAAGAATCCTGACGCTCCAGAACCTCGCGGTCACCCTCGATAGCGGGAACCAGGTCCAGGGCCAGCTTCTTGCCCAGCTCAACACCCCACTGGTCGAAGGAATCGATGCCCCAAACAACACCCTGAACGAAGGTGATGTGCTCGTACAGGGCAATCAGGGAGCCCAGAACACGCGGGGTCAGGCGCGGTGCCATGATGGAGGTGGAGGGGCGGTTACCGCTGAAGATACGTGCGTTGACCACGTGCTCTGCGGTGCCCTCTGCACGAACCTCTTCCTCGGTCTTGCCGAAGGCGAGAGCCTGAGACTGTGCGAAGAAGTTAGCCAGGAACAGCTCGTGAACGTCCTGCTCGCCGTCCTTGGTCGGGTGGACCGGGTTGGCGAAGGCCAGGAAGTCCGCGGGAATCAGGCGGGTGCCCTGGTGAATCAGCTGGTAGAAGGCGTGCTGGCCGTTGGTGCCGGGCTCGCCCCAGAACACTTCACCGGTTGCGTAGTTGACGAAGGAACCGTCTGCGCGAACGGACTTGCCGTTGGACTCCATGGTCAGCTGCTGCAGGTATGCGGGGAAACGGTGCAGGTACTGGTCATAGGGCAGAACCGCGTGGGTCTCTGCACCCAGGAAGTTCACGTTCCAGATGTTCAGCAGACCCATCAGAACGGGGACGTTCTTCTCGAAGGGAGCGGTGCGGAAGTGCTCATCCATAGCGTGGAAGCCAGCGAGGAAGTCAGCGAAGACCTTCGGGCCCAGCACGATAGCCAGGGAGGTGCCGATGGCGGAGTCCACGGAGTAGCGGCCGCCAACCCAGTCCCAGAAGCCGAAAGCGTTCTCGGGGTCGATGCCGAATGCGGCAACCTTATCGAGCGCGGTGGAGACAGCCACGAAGTGCTTTGCCACGGCCTCGGATGCTTCCTTACCGTCCAGAGCGCCAGCTTCACGCAGGGAGGAGATGAGCCACTCGCGGGCCACGCGGGCGTTGGTCAGGGTCTCCAGGGTACCGAAGGTCTTGGAGGCGACAATGAACAGGGTGGTCTCGGGATCCAGGTCGGAGACCTTCTCGGCCACGTCGGTCGGGTCAATGTTGGAGATGAAGCGGGCGGTGATGCCTGCATCGGCGTAGGGCTTGAGAGCCTCGTACACCATGACCGGGCCCAGGTCGGAGCCACCGATACCGATGTTCACGACGGTCTCGATGCGCTTGCCGGTCACACCGGTCCACTCGCCGTTGCGCACGCGATCGGCGAAGGCGTAAATCTTCTTCAGTACGGCGTGCACATCGGCGTCTACGTCCTGGCCATCAACGGTCAGCGCGGGGGTGTAACCCTCGGGGCGGCGCAGGGCGGTGTGCAGCACGGCGCGGTCCTCGGTGACGTTAATGTGCTCACCGGAGAACATGGCCTCGCGAGCCTGCTCCAGCTTGACCTCTTCGGCGAGCTTGAGCAGCAGCTCAACGGTCTCGGAGGTAATCAGGTTCTTGGAAAGGTCAACGTGCAGTTCGTCAGCGGTGAAGCTGAACTTCTCGGCACGGGCGGGGTCGGCGGCAAACCACTCGCGCAGGTTCGGGGTGAGAGCCTTGTGGTGAGCGGACAGAGCCGACCAGGCAGAGGTGGTCGTGGGGTCAATAGAAGTAGTCATGCTTCCATTCTCTTATTTTCGGGAGCCGCTGTCACCTCTTTCGAGGGTGATGTGGGACGATACAGCGAAAAAATCGAAAATGGACACCCGGTGAGCCCGTTTGCACCTCGGTAGGCAATCTGTAGAGGTTGAAAAGAATGGTTTGGCTTGTCAGAGGCATATCTAGGGGATGGACGGATATACCTCAAGAAAATAGGAGATACCCTACAAACCTTGAACTTTTGCTTGAAAAAAACCTTACACTAGGCTGAATAATGCCTGGGATGCAGAAACACCTCGAGGATCACTCCCTCAATGCGTTCCCTGGCACTTTGTGAGATGCCCCGCCCGGTACAACTTTTGGGGCAGGGAACGATTTTCTACTCTCAAACACAACGCTCAGGACAACACAACATAGCTTTTAACCAGGGGGTTCGTGTGCCCAAAAACGGCCAGAACCCTCCCTACGAGTCTTTCCTGGAAAGCCGCGGTTTCCGCCCCGAAATCCAGGGGCTGCGTGCTTTTGCAGTGCTCCTCGTCGTGTTTTACCACGTCTGGGTGGGCAAGGTTTCCGGCGGTGTGGACGTCTTCCTGTTCATTTCCACATTCCTGCTCTCGCTCTCCTTCATGCGGAAGATCAACGAGGGTAAGCCCCTCAATCTCCTCAACTACTGGACCCACGTGTTCACCCGTCTGCTACCCGCAGCTTCGGTCGTGATTCTGCTGACCCTCGCCGGTAGCCTCCTGGTGCTCTCGCCGACCGCCTGGAGCGCCCGCGCCGTGGATGCGCAGTCCTTCCCGGGCGAGCAGGGCGGGGGGAGCGTTACGAGACGGAGTAGCATTGGGACTATGCATGAATCAGCCCAGACCGCATCCGACCAGTCCCTCTACCTCGTCGTCTCCCGGTCAGGTGAAACCCTGACCAACCCGGACGGCACCGTGCACTACGTGCGCGTCCTGCCCCGCACCCTGGCCGAAGAAGGTGCCGTGCTGGGCCGCACCGTACTCCGACCGAACCCCGTTCTAGAGCCCGACCTCATCCCCGGGTTCAACGCGAGGGAAGGCGCGCGCGATGAGCACGCACCCGCAACGGCTGCTCCGGCGGCGGGCACCCCGACGGCAGAGGTGCACGCCCTCTACTGCGAGGACGACGCGCTTCAGGCCGTCGCCGCAGAACTCAACGCCGCCGAACCGAACAGTCAGGAGGGACCCGTGCAGGCCTCCTCCAGCGGCTTCCGCTACTACCCGGTGCACCGCGACCCGCTCGGCCGCGCCCGCTACGCCGCTGCCCTGGCCCGCCGCGACTACCTCATCGAAATGCGGTACTCCGCCTACACCGGTGAAGAAGCCCCCATCGGCCGCAAGGGAATCCGCCGCACCGCATCCGGCGAAATGGTCTTTCCCCGCATCGAACCGGCCGTCATGGGCCTGGTCATGAGCCGCGACGGCGAGCGCGTGCTCCTGGCCAATAACCGCCAGTGGCACCCCAACCGTTTCGCACTCATCGCCGGGTTCGTCGACCCGGGCGAAAACCTCGAGGAGGCCATCGCCCGCGAGGTCTACGAAGAGACCGGCCTGCGCGCGGAACGCAGCGAGTACCGCATGAGCGATGTGTGGCCCTTCCCGCGCTCGCTCATGATCTGCTACCGGGTGACCGTGGACGAGAACGAGCCCATCGTTCACCACGACGGTGAAATTCGAGCCGCCCGCTGGTTTACCGCCGAGCAGCTGCGCGAGGCGATCGCCATCTCGGAGGAACGCGGCAATAGCGGGCAGGACGACCCCGCCAAGCTTGAGCTGCCCGGCACCAACGCCGTGGCCCGTCGTATGCTGGATGACTGGCTCGCCGAAAAGCCCTAGTGCTACACTGGTAGCTAAGCCCAACGGAGGGGGGTCCCTTTTGCCGTGCCCGCATACAGCGGAGTTTCACACCCGAAGGTACAGTCGGCAGAAGCGAACAAGGCAGGTTTCTCCAGCTGAGGATTGCCTCCTGCACCCCCGCGCCCGGAGCGCATCAGCCGTTGGCAGGACTATCCCCTAGATTTAAGCGAGAAACTTTACGCATGTCTGAAAACACCGCTTCGCGCCCCGACCTTCGTAATGTGGCCATCGTGGCACACGTTGACCACGGTAAGACCACCATCGTCGACGCGATGCTGCAGCAGACCCACGCCTTCTCTGACCACGCAGATGTTGAAGACCGAGTCATGGACTCCGGCGACCTCGAACGCGAAAAGGGCATTACCATTCTGGCGAAGAACACCACTGTGTTCTACAACGGCCCCTCTGCTAACGGCGAGACCATCACCATCAACGTGGTCGACACCCCCGGCCACGCCGACTTCGGTGGCGAGGTGGAACGCGGCCTGTCCATGGTTGACGGCGTTGTGTTGCTTGTGGACGCCTCCGAGGGCCCGCTGCCCCAGACCCGCTTCGTGCTGCGTAAGGCACTGGCCGCCAAGCTTCCCGTGATCCTCGTGGTCAACAAGGTGGACCGTCCCGACTCCCGTATCGACGAGGTCGTGAGCGAGTCCATGGACCTGTTGCTGGGCCTGGCCTCCGACCTGGCCGAGGAGGTCCCCGACCTGGACCTGGACGCTGTGCTGAACGTTCCGGTCGTGTACGCATCCGGTAAGGCCGGCGCCGCTTCCCTGAACCAGCCCGCAGACGGCCAGCTGCCCGACAACGACGACCTCGAGCCGCTGTTCAAGACCATCATCGAGCACGTGCCCGCCCCCACCTACGACCCCAACGAGGTTCTGCAGGCACACGTGACCAACCTGGACTCCTCCCCGTTCCTGGGCCGTCTGGCACTGGTCCGTATCTTCAACGGCACCCTGAAGAAGGGCCAGACCGTCGCCTGGGCACGCCACGACGGCGAGATCAAGAACGTCCGCATCTCCGAGCTGCTGGCCACCAAGGCGCTGGACCGCGTTCCCGCCGAGTCCGCCGGCCCCGGCGAGATTGTCGCGGTTGCGGGTATCGAGGACATCACCATCGGTGAGACCCTGACCGACGCCGAGAACCCCAAGCCCCTGCCGCTAATCAAGGTGGACGACCCCGCGATCTCCATGACCATCGGTATCAATACCTCCCCGCTGGCCGGCCGCGTCAAGGGCGCAAAGGTCACCGCACGTCAGGTGAAGGACCGCCTGGACCGCGAGCTCATCGGTAACGTGTCCATCAAGGTTCTGCCCACCCAGCGTCCGGACGCCTGGGAGGTTCAGGGCCGTGGCGAGCTCGCCCTGGCAATCCTTGTGGAGCAGATGCGCCGCGAGGGCTTCGAGCTGACCGTGGGTAAGCCCCAGGTGGTCACCAAGACCATCGACGGCAAGGTGTACGAGCCCATGGAACACATGATTATTGACGTGCCCGAGGAGTACCTGGGCGCCGTCACCCAGCTGATGGCGTCTCGTAAGGGCCGCATGGAGAACATGGCAAACCACGGTACCGGTTGGGTCCGTATGGAGTTCGCCGTTCCCGCCCGTGGCCTGATTGGATTCCGCACCCAGTTCCTGACCGAGACCCGCGGTGCCGGCATTTCCTCCTCGTACTCGATTGATCCCGAGCCCTGGGCCGGCGAGATTGAGTACCGCACCAACGGTTCGCTGATTGCTGACCGCGCCGGCGTGGTGACCCCCTACGCGATGATCAACCTGCAGGAGCGCGGCACCTTCTTCGTGGAGCCCACCTCCGAGGTGTACGAGGGCATGATCGTGGGTATGAACTCCCGTGCCGACGACATGGAAGTGAACATCACCAAGGAAAAGAAGCTGACCAACATGCGTTCTTCGACCGCGGACAACTTCGAAAACCTGACCCCGCCGAAGAAGCTGACCCTGGAGGAGTCCCTCGAATTCGCCCGCGAGGACGAGTGCGTTGAGGTGACCCCCGAGGCCATCCGTATCCGCAAGGTCATCCTTGACTCCAACGAGCGTGTGCGCGAGTTCCGCCGCCGCGCCCGCGCCAACTAATTGCGCTGACGGTACGACCATCGGGCCGTAGCGTTTCAAAGAGCCGCCGCCATCTTCCGGAAGGAAGAGGGCGGCGGCTCGGCGTATTCGGGCAGGCCGGGGAGCGAAACCGGGACCGCTCAATACTGAGGTGAGCCTACCCCCGCCGCCGTGTAAGATAAGACCGTGTGCTGAGACAGCGTGCACCCCCCCCGCAGACGCCCTGCGCGCGGGGTGAGGCGTGAGCCCCAGAGGCACATCCCAGTCCGTGCGTTATGAGAGGGAATTCCCGTGTCCGCATCCGACAACAGCCCGCAGGAAGCCGAGCAGCAGAAGCCGCAGGAAGCCGCGACCCCCAGCTACCCCACGCAGGGTGAGCGCATCGCATCCGGGGCCAAGCGCGACCTGCTGCCCACAAACTACGATTCGGAGCAGGCGCGCATCCTCTTCGTGCATGCGCATCCCGACGACGAGACCTCCTCGACCGGCGCGACGATGGCATACTACGCGCAGAAGGGCGCCGAGGTGTACCTCATCACCGCAACCCGCGGTGAGCTGGGCGAGGTCATCCCGCCGCAGCTACAGCACCTGGAGGTCGGTAAGCCCGGATGCACCGACAACGGCGAGGCGCTGGGGGAGTACCGCGTGGGCGAGTTGAACGGTGCTCTCGAGGCTCTGGGCGTGCACCGCCACCTCTTCCTCGGTCAGGAGCCGGCCACCGCCGAGGGCGTGCCGGCCCTCTACCGCGACTCCGGCATGGCCTGGGGCCCGAACGGTAAGCCCATCGCCAACCCCGTCTCGAGCGATGCCTCGCTGACCGCCCAGCCCCTCGAACCGCAGGCGCAGGCCCTGGTCGCCGCAATTCACGAGATCCAGCCGGATGTGCTGGTCACCTACGACGCCGACGGCGGCTACGGCCACCCCGACCACGTGCGCGTGCACCAAATCGTGAAGCGTGCCCTGGAGATTCTGGGGGATGACGAGGACCGACCGCTGCTCACCTGGGGCATTGAGGGCGAGTACAACCCCGAGGACACCCGCGTGCAGGCCGCTATCTTTGGCGACGGCACCGCCAAGCGAAAGGCTATGGAGGCGCACCGCACCCAGATTACGGTGCTGGACGATAAGACTTTCGAGTACTCGAATAAGGTGCTGCAGAAGATTTCTGCCGTTGAGACCTACCGCGTGCTCGACGGCGACCCCACCCGCACGGTCAACCCGAAGCCGCAGGAGGCGGGGCTCGTCTCCACGGTGCTGACCGGCGTGATTCTGGGCACCGTGGCGGCCGTCGCCGGTTCCATCTACCACGCTTGGGTTGTGTACGCAGGCGATGTTGCCCTGCCCGTGGGCTTGCTTATCGCGTACCTGACGATTTTCTTCGCCTCCCTGTGGAGCGCGCTCGCCCTGCGCCGCGGCATGACGGCGGCCATCGTGGGTGCCGTGGCCTTCGTGACCGTGTACTGGCTGGCCTACGGCCGCCCGGATTCGCCCTTCGTGCTCGTGAACCCGGGGCACTCGGCCATCGGCCTGTACGGTGCTCTGTGGTGGTTCGGCGCGCCGGTGGCGGCGATGCTGGGCATGTTCGCGTACACGCGCAACCGGGTGAAGGATGCGCGCTACTTCTCGGCCCGTTCGGCGCATCAGCGTGCGCGTGCCAAGGCCGAGGGCCGGGATAAATAGCGAAGAAAAAGTATGCGTTATTGCGTGTTTTTCCTCGGTGGGAAAAGGGTTGTGCCCACCCACAAATTAATGTGACGAAGATTTCATTTATATAATTTGGGTATTTTTATAATTCGCTGACTAGGTGAAATAATGAACGGCGGCAGGGCAGGCTTGCCTAAAAAATAGGCCCCCGCCCGCCGCCGTTCGCTGTCTAATACACCACGAAAATACGATAAAACACCGAGCGCGCGATAGACTATACAAAGACTTCCCCGCCGAGCACCACACGCTCGGCGGTTTACTCTGCAGACCCTGCCCTGGAGAAGGCGACCCGCAGACCGGCGGGCACAGGGCGCACAGCATCGAGAAAGGCACCGACCCATGACCTACGTTATCGCGCTTCCCTGCGTGGACGTCAAAGACCGCGCCTGCGTTGAAGAATGCCCCGTGGACTGCATCTACGAAGGTGACCGCACCCTGTACATCCACCCCGACGAGTGCGTGGACTGCGGCGCCTGCGAGCCCGTCTGCCCCGTCGAGGCCATCTACTACGAAGACGACGTTCCCGAAGAGTGGAGCGAATACGTGAGCGCCAACGCCGACTTCTTCGACGACCTGGGTTCCCCCGGTGGCGCCGCAAAGCTCGGCCCCACCGGCAAGGACGTGCCTTTCATCGCGGCACTGCCCCCGCAGAGCAACTAACCCCATACCTGAAGCATCCGCGCCCGCAGAGTAATTGCGCGAGTGACCGGATGCACGAGCCCCCACCCCGGCCGATGCGCACCGCACGCGGTGCGCCCCTGGACAAACTGTCTAGGCGCTGGGATGGGGGCTCTTCCTCTAGTCAGCCCCGAAGCCCGGGCGATAGACTGAAGTGACGAAAAATCCCCAAGCGACCAGGTGACACAATGACTTACGGCCTGAACCTGCCCGAATACCCCTGGGAGGCGCTCGCCCCCTACCGCGCCACCGCTGCGGCTCACCCCGACGGCCCGGTGGACCTGTCCATCGGCACCCCCGTGGACCCCACCCCCGAGCTCATCCGCAACGCGCTCGCCGAGGCCTCCGACGCCCCCGGCTACCCGACCACCCACGGCACCCCCGCCCTACGCGAGGCCATCGCCGAATGGTTTGAGCGCCGCCGCGGCGTGAAGGGCCTGGACCCGCAGGCCATCATGCCCACGATCGGCTCGAAGGAGCTCGTAGCCTGGCTGCCCTTCCTGCTGGGCCTGGGCCCCGGCGACGTGGTCGTGTACCCGCGCATCGCCTACCCCACCTACGATATGGGTGCCCGCTTCGCCCGCGCCGAATCCGTGCCCGCAGACAGCCTGGACGAGCTGGACGCCGACACCCGCAGCCGCGTGAAGCTGATCTGGGTGAACTCCCCGGCCAACCCGAACGGCACGGTCCGCACCGTGGAGCAGCTGCGCGAAATCGTGGCGCAGGCCCGCGAAATCGGTGCCGTGGTGGCCTCTGACGAGTGCTACGCGGAGCTCGGTTGGGGCGCCTGGGACGAGGCCCGCGGCGGTAAGCCTGTGCCCTCCATCCTGGATCCGCGAGTGTGCGACGGCGACTTCACCGGCCTGCTGGCCGTCTACTCGCTGTCCAAGCAGTCGAACCTGGCCGGCTACCGCGCCGCCTTCGTGGCCGGCGCCCCCGAGCTCATGCCGAACATTATCAACAGCCGCAAGCACGCCGGCATGATCGTGCCCGCGCCCGTGCAGGCCGCCATGATTGCCGCCCTGGGCGATGAGGCGCACGTTGCGGCGCAGAAGGACCGCTACCGTGCCCGCCGCGAGGTGCTGGAGGACGCCATCACCGCCGCCGGCGGACGTATCGAGGGCTCCGAGGCGGGCCTGTACCTGTGGACCACCTTCGGCGAGTCCACCTGGGACTCCATCGGCCGTCTGGCCGAGCTGGGCATCATTGCCGGACCCGGCGTGTTCTACGGCGAGGACGGCGAGGGCTACGTGCGCATCGCCCTGACCGCCTCCGACGAGGCCGTGGCCAAGGCCGCCGAGCGTCTGAAGGCCTCCGCGGCTAAGTAGGTTGGCCGGCCCCGCATCCGCGCGGCGCTACCGAGCCGCTCGCCGGGGACCTAACCTGCATAGCAGAGAAGCCCCCGCACCCTCCCGAAAGGGGAGTGCGGGGGCTTTGCTGTACCTCGTGCTGTACCTCGGCTGTGGCTACTTACGGCCGCCGGGGAGCACGAACATCTGAATCGTCGGCGGGTTCGGGTTGTCCAACTCGCCGGGAATCAGTTCGCGGGTCACCTTCGCGGAGGTGCGCGATGCCAGGCGGTCGGTAATACCGGTTGCCAGTGCGGTTAGCGCGAAGTTCACAATGATAAACAGGGCCGCCGCCAGTAGCAGGGTCTGCAGCACGTTACCGTCACCGGAACCGATGCGGCGCGCCGAGGCGAGCAGCTCCGGGTAGGAGATGATGTAACCCAGGGCGGTATCCTTCAGAATCACCACAAACTGGCTCAGCATGGAGGGCATCATCGCGGTGAATGCCTGCGGAATCAGAATCTGAATCAGCGTCTGGCTGGGGGTCAGACCAATTGCCAGACCGGCCTCACCCTGACCACGGGGTAGCTGCTTCACGCCCGAGCGCAGCAGCTCGGCAATCACCGAACCGTTGTACAGGGTCAGACCCACCACCACGGCGATAAAGGGCAGCTGAGCAGGCGGAAGACCGCTGTACTTGCCCAGGAACAGCCAGAAGAAGATCATCATGATCAGCACGGGCACGGCGCGGAAGAACTCCACGACCACGGTGCCAATCCAACGGACCACGCGGTACTGCGACAGACGCGCGATGCCGAAGACCATACCGAAGGCAATCGAGGTCACCACCGAAATCAAGGCGGCGGACAGGGTCGAGGCCAGGCCGGGCAGATAGTAGGAGGTCCACGCACGGGCGGTGAACAGGTCGGTCCACTTCTCCGCCTCCAGCTGGCCCTTCTGGCCCATCACGGTCAGCACGTACACCGCGAAAATCGCGAAGACAACCAGGGCCGCAATGTTGAAGATGCGGGTGCGGCGCTGAGCCATGGGACCCGGCTCGTCAAAGAGAACCGACGAGGTCCCGCGGGTTTCGTTACTGATAAAGGGGTTTTTCATCGCTTCACCGCCAGCTTTCGAGAGGACCAGGTGGTCAGAACACCAATGGGAACAACGATCACCACGAAGCCCAGAGCGAAGACGAGGAAGATGGCCAGAACCATGTTCGCGTCAAACTCAATCATGGACTTCATCATGCCGGAAGCCTCAGCTACCGACGCGACAGAAGCCACGGTCGTGTTCTTCGCCAGAGCAATCAGGGTGTTGCCCAGCGGGGTAATCGCACCGCGCAACGCCTGCGGGAAAATCACCAGGCCGGCGGTGTCGAAGAAGCCCAGACCAATAGCGCGGGCAGCTTCTGCCTGACCCTTCGGAACGGTGTTCACGCCCGAACGAATCGCCTCGCAGATGAAGGCCGCGTGATAAATCGACAGCACAATCACCGCGTACACGAAGAAGTTCGTGTCGAAATCGCCGGAGAACGAGAGCTGGAACTGCGTCCACACGCCCAGAATCGCCAGGGTCATCAGAATGGTCAGCGGGGTGTTACGCACCAGGTGCACGTACGCGGTACCGGCCCAACGCAGGGAGGGGACGGGGCTGATACGCATGAGCGCCAGCACGGTACCGATAACGAAGGAACCAATGGCCGCCCAGAAGGTCAGCTCAATATTGGTCATGAAGGCGCCAACCACATCGTACTTGGCTAGGAGGGCGCCGAGTTGGTCAAAGAATGACATTCGTAAACCTCTCTAACTAGGCGCAGGAGGCGCTCGGGGACGGCGGGTTGGTCTCGGTGTTGTAGTGGTAGCCCGTGCCCTCGGTGTACTTGGTGACGAGCTTCTCCCAGGTGCCGTCGGCAACCATCTCGTTAATGGCCTTGTTCACGGCTTCGCACTTGTCGGTGCCCTTGGGCAGGCCCACGCCGTAGCGTTCGGTGGTGAAGGGGGCGCCAACCACCTTCAGCTTGCCCTTGTTGGCCTTGGTGGCCGCCAGGCCGGCGAGGATGATGTCGTCGGTGGTCACGGCGTCCACCACGCCGCCGTTGAGGGCGACCACGCAGTCGGAGTAGCTGTTCTGCTTGACCAGGTTCACGTTCTTGGCGAACTTCTCCTGGACCTTCTTGGCGCTGGTGGAGCCGGTCACGGAGCAGAGGTTCTTGCCGTTGAGGTCGTCCGGGCCCTTGATGTCGGTGTTATCGGCGCGCACGAGCAGGTCCTGGCCGGCGGTGTAGTAGGGGCCGGCGAAGTCCACGGTCTTCTTACGGCTGTCGGTGATGGAGTAGGTCGCAAAAATCATGTCGACCTGGCCGTTGTTGAGCATGTTCTCACGGTTGGCGCTGGGAGACTCGACGAACTCAATCTGGTTCTCGGAGTAGCCGAGCTTGCCGGCGACGTAGCGTGCTACGTCCACGTCGAAGCCGGTGTAGGCGCTGCCGTCCTGGTAGCCCAGACCGGGCTGGTCGAACTTGATGCCGATGCGAATCTTATGGTCGCTGTTTGCGCTGGAGCAGCCTGCAAGGGTGCCGGTGAGGGCGAGGGATGCTGCCGCGGCGAGCGCTGCCAGCTTGCGTGAATATTTTTTCATTTCACCCTCCGGATTAGTGGTCGATGATCTTGGACAAGAAGTCCTTGGCGCGGTCGCTCTTCGGGTTGGTGAAGAACTCGTCCGGGTGGGCTTCCTCGACGATTTCACCGTCGGCCAGGAACACGATGCGGTCGGCGGCCTTGCGGGCGAAGCCCATCTCGTGGGTCACAACGATCATGGTCATGCCTTCCTTCGCGAGGGAGACCATGGTGTCGAGCACCTCGTTGACCATTTCGGGGTCGAGTGCGCTGGTGGGCTCGTCGAAGAGCATGACCTTGGGCTTCATGGCGAGGGCGCGGGCGATGGCGACGCGCTGCTGCTGGCCACCCGAAAGCTGGGCGGGCATCTTGTGCGCCTGGGAATCCACGCCGACCTTTGCGAGTAGCTTCATGGCCTCCGCTTCTGCCTCCGACTTGGAGATCTTGCGGATTCGGCGGGGGCCGAGGGTCACGTTGTCCAGGATGGTCTTGTGCGCGAAGAGGTTGTAGGACTGGAACACCATGCCGACCTCTGCGCGGAGCTTGGCGAGGGCGCGGCCCTCCTTGGGCAGTTCCTGCCCGTCAATCTTGATGGAACCGCTGGAGATGGTTTCGAGGCGGTTGATGGTTCGGCAGAGGGTCGACTTGCCGGAACCGGAAGGGCCGAGAAGGATAATTACTTCACCCTTACCCACGGAAAGGTTAATGTTCTTCAGAACGTGGTTCGTGCCGTAGTACTTGTTGACATCACGAATTTCAACGAGGTTTTTCGGCGATGCGGGGGTTGCCTGTGCGGACATCACTAACCCTTTCATGTGAGATGTATCTATGATGCGGGTTGCAAAAATGGTGAGTTTTCAGCTTACGTGCTCCATGTAACACGCGTGTAAATTATTCGTTTCCCCGTTGAAACGCCGTGAATTTTTAAGGGGTAGTGCATAGTTATAGTATTTTTGACGTAAAAATACGGGTCAAAAGCACCTCTTCTGCGTAAAAGGTCCTGACTAGGATTAATACCGCAAATACTCGGCATGTTCCCGGGAAGTGCCAACCACCTCCGGTGTGCAACTCGCCCGCCGGCAAAAATTTCGAAAAAGCGTACAAAAATGCCCGATAGGTGAGACAACACCTATCGGGCATCCTTCAACACCCCAGCAGGAGGGGCTAAAACTGTTTAGGCTTCGTAACCGTTGGGGTTATTCTTCTGCCAGTTCCAGTGGTCGCGAACCATGGTCTTGATATCACGGGTAGCGCTCCAACCCAGGTCAGCCAGGGCGGAGGAGGGGTCGGCGTAAGAGACCGCAACGTCACCGGGGCGACGATCCACAATCTTGTACGGCAGCTCCTTGCCGCATGCCTCCTCGAAGGCGTGCAGAACCTGCAGAACCGAGTAGCCGTTACCGGTACCCAGGTTCCAGGTGTGCAGGCCGCCGTGCTGGGTAATGTAATCCAGTGCCTTCAGGTGGCCGTCGGCCAGGTCGACCACGTGGATGTAGTCGCGCACGCCGGTACCGTCAACGGTCGGGTAGTCGTTGCCGAAGACGTTCAGGTGGTCGCGGCGGCCCACAGCAACCTGGGCGATGAAGGGCACCAGGTTGTTCGGGATACCCGCCGGGTCCTCGCCGATACGGCCGGACTCGTGTGCGCCCACCGGGTTGAAATAGCGCAGCAGAGCAATGTTCCACTTGGAGTCGGAAGCGGCCAGGTCGACCAGCATGTCCTCGATGTGCTCCTTGGTACGGCCGTAGCAGGACTGCGCATCCATGTTCATCTTCTCGATGAGCGGCATGGACTCGGGCTCGCCGTACACGGTAGCGGAGGAGGAGAACACGATGGAGTGGCAGTCGGCCTCGTCCATGGCGTAGAGCAGGTTCAGGGTGCCGGCCACGTTGGTCTGGTAGTACCACAGCGGCTTCTCAGCGGACTCACCCACAGCCTTCAGGCCCGCAAAGTGAATCACGGCGTCGGGGCGAACCTGCTTGAAGAGGGCCTTCATGCCCTCGAGGTCGAGCAGATCAACCTTGTGGAATTCGGGAGCGCGGCCGGCCAGCTCGGTGACGCGCTTGAGGGACTCTTCGGAGGAGTTGGCGAGGTTATCCATGACGACGACGTCGTGGCCTGCCTTGAGCAATTCAAGTACGGTGTGCGAGCCAATGTAGCCGGCACCGCCGGTAACGAGTACCTTCATGATGTCCTTTCGAGCAAAAATTCCGGTGTGAACCGGACGGAGCATGTGCTGTTGAGCTGTATCTAATGGTACAGGGGTCGGGGCAACAGAATGGTTTTATGCACTGTGCGCTTGTGCACTCCGGTGTGAGCACGTGGGAGGCGTTATTGAGATGTGTCGCCACTCGCCCCCACCTCGCTGTATAGATTGCGTCTAATCCCACCAGAAATACCACTGGCGGCTCTGGTGAATGAACTCCGTCAGCTGCTCAACATCTTCAAACACCTGGAACGGAAGATCGGAACAAAATGCGAACTGCTCGACCGCCAGATTCTTCGCCTCGATCGGGTCGGTGACGGGGCGTTCCACCAGAAACTCCAGGCAGTCAGCACCGTCAAGAGCCGCCGGGATGGCACCGTACTTTTCACGCCAATAGTGGGTGAACGCCAGCTGCGTTTCAGCGTTCGGGCAGTCATTCCAGCCGCCGAAGGGCAGGTACGCGGGAATATCGGCGGGGTCATCGGTCGGAATCTGTAGCAGAAGCATCTCGCCTTGATCCTCCTCATCCGCAAGCTCGTAGCGGAGCAGAGCAGAAAGAGTCGGGGCGTCAGCTTCTGACTCCTCATCGGGCAGAAAATCGGAGCTCATAAACTCGTCAACAAGCTCGTTGAGGTTGAAGTCGTCCGGGTCGTCCTCACTAGTATCTTCGCCGTCGCCTACAACCCGGCGCAACTGCTGAGCAATGGTGACGCTGCCGTACTCTTCGGCGGAGGCGGCACCCCGGGCGGTACGGTAACGCTGCAGGACGGCACGAGTGTAGGCGCTCACCTGCTCGGGGGTCAGAGTCTCAACATCGTCAATGATGTCGTGCTCAAGGGACACCGCGATAACCATGCTTTCAAGCACCGTATCGTTCAGGTTCAGGAAGAAGGGGACGAACCCCTCCGCGCGCCCCAGCTTAGCCAACTCATCGTAACGAGTCATGGCATCAGCGGCAGGAGCGCCCACCGCAATACGCTCGTGCGGGTAGAGGAAGAGGCGCGTAAAGTGCCGGTAGGTTTCGCTCATCGTCGACTCTGACTTAATCGATTCGGGCATCTAAATTCCTCTCTGAACTGTGCAGGTGGTCAGTCATGGCGGGTGCGCTATACCCGGTACTACCAGCCTAGCGAAAGCCCGAGCAACCCGCCCTGAAAACGGTCATCGTAGCCACCACGGATTTGCGCCCAGCCTGTGAGAGCGGCGGACGAGGGAAGACAGGGCACAGAAAAGGGGCCGGGATGCTTCACGCATCCCGGTCCCTAAAGTTCACGGGCCGACCCCCAACGTTCGCAAGGGCAACCAGCGCTAGTCCAGGTGCAGACTAGTTCAGATGCAGACTAGTTCAGGTGCAGTGCCTCGTTCAGCTCCACGGTGTTCTTCGCACGCGGCAGAACCTCAATCGCGCCGCTCAGCGAATTACGGCGGAACAGCAGATTCGACACGCCGGACAGCTCCGCAGCCTTCACCACGCGCGCCTCCTGACCGGGCAGCAGCACGCTCACGCGCGAACCTGCGGTCACGTACAGACCAGCCTCAACCACGCAGTCATCACCCAGGGCAATACCGATACCGGACTCCGCACCCAGCAGGGAACGCTCACCAATGGATACGCGCTTCTTGCCGCCGCCGGAGAGGGTGCCCATCGTGGAGGCGCCGCCGCCCACATCCGAGCCATCGCCCACCACAACGCCCTGAGAGATACGGCCCTCAACCATGGAGGTGCCCAGGGTGCCGGCGTTGAAGTTCACGAAGCCCTCGTGCATCACGGTCGTGCCGGAGGCCAGGTGCGCGCCCAGGCGCAGGCGATCGCCGTCGCCAATACGCACGCCGGCGGGAACCACGTAATCCACCAGGCGCGGGAACTTATCAATGTGGCTCACGCTCAGGTGACCCAGCTTGCGCAGACCAATCGCCAGCTTCTGGAACTCGGCAGCGAGCACCGGGCCGTGGTTGGTCCACGCCACGTTCGCGAGGGTGCCGAACAGGCCGTCCAGGTTCAGCTCGTTGGGGCGAACCAGGGTGTGGGAGAGCAGGTGCAGACGCAGGTACGCGTCGAGTGCGTCTTCGGGTGCCTCATCCAGGTTGATGGAGGCGGTGCGCACCTCGGTACGGGCGTTGCGCGCCGGGTGCTCGGCGGCCAGGTCCTCCAGCTCGTCCGCGATGGACAGGTCGGGGGTCTGGGTGAGGGAGGGGGCGGGGAACCACGCATCCAGGACGGTGCCGGCGTGCTCGCCAGAGACAACAACATTGACCAGTGCGACGCCGGAGGCGTAACGGGGAGTGTTTTCAGACATGCACACCATTATATGGGCTGTAGCACACCGAGCATCAGGGCCGTCGGCGTTCGTCTCACGAACAGAAGCGCGGGCCCCGGGATGCGGGGCGCCCCCAGCCTGTATCGTGGAGGGATGACTGTGAATCACCACGCACCCCTGGACCTGAACGTATCCATGCCCGAGCTGACCCGCGCCCTGCTCGACTACGAATCGGTATCCGACCACGAGAAAGACCTGGCCGACGCCGTGTACGCGGCGCTCGCGGCCTACCCGCACCTGCACCTGACCCGTGACGGGGACGCCATCATTGCCCGCACCGAATTCCCGCCGCTGCCCAGCGAAGAGGGGGAACGCACCCGCATTATCCTGGCCGGTCACCTGGACACCGTGCCCCTGCCCACCGTTGAGGGTTCCCTCGGCACCGTGCCGGCAACCGTCCGCGAGGAAGACGGCGAGTACGTGCTCTACGGACGCGGCGCGACTGACATGAAGGGCGGCGTGGCCGTCCAGCTGAAGCTTGCCGCTGAGCTGACCGCGCGGGACACCGACTACAACCTGACCTACATCTTCTACGACCACGAGGAGGTCGCGAGCGAGCTCTCCGGCCTGGCGCGCCTGATTCGTAACCACGGCGAGCTCATCACCGACGCCGACTTCGGCGTGCTGCTCGAGCCGACCAACGGCACGATTGAGGGCGGCTGCAACGGCACCATGCGTTTCTTCGTGCGCACCCGCGGCCTGGCCGCCCACTCGGGCCGGGCCTGGCGCGGCGAGAACGCGATCCACGCCCTGGCGCCCGCGCTGGCGGCGCTCGCCTCCTACGAGCCGAAGACCATTGCTGTGGAGGGCCTGGATTACCGTGAGGGTCTGAACGCTGTGCAGATTTCTGGTGGCGTGGCCGGCAACGTGATTCCCGACGCGGCGGCGATGCACGTGAACTACCGCTTCGCCCCGGACAAGACCCTGGACGAGGCTGTTGCCCACGTTCGCGAGGTGTTCGCCGGGTACGAGCTGGACTTCGTGGACCTCTCCCCGGCGGCCCGCCCCGGCCTGGACACCCCGCTGGCCGCCTCCCTGATTGAGGCGGTGGGGCAGGAGCCCCAGCCGAAGTACGGTTGGACGGACGTGGCGCGCCTGAGTGAAATCGGAATCCCGGCCGTGAACTTCGGCCCCGGTGACGCCCTGCTGGCCCATACCGATAACGAGCACGTACGCTTCAGCCAGCTGACCCGCTGCCACGCGGACCTGCGCGCCTGGCTACTCAGCGACCGCGACGACGAGGACTAGGAGGAGAGCTAGGAGGCGCTTCCCGGCCCGGTTGCGTGCCGAACCCCGTGCGCGAACCCCGTGCGCGAACCCGGACCAAAGCCCTCCGCCTGCCGGCCACCGCGTTGTCGCCCCGGCCGGCCGGCATCTCACAGCGTCATAGAAGGGGAGACAACGCATCTCTCTTCTAAGATGGAGAGTATCCATACACGTTATTCGAGAGGACAGAGTTGAACATTCTTCTGATTCTGCTCGCCCTGATCCTGCTGGTCATCGCCTCGCTCACGGTGATTGCGCTCGGCGGCCACCGCGCCGTGCCCGGCGCAGCGTTCTTCAACGCCGTGGGCCGTGACGGCCTGGGAGTCTTCGACACGGTCGACGACCTGGACGTCATCGCCAAGCCCTTCGTGGCCCCCGCATCGCAGGCCGTGCCCGCCGAGGGCCCCCGGGCCGTGCAGGAAGAGCCGGAACCCCTTCCTCTGGCCGTGCCGCATACCGGTAACGTTGAGCGGACCCTGAGCGCCCACGACTTCGTGGATCACCATGTGGACAAACCCTCGGGCGCCTCCGCGGTATCCTCCGCCGAGAAGCCGCAGAGCGGGGAGGCCCGATGAGCGCACGCGCCGGGCTCACCGAATCGAGCGAGCCGGCGGAGCATACCGCATCCCGCGTCGAGCAGAACCGGTCCGAGTCCTTCGACGAAGCCCTGACATGGATGTACACCTCCTCCGCCGAGCGTCTGCGCCGCGTGGGGGAGCGTCTGCGCGCCCTGCCGGCCTGGCTTTCGGTGCTGCTCATCTACGGGATTTCGCGTATGTGGGGCTTCGTGGTGTTCGCCGTGGTCGGCCAGCAGCAGCTGCGCGGCCCCTGGGGCGAGCATCTGAGCTACCTCTCCTTCATCAGCACCTGGGATGCCGGCTGGTACGAGCAGATTGCGCTCAACGGCTACCCGAGCGAGCTGCCGGTCAACGCGATGGGTGTCGTCCAGCAGAATCAGTGGGCGTTTTACCCCATCTTTCCGCTACTCTCGCAGGGAATCAGCCGCCTGACGGGCATTGCCTACTACCCGGTGGCCGCCACCGTCGCGTTGTTGGCCGGTTTCGCGGCGGCCTGGATCATCTACCTGCTCTTTGACGCCTCGGTGAAGGCGGCCCGCCTCGCGCGTTCCGGATCTGACTCCGCCGATGCGGAGAGCTCCTCCTCGCTGGCGCTGTGGGGCACGGCCCTGGTGTCGTTCCTGCCGGTGGCTCCCGTGCTTCAGGTGCCTTACGCCGAGTCGCTGAACCTGGTGTTCCTGGCCGGTGCACTGCTGTGCCTCGTGAAGGGGCGTTACGGCTGGCTGGTGCCGGTTGCGGCCCTGGCCTGCCTTTCCCGCCCGGTGGGCGTTCCGCTGGGTGCAGCGGCGGGCCTGTGGTGGTTCGCCTGCTGGGTTCGGTCGAGTCGCGCTATGGGCATTGGCACGGCGTTTGTGCGCCGTGCGGGGCAGCTGCTGAGCGCCCTGCTGGTGTGTGCGTGCGCGCTGGTGTGGCCCGCGATTGCGTGGTCGGCTACGGGCCGTGTGGATGCGTACACGGCCACGGAGACGGCGTGGCGCGGTACCCATTTGGCGCCGATTCAGCCGTGGCTGACACAGGGGTACATCTACTTTGGGTATGCGGCCCCGATCCTGCTGGTTCTGCTGATCCTGGGTTTCGTCGCGCTGTGCCTGAGCCCGGTGGCGCGAAGCGTTTTGGCGGCCCCGCTGAATCTGTGGTGCGTCTGCTACTTCGCCTACCTGATTCTGTTCCTCAACCCGCAGTCGTCGACGTTCCGTCTGCTGCTACCGCTGTTCCCGCTGGTCGTGGTGATTGCGGCGCTGAGCCGTTCGCGAGCTTACCGCTGGGCGTTGCTGGTTGCGGGCGCGTGCGCGCAGTGGGGCTGGGTGGGCTGGCTGTGGCATTGGAAGCAGCTGCCCGGCGGTGGGGATTATCCGCCGTAAACCGCTGATTCTTTCCAACGGGTGCTTGGGACCGCCGGTGTGCTGCCGGCGGTCTTTTACGTTCGGGAGGCGGGCGTGTCTGCGGTAGGAGCCGCAGCGTTTTAACCCGGCGGTGGAGACTACCCGCCGTAAACCGCTGTTGTGGCGTTCTTAGCCGAGGGCGCAATACTTTCGGCGGGGCTTTAGCTCGCGCATCCCGCAGGTCCAGAGCTTAAAGACACGTTCGTATGGGCCCTTTTGGTCGGCGGCACCGGCCCGGAGCTGATAATCTATATTCTGTGTTTGGTATTAGTGGCACCGAGTTGATTATTCTGGCCATCATCACGTTTGTGGTGATTGGCCCCGAACGCATGCCCGAATACGCCCGTCAGATTCGCGAGTTCGTCAAGACCGTGCGCCGCATGGCCTTCGACGCTAAGGACGACTTCAAAGAGGCCCTGGGCGAGACGGGCCTGGAGGACATCAACTGGCGCCAGTACGACCCCCGCCAGTACGATCCCCGCGTGATTGTGCGTCAGGCATTCGCCGAGGACGACGCCGAGCGCGAGCGCGAGGCGAAGGCCCGCGAGGAGGCGCTGCTGAAGGAGCAGGAGAAGGCTGAGAGCCATTCCCTCCCGCGAGGCGCGTACGCCCCCTTCGACGTGGACGCCACCTAAGATTTTGAAACGAAAGAACCCCGCACCGGTCACGGCGCGGGGTTCTTTTTTTCAGTGTCAGCTTTCTATCGGCGGCTTCTAGCGGCTCTAGCCCTAGACGAAGAGCGGCAGGCTCTGCCCCGCCCTCGACTCGCCGGAGTGCAGAAGCTTCGAAGCGATGGACTGGATCTCTTCGGCGGTCGCGGAGTCGGGGCGACCCCACACGACGGGCATGCCCTCGTCACCGCCGGTGCGCAGGTTCACGTCCAGGGGGACCGAGCCGAGCAGCGGGACGGGGTAGGAGAGCGCCTCCGAGAGACGCTCGGCGAGCACCTGCCCGCCCCCGGAACCGAACATGTCGAGCACGGTGCCGTCGGGCAGGGTCATGGCGGCCATGTTCTCGACTACGCCCACGACCTTCTGACCGGTCTGCAGGCTCAGGGTGCCGGCGCGTTCGGCCACATCCACGGCTGCGTGCTGCGGGGTGGAGATGAGCACAAGCTCCGCATTGGGCAGCAGCTGCGCCATGGAGATGGCAATATCGCCGGTGCCGGGCGGCAAATCGAGTAGCAGCACATCCAAGGCACCGAAGTGCACGTCCATGATGAACTGCTCCAGCGCGCGGTGCAGCATGGGGCCGCGCCAGGCCACCGGCTCGTTACCCTTGAGGAACATGCCGATAGAAATCACGCGAATAAAGCCGCCGCCGACCTGCGCATCGCCCCAGCGGCGGGCGGGGGCGGGAACATCCACGGTCGGCGGAAGAATCAGGTCGTCCAGGCGCGTGGGGGCGTCGGTGATGCCGAGCAGGCCCGGAATCGAGAAGCCGTGCACATCCGCGTCGATGATGCCCACCGAGAGCCCGCGCGAGGCGAAAGCCGCCGCAAGGTTGGCCGTCATGGAGGACTTACCCACGCCGCCCTTGCCGGACACCACGCCGAACACGCGGGTCAGCGAGCCGGGGGCGGTGAACGGGTTGGTGCGTTCGGGCTTGAGCATCGAACGCAGGGCGGACCGCTGCTGCGGGTTCATCGCGCCCACCTGCAGCTGCACTCGCTCGATGCCCTCGACGGTGGCGGCGGCCTCGCGCACCTGCTGCTCGATGGTGTTCTTCAGCGGGCAGCCCTCGATGGTGAGCAGAACCTTCACCTCGGCCCAGTGGCGGCCGGGAATCGGCTCACCGCGCTCATCCAGCTCGGGATGCACGAGCGCGGTCTCGACCATGCCGAGCTCCGTGATGGGGCGGCGCAGCTCGGGGTCCTCCACACGGGCAAGGGCCGCGTAGAGCGCGTCCTGCAGCGGGTTATCGGCGCTCACGGGCGCCTCCCTCCGGGGCATCGCCCGAGGTCTTGGCCGGGCTCTCGGCCTTCCGCTCGCCCGGGTCCTCAGTGTGCGCGGAGCCCTTGGTCTCCTCGCCCTCGGTCTCCTCACCCTCGATGCCGTCGGAGGGGTCAATATCGTCGATGGCCTCCTCCAGGTCCTCAATGTCCTCGCTGATGTCCTGCAGCTGCTCGGCGTGGCGCTCCTGCTCCTGCGCAATGTTCTGCAGTTCCTCAAGAATGTCGCGCAGCTCGCTACGGACGAAGTCTCGGGTCGCCACCTCGCGCAGGGCAATACGCAGCGAAGCGATCTCGCGGGTCAGGTACTGGGTCTCCTCCAGGTTCTGCTGATCGCGCTTGCGGTCCTCGGAAGCCACCACGCGGTCGCGGTCATCCTGACGGTTCTGCGCGAGCAGCAGCAGGGGAGCGGCGTAGGAGGCCTGCAGGGACAGCATCAGGGTCAGCAGGGTGAAGTTCAGGCTACGCGGGTCGAACTGCATCTCTTCCGGCGCCAGGGAGTTCCACGCCAGCCATACGCCACAGAAAATGGTCATCCACATCAAGAACTGCGGGGTACCCATGTAGCGCGCAAACGCCTCGGTCATGCGGCCGAAAGCATCCGGGTTGGGGCTCGAGAACAGCTTCGGCTTGCGGGTGCCGGGGGTGCTCAGCTGCGAGTCGCCGCGCTGCGGGCGGGAATCGCCGCGCTCGCGGTTGCGTTCAGCGTACTTCTTCTCCAGGCGGTCCTTGAGAAGACGCGCCTTATCGATGCGGGGGTTCTCTTCAGTACGGTTTGCGTCGCGGCGGTTCGAATCAGGCAAAGCGTCGTCCTACCTTTCGTACGGGAGTTCCATCATCGTAAGTTCGCCAGTCTTCGGGCAGGAGAGCATCGAGCACGTCGTCGATGGTCACCGCGCCTACCAGGCGGTGCGAATCGTTCACAATGGGAACGATGGTCAGGTCGTAGGTCGCGAGCACGCGAGCCAGCTCTTCGAGGCTAGCCTGGTCAGAGACCGGCTCGGTGTCGGTATCGAGGATGTGGCCGATGGGCTCGCTCGGCGGCACGCGCAGCAGCTTCTGCATGTGCACCAGGCCCAGGTACTTACCCGTCGGGGTTTCCAGGGGCGGGCGGGTCACCATGACGGCAGCCGCCATCGCCGGAGGAATCTCCTCGGCGCGGATGTGCGCAAGCGCCTCGGCAACGGTCGCCTCGGGGGAGAGGATAATTGGCACCGGGTTCATGAGCGAACCGGCGGTACCCTCATCGTATTCGAGCAGTCGACGCACGTCGTCTGCCTCATCGGGTTCCATGAGTTCCAGCAACTTCTCACGCTGGGCGTCGTCCAGTTCGATAAGCAGGTCGGCGGCGTCGTCCGGTTCCATCTCTTCGAGGACCTGCGCGGCGCGCTCGTCGTCCAGGTGCGACAGAATCTGCACCTGGTCCTCGGCGGGCAGCTCCTGCAGAACGTCCGCGAGGCGCTCGTCCTGCAGCTCGGCGGCGATTTCGACCATGCGCTTATCGCTCATCTCGTGGATGGCGTCCGCCAGGTCGGCAGGCTTGGAGTTTTCGTGGTTGGCCACGAACGCGGTTGCCGCCTGCGGTTCCACATCGGTGGAGAGCAGAGCCTCGTCCCAGTCGACGATGAGGGTCTCCTTGGAACGGCGGCGCCACGTGCTGGAGCCGGAGCTGACGCGGGAGACGAACAGCTCGGTCACGCCCCAGTCGCCGTTGCGGCGCTGCTCAATCGCGACGTCTTCAATAACGGCGTCGCCGCTGCCGTCAAGCAGGCGTACGCGGCGGTCGAAGAGCTCACCGACGATGAGGGTCTCGGAGTTGCGCTGCTCGAAGCGGCGCAGGTTCACCAGGCCGGTCGAAATAATCTGGGAGGCGTCGATGCTGCGCACGCGGGTCATGGGCATGAACACGCGTTTCTTGCCGAGCACCTCAACGATGATGCCGACGACAATCGGCTCGGTGCCCTTGGCGGGGCGGGCGCCGGCAATGGAGGCACCCAGGCCGCGTTTGAGCACGACAACATCGCGGAGACGGCCGAGGCGGTCACCGAAGGGGTCAAAAACGTCGAGGCCCAGAAGGCGGGCAATGTAAATCTTGCTGGGGGCGCTGAACTTAGAATTGCTCACCCCTCTAGGGTACGCTTCGCCGCCTGGAATCGCACTTTGAGCGTTCTCGTTCTCAGCGGTGCCCGCAGGGAAGCCCCGCGGCCGGGCCCGGACAGGCCGGTACAATTAATGCCATGACTTTTCAGCTGCCGAATCTGCCCAATACCCCGCCCTCCTCGTTTATGGCCTCGCGCCTGGCCCAGGCCAACGGCCACCCCCTGCCGAGCGGCGAGCCGGTCGCCTCCTTCGTGCGCCACGACGACGCGCTATCCGCTTTTGACGTGCTGAACGAGCAGCAGTTCCCGGTGACGGCCCTGTACCTGGTCAACGACGGCATCCGTCAGGTGGAGTACCCCGTGCAGACCGGCTACGGCCGCGCCCTGCTGGTATCCGCCATCCAGGGTGTCATGATCGGTCTGCTGTACTCGATGTTTGTGGCGGCCGGCGGCACGAACTTTATGAGCGCGCTGCTCTCAACGGTGCCGATTTCAGTGGCCATTTTTGTGCTGTGGCGCGTGTTCGACCTGCGCCGCGGCCGCGGGGTTCGCTACCCCATGCGCACCGAGGCGATTCCCTCGCGTACCGTGCTGTACGCGCTGCCGGAGTACGCCCAGGAGGCGCGCCGCGTGCTGGGCGGTCATTCCCGCTTCTCGGCCGCGGTTGCGGCCGCGCGTGCGGCGACCGCCCCGGAGGCTTCGCAGGCGCGTGCCGCTCAGAGCACCGTCTCGATGAACGGTGCGCCGGTTCCGACCGGTGCCCCAAAGGCGCCCTCCTACCGTTCGCAGGCCGGTAGCCAGCCCGCCCCCAACCAGAACCTGCCCGAGCGTGATACCACCGCGCAGAACACGATGGCGCAGAGCGCGGCCCCGAACATGCCCGCGCCCGTCCAGCCCGCCGCTCGGGAGGCGGCAACCGCCGAACAGGTAAACAGCGCGCAGGCGACCGATCAGAAGGCAACGCCGCAGAAGCGTCCGGCTCAGCGCTTCGGCCTGCGCGTGGACGACCCGGAGGAATACGCCAAGCTGATTCAACCCAAGCCCGAGCGTCCCACCCCGCGCCCGCAGGGCCTGCACGATAAGTCCTCGAAGGACTCCGAATAGGCTCCAGCCGCCACGGCGGAAAACAGGCGGAGAAGACGGCGACTGAGAAGAGACGCGAAAGCCCCTCACCGATTCACTCGGTGAGGGGCTTTCCTCATGCATAGACAACCGGTACTAACCGGTACGTCCGGCGGGGATGGGGTTACGCCTCCTTGGAGAGCTTAGCCATCCACTCCTCAATCTCCTCGACGGTGCGAGGCAGTGCAGCGGAGAGGTTCACGTTGCCGTCCTCGGTGCAGAGCACGTCGTCCTCCAGGCGGATGCCGATGCCGCGGTACTCCTCGGGAACCGACAGGTCCTCGTCCTTGAAGTACAGGGCCGGCTCGATGGTGAAGACCATGCCCGGCTCCAGCTCAGCCCACATGTAAAGCTCAGCCTTAGCCTGCGCGCAGTCGTGCACGTCCAGGCCCAGGTGGTGGCTGGTGCCGTGCGGCATCCAGCGGCGGTGCTGACCGCCCTCAACGGTGAGCGAAATATCAGCGGAAACCGGCAGCAGGCCCCACTCTTCCAGGCGGTGCGCCAGAACGTTCATGGCGGCCTCGTGGATCTCGTAGAACTTGGTGCCCGGCTTAGCCACAGCGAATGCGGCGTCGGCGGCATCCAGCACGGCGTTGTAGACCTTCGCCTGAACCTCGGTGAACTTGCCGTTCACGGGGAAGGTGCGGGTCACGTCAGCGGTGTACAGGGTGTCGTCCTCAACACCGGCGTCCAGCAGCAGCAGCTTGCCCTCGTCCACGGTGCCGTTGTTACGAATCCAGTGCAGGATGGTTGCGTTGTTACCGCAGGCCGCGATGGTGTCGTAGCCCAGGTCGTTACCGTCGGTACGTGCCACGGAGAAGAACGCGGTCTCAACCACGCGCTCGCCGCGGTGGTGCTTCACGGCCTTGGGCAGCTCGCGCACGACCTCTTCGAAGCCCTTGACGGTCATGTCAACGGAACGCTGCAGGTTCTCAACCTCGATAGCGTCCTTAATCAGGCGAGCCTCGGAAAGAGCCACGGCCAGCTCGGAGTCCAGCTTGTCAGCCTGCTCCAGCTCCACGCCGGTGTTGTAGCGGGAGGTGTCAACGAGAGCGTCAACAGCCGGGTCAACGTTGCGGACCAGGCGGATGTTCACGCCGCCCAGACCCTGGTTGCCGGCGTTCTTGGTGATGGCCACCTCAAGCTCGGACAGGTCGCGGGTGCGGATGCCGAAACGCTCCGAGAACTCCTTCAAGGTCGGGCGGGGGCCAACCCAGAACTCGCCGTAGCGTGCATCGGCGTAGAACTCGGTGGTGTCGCGGCCGGCCAGCGGGCGGAAGTACAGGGTCACCTCGTGGTTGGAACCGTTGTCGCCGGTACCCTCCTCGACGGGCTCAAAAATCAGCACGGCGTCCGGCTCGTGGTCAACGCCCAGACCGGTCTGGTGAGCGAAGGCCGAGTGCGGACGGAAGCGGTAATCGCAGTCGTTCGAACGGACCTTCAGCGGGCCTGCGGGCAGAACCAGGCGCTCGCCGGGGAAAGCCTTGGAAATCTTGGCGCGGCGCTCAGCTGCGTAGTCTGCTACGGGCTCGCGGGTGTAGCCGCCGTCCTCGGCCTTGGCCCAGTCCTTAGCGATGAATTCGGTAAACGCAGACGCTTTGGGGGTGCTGCGGTGATCAGTCTTCTGAGCTTCGGTGCTCTTCTTATTGTTCTCAGTCATGCCTTAATCATATCGCCTTCGCCACAGATGGGCGCATATTCGGGTCCCCACGACCAAATAGTCGGTGGGCCGCCGCCAATGTTGGTAGGGTGGAAGAAGAGAAAGACACCGTAGACACCATTCAGACACAAATCCCCGAGAAACGGGCCCCGCCGCGTGAGGCGGCGCGAGCACCCGTACGGGGTGAGGAGACGGAGCGGCACATGAGCCAGGCAGAGACGAACCCGACGGCCCCGACGGCCCCGGAAGGTCGAGAGCACAACGGACGCTACGATCTGCACATCCACTCCGCCATCTCAGACGGCACCCAGAGCCTTGAAGAGCTGGTGCAGCTCATCGCCCAAACCGGGCTGGCCGGGTTCGCCCTGACCGACCACGACACCGCATCCGGGTGGGATAGGGCCTCCCGCCTGGCCGAGGAACACGGCCTGGACTTTCTGCCCGGCGCCGAGTTCTCCTGCCGCTACCACTACACCGAGGACCGCCCCCGCACGAAGACGATTCACCTGCTGGCCTATGGATTCGACCCGGTGCGCTCCGAGCTTGCACACCGCGTGGAGCAGATTCGCCTCAGCCGCGAGGGCCGCGCCCGCGCCATCCTCGAACGCCTGGCCGCCGACTACCCGCTGACCTGGGACGACGTGCTCGCGCAGGTGGGGGAGGGCAACGCCGCCGTGGGCCGCCCGCACATCGCCGACGCGCTGGTCGCCGCCGGAATCGTGCAGGACCGCACCGAGGCCTTCAACCGCCTGCTCTACACGGGCAGCCCCTACTACGTGCCCCAGCAGGCCCTGGACCCGGTGGAGGCGGTGCGCCTGGTCCGCGAGGCCGGCGGCGTGCCGGTCATCGCGCACCCCATGAGCACGATGCGCGGGCCCGCCCTGAGCCTGGAGTACCTGGGCAAGCTGGTGGATGCGGGCCTGGCCGGCGTGGAGGTGTACCACCGCGAGAACTCCGCGGAAGACCGCGCGCGCCTGCTGAAGTTTATTGAGGAGCGCCGCGCGGCGGGCACCGACCTGCTGGTGACCGGTTCGAGCGACTACCACGGCGCGGGTAAGCCGAACCTGCTGGGCGAAAACACGACGGACGCGGCCACGGTGGCGCGCATCCGCGAACAGATCGCGTAGGGCGGCTGACGGGCCGCACCTATTCACGCCTATTCACGCCTATTCAACGAGCCCACGCAGGGGCGGGACGGAACCTCAGAAGATTCCGTCCCGCCCCTTTTCGCATACGGGTTGCGCCTCTGGCGGCGCGGTTAAGCCGGCCCGAATTACCGGGCAGGTCGAACGAGCTGAGCCGGCCTGAAAAGCAGAACCGGCCGCGCGGTTACAGGCTCTCGCGGGAGGCCCGGTGCTGCAGCACCTCATCGGCCGTGGAGGCGGCGGCCTCCGCAGCCTTCGCCGCGCGAGCCTTCGCGCGCGCCTGGCGCTGGCGCTGACGGCGCAGTTCGTTCCGCCCGTCGACGCGCATCTTCCGGTCCACCGCATCCATCGACCAGTGACGCACAAACTTGCACGAGGCGCCCTCAACCGGGTGGGTCGTCTCGGTCAGCGTCTCCAGCACAGCCTTGAGCGCGTGGCGGCTCGCCGCCGTCAGCGCGTCTCGGCTCGTACCGCCGCGCACGCCCACCGTGCGCTTGGGGGTGAACAGCACGCTCGCCCCGCGGGGCACGCCGCGGTACGCCTCGAAAGAGACCGGGTCCACGTTCAGGCGCTTCGCCATGACCTCAATCGCCGGGGGATTCTGGTCCACGCACACGAACTTGCGGCCCAGCTGAGCCGCCGCCGCGCCCGTCGACCCCGAACCCGCGAAGAAATCCAGCACCCAATCGCCCGGGCGGGAGCTTGCCGCAATCATGCGGCGCAGCAGGCCGGTGGGCTTCTGCGTGGGATAACCCGTCTTCTCCTTACCCGTCGGCGAGACAATCGTGTGCCACCACACGTCCGTGGGGAGCTTGCCGCGCGAGGCCTTCTCCTCGGTCACCAGGCCGGGGGCCATGTACGGTTCGCGGTCTACCTCGGCGGTGTTGAAGTAGTAGCTGCGGTGATCCTTCGCGTACACGAGGATGTTGTCATGCTTGGTCGGCCAGCGGCGCGTGGACTTCGCGCCGTAGTCGTACGCCCAAATCAGCTCGTTAATGAAGTTCTCACGCCCAAAAATCATGTCGCACATGATCTTCACGTAGTGCACTTCGCGCCAATCCAGGTGCAGGTACAGGGTGCCGTCCTGCGCGAGCAGGCGGTGCGCCTGCTCAATGCGCGGGGCCAGGAACGCCCAATAGTCCTCGAAGGAGTCGTTGTAGCTCGCCAGGGTCTGCAGGGTGCTCGAGTAGCTCTTGCCCTTGAACCCGGTGCGGTCGCCCTTCTCGGAGGCCTCCGAGCTCAGCGTGCGGCGCGTCTGCTTTTTGCCCGTGTTGAAGGGCGGGTCAATGTAGATGACCGTGAACGCGCCGTCGGGTAGCTCGCGCAGGTAGTGCAGGTTATCGGCCTGCACAATCAGGGAGGGGCCCTGCGGGTCGAACGTGCCCGAACGCAGGCCGGGCTGCGCGGAGGCGTCACCCGGCTCGGCGGGGGAGGGCACGGCGGGCGCCGGGGATACTGAGATACCCAACCCTAGCCCTCAGCACCGGGGCGCTCGGCGCCGGAACGCTCGGAGGAACGGCGGCGGGTGCGGCGGCGCGGCTGACGCTCCGCGGACTTGCCCTCCACCGGCTGGCCCTCAACGCGGCGGGTGCGGCGACGCTGGCGGGGCGCACGCTCGGCGCGGGGTGCCTCGGACTCAGAACCCGAACGCTCGGAGGAACGCTCAGCCGAGCGCTCAGAGCGGCGGCGGCCCTCGGAACGGCCGCCCTTCTCGCCATCGCGGGAACGGCCACCGCGGCGGCCGCCCTTCTCACCGTCGCGGGAACGGCCACCGCGTCCACGGGAATCGCGGCGGGAACCGCGACCGTCACGGCTTTCGCGCTCCTCGCGGGCGTTGGCGAAGAACTCGTCGCCCATGCCCTCGGCCACGCGCTCCTCGCGGGGCAGGCGGCCCTTCGTACCGAGCGGAATGTTTAGGTCGTAGAAGAGGTGCTCGGAGGAAGAGTAGGTCTCCACAGGTTCGGGCACGCCCAGCTCGAGGGCGTCGTTGATGGCCTTCCAGCGGGGCAGGTCGTCCCAGTCCACCAGGGTGATCGCGGTACCCTCGTTGCCCGCGCGGCCGGTGCGCCCGGTGCGGTGCAGGTAGGTCTTCTCGTCCTCGGGCACGCGGTGGTTAATCACGTGGGTCACGTCGTCGACGTCGATACCGCGGGCGGCCACATCGGTGGCGACCAGGATGTCGACCTTGCCGGTGCGGAAAGCCTTCAGCGCCTGCTCACGGGCCACCTGGTTCAGGTCGCCGTGCAGGGGAGCGGCCGCGAAGCCGCGGTTGACGAGCTCCTCGGCCACGCGGGCGGCGTCACGCTTGGTCTTGGTGAAGATGATGGTGCGGCCGCGGCCCGTGGCGCGCAGGATGCGGCCAATCATCTCGTCCTTGTCGAGGTGGTGGGCGCGGTAGACGACCTGGCGAATCGACGCCTTGGTCTTCGAGGCGTCCTCGGGGTCGGCGGCGCTAATGCGCATGGGCTTGGTCATGTACTGGCGCGCCATGGCAATCACGGGGCCGGGCATGGTGGCGGAGAACAGCATGCTCTGACGCTTCTCGGGCAGGTAGCTGAGAATCTTCTCCACCGAGGGCTGGAAGCCCAGGTCCAGCATTTCGTCGGCCTCGTCGAGGACCACAATCTTGACCTGCTTGAGGTTCAGGAAGCCCTGCTTGTACAGGTCGATGATGCGGCCGGGGGTGCCCACGGCCACTTCCAGGCCGCGGCGCAGTAGCTCGGCCTGCGGCTCAATCGGCACGCCACCGTAGAGGGTTGCGACGCGGGCGTTGCGCAGCTTCGCGGCGAGAGCCAGGTCGTCGCCCACCTGAATGGCGAGCTCGCGGGTGGGAACCAGAATCAGGGCCTGGGGTGCGCCGGGGTACTCCAGGTCGGCCCAACCCTCGTCGTCGCGGCCGACCACGCGCTGGATGGTGGGCAGACCGAAGCCGAGGGTCTTACCGGTACCGGTCTTGGCCTGGCCGATGATGTCCTGGCCGGACAGGGCCACGGGAAGGGTGAGCTCCTGAATGGGGAAGGGGGAGGTGATGCCCACTTCGGCGAGGGCGTCGCTAATGTCTTGGCGTACGCCGAAGTCCGCGAAGGACTTGGGCTGCTGAGCGGTTTCCTGCGTATTCGTATCAGTCACTGGACCGTATCTTTCTACCCCGCGCGCGGGGTGTGTCGTCTCCCCGAAGGGGTAGGGGCCAGTGCCAGCGGGGCTGTGCAATGGCCGGTCGATATCGAAAGCCGGCCGCGGGAAATTCTAGTGCGGGAAATTCTTCCGAGAACGCCGCGCTCGAGCTGGTCCGGCGGGTGGGCCGGTGCGGTGTTGCGGGCTCGCCGCCCGGCGTAGGGGGTGCCGGGGTGCGGTGCCGCGCTGCGGCGTGATACTCGGGGTACAGGGTGGGTACGACCGGTCATTCACTTAACCCCTCAATATTAACCCGGATCGCTCCGGAACGCACCATCGGGAGGCTGTGGTGTACGCCCCTCGCGGCCGGTGCGGAGGCGTGCGGGAGGAATGCGGAAAGGGGCGAGGAACACTGCGAGAGGCCCCGCGGATGCGCAGCGCCCCGCCGCTCCGCGGGTGAATCGCGGAGCGGCGGGGCGTGCAGGGTACGATGCGGCGATTAGGCGCCGATGCCGAAGCCCACGTGGCGCTTGGCGTCGCTACCGAGTTCGACGTAGCTGATCTGGCCGCCGGGAATCAGGGTGGTGTTGCCCTTATCGTCCATGATTTCCAGGATCGAGCCGTCCTCGATGGCCTTGGTGACCTTCTCGGTGAGAATTTCCTTAGCCTCGCTGGTCTCGACAACGATTTCGCGGGTGTTGTGGCGAACGCCAATCTTGATTTCCATGGTTCTCCTTGCGGATACTTTCGGGGCTCGCCGCCGGCCAACCGCGGTCGGGGCGCGCCTCTGCTTCGTTCTGTCTCTACCCTCTACTCTAGCGCGCGAGTGCCCCGCGGTACGGCCCGCCGCGGGCACTTCGCCCCGGGCTGAGAGCGAGCTGGGCTGAGCATATGCCGGGTACAGCGGGCACGGAAAGGGCCCGGCGCGCATGTTCGCCGGGCCCAATACACAAGCTCTATCGCCTAGTCGTCAGCAACCTGAATACCGTACAGAACCTCCAGTGCGTGCACGTACTCGTCCGTGCGGCCCTGAGCCGCCAGCATCTTCGCGCGCACCGTCGGGGTGTGCAACAGGGACTTCACGGTGCGGCGCATCGCGATTTCCAGCTGCTCGGCGGCGGCACCGCATCCGAACTGGTTGCGGGCCTTCTCCAGCTCGGAGTCGAGCACCGCCATCGTGTGCGAGCGCAGGGCCACAATGGCCGAGTCAATCGTGCGGGCGCGCTGGCGTGACAGGAAGGCGGCCAGCTCGGACTCCACGATGCGCAGCGCGGTGGCCACGGCCTCCTCGGTCTCTTCGGGGGCGGCCAGGCGCACCGACTCGAGCGTAATCAGCTCGACGTTCGGCAGGTCGGCCACAGAGGGATCGAAGTCGCGCGAGAGGGCCAGGTCGAGGATCGTGTGGTGACCGGCGGGAATCTGCTCGGGCTGAAGCGGTGCGGAGCCGCCCGAGCAACCGATAATCAGGTCGGCCTCGGCCATGGCCTGCTCCGTGCCGCCCTCGGGCACCGCGAAAACATCGCGCTTGGCGGCGAACTCGGGGGCGCGTCCGGAACGGGAGTTCACCCAGATGTCGGTGCAGCCGCGGTCGCGCAGGGCCGCAATCGTGGCGCCCGCGTAGGCGCCAGTGCCGAACACCAGGGCGCGGCGGGTGGGCCAATCCTTCTCGGTCACCTCGTCGGCCAAATCCAGGGCCACAGAGACGATGGAGCGTCCCTGCGAGCCCAGGAGGGTGTGCTGGCCGACCTGGCGGGCCGTGTGCGCGGCGTGTTCGAAGAGCTGAACCAGCTCGCCGGGCAGGGGGCGCTCATCCCGCTGTGCCTTCTCCTGGGCGGAGGCGAGGGCGCGGCGTACCTGGCCGGCAATCTCGCGCTCACCCACGACGGCGGACTCCAAGCCGGAGGCGACCGTCAGCAGGTGGCGGACGGCGTCCTCGCCCTCGTACAGGTCGAAGCTGCCGGAGACGAGCGCGGAATCCAGTCCGGACCGACCGGAGATGCTGGAGGTAATCATGTCGCGGATGGCGGGCAGGTGCGCGGCAATAGGGAGCTGGACGTACATCTCGAGGCGGTTGCAGGTGGCCAGGACCACCGAACCGGTCACGCCCAGCTGACGGGCGTCGTCGCTAGAGAGGACGTCGGGTATGCCAGAGGCACCGGCGCTCAGGGCAGCGACGGTGGTTAGATCTACTGTGTGGTGCGATGCCACAAATGCATAAGTACTCACTAGTGACTAATCATAACCGCCGGGGGTGACGGGCTGTAAAGCGCGCATAACCTAAGTGACTTCATGAAGTGTCATGTTGGCGGGGTGCGGATGAGGAATAACGGGGAGCAACTACTTTCTAAAGGGCTCAAAAATAGGCACGGGAGATAAGGAAAGTAAACACGGGTCGTTGCGGGTCATATGACCCAATGTATAAATAATCACTTTCGCTGGGTTCCCGGCTCTCCAAATGATGCCTTATGAGCCTCCCACTAGGGGTTTTATTCATCGGTGGCCGCGAATAGCCTCGCCCTGCTCCCGCTACATCGCGGATCAGATAAGGTAAGCCTGACACATAACATAGTGAACCTTGGGGGAACCTAAGCGTGACAAAGTGTCGTAAAAACGCCCACATAAACCTGTCACACTAGACACTATGAGCGAAAACCAGCAGCACACACTTCCGGCCGAAAGCTCTGCACCCTCGCAGACCCTGCCCACGCACCCCACCGACGCACAGCGCCCCCTGCTCACCGACGAGCAGCTCGCGCACCTACCCGCACAGCACCCCCTGCGCGCCGGAACCGCCGCATCCTCGCCTATGCTCCAGGCCCTCACCGGCCGCCCCTCAAGCCACCGCCCCGTCTGGTTCATGCGCCAGGCCGGCCGCTCCCTGCCCGAGTACCGCCGGGTACGCGAGGGCATCCCCATGCTGGAAGCCTGCCTCACCCCCGAACTGGCCGCGGAAATCACCGTGCAACCCGTCCGCCGCCACAAGGTCGACGCCGGCATCTTCTTCTCCGACATCGTCATCCCCATGAAGCTCGCGGGCGTCAACGTGGACATCGTGCCCGGTAAGGGCCCGGTCCTCGACCGCCCCGTGCGCACCCTCGAGGATGTGCGCGCCCTGCCCGAGCTGACCGAAAGCGCCCTGGACCCCATCCGTGAGGCCATCGCCGCAACCGTCGAAATGCTCGGCGATACCCCGCTCATCGGCTTCGCCGGCGCACCCTTCACCGTGGCCGCCTACATGGTTGAGGGCGGACCCTCCCGCGACCACCTGCGCCCGCGCACCATGATGCACGCCGACCCCGCCGCCTGGCACGAGCTGGCTTCCTGGGCCGCCCGCACCGCCGGCCAGTTCCTGCGCGCGCAGATTGAGGCGGGTGCCTCCGCCGTGCAGCTCTTCGACTCGTGGGCGGGCTCCCTCGGCGAGGGCGACTACCGCCGCTACGTGCAGCAGCACTCCGCCGAGACCCTGGACGCCGTGCGCGAGTACGGCGTGCCGCGCATCCACTTCGGCACCGGTACCGCCGCGCTGCTGCCCGCGATGCACGAGGCCGGCGCGGACGTCATCGGCGTGGACTACCGCCTGCCGCTCTCCGCCGCAAACACCCTGCTCAACGGCGCCGTACCCCTGCAGGGCAACATTGACCCGGCCCTGCTCGCCGCGGGCTCCGAAAGCCTCTACGCGCACGTGGACGAAGTCCTCGCCGAAGGCTCCGCCGCCCCCTCGCACGTGGTGAACCTCGGCCACGGCGTACCCCCGACCACCGACCCGCAGGTACTGACCGACCTGGTTCGCTACATTCACGAGAAGACGGCGAACTAGGGCGACGAACTCGCGGGGCCGGCGTAGAATCGGCACCGTGGGAACCCACAACCACCGGCCACCAGCTGACAGACAAAGGAGAAAACCATGGGGAATCACGATAACCAGGCGCACCGATACACCGCGCAGGGACAGTCCTCCACCGCACGTCTGGCGGCACGAGCGGCTCACCGCGCCAACGACAAGGCGCCCACCGCGATCGTTATCGGCGGCGGCCCCTCCGGCCTGATTGCGGCCCGCCGCCTTGCCGCGGCAGGCCTGCGGGTGACCCTGCTCGAGCAGCGTCCCCACCTCGGCGGTGCCGTGGGCGCGCACGAAGTCGGCGGTCTACTGCTGGACTCCGGCGCCGAATCCTTCGCAACCCGCAGCCCCATCGTGCGCGAACTCGTCGAGGAGCTCGGCCTGGGCGATCAGATCGTCACCCCCAATTCCTACGGTTCCTGGCTGTACCTGCCGCAGGGAGCCTGCCGCACCCCCAGCACCGGCATTATGGGTATTCCCGGCAATGTGAGCGATAAGTCGCTGATTCCCGTCATCGGTAAGAGCGGCCTGCGCCGTGCCCAGCTGGACCGCCTCCTGCCCGCCTCCGTGGGCGAGAAGGCGAAGACCCTGGGCGAGCTCGTGCGCCTGCGCATGGGCCAGAAGGTGCTCGATAACCTGGTCGCACCCGTGGTCTCGGGCGTGTACTCCACCCACCCCGACAAGCTCGACGTGGACGCCACCATCCCCGGCCTGCGCGCGGCCCTGCGCAAGCACGGCTCCCTCTCGGCAGCCGCGGCCGCCTTCCGTTCGGCGGCCCCCGCCGGCTCGCAGGTTGCGGGCATCGTGGGCGGCATGAACCAGCTCTCCGAGCGTCTCGTGGAGGAACTCTACGAGGCCGGCGTGCGCATCGTGACCAACTTTGACGTCATCGCCGTGGACCGCGACGAATCCACCGGCCAGTGGTTCATCATCCAGCGCCACACCACTGACGGCGAGAACACGCCCCTCTACGCCGACTACCTGGTGCTCGCCACCGACGGCCCGACCGTGGCCCGACTCATCGGCCCGCACGTCTCCACCGCCCTGCCCGCCGTGGAACCCGGCCCCGAGGTCGCCCTCGTGACCCTCGTCGTAGATGCGCCGGCCCTCAACCAGCACCCCCGCGGCACCGGCCTGCTCGTCTCGGAACAGGCCACCGCCGTGCGCGCCAAGGCCCTGACCCACGCGACCGCCAAGTGGCAGTGGGTGGCCGACGAGGCCGGCCCGGACCGCCACGTGGTGCGCCTGTCCTACGGCCGAGGCGGCGAGGACTCCCGCTTCTCCGAGGTCGCCCTGGCCGACGAGCAGCTCATCACCCTGGCCCTGCGCGACGCAACCCGCATGACGGACGTGCCGCTCACCCGCAACAATCTGGTGGATGCGGACGTCGTGCGCTGGCGTGGTGTTCTGCCCGCCTCCACGCCGGGTCACCGCAAGCGCGTGCAGGAGTTCCGCGAGCGCGCCAGCGAGCTGGGCACGCTCAGCACCGTCGGCTCCTGGGCCGCAGGCTCGGGCCTCGTGGCCACGGTGCGCGACACCTACGAGCAGATGGACCGCCTCATCACCCACGCCGCCCAGAACTGGGAGAGCGTGAAGGCCCCCGAACCCAAGCAGGATGCGGCGGGCACCCCCGGCACCCCCGGCGCCAAGCCCAAGGGCGCGTAGCGTCCCCTCAAAGACTTCCCACGCCTGTGGGATGCCTCCTACCGCTTCGGGCGGGAAGAGCGCAGAATATTCACTAATCAACCGGTGCGCGGCTACGGAAGCCTCGCACCACGAACAGCGGGTTACCGCTGAGGAAAGGAAGAGAAGAACCATGTCTCACCCCCACGCAGCACAGGGCGGCCACGGCCACGGCGGTTACACCCACCCCGGCCAGGGTTACGGTGGCGCACCCAAGGGCTACGCTGTTCAGCACTCCGCAGCCGACGAGAACCGTCGCGGCCGCGAAGAGGGCGAAACCCTGCACTACGCCCTGTACACCGTGTTCGCACGCTCCGGCGCACGCCCGGCAGAGGCTAACACCGACGAGGCCCGCGCTGAGTTCGAGAAGGTTGCCGAGCAGCTGGCCGCCGAGGGCGTGACCCTGCGCGGCATCTACGACGTCTCCGCAATGCGCGACAACGCCGACATCATGATTTGGACCCACGGTCAGAGCCCCGAGAAGCTGCAGGCAGCCGTGCGCAAGATTCGCCGCACCGCACTGTTCTCCGGCACCACCATCGTCTGGTCCACCATGGGCGTTCACCGCGAGGCCGAGTTCACCCGCAACCACGCACCCGCCTACGCCCGCGGCAAGGCCCCCGAGGCTTGGGTCTGCGTGTACCCCTTCGTGCGCTCCTACGACTGGTACTACATGAACCCCGAGCGTCGCGCCGAGATGCTGAAGAACCACGGCATGAAGGCCATCGACTTCCCGCAGGTTCTGGCCAATACCGTCGCATCGTTCGGCCTGAACGACTACGAGTGGGTCCTGGCTCTCGAAGCACCTGTGCTGGTTGACCTGGTCGACCTGATGCGCCACTTCCGCAACACCGAGGCTCGCCTGCACGTTCGTGAAGACACCCCCTTCTACACCGGTCGTCGCATCGGTGCCGATGAAGTAGCCGAGGTTCTGGCGTGAGCCAACAGCCTCACGGCGCTACCCGCGGATGCGGTTGCTCCCACCCCGGTTCGTCCAGCGCGGTAGAGGCCGCCGCCGAGAACACCTCGGTTGCGTCCTCCGCCGCCGGCGCGGCCGGGGTGGCGGCGCGTCCCGCGCGTTTCGCCCCCGCACACACAAACCCCTCGGGCGAGGGTACCCTGAACGGCTCCCTCCTGCCCGATGATGTCATCCCCAACCGCACCGATCCCGCCAACACGGCCTCCAACGGCCCGGCGCGGCTGACCGAGCAGACCCTGGGGGAGTACCGCAGCGAGCGGACCATCATCCGTGTTCGCGCCGAGGAACCCCGCCCCTACGACCTGGTGATTCTCTCCTCCTTCGGCGGCCCCGAGGGCCAAGAGGACGTCATCCCCTTCCTGCGCAACGTGACCGCCGGCCGCGGCATCCCGGACGAGCGCCTCGAAGAGGTCGCCACCCACTACCGCGCCAACGGCGGTGTTTCGCCGATTAACGAGCAGAACCGCGCCCTGCTCGCCGCGCTACAGCAGGCGCTGGCCGAGCGCGGCCCGCACATCCCGATTACCTGGGCGAACCGCAACTGGAAGCCCTACGTGAAGGACGTGCTCGCCGAGGCCTACGAGAACGGCCACCGCAACGTGCTGGTGCTGGCCACCAGCGCCTACCCGGGTTACTCAAGCTGCCGCCAGTACCGCGAGGACTACGGCATCGCGCTTCAGCAGCTCGGCCTGGAGGGCCGCATGCACGTGGGCAAGATCCGCCAGTTCTTTGACGTTCCCGGCTTCGCCCGCGCCTTCGCCGACGGGCTGAAGGACGGCCTGGCCACGGTGCGCGAACAGCTTGCCGCACGCGATAGCGGTTCGCTCAATCCACGCCTACGCATCATGTTCTGCACCCACTCGGTACCCACCTCCGCCGCAAACGAGGCGGGCCCGCGCGGCGTGAACTACGAGGGCGGCTCCGCCTACGTGGAGAAGCATCTGCAGGTCGCCCGCGCCGTGCTTTCGCTCGTGCGCGATGAGGCCCCGCAGCTTCTGCAGAACGTCGAATGGGAGCTGGTGTACCAGTCCCGCTCCGGCCCGCCCTCCATGCCCTGGCTGGAACCGGACGTCAACGACGCCCTGGAGGCGCTGCCCACCCCCGCCAACCCCGGCGAGGACGGCGAGGCCCCCGTGGAAGGCGTCGTGCTGGTGCCCCTCGGCTTCGTCTCCGACCACATGGAGGTGAAGTGGGACCTCGACACCGAGGCCCTGGACACCTGTGAGCGCCTGGGCGTGGTGGCCGTGCGCACCCCGACCCCCGGTACGCATCCGGCGTACGTGGAGTCGCTGCGCCGCCTGATTGAGGAGCGCGTGGAGAACGGCGTTCCCGCCGACCTGAGCCCCGGTCGCGAGAGCGTGTGCGCCCCGAGCGCGAGCGGCCAGTACGGCTGGTTCGACGAGTGCGAGCCGGGCTGCTGCAAGCCGGGCCGTGGCGCGGAGAAACCCGTCATCGCCGAATATTGCACCGGATGCACCGACCGGTCCGAAGAGGACTAGAGCAGGAGAGAAATGAGCCACAGCGAGTACATTCTGGGCACCCGAGGCTCCGCGCTCGCGCTCACCCAGAGCCGTCTGGCGGCCGAATCCGTCACCGAGCTTTACGCCAAGCACCAGCCGGGCGGTGAGCCCGCCGAAAGCGTGAGCTTCGAGCTGCGCACCGTCAAGACCGAGGGCGACGTGCTCACCGGCCCGCTGGCCACCCTGGGCGGCACCGGTGTGTTCGCCGCCGCCCTGCGCCAGCGCCTGCTGGACGGTGCCGACGCCCCCGCCGAGCAGCGCGTGGACATGGCCGTTCATTCCCTGAAGGACCTGCCCTCCGCGCCCTGCCCCGGCCTGGTCGTCGCCGCAACCCTCAAGCGTGAGGACCCGCGCGACGCCCTCGTGGCCCGCGACGGCCTCACCGTCGACACCCTGCCGGAGGGCTCCCGCGTGGGCACCGGCTCGCCGCGCCGAGCCGCCCAGCTGCGGGCCCTGCGACCCGACCTCGAGATCGTGGATATCCGCGGTAACGTGGGCACCCGCATCGGCCGCGTGAAGGGCCTCGAGGAGCACTCCGGCAAGCAGGTCGTCCTTCGCCAGAATACCGAGACCGACGAGCACGCAGACCGCGGCGTGGGCACCGAACGCCTTGGCGATTGCGACGCCGTGGTGCTGGCCGTCTCCGGCCTCAAGCGCCTGGGCAAGGAACACCTAATTACCGAGTACCTGGACCCCAGCCGCATGCTGCCGGCCCCCGGCCAGGGCGCCCTGGCCCTGGAGGTGCGCGAGAGCGAGTTCGGCAACCCCGATCCGGCCGTGCTCGACGACGCCGAGCTGGCCCGACCGACCCGCTCCCTGGGCCGCGCGCTGATTACCGCGAACCACTACGAGACGCGCCTGGCCGTCAGCGCCGAGCGCGCCCTGCTGCGCCGCCTGGAGGCCGGATGCGCCGCCCCCATCGGCGCTTTCGCCGAGATCGTTGAGGGCGACCTGGTGCTCAGCGCCGTGGTGGCCTCCCCGGACGGCACCGACCTGCTGCGTCACACCTCCGCGACCTCCGAGCTGGATGTGCCCGGCGCCGAGCGTCTGGGCGTGCGCGTGGCCGAGGACCTGCTGCAGATGGGTGCCGCCGCCCTGGCCGGTCTGGACGTCAAGTAGCCATGGACGAGGAGCAACGCCCCGCCGAACGGGGTGCCACGGTTCTGCTGACCCGCTCGGCGGCCCAGGGCGCGGCCTTCGCGCACGCCCTCGCTGAGGAGTGGGAGGCTGAGCGGGCCGCTAAACCGTCCGCTCGCGAAAGCACCAGCGAAGAGACCCGCGAAGGTGACAACGGGGAGGGCCCGCGGGACCCCTCGCAGGACCGCCTGCGGAACGCCGCGGCCCCTCGCGTGCTCTTCGCGCCCCTGCAGCAGGCACGCACCGTGCCCGCCACCGAGGAGTTGCGCGGTGCTCCCACGCTCCTGGAGTCCGGGGTCTACGCCTGGGTGAGCTTCACGAGCGCACACACGGTGCGCGCCTGCGCCGAGCTCTGGGGTGAGGACTTCGCCCGCGCGGTTCACGCCGGGGGAGCGCGCATCGCCTGCGTGGGTGCGGCAACCGCCCGCGCCGTGCGCGCCCAGCTCGGGCTGGACGCGGACTTTCAGCCGAGCGTTCAGAGCGCCGCCGGCATGCTCGCGGAGCTCGAAGGGCCCGCGGCCGGGGCTGTCTCAACCGATTCAGCCGCGGCCGGGCCCGCTTCAACCAAGCCCGCCACCGTGCTGGTTCTGGAGGGCTCCAACGCCCGCCCGACCCTGCGCGAGGGCCTCAAAAACCTGGGCTGGTCGGTGACCGCGCGCGTGCTCTACGACATGGTGCCGGCCGAGCGGGTGGAGCCCGGCGAGCTGAGCCTCAGTGCCGCCCGCGCCCTCCTGCGGGGCGCAGACGCCCCCAACCCGGACGTAATCGTGGCGACCGCCCCCTCCCGCCTGCACGCCCTACTCGACGGCGCGCCCGCGCTAGGACCCGAATCCGTGCCGCCGGTGGTGGCGATTGGGGCGACCACCGCATCCGCCTGCCGCGCCCTCAACCTGCGCCACGTGCAGGCCGATTCACCCTCCCCGAGGGATTTGGCGCGCGCCGCCGTATCCCTCATTTAGGCGCATCCCTCATGCAGGTTCCCCACAGCTAAGACCACATATTTCTATCGAAGTTTTCAGGAGAGATCATGAACCTCACCCGCCGTCCCCGCCGCCTGCGCACCACCGCAGCCATGCGCTCCCTCGTCGCTGAGACCACCCTGCGCCCCTCGCAGCTGATTCAGGTGTTCTTCGTGCGCGACGGCATTGACGAGAAGCAGCCGATTCGCTCCATGCCCGGCCAGTACCAGCACACCCTGAAGAGCATCATCCCCGCCGTGCGCGAGGCCTACGAGGCGGGCATCCGCTGCATCGACCTGTTCGGTATTCCCCGCGACGAGGATAAGGACGAGATCGGCTCGACCGCCTGGGATCCGCAGGGCATCCTGAACCGTGCGATTGCCGTGTGCCGCGAGGAGTTCGGCGACGACCTGGTGGTCATGGCCGACACCTGCCTGGACGAGTTCACGAGCCACGGCCACTGCGGCGTGCTGGTCGATGACGGCCACGGCACGCTCGTGGTGGATAATGACGAGACCGTGGAGCTGTACTGCAAGATGGCGGTTTCGCAGGCCCGCGCGGGTGCGCACACCGTCTCGCCCTCGGGCATGATGGACGGCCAGATTGCGGCCATGCGCGCCGCCCTGGACGAGGCCGGCTTTGAGGATGTGTCGATTATGGCGTATTCGGCGAAGTACGCTTCGGCGTTCTTCGGCCCGTTCCGTGACGCTGTGGAGTCGACCTTTAAGGGCGACCGTAAGACCTACCAGCAGGACCCGGCCAACCGCCGCGAGTCGCTGCTGGAGGTGCGCGCTGACCTGGAGGAGGGCGCGGATATGGTTATGGTGAAGCCTGCCGGTAGCTACCTGGATATTGTGCGTGAGGTGGCGGAATTTTCGCCGGTGCCCGTGGCCGCCTACCAGGTGTCGGGCGAGTACGCGATGATTGAGGCGGCCGCCGCAAATGGCTGGATTAACCGTAAGGCCGTGGTACTGGAGTCGCTGCGTTCGATTCACCGCGCCGGTGCGGACGTTATCCTGACCTACTACGGTACGGAGGCGGCCCGCTGGCTCCGCGAGCTGGACGCCTAAATCCCTCCCTCTTTGAACGCTGAGAAGCCACATGCTGTGTGAACAGCATGTGGCTTCTTTAGTGTTATACGGCTATCGGTTTACTTGTACTGCGCCTTCTGGAAGGATGCGCGGCGCGCCGCCTCCTCCGCGTGCTTACCCGCGGGGATGTGACCAAGGGTCGTGCAAATCGCGCGGCCGTCCAGGAAGTACCCGGCCAGCTTCTCGCGGTCGGCGGGGGAGTCGAGTCGAGCCCAATCCCCCTGCTCCAGCTTGAACGCGAGCTGCGCAATCAGGCAGTCAATATTCGGGTCCTTCAGCGGGAAGGTGCGCTTGCTGCCGTTGGGGAGCATCACCTCCACCTTCCACTGCGCGGGATCCTTCGCGTCCGTCTTAATCGCGTCCGGGTTATTCGGGAGCACCCGGAACGCCCGGAGCGTCGAGTACTCGCGGGTCTTCGCCGGCAGCAGCACGCGGCCGGTCACGAAGGAATCGGGGTTGAACAGAATATAGCTGCGTACCTGCGCCCACGCCGTCAGGAGCGAGATTACCGCGCCGATTCCCAGGAGCATCGAGGTGTGGCCAACGTAGGGGAGGGCGATATCCTCCATCTCGAGCCCCGAGAGCGAGTACAGGAAGTACAGCAGGGCCTGAGCCGCCAGGAACTGCAGAATCCAGAACCCAACGCGGTCCAGACGAATCGGGCCGATGCCGGGAACCGCACCCTTCACGCGGAACGGCGCGCTCAGCCGACCCAGGGTCGCGGAGTAGATGCGGGGCATGCCCAGCGTGCGCTCATCGGCGCTGAAGCCGCGGGCCGTACGCCAGCTGCGGCGGCCCCAGCGGGCACCCGCGTACACCATGAGGAACGGCAGGATGAGCGCCGGTAGCAGGATGCCGTCGTAGGCGATGTCCCAGTACAGCGTAAAGATGGACACCATCACGACCCACGCCCACGCGTACATCAGCACGTGCAACCAGCCGCCCACGATGCTACTGCCGGGGATGCTCTCCAGCTGCTTCTTTGCCCGCTTCGTCACCGAGCCCTTCTGGGCAGAAGAGAGCGGCAAACCGCTCGCGGCCATATCCTCGAGGCGGATTCTCGCGGCCTCAACGGGATCCCCCTTGACCGCCACGAAAAGCTCCCGCGCCTTGGCGGCGGGAATATTCACCGGGTAGGCGATATCCACCAGCAGGCAGGCGAAGGTGTACGCCATGAAGGCAATCAGCCAGACATCACGCACCGGCTCCAGGGGAATTCCCAGGGCAGACAAATCCATGGGTTTCTCCTCTCTCTATTCGCTCGCGTCTAGGCGGATGCGGCAGCAGCTGCGGCGGCCGGAAGAGCCGAGATGATGCGGTCCATGGCCGCGTCGTCGTGAGCGGCAGAGACGAACCAGGCCTCGAACGCGCTCGGCGGCAGGTACACGCCGGACTCCAGCATCGAGTGGAAGAACGCGGTGTAGCGGCTGGTTGCCGAGGCCTTGACGTCCGCGTAGTTGTGCACGCCCTTCTCGGAGGTGCCGAACGCCACCGAGAAGAGGTTACCGGCGTTCTGGATGGAGTGGTCCACACCCGCGGCGGTGAACGCCTCGGTCAGGGCTCGGCGCAGCTGGGCGCTGCGGGCGTCCAGGGTCTTATAGACCTCTTCGTCGGCCAGGGTCAGGGTCTCAATGCCTGCGGCCACCGACAGCGGGTTACCCGAGAGGGTGCCGGCCTGGTAGACCGGGCCGACCGGGGCCAGGTACTCCATGATGCGGCGCTTACCGGCCAGGGCCGCGATGGGCATGCCGCCGCCGATGACCTTGCCGAAGGTGAAGATATCGGGAACCCAGCCGCCGTCCTCGGGGGCCGCGTAACCCCAGTAACCGGCCGAGGAGACGCGGAAACCGGTCAGCACCTCGTCAAAGATGACGAGCGCGCCGTTGGCGTGGGCAATCTCGTGCAGGCCGCGGTTGAAGCCGGGTTCGGGGGCGACCACGCCCATGTTGCAGGGGGCCGCCTCGGTGATGATGGCGGCAATCTGACCCTCGTGGGTTTCGAAGGCCTCGCGCACGGCGTCCAGGTCGTTGTAGGGCAGCACGATGGTCTCCGCGGCGGTCGCGGCAGTCACGCCAGCAGAACCGGGCAGCGCCAGGGTTGCCACGCCCGAACCGGCCTCGGAGAGCAGCGCATCCACGTGGCCGTGGTAGCAGCCGGCAAACTTAATAATCTTGTCGCGGCCGGTCACGCCGCGGGCCAGGCGAATCGCGGTCATGGTCGCCTCGGTACCCGTGGACACCATGCGCACCTGCTCAATCGCGCCGGGAATCGCGGCGTTAATGCGGTTGATGACCAGCTCGGCCAGCTCCGCCTCGGGGGCGCTCGCCGCACCGAAGGACAGGCCGCGCGTGGCGGCCTGCTGAACGGCCTCCACGACCTGCGGGTGCGCGTGGCCCAGAATCGACGGGCCCCAGGAACAGACCAGGTCAACGTATTCGTTGCCGTCCGCGTCGTACAGGTAGGGGCCCTTAGCCTTCGCCGCAAACGCAGGAGTGCCGCCCACAGAATTGAAGGCGCGCACCGGGGAGTTCACGCCGCCGGGAATCACCGCGCGGGAACGCTCGAATAGCTTCTCGCTGGCTTCGTGGTGTAGCGGGTGGGTGGGGGAGGGGGTCATCGTATCGGTGCCTTTCAAACGAGACGGCGAATTCAAGAATTACAGGGGACGAGGCGTGCCGGGCGGCAGAGCCCGCGCGCCGCTAACGTCCCGTACCCTAACCATCATAGGTGCTTCAGGTAAACCGCAGGTGACGAGCGTCTGAACGTACCGAAAGGTGACGATAAAACACTCCGGACGGGCGGGGTAACGGGCTGAGAACGCAGCTGGGTCGCGCGCGTGGGGGGGCTACGCGGTAGGGGACCGGTAGCGGTTTAGCGCAGGTGGCGGTCGGTATCCAGGCGGTTCAGCACCTGCGTGTCCTGATCGAACAGCCAGTTCTTATCGAATAGCAGACGCACGAAGGCCAGGCCCATACCCAGCGCCATGAAGATGAGCAGGGACTGCACGAAACCGGTTGCCGCCGAGTACATGTCACCGCTGGCAAAATGCGACATGGAACGGTAGAACGGGACACCCGGAACCATCGTCACCACGGCCGGAACCGACAGGGAAATACGGGTGTACTTGCGCTGGTGCAGCGGGGCCACAACCTCGGCCAGGATGCCCACACCAAACACGGCAATCGTCGCGGCCATATGCGCGGGCATGCCCGCCTCCACCATGTGAATACGGATGGGGTTCGCTACCGCAGCAATCACGCCACCCCACACGCAGGCCACCGGCGAGGCGGCGAAGAGCATCGCGAAGCCGGCCGCCGCAACACCCGAGGAGATAATCTGCAGGAGCAGATACAGGGTCGGGTCCAGATTCAGAGGAGCCGGGGAAGCCAATGGCAGGTGGAAGAGCGAACCCAAAACCCACACCGCAAAAGACGCGCTGAGCAGCAGCAAACCCACGTAGGTCAGGCGCGAAATACCCGCGAGGAAGTCCATACGGGAAATGTCGAGCATGCCCGTCACCATGGGGAAGCCCGGCACCAGGAACAGCACCGAGGAAATAAAACCGATCATGTGGTTCGGGCTAACCCAACCAGCCGCAACCAGCACATTGACAACCGCAATGTACAGGCCGGCCGCCAGGAAGCCGCAGGCCATCCAGGTGGCCAGGTGGCTCACACCGCGCTTGAGCAGGGTCGAACGCAGAAACTGGCCGGCACCGGCGGCGAGGAACACGACCGAGCACTCCACTAGGCCGCCGCGGTTCAGGAACGCGAACCCGGCACAGGCCACCGCGGAGGCCAGCGCCAGCATCCAGCGGGTGTACAGCGGCTTAGCCGAATCGATGCGGTCCAGCTCGGCGTTCGCCTCCGCCGGGGTGATGCGTTCGGGCAGTTCGGAGATGAACTTGCCCAGCTGATCGATCTTGTGGGCGTTAATGCCCATGGTGCGCTGCTCGGCCACCTCGGTGCGGAAGTTGCCTTCGGTGTACGAGGAGGTGGAAATCTCGGTGAAGGTCACCTGCGCGTGGTGCTCCTTCAGACCCACAGCCTTTGCCAGGCGCGCCATGGACGCCTTAATGCGGTACGCGCTCGCACCCGACTTCATCAGGATGCGTCCCAGCCGGAGCACCACCTGCGACTGCGCCACCAGGTGCTCGTGGGCGAGGCGGCTCGACCCTAGGTAGATGCTTCGGGTGTTCGTGTCGTAGTACTGTTCTGCGGATTCTGAGGGGTTGCTGGGCTGATGATCCATTAAAAACTCCGTGGCGCGCCGTCGTATGTGTAGTGGCTGGGGTTCGTGTACGTCCCTCACTAGGATAGGCGAGATGCCGCGGCGGCGGTAGCGGCGGGGCGCCCCTTACCGGAGGACGGGCCAGCGGCCGTCGATGACCTCGGATTCCTTGCCCGGCTGCGTGCGCAACCACGCCTGGAAGCTCGCCGCCTGCTCCGCCGCCCACTGAATCTGCTGCTCGTGCAGCTGGTGGGCGTCCACGTTGAGGACCTCGGGGAACTGCTCGGTGAGCTTGACGAGCAGGCGCTCTGCGGCCAGGGCATCATCGGCGGAGGTGTGCGCGTTCTCTAGGGAGACACCGTACTCGGCGGCAAGAACCTCGAGGGTGCGCTTGCCTCGCTTGCGGGGGATGACGTGCTTGTGCAGAACGTAGGGGTCGAGCACCGCGCCGGGCGGCAGCTCGCCGTTCGCGATGCCGTAGCGCAGCATCTCGTGGTGTAGCACCGAGAAGTCGTAGGCGGCGTTGAACGCGATGATGGGCACGCCGTCGAGGTTGAGCGCGCCGATTGCGCCGGCAAGCTCCCACACGACCTCGCGGGCGGGGCGGCCGTGCTCACGCGCGTACTCGGTGGTGATGCCGTGCACGGCGGCGGCACCGGCGGGGATCTCAACGCCGGGGTCCGCCAGCCACTCGCCACGGCGCACCACATTACCCTGAGGGTCCAGCAGGATCAGGGAGGCGGTCACGATGCGGGCGGTGGTGACGTCCACACCGGTGGTCTCAAGGTCAAAAGTGGCGCGCAGGCCGTTCATCCAGGTCATGGTTTAAGACTAACCCAGCGGCGAAGAAGGCGCGCGCCGGTTCGTTACGCGCGCACGCGCTATAGATACGGATGCGGGAGGAGGCGAGCCGCCGCGGGCCTTAGCCGGGGAGCGGGGAGAGGGGAGTGCCCGAAGTCGGCCCCGAATGACCTGCGGCGGGGCGGACCCGCCGCCCACCCGATAGACTGAAGCCATGACAACTCAACTGCTCACCGGCATCCCCGGCACCGGCAAGACCCATCACCTCACCGAACGCGCCCTGCGCTACCTCGCCGACGGGCGCGACCCCGCCCGCCTGCTCATCCTCGCACCCACCCGCACCGCCGCAACCCGCATGCGAGACGCCATCGCCGCCGCCAGCGACCGCAGCCTCTCCGTAGCGCCCACCCGAGCCTGGGCCGCCTACGCCTTCGACCTGCTCAAACGAGCCCAAACCCGCGGGCTCCTCACCGGCGTCGAAGGCAACCTCAAGCTCCTCTCCGGCCCCGAGCAAGACGTCATCATCGGCGAACTGCTCGCCAACCACGCCGAAGGCATCGCACCCGGCCCCGCCTGGCCCGACTCCCTCCGCGAAGCCCTGCCCACCCGCGGCTTCCGCCACGAAATCCGCGACTTCTTCGACCGCATGGCCGAATACGACCTCACCGCCGAGGACGTCCAGGCCCTCGCCCGCGACTACAACCGACCCGTCTGGGCCGCCCTCGCCCAGCTCCACACCGAATACCGCGCCGTGCGAGCCCTCCGCTCCAAAAACGCCTACGACCCGGCCGTGCTCATCAACGACGCCTGCCGGCTACTACTGCGCGCCCCCGAATTCCTCGCCGAAGAACGCCGCCGCTACGACCTGATCCTCATCGACGACGTGCAGGAACTCAGCCCCTCCATCTACCGACTGCTGCGCCTCATCGCCGCCGAAGAGCCGCCCGCAGACGCCGCCGCACTGGCCGCAGAACGCCCGGACGTCTTCGCCGCCGCGCCCGAAGTCATCATGACCTACAGCGACGAAGCCGTGGTCCAAGGCTTCCGCGGCGCACGCCCCGACCTGGTGCGCACGCTACCCGAAAGCTTCCCGCACCTGGCCGAACGCACCCTCACCACCTCCTACCGCCTGCCCGCGCTCATGATGCCGCTCGTGGCGGATATTCGCCGCCGCCTGCCGCGCTACAGCCGCTACGTGCCCACCGCCGAGACGGATGGACAGAAGCCCCCGGCAACCTTCGGACGCATCAACACCACTCCCGCCGACGAAGCCCTCACCTGGGGCGCCGCGGACGAGCCGCTGCTACACCTGGGCGCCGACGGCAAAATCCTCGACCCCGCGCACTACCGCACCGCACCCGCCGGAGTGTATAAGTATGCGCTCTCGAGCGCCCAGGATGAGGCAAACCTACTCGCCCAGCTGCTGCTCGAAGACCGCATCTACGGCAACCGCCCCTACCGCGAGAGCGCCATCATCGTGCGCAACGGCGCGGACGTGGCGCGCATCCGCCGGGTGCTCTCGGCCAGCGGTATTCCCTCGCGCACCTCCGCCGCCCTCGTGCCGGTGCGCGACGAACCCGCCGTGCGCCCCTTCCTTGACGCGCTCAGCCTGCTCGTCTACGCCCGCAAACGCGGCGAGAAGGCCCTCAACCCAGCCGTCACCGGCGCGGGCTACGAGGCCCTGGGCCCCGACGAGGCCGAAGAGATTATGCGCAAGAGCCTCGACGACGTCATCGCCGAAGAAAACCGCTCCAACCCCCTCAACGGGGCGAACAGCGCCATCACCCTGCTCACCTCGCGGCTCGGCGGCGCATCCAGCATGGACGTGCGACGACTCCGCCAGCAGCTACGATCCGTCGAACTGCAGACCGGCGGCCACCGCCCCAGCGACGACCTGCTCCTGGGCGCACTGCTCCACCCCGAAACCCTCCCCGAAGAGGGCGTAGGGCGCGCCGTGCACCGCATTGCCGCCGTGCTCTCCGCGGGCCGCAAGGCCCTCGCCCGACCCGACTCCACCAGCACCGAGGTGCTCTGGGCCCTCTGGGAAGCCAGCGGCCTCGAAAAAACCTGGGTCGCCCAGACACGCGGCGCGGGCCCCGAAACCGACGCCGCCCACCGCAACCTCGACGCCATGATCGGACTCTTCGAAGCCGCCAGCCGATTCGACGAGCAGATGCGCGGCGCCGGGGCCGAACAATTCCTCGACTTCATCGACGCGCAGGACCTACCCATGGACACCCTGGCCGCCCGCGGCGTACGCCAGGACGCGGTGGAAATCCTCACCCCCGCACTCGCCGCAGGGCAGTCCTGGCGCACCGTATATGTATGCGGCCTGCAAGAAGGCAGCTGGCCCAACACCACCGTGCGCGGCTCCCTGCTGGCTACCGGCGACCTGGTCGACATCTGCGACGCCAGGATGCGCCGCCCCGCCCCCGCTAACCCGGCCCACGCTAACCCCGACGCGCAGGCAGAGGGGGAGCAGGTGCCGCCCGCACGTATTCGCAGCTACCCCGAACGCGTGCGCGACACCCGCCACGACGAGCTGCGCATGTTCGCCGTCGCCGCGACCCGTGCCAGCACCCGCCTGGTGCTGACCGCCGTGCGCAACGAGGACGAAGCTCCCGGCGAGTTCTTCGACTTCGTGGTACCCACCGACGCCGAGAACGACTCGCCCGAGGTGCCCATCACCCGCGTGCGCCGCCCCGCCACTCTGCGCTCGCTCGTGGCGGAGCTGCGCCGCACCCTCGTGGAGGATGCGCTCACCGCCATGAGCGCCGAGGACGCCGAGCTGAAGAACGCGGCCGGCTCGCCTGGCTCCGAAGCTCACGTGCCCGAAGCTCACGCGCCCGATGCCCCCGACACTGCAGAGGACGCTCAGAACCCGGAAGCCGCCCTGAACCCCGAGGCCGCGGCCTTCCGCTTCGACGCGGCATCGCGCACCCTGGCCCGCCTGGCCCGCGTGCAGGCGCCCGGTGCATCCCCCGAGCAGTGGTGGGGCCTACTGCCGCTGTCGAGCACCGAGCCGTTCTTCGCCCGCCCCGCCCACGACACGCCGGAAAACGACACCGACGGAAACGCCCCCGACGAGGGGCGACGCACCATTGCGCTCTCTCCCTCGCGCCTGGAAACCATCCACAACTCCCCGCTGGACTGGCTGGTATCCGCCGCCCGTGCCGAGGCCCAGACCGACCTCTCCCGCTCCCTGGGTACCCTCGTGCACGCCATCGCCGAGGAGTACCCGACCGGCACCCTCGAACAGCTCCAAACCGCACTGGAGGAGCGCATCGGCTCCCTGGGCGTGCCCGCCCGTAGGGAGGACGAGAGCGAAGAAGAATACCGCGAGCGCGTGCCCTGGGAAGCCTACGCCCTCTACGAGCGCGCCAAGCGCATGATTCTGCGCCTGAGCTACTACTACCGCCTGCACATGGGCGATGCCGGCTGGCAGAACCTCGGTGTTGAAGGCTCCTTCGCGGTGCGCGTGCCCGTGCCCTTCGACCCGCAGGGGGAAGTGGGCGAGCTGGATGCGCTCCTCACCGGCCGAGTGGACCGCCTGGAGGAGGCCCCGGAGAAGGACGGCACCCGCCGCTTCGTCATCGTCGACCTGAAGACCGGCAAAAGCAAGCCGGACGGGACGGCCGTGGCCACGCACCCGCAGCTGGCCGCCTACCAGATCGCGGTGGAGGCCGGCGCGGGCGAGCAGCTGGCCGAGCGGTACCGCGCCGAGGCCGCCGCGGCGGAGTCCGGGGAACCCGCCCCGGATGCGCGTCCGCAGGAGCTGACCTACGAGTCATCTTCGGGGCGTTCCGCCGGTGCCGCACTCATGCAGGTGGGCGTCTCGGACGTGAACGATGACAGCAAGGCCCGCCTGCAGATTCAGCCCGCGCTGGAGGATAACGACGAATGGGCCGTGGACCTGGTGCAACGTGCCGCCGAGCTTATCGCCGGCGCGCAGGTGCAGACCCGCCACCGCGAAGGCACCCACGGGCACGGGTGCCGCCTGCCCGAGCTCTGCCCGATATGCACCCGCGGCCGCCAGGTGACTCAGCCCTAACGCGGCGCGGCACCCGACCGACCACTGACCGCGCACGCCGGTACCCCGGCACCGGTACAACACGAACCATTCACTCACCCTCAACGACGAAAGATGAGGACCCATGACCAACCCCGCCACCGCCTCCGGGCAGCCGCTCACCCCCGCCCAGTGGTGCGAGCGCAACACCTGGCAATTCGCCGACGGCACGCTCCTGGCCGACCTGCCCGCAGGAGCGACCCCCGCGGGCGGCTACCGTAGCGCCCTCGACATCGCCGCGATGCTCAACGGCCCCGAGGGCAAGAAACCCACACCCGAGCAGATCCGCATGATTGAGGCCGGCCCCGCCCCGACCCTCGTCATTGCCGGTGCCGGTTCGGGCAAGACCGCAACCATGGTCGACCGCGTGATCTGGCTGGTCGACAACGGCTTCGTGCGCCCCGAAGAGGTGCTCGGCGTGACCTTCACCCGCAAGGCCGCCACCGAGCTGCGCAACCGCATGCGCGCCGGCCTGAACACCCTGCGCCGCAGCCGCCGACTCGAACCGACCGAGGAGGAACTGCGCAACGGCATCGCGGACCCGACCGTGCTGACCTACCACTCCTACGCGAACAACCTCGTCAAGGAGTACGGCCTGCGCCTGGGCGTGGAACAGGACGCGCAGATGCTCGGCGATGCGCAGAAGTGGCAGCTGGCCGCGCAGATCGTGCAGTACTGGGAGGGTGAGCTGCCGCAGGATCAGGGTGATGTGCCCCTCTCGGCGGCCACCATGATTAACCAGCTGCTGCAGCTTTCCGACGAGTGCGCCGAGCACCTGCGCGAGCCGCAGGAGGTCATCGACTTCTGCACTGAGCAGCTGGCCGCCTACGCCGCGGTGCCCGATTCTCGCCGCCCCGTCAAGAAAGAACGGGACATTCAGAAGGTTCAGCGACTCCTGCGTAACCGCCGGGTGTACGCGCAGATGGCACAGAGCTACGCCCGCGTGAAGGCGCGCATGCAGGTGCTGGACTTCGGTGACCTTATGCGCCTGGCCGCGCGCATCGCCGAGAGCGACCCGGCGATTCGCGAGGGGGAGCGCACCCGCTTCAAGGTGGTTCTGCTGGACGAGTTCCAGGACACCTCCCACGCGCAGATGCGCCTGTTCTCCTCGATTTACGGGGCCGATGAGGCGGCCGGTATTCCCGCACACCCCGTGATGGCGGTGGGCGACCCGAAGCAGTCGATTTACGGCTTCCGCGGCGCCTCCGACGGCCAGATGTTCAGCTTCTACCGTCACTTCCCGACCCCGCACGCGCAGCCGCTCTTCCTGTCCGTGGCGTGGCGTAACGACATCTCGATCCTGAACGCCGCGAACCACGTGGCCGAAAAGCTCAAGGACGTTCCCGAGTGGGTGCGTGCGGTGCGCGGCGATATCAGCGCCGATCAGGTGCCCGACCTGCGCCCGCGCTGCGTGCTGGTCGGGGAGGAAGGCACTCCCGCCTTCGAGGAGGCCGCCTCCGGGATGACCGGTCGCGTGGAGATGACCTACTACGACTCCGACCGCGCGGAGGCCGCGGGCATCGCCGAGCGGATTGCCGGGATGCGCGCCGAGGCCGTGCGCGAGTACGAACGGGCCTACGCGGCGCACCGCGGCGGCGACGGTTCGGTGCGTCCGCGCCTGAAGATGCCCGAGGTCGCCGTGCTGGCCCGCTCCCACGGCCAGCTGGACACGATTCGCGAGGAGTGCGAGCGCCTGAACATTCCGGTGCAGCAGGTGGGCCTGGGCGGCCTGCTCTCTCAGCCGGAGGTCGTGGACCTGGTCTCGGCGCTGCGCGTGCTGGCCGACCCGAACCGTTCGGATGCGCTGGCCCGCCTGCTCACGGGTGCCCGCTGGCGCCTGGGCGGTGCCGACCTGCTGGCGCTGGGGGATTGGGCGCAGTCGCTGGTTCGCGAGCGTGAGCGGGCCCTGCGGGAGCAGATGGCCCTGCGCCTGCTCGAGCAGGCCGAAGAGGTCGAGGACGCAGAGGACGGCCCCTCCGAGGGGACCGGCCAGGGTGCTCGCAGCCGCCTGACCGCCGAGCATCTGCGCGCCGCCCAAGAGCAGCTGGACGAGGTGCTCAAGGGCGCGGTGGACGACTCCTCGGGGTACGTTTCGCTCATCGAGGCGGTCGAGAACCTGCCGCAGGACGGCCCGGACGGCGAACCCCTCTACGGCGAGCACTACCGTGGCCGCCGCTTCTCCGCGGCGGGCCTGGAGCGTCTGCGCGCCTTCGCCGAGCAGATGCGCGTGCTCCGCGCGGGCCTGAGCGACGACCTGGGCAATCTGCTCTACGAGATTGAACGCACCATGCTCCTGGACATTGAGCTGGCGGTCCGCCCGGGTACTGACCCGCTGGTGGCGCGCGTAAACCTGGACGCCTTCCACGAGGTGGCCGCCGCCTACGGAATGTCGGCCCCGCGCATCAACGCCATGATTTACGCGGGCGCCGACGGCGTGAGCGCGGAGGAGGGGGAGCCGGGCGCTCGCCGCTTTATGCTCTCCTCGGGCGGCGTGAGCTACGTGATGGGCTTCCTCGCCTGGCTGGAACGCGCGGACGACGAGGAGAAGGGCCTGGAGCTGGGCTCCATCGACCCCGACCCGAACGCCGTTCAGCTGATGACGATGCACGCCTCCAAGGGTCTGGAATGGGACCGCGTTTTCCTGCCGGGCCTGTGCGGCACCGTTGGCGGCGCGCAGACCCCGAACCTCTGGCAGATCACGGCCAACGTGGCCCTGCCCTGGCCCCTGCGCGGCGATAGCGAGTACCTGCCCTCAATCCTGGAACGCCCCGAGGAAATCGCGGAGTTCGAGGAGGCCAAGAAGCTCGAGGAATACCTGAAGGCCCACAAGGGGGACGCCGGCGAGCACGCGGGCATGGAGGACCGCCGCCTCATGTACGTGGCGATGACCCGCGCCCGCAACCTGCTGGCCGTGAGCGCCTTCCGCTGGAAGAGCACCGCGAAGACCCCGCAGCCGGTCCAGCCCTTCTGGATGGAGCTGCTGTGGACCCTGGCCGAGGCCTACCGGCGGCACGCCGAGGACACGGTGGAGTTCCCCTGGACCGCCCCGCAGCTGGTCGGCATGGGCCTGGTCTTCGTCGTGGCCGACCCCTCGGACGACGGCAAGAAGAAGCCGATCGATAACGTGACCCCCTGGGTTGAGTTCATCGCCGACACGGGCTACCGCCTCAAGGAGCCGGTGACCCTGGCGCAGGGCACGGTGCTGACTCCCGAGGGCCTGCCCGACCCCGAGGAGGCGGGTGAGGTCCCTTACGCCTGGGCCCTGGCGGGGGCGATAATTCCCTCCCTGATGCGCGAGGTACAGCTCTCGCCGCTACCGATGCGCGTGCGCACGGTGCGGGAGAACTGCGAGCGCCTGGATCTGCCCGCGCCCGAGTGGCTGGACGAGCTGGCCGCCGAGGAGGCGGAGCGCGCCTCCCAGCCTCCGCGCCCCGGCTATTCCCCCGTGATGGCCGCGGCCCTGCCCGTCGTGGCGGGCGGCTGTTTCAGCGCCCAAACCTACGAGACGATAAACCCGCACCTGGGTGCGGTGCTAACCGCCATGTGGCCCTTCGACCCGCTGGAACGCCCCGTGATTTGGCGCTGGCGCTCCGAGGAGGACCTGAACGAGGGCACCGAGGCGATTCTGCGCCACGGACGCCACGAAGAGTTGAACCGCGAGATTGCCATTAACTCCACGAGCCGCCGCGAGGCGGTGGAACGGGCCGCCCTGGCCGTCGAAAACGCGGTCGCCGAGCTGGAGGCGCAGCTTGCCGCCGGTGCGGATCTCACCGCCCCCGAGCCCGCCGGGGCCGTTCCCGAGGCCCTGCGCCGCCGCGCCCAGGATTGGGAGCGCGAGGCCGATTTGCTCATGCGCCTGGCCGAGCACACCGAGCCGGTGCTGGCCGAGCAGCTGCCCGGTCACCTCTCGGCCTCCACGTTCATTCGCCTGAGCGAGGATCCGCAGGGCACGGTGCACGAGCTGTTGCGCCCGGTGCCGCAGCGTCCCTCGCGTGCGGCGACCATCGGCACGGAGGTGCACGCCCTCATCGAGGAGCATTTCGGGGTGGTGCCGAGCGCCGATCCGCTGGAGGCCCCAGAGGCCGAGGACACGCTGGGTGTGACCCTGCCCGGCGCGGTCGAGCCGGCGGGAGAGACAGCGCCGGAGGAAGTAGCGGGGGAGGAACACCTCGAGTTCGCCGAGGATATTCCGCAAGACGCCCTCTTTGACGAGCTGTCCCTCGCCGAGGAAAGCGAGCTGGATTCTTCCGTGCGTTCGCTCTGGGAGCGCTTCGCGGCGAGCGAGTGGGGCTCCCCCGAATGGAAGGAACGCATCTGGGCCGTGGAGTACCCGGTTGAGACCCACGTGGAGGGCGTGAGCCTGCGCGGCCGCATCGACGCCGTGTTCCGCACCGAGGACGGGGACGGCGAACGCTGGATTCTGGTGGATTGGAAGACCGGCCGCCGCCCGAAGGCCGCGGACATGCAGGCGCGCCGCTTCCAGCTGGGCCTGTACCGCATCGCGTTCTCCCGCATCATGGGGATTGACCCGGAGCGCATCAGCACGGTGTTCGTCTACCTGGGCGGCAAGCGCGTGGAGGAGGTGTGGGACGAGCAGATTCGCGGTGGCCTGCCCTCGGAGGCGCAGCTGGCCGCGGTGATTCGCAAGGCCCGCGCGGGCGAGGGGTAGGCGCTCGCGCTTCCCGGCCCGGCCGCCAATAGCCCTGCCCGGCCCCGGCCGTCAATAGCCTAAACGGATGCGCAAAAGCCCGGGCCGACCCCATCGCGGGGTCGGCCCGGGCTTTTCTCACTCTCGAAGTGAATAGCAGAAAACGCCTCTCGGCCCTACTGCATTAGGGCGGGGAGGCGTTCTCAGCCGCTGAAGAACTATAAAGGTACTTCGTGCCCTCGCACGCTCGGATCATCCGCAGACAACTGCCGCCGTGGCGGCCTCACTCACGCCGTCTGCGTGCCGTGGGGTTCGCGTGCGTCTTTACTCTCAAACACAACCTCGAAAGTACCTCTATAGAATTCTGCCATCGGTGATTGGTTGCGCGGTGCATGAATCCGGCTCGGGGTGTGACATGACCGGTCACGGTCCCCGTCCAATCGTTCCCCCTCGATACCGCTGCCACGGTATCGGCGCTGGTCAGTACGCTTTTAGGGGCTGTGCTCGTTCTCTGTGGAACGGCACAAGAAAAGTATTCCAGGACTTGACAAAAAAGTCTAAGCGTAAAATAATTGCCCCAAAATGCATGTTTTTGAGCATGTTTCAAGGTGAAATTGAAGCCTTGTGGAGTCCTATTCTGGGTGTTTGGGTTGTGTGGGATTTTGTGAATAAACTCTGCGCGAAGAGGTGCGTTCTTTTTTAAATCACACCTTCAACTCTCACCCTTAATTGCAATTTTTCGTGCACAAAAATGCAGAACAGGCGCTCAAAATGTGTTGGAAAATACATTGAAAAAATTCGGTGGGAACGCCCTAAATCCTCCGGAAAAGCGCTCTATTAGTATGTTCATGGCCCCCGGGGGTCTGCGCGAAGCAGGCTCCCGGGGGCCATGAATCTTAAAGAATAGGGGGGGCTCGGCGGCTCGGCGGCTCGGCGGCGCTCACTGAGGGGCTCATGCGGCCGCCGTCCAATAACGGGCTACCCAATAACGAGCCCAGCTCTGCTAGTCTTGCGGTCCGCTCATGAGCGGGGGAGTGTCCTCCTGGCCGAGTAGCTCGCCCGAGGAACGCAGATCGTCCTGAATATCCAGGAGCATCGACACCGCGTGGGTCGCGCCGTCCTTATCGTCGGTCTCGACCGTGTGGGTGAGCCACTGGGCCACCGCGAACTCGGCGTAGAAGTTCGCGCGCTGCGCCAGGTAGGCGTCGGGTAGCTGCGGCATCTGCTGACGGTACACCTCCACGGCCTCGTCGGTGAAGTCGATATCCTCGCACGAGTACAGCCACGCGAAGTCCTGCGCGGGGTCGCCCACGTGCACGTCGGACCAGCCGGTCACCTCGACGATGCGCGCCTCGGAGGGGGTCACCTCCAGCACCAGGTTCTCGGCCCCCATATCGGCGTGCACCACGCGTGGGCGGAACTGCCACATGGGGCCGGGGGAGAGGACCGCCTGCCAGTGCGCGAGCAGGTCGGCGGGCACCTTGCCGGTAGCGGCGGCGCGCTCGAGTTCGGCAATCTTGCGGCGGCGAATCTGCTCCGAAGAGTAGGAGGGCAGGTCGGCTTCGTAGATGATGTCCTCGGGCATCACGTGCAGGGTCGCAATATCCTTGGCGATAATCGCGGCCAGGGAGGGACGCCCCTGAGCGACCTCGCGGCGGCTCAGCTCGGCAAGCTGGTCCACGTCGTAGACGGAGCCGGGAATGTGCGTGTACACGAAAACATTGCCGCCGGCATACGGCACGATGCCGGCGACCGTGGGCACGGCAAAGGGCAGGCGGGCGCGCAGGCCGGGGCTGAAGGACTGCAGGATGAGGTGCTCGGCCTCCAGACGCATGCTGGCATCGGGACGGCGCGGGGCGCGCACACGCCAGCGGCGACCGGCCGAGTCGGCGATGATTGCCGAGTCGAAGTCGCCGCTATCTTCGCGGACCGCCTCGGCGCCGACGGGGTAGATTCCGGGCACTCCGGCAGAGACGATGGCTGCAAGCTGAAGGGGAGATAAAGTCACGGGTTAAGGTTACCAAACCATATGAGCACCCCGAGCCTTTCACCGTATGTTTATGCTGACTAGTGAAGAAAGTTTTGGGTGATGCGCGGCCTGCCGGCGGGCGGAATCCCGGGGGAACGCATCACCACGCATTTCGCCGCCCGCGCACGGCCGCCTGCAAGTAGCCGCTGCGGCCGGTTCCCTGCGGTTCCCCCGCGGGTGGAGCGCAACGAAGGGGCTGGTTCTCGGTGAACGGGCGCGCTTGCGGTGAACGGGTGCGCGCCCGGGCCTGCTGCGATGTTCGGCAGGGAATACAATGGAAGACCGGGCAATAGCGGCGCAGACCTTCCCGGTCCCGCCCCGTACATCCCGTACGCCCAGCCCGCAGAACCAGCACAGATTCAGCGCGAATCCAGCAACCGCGCCGAGCCCCGATGGAGAACGATGACCGCACTACCCCCGCAGCCGCAGCACGCACTCTCCGCTGACGATATCCTCGCGGGCCTCGACCCCGACCAGCGCGCGGTCGCCACCGAGCTCGACGGGCCCATGCGCGTGCTCGCCGGTGCCGGCACCGGCAAGACCCGCGCGATTACGCACCGCATCGCCTACGGCATCGCGATTGGCCGCTACCAGGGCCCGCGCGTGCTCGCCCTGACCTTCACCCTGCGCGCGGCCGAAGAGATGCGCACCCGCCTTCAGCAGCTCGGCGCGTTCGGCGTGCAGGCGCGCACCTTCCACTCGGCGGCCCTGCGCCAGCTCACCTACTTCTGGCCGCAGGTCGTGGGCGGCACCTTCCCCTCCATCGTGCAGAACAAGGCGGCGCTCATCACCGAGGCCGCGAACCGTCTGCGCATCAGCACAGACCGTTCCCTGCTGCGCGATTTGGCCTCGCTGATTGAGTGGGCGAAGGTTCAGCTGCTCACCCCCGACACCCTCATGCAGCGCCTGAGCGAGAAACAGCTGCCCTCGGCGATTACCCCGCAGAACATGCAGCGCATCTTCCAAGCCTACGAAGATCTCAAGGACGAGCGTAACCTCATCGACTTTGAGGACGTGCTGCTGCTGACCATCGCCATGCTCGAGGAGGACGAGAAGCTCGCTGCGACCGTGCGCCAGCAGTACCGCCACTTCGTGGTGGACGAGTACCAGGACGTCTCCCCGCTGCAGCAGCGCCTGCTGGACGTGTGGCTGGGCGGCCGCGACGACATCTGCGTGGTGGGCGACGCCTCCCAGACGATTTACTCCTTCACCGGCGCGACCAGCCGCTACCTGCTGGAGTTCCCGCGACGCTACCGCGGGGCGCACACGGTCAAGCTGACCCGCGACTACCGCTCCCACTCGCAGGTGGTGGAGCTCGCGAACCGCCTGCTGGCCGCCCGCCGCCCGCACCCCGATTCGAGCCCGCACTCCTGGGCACCGCCGCTGGAACTGATGTCTCAGCGCGGCCCCGGCGTGGACGTGGAGTGGTTCGGCTACGCGGACGACGAGCAGGAAGCCGCCGGCATCGCCGAGGATATCCGCGACCTCATCGACAAGGAGGGGGTGGCCCCCGCCGAGATTGCGGTGCTCTTCCGCACGAACGCCCAATCGGCGGCGATTGAGTCGGCACTGTCCGCCGCCCACATCCCGTACCAGCTGCGCGGCGCGGAGCGCTTCTTCGAACGCCCCGAGGTCAAGCAGGCCATGCTCGCCCTGCGCGGCTCAGCCAAGTCCACCGACGGCACCGAGGATGTCACCCGCTACACCCGCGACGTGCTCGGCGGCCTCGGCTACAAGGAGGAGGGCCCCCTCTCGGGAGGCGCCACCCGCCAGAAGTGGGAATCCCTCGCCGCACTCGTGCACATGGTCGACATGATGGCGCAGAACCGTCAGGAGCAGCTGAAGGAGCACCGCGCCAACCCGCGCCCCGGCGTGCCCGAGCCGCTGCCGCTGACCATGCACGAGGTCGTGGCGACCCTGAACCACCGTAGCGAGTTCAACGAGGCCCCGCAGATGAACGGCGTAACCCTCGCCTCCCTGCACGCGGCCAAGGGCCTGGAGTGGGACGCCGTGTTCCTGTGCGGCCTCAACGAGGGCCTCATGCCCATCACCTTCGCGACCACCCCGGATGAGGTGGACGAGGAGCGCCGCCTGCTGTACGTGGGCATCACGCGCGCCCGCAAGTACCTGTGGCTGACCTGGACGATGACCCGCACCGTGGGCGGTAGAGGTCAGCGGAAGCGCTCGCGTTTCCTGGATGACATTGACCCGGCCAAGCGCCGCCGCCCCGCCTCCAACGGCTACTCGGGCGGCTACGGCGGAACGGCCCGCGGCGCGCGCCAGAACCACTCGTACGGAAACCACTCGTACGGGAACCGCTCGCAGGGCCGTCACCAGAAGGGAGAGGACTATGGCTCAGCGTTTTAAACGAGAGATTCTGCCGGCCACGGCGGATCGCCCGCAGATTGAGCTGGTCCGCTCGGCCCGCCGCACCCGCACCATCAGCATGCAGCGCGACGGCGTGGACGAGCACGGCAACCCCGCGTACCGCCTGCTCATTCCCGCCGCGAGCACGAGCGAGGAGATAGACGAGCATATTGCCCGCCTGCTGCCGCGTATTCAGCGTCGCGCCGCCCGCCGTGAGCGCGCCGCGCAGCTGAATGTCACCGACGAGTACCTGCACGAGCGGGCCAGCCTGCTGGTGCGCGCCTACCTGCCGGAGCTGGAGGGCACCGAGCAGTTCAAACGGCTCTCGATTCGCTGGGTGAGCAACCAGCGTCAGCGCTGGGGTTCGGCGACCTACGCGACCGCGCAGATTCGCATCTCCTCGGAGCTGCAGGGGGTTCCGGAGTACGCGCTGGATTCGGTGGTGCACCACGAGCTGTGCCATCTGCTGCAGCCGAACCATTCGCGCTCCTTCCGCACCCTGGAGGCGCGTTACCCGCAGCTGGAGCGTGCCCGCGCCTTCCTGGACGGGTACGCGATGGGGCGCTCGCGGGCCGAAGGCTCGCGCGGCGAGCGCGGCGAAAACAGCGCCGGATAGGGCTTTTTCCGAAAACTAATAAGCAAAAAACAAACCGGCAGAACCAGCCGGAAATACTCGAGCGGGGGTGGCTTGTGCGTTCACAAGCCACCCCCGCTCGAGGTTTCAGTATTATTTTGCCGGTCTATCGGGGTAGTCCCCGCGGTTACTTCTCTTCGGGAGCCTCGCCGAAGCCGCCGTCCAGCAGCTTCTGCAGCTCAGACTCGAAGTCCACGTCATCCAGGCTGATTTCGTTCATGCGCGCGTCGTATGCGGTGAAGTCTTCCAGCTCGGCGGGGGTGGGCAGGGTCTCCGGGGTGTCCCAGAGGCCGTCGCGGGCCTCGATGCCGTGGGAGTTTTCGTACCAGCGCCAGAACTGCTGTGCCTCACGCACCAGGCGCGGGCGCAGTTCCAAGCCGACCAGGTTCTCGAAGACCTGCTCGCTGGGGCCGCCGTCGATGCGGCGGCGGGCCATGATTTCGGTCAGCTGCGGAGCCTTGGGCAGGTTGCGGGTGGCGTCCTCGGTCACGACGGACACCCAACCCTCGATGAGGGCCAGTAAACCCTCGAGACGCTGAACGGCCAGCTCCTGGTCCTCGGTGCGCTGGGGGCTGAACATGCCGCCCTCGAAGGCCTCCTGAACGGCCTCGGGGTCGTTCATGTCCACCTGGGAGGCGGCGTCCTGCATACGGTTCATGTCCACGCGAATACCGCGGGCGAAACGGGCAACGAGCTGGACCAGGTCCTCACGCAGCCAGGGGTTGGCCTTGTGCAGGCGAATCAGCGCGGCCTCGCGAACGGCCAGGTAGAGCAGAACCTCCTGCGGCGGCACCTCGATGTCGTCCGCGAGCTGCTGGTAGCCGTTGGGCAGCAGTGCGGAGTGGCCGGGGGCGAGGGGGAAGCCCACATCGGTGGAGGAGTACACCTCACCGGCGAGCTTCGCGAGGGCCTGGGCCATCTGGGCGCCAAAGATCATGGCGCCAACGTTGTTCAGGAATCCGCTGTTGAAGATGGCGGCGATTTCTTCGGGCAGCTCGTCCGCGGGGCCGGGCATGACCATGGCCTGGGTGACCTCGGCGGCCACGGGCTCGACCATCTCGCGCCAGGAGTCGAAGGACTCCTCAACCCATTCGGCCTTGGACCAGGCCTGCACGGGCAGGTTGTGACGCTCGATGGAGGTGACCGCATCCAGCCACAGGTCGGCCAGGTTGGCAGCGTCCTCGACGGCGCGCTTGAGGTTTTCGGGAACCGCCGGGTCTTCGCCCATGGAGGCGAGCATCTGGCGGGTCTGGTTCTTGACGTTGGTCCAGTTCACGCCGCTAGGGCTGGATTCGTCGGATGCGCCGGCAAACATGGCCTGCACCTGCGAGAACATGCCCTGCAGCATAGCGGGGTCGAAGCTGATGCCCATGTTCTTGAGGTCCTCGGGATCGATGTTAATGCCGAAGGGGTTCTGCCCGCCCTCACCGAAGAGCGCGCCGAAGGGGTTCTGTGCGTTGGAGGAGGCGCCCTTACCGCCCTGGCCGGTTGCCCCTGCGGAGGGGTCGAAGCCCTGCTCCTGCATCTTCTTCAGGAATTCTTCGAGGGGGTCACGCTCGTTGGAGGCGTCGCCGTGGTGGTGATCAGACATCTGAAACCTTTCCTAATCCGAAGGTGGGCACAGCCGGCCCGCTCGCTGTCCAGCCTACCGATTTTTGCTGTGAATTTCCCGTGTCGGCGCCTCGGATGCGCCTTAATCAGCTGAGGGCTCACAAGCGGGTCTTCACCCGGTTTACCCCCGACCTTACCCCCGGCAGGGGGATTGACCAGAAAAGGTGTGTTGATGAGGACGTTCATCCGGTAGTCTAGAAAACATGACTAAGCCCACCTCACCGTCCGAATCCGAGAAGTCCTCATCGAAGGCTTCCGCCGAGTCCTCAGCTCATCGCCGTAAGCGCGGATCGCGTGGCCGCGAGCGCCGCTTCAACCTGCGTTCCGTGAGCGCCGTGGCGACCTGCGCGTTGCTGGCCGGTGCGTTTGTCCTGCCCAGCTCGTACGTGAAGGAGGGCCCCGGACCGCTCTTTGACGTGCTCGGCACCTACCAGGATAAGGACGTCATCGAGGTTTCGGGCGCCCCCAGCTATAAGACCTACGGCAAGCTCAATATGACCACGGTGTCGGTGGCGGGCGGCCCGTACACTGAGCTGTCTGGCGCGGAGGCTTTCTACGGGTGGCTGGCTTTTGACGGCAACCGCAGCCTCGTGGTGCCCACCGACGCCCTGTACCCGCACGTGAGCCACGAGACGGCCACGGCCGAAACCGGCGCGCAGATGGCCGATTCGCAGACGCAGGCGAAGGTCGCGGCCATGCGTCACCTGAAGATGCAGGTGACCGAGAAGGTGCTGGTGAACACGACTGTTGAGGGTTCTCCCGCGGCGGGCGTGCTGGAGAGCGGCGACCGCCTCCTGAAGGTGGGGGACAAGCAGATCACCACCCTCAAAGATGTATTGCAGGCGGTGAACGCCTCGAACGGCTCGCCGATTCAGGTGACGGTTGAGCGCGACGGCCAGCAGCGCACGGTGACGCTGAACCCGGTGCGTTCGGCCGAGGGCGACCGCTGGGTCGTGGGCATCAGCCTGAAGCAGAGCTACGATTTGCCGGCGCAGGTGCAGTACAACCTGGACGGCGTGGGCGGCCCGAGCGCGGGCCTGATGCTGGCCCTCGGCACGGTGGATAAGCTGAGTGAGGGCACCCTGCTGGCAGACGAGGACGCCGGCGGCGACCCCTACCGCAGCTACGTGTCGGGTACCGGCACGATTGATGCGAACGGTAATGTTGGCGCGATTGGCGGCATCAAGTACAAGATTTTGGCAACGGGCCGCTACGGCGCGCGCTACTTCCTGGCCCCCAAGGAGAATTGCGATTCGGTCCTGAAGATGCAGGAGCAGGACCCCTCGATGCTCAACTACTATCATGCCGGCCAGGTGCGCGGCACGATGGTGGTGGTCCCGGTTTCGACGCTGGACGAGGCGGTGCAGGTCGTGGGCGCCATTAAGTCTGGCGCCCCCGATGATTCGCTGCCGCGCTGCGGATCCTAACGTGCAGCTCTAACGGGCAACCCCTGACGAACGCGGGCGCTTCCCTCCGGGAGGCTTCGGGCCCCGGCTCACTCGAGCCGGGGCCTTCGTTATGCGCGGTGACCGCCTCGCGACCGGTGAGCGTGTGTGCGAATAGTGGGATAGCGGGCGAACGACCCCTCCTCTGACGTCATGTCAACGTTCGTTCCTCCAACCTCTGCGATACTTAAGGTAAAGAACATTTTGAAATGATGAGCGAGGAATTGTGTCTGAGTCGACCGATAAGACCCCACGCCCACAGAAGAAGGAACGAGCAAAGAAGCGTCGCAGCCCTCTACTGATGACGATTGTGGTTGTCGCGGTTCTGATTGCCGCATTTGTGGGACTATCCCAGGTGTACACGGACTGGCTGTGGTTTGACCAGCTGGGCTATAGCACCGTCTTCACCACCCAGATTCTTTTGAAGGCCGCGGTGTTCGTTGTGGCCGCCCTCGTGGTGGCCCTGCCGCTGTGGGCCTCCATGACCTACGCGGTCCGCCACGCGGATGTTCTGCCCGCCACCCGCGAGCAGAACGCGAAGGATGAGGCCGGCCCGAACCAGAGCGTCCCGACGAGCGCCTCGGATGCGACCGAGCAGATGCTCCGCGACGTGTTCGGCCAGCAGCGTGCCGAGGATAGCATGCGCCGCTACCACGAGAGCGTGGATAAGGCGCGTAAGCTTTTGCTGATTGCGGTTCCGCTGCTACTGGGCCTGTTTATTGCCTCGGCAACGATGTCGCAGTGGAGCACGGTCGCCCTTTTCTTCAACCAGCAGTCTTTCGGCAAGACCGACCCGGAATTCGGCCTGGACTACGGCTTCTTCGTGTTTGTGCTGCCCTTCCTGCGCGTGGTGGTGTCGCTGGTGACCTCCTCCGTGGCGCTCGCCGCGGTGGCCGGCCTGTTCATGCACTACTTCTACGGCGGCATTAAGGTGCAGCCGGGCGGCGTGACCACGACTCACGCTTTCCGCCGTCACGCGGCCGTGCTTGCCGTCGTGTTTGTTCTGACCCGCGCGGTGAGCTTCTGGCTGGACCGTTACTCGTCCACCCAGCAGCAGGCCGGACGCTGGGCCGGCGCCATGTACACGGACGTGAACGCATCCATTCCCGTGAGCGCCATCTTGGCGGTTTCGGCGTTGCTGGTGTCGTTCATGTTCATTGCTGCCGCGGTGAAGAATCACTGGCGTCTGCCGCTGATTAGCACCGCAATGCTGGCGGTCGTATCGCTGGTGGCCGGTGGCCTATACCCGTGGGTTGTGCAGCGTTTCCAGGTGGTTCCGAACGAGCAGGGCGCGCAGTCGCAGTTCATTCAGCGCAATATTGATGCGACCCGCTACGCCTACGGCCTGGACAAGATTGAGACCACCCCGTACGACGCGACCATCGACACTCGCGCCGGTGCCCTGAGCTCTTCGAGCGCGACCATCGCGAACATTCGTCTGCTGGATCCGAACGTGGTTTCCTCCGCGTTCGCGCAGATGCAGCAGTTCCGCCCGTACTACCGCTTCGAGTCGCAGCTGGCGGTGGACCGTTACACCGTGGGTAACACCACGCAGGACACCGTGCTGGCGGCCCGCGAGCTGAACCCCACGCAGACCAACGGCGATTCCTGGTACAACCGCCACGTGGTGTACACCCACGGCTACGGCGTGATTGCCGCGTACGGTAACCAGGTGGATTCGGCGGGTAACCCCAAGTTCTTGCAGTCCGGCATTAAGGCGACCGGTACCCTGAGCGAGGATTACGAGCCGCGCATCTACTTCGGCATGAGCTCGCCGGAGTACTCGATTGTGGGCGGTAGGGGCGACACCCTGGAGCTGGACCGTCCGCTCTCTGCTGACGAGACGAACGCCTCCGACGCGAAGTACACCTTCTCAGGTAACGGCGGCCCCCGCGTCGATTCGCTGCTGGCCCGCCTGTCCTACGCGATTAAGTTCCAGTCTTCCGACATTCTGCTCTCGGATGCGGTGCGCGACGGCTCACAGATTCTGTACGAACGCAACCCGCTGGACCGCGTGCGCAAGGTGGCCCCGTACCTGACGGTGGATTCCAAGCCGTACCCGGCGATCGTGAATAACCGCGTGCAGTGGATCGTGGACGCCTACACGACGAGCGACCAGTTCCCATACGCGCAGGGTAGCTCGCAGGATTCTGCCACCGCGGCGGGGGCTCAGCGGTCGAAGTCGGTGAACTACATCCGTAACTCGGTGAAGGCCACCGTGGACGCCTACGACGGCTCGGTGACCCTGTACGCCTGGGATGAGGAAGATCCGGTGCTCAAGGCTTGGCAGAGCGTCTTCCCCGGCACGGTGAAGAGCTATCACGAGATGAACGCTTCGCTCATGAGCCACGTGCGTTACCCGACCGACATGTTCAATATTCAGCGCACCATGCTGAATAAGTACCACGTGACGAACGCTCACAGCTTCTACGCGGGCGATGATGTGTGGTCGATTCCGAACGACCCGACCAATGATCGTAACCAGCCGATTTCGCCGTACTACCTGTCCCTGCAGATGCCCGGGGATTCGCGCGCGCACTTCTCGCTGACGACGACGTTCATTCCTCAGCAGAGCGATTCGAACTCTCGTAACGTGATGTACGGCTTCCTTGCCGCTAACGGCGACGCCGGTACCGGTAAGGATGGCGAGCGTAGCGCCGACTACGGCAAGCTGCGTCTGCTGGAGTTGCCGCGTTCTTCGGTGGTTCCCGGCCCGGGCCAGGCTCAGAATATCTTCAACTCTGATGCCGAGGTCTCGAACCAGCTGAACCTGCTGCGCCGCGGTTCCTCCGAGGTTATTAACGGCAATATGCTGACCCTGCCGGTGGGCGGCGGCATGCTGTACGTTCAGCCGGTGTACGTGCAGTCCAGCGGTGACGCTAAGTACCCGCGTCTGCAGCGAGTGCTGGTGAGCTTCGGCGATAAGGTTGGCTTCGCCCCGACCCTGGAGGAGGCCCTGAACCAGGTGTTCGGCGGCTCTTCGGGCGCTAAGCTGGACGGCTCGGCCACGGCTTCGCCGGCTCCTTCGGCTTCTGGTTCCTCTTCAGGTTCCTCGTCTTCGTCGGGCTCGAACGATTCCGAACTGAAGCAGGCTCTGAACGACGCTTCGAAGGCTATGAGCGATAGCGACGCCGCGATGAAGAAGGGCGACTGGGCTGCCTACGGTGAGGCCCAGAAGCGTCTGGAAGCGGCCGTGAAGAAGGCCCTGGCGGCCGAGGAAGCGCAGAACAAGGGCTCGGCAACTCCGAGCGCCTCTGCCTCCGCGGCGGCCAGCCCCTCGGCTAACGCTTCGCCGAACGCATCCGCAAGTGCTTCTGCAAGTGCTTCGGCTAGTGCCTCTCGCTAGGCCGGAGGCCTTGGCGAGCAGTTCCTCGGGCTGCTGAGCGTGCCCGGAGCCTTCATTGCGCATGAGGCGGGGCCTCTCCTCCACACGGGGGAGAGGCCCCG
>NZ_KV797969.1:523161-523993 GCF_001809565.1 Rothia sp. HMSC072B03
GGGGCCTCTCCTCCACACGGGGGAGAGGCCCCGCCTTATGCGTCTCGTTCGTTCTCTGCAACCGTGACGTCTGCCTGTACCCGCCCATTTGGCTCGGAGCGCTCTGAGCGGCGATGCGGGACTTGCCGAGGGTGTCAGAGACCCCGTAATGTGCAATCCGCCACAAATTATGTTTTTAATTTGCGAAGGTTCCCTAAGGTCTGTATAGTTATATGAGTCGCCGCGGGGTGGAGCAGTTCGGTAGCTCGCCGGGCTCATAACCCGGAGGTCGCAGGTTCAAATCCTGTCCCCGCAACGGATAACTCCCGATAGCTTAGCTATCGGGAGTTTTTTATGCCCGTTTTTTATGCCCGTTTTTTATGCCCGGAATCGGCTGTGCTGTCGATTCTAGCTATGACCGTACGGTTCTTTACCCCGGCCCTTTGAATGTTCGGGCACTGACCGGTTGGATGCCGGCTTATACGGCCCCGATTTGATTGAGCTCCGATATGGCAGAGCGTGACCTGGCTGAGCGGGGGAGAGGGGCGCTTATCAACTCACGCTATGAGTCCCGTGCGGCGTGACCTGGCTGAGCGGGGGAGAGGGCGTGCTGCACGCGATGGTTTGCACCCTGTATCGAACCCGGCTCGGCTAACCGGAGGGGTCTGCGCTGTGCGCAATGGTTTGCACCCCATGCCGTACTTGATGCGGCTATCTCGGTATAGTCTCTTAGCACAATTCATCTTGGCACAATTCATCTTGACGCAATTCATCTTGACGCAAACCGCCTCGGCGCAGTTACTTCGACATAGGCGTCTAGCGGGAGCTCCCCACCTGTCTCTGGGGGGGGGGG
>NZ_KV797969.1:524093-618315 GCF_001809565.1 Rothia sp. HMSC072B03
GGGGGGGGGGGCTCTGTCGTCTCTAACTTGTTCCGAAATCTCGTGGTCGCAGATGGGTGTCTTGCTGGCCCTTATCCCCGTGCTCGTTGGTCGGTCCAGCATGTCCCGCTCTTCTCTCTTCAGCTTCTCTTCTCCTCTTTCCAAATTCTCTGAGTTTGTCAGTCGGACCAGTAGTGATTGGATCGACGGTGGGGGGGAATTGGGGCTTCGGGGCGGCTCCTCGAAGGAGTTCGAAGGAGTCAAAATGCCTCCTTGTCGAGGCACTCGGAATCGTGCGCATGGGGGCCGGTGAGCTGCTATGAACTCCCCGAAAGGACATTTTTACCTCATGCCAGAACCGGAATATGCGATAGGTTCTCTATATTCCCGGTTGAGAAATCAGTCGATTTACCCCGGAATTCTGCGGATTTTGGTGCAAAAATGGCTAAAAACCGCAAAAATTCACTCGGAAAGTGATTGTCCTCACAATAAAACTCTAAAGCCTGGAGTGAATGTTTTTGAATAGAGCTCAAAAAACGCTCAAAAACCGCGAAAAATCAAGGCAAAACCCCTCATTCAACCGTCGGTTGAACCCATGTCATTCTCAACTTAAACCTTAGAAAAAGTTTAGGCTTAGGGTTAGTATTTTGCGAGGGGGTAAAAATGCTCCAAAAAACCGTTAGAAAAGGCTTTTTGACCTGGTAGCTTTGAGTACATGGTTACCACGGTCCGCCGCGCAGGTCATCGGACTGACCCCGCACAAACCATCGCATGAGGACATCCCCGCCACGAGCACGGGATGGTGATGGACAAACCAAAGCGGTGCCAAAACCGCAGGCCGACCGCCTATAGGCTTCTCACCTATAGATCACCTATCACTCAACCACTCACGGGCGTTCACGCCCCAGAAACACCAACAACGAGGACACCCCATGGCACTTCGCCCCCGCACCGTTAAGGCAGGCTCTCTCGCGGCTATTGCCGTTCCCACCGTGCTCGGTAGCACCCTGCTGTCTCCCGCATCCGCGTTCGCTCCCGTCGTACAGGACATCCCCGGCGGCACACCCCAGGGCTCGCTCTTTACCGCGACCGCCCAGTCTACTCTTTCGCAGGTGGCTGTGCAGGTTCGCCAGCAGGCTGAGGCTCCCGCAACCAACCAGGTCCAGCCCATCCAGCAGACCTACACCGCACAGGCAACTCAGGCAGCACAGACCGAGCAGGCTACTCCCGCAACCTTCCAGTCTGCACAGACCACCCCCTCGGCACAGGCTACCCAGACCGCTCCCATAGTCACCGAGCCCACTCTCTCACAGGTTGCTAACGCCCAGACCGCTCAGGCGGCACAGTCCACCGTTGCCGGCAGCACCGTTCCCGCAACCCGCACCAACCAGACTTTCCTGTCCTACACCTCCCCGGCGGGCACCACCTCGCGGTACCACGTGTACGCTGAGGGCGTGGACTTCTCCAAGCCCGTTGGCGTGGTCTTCTACTTCGACGGCGACTACTGGCGCAACGACCAGTCCAAGGTCTACGACCCCTCCGGCGAGCTGGCTCAGATGGCTGCCTCCGCCGCTGCACAGAACATGCTGTTCGTGCCCGTCATCTCCCCGGACACCAACCGTTACGATGCTGGCGTGACCTGGTGGGAGGACATGGAGCGCAACGGCGAGTTCTTCCGCTCCTTCGCGTCTTCCTTCATCGCGGCTAACGGCGTGGACTCCTCCAACGTGTGGACCATGGGTTACTCCGGTGGTGCCGAGTTCATCACCTACGAGCTGAACACCAAGCCCCAGACCTGGCGCAATGGTGGCGGCTCCATCATGGTCGCCGGCGGTGGCCTGGATGAGGGCACCCCCTCCGCAGCGCTGAAGTCCCAGCCGATGTTCTGGTACGCAAACTCGAACGACGGCACCGGCGAGACCTACCCGCAGACCTGGAGCGCCCGCGGCGCCGTTGAGGGCGGCTACAACGCCTACCGCAACGCTGGCTACACCAACGCCTCCGCAACCGTTCTGAACGGCTCGGGCCACTTCGACTACAACTTCTCCCAGATCCTGAGCAACTCGCTCACCAAGGGTAAAGCAACCGCCGCGCCCAAGGCTGAGCAGAAGCAGCAGAGCACCCAGCGTGCCCGCACCATGAGCTCCGCAACCTACCAGAGCTACACCTCCCCGGCCGGCACCACCTCGCAGTACCACGTGTACGCGAACAACCTGGACTACTCCAAGCCCGTCGGCGTGGTCTTCTACTTCGACGGTGACTACTGGCAGCGTGACGAGTCCAAGGTCTACACCCCCGACGAGGGCATGCTCGCCGCCATGGGTAAGATCGCTAACGCCCGCAACATGGTCTTCGTTCCGGTCATCTCCCCGGACACCAACGCATCCGGCGACGGCATCACCTGGTGGGAAGACATGGACGCCAACGGTGAGTTCTTCCGCTCCTTCGCGAAGTCCTTCGTGAGCGAGAACAACCTGGACGCATCCCAGGTGTGGACCATGGGCTACTCCGGTGGCGCCGAGTTCATCACCTACGAGCTGACCGATCACAACACCTCCTGGCGTAACGGTGGCGGCTCCATCATGGTTGCAGGCGGCGACTCGGACGGCTCCGTGGACGCTGACGCAACCACCAAGGCATCCCCGATGTACTGGTGGGTCGGCGCGAATGACACCTCCGGTAACACCAACCCCGTCACCTGGAGCGCACGAGGCGCCGTCGAGTCCGGCTACAACGCATACCTGAGCGCAGGCTTCTCTGACGCCCGCGTGAAGCTGATTGACGGCTTCAGCCACCACGACTACGACCTGCCGCACATCCTGGCCTCCTCACTGGACTTCGCGGGCAAGACCCCCGCGCTGGGCTACAGCGACCTGTCCGACTCGAACCCGAACTACAACGAGATCAGCTGGAACTCTGATCACCGCATCATGCTCGGCTTCGCGGACGGCACCTTCCGCCCGAACGCGTCGGTCAACCGTGCGCAGCTGGCAACCTACCTGTACCGCGTGGCTGGTCGCCCCGCCGTGAACGCACCGGCCGTTTCGCCGTTCAGCGACGTTCCGGTTAACCACCCCGCGTACAAGGAGATTTACTGGCTGAGCCAGCAGGGTATCACCGGTAGCGACTTCCGTCCCCTGGAGGCCGTCACCGAGTCCACCATGGCCGAGTTCATGTACCGTGCGGCCGGCTCCCCGGCACAGGCTCAGGGCGGCTACGCATCGCAGGCCCTGGCCTGGACCGCCTCGAATGGCATCGGCACCGGCTCGACCTCTTCGGCAGCCATCACCCGTGACGCTATGGCAGGCTACCTGTACATCTACGCTAACTAAGGCGTACGGCTCCTAAAGCATAAAGAACCGCCCCGCTCCTTTTCAGGAGCGGGGCGGTTCTTGTATGTGACCTACAGGGAGGCGCCTATCGGCGCGCTACCGGATTAGAGGGTCTGGGTGGGGGTGTCGCCACCGATAGCGGGGGTCTGCTTTGCCTTCAGCTCGGCCAGGCGGGTGTCGAGCTCGTTCTGGCGACCCATCTCCTCCAGGGTGTTGAACTGTGCGTCCAGCGAGGAGGATGCCAGCTCCTGCTGACCGATGACGCGTGCCTCTTCGCGGCGGACCTTCTCTTCGAAACGGTAGATTTCGCTGGTCGGGTCCATCACGTCGAAGGCCTTCAGAGCGTCGTTGACCTGGCTCTGAGCGGTGGCGGTCTTCTGACGCGAGGTCAGTTCGTCGCGCTTGTACTTCAGCTCGTCGAGCTTGGTACGCATCTTGTCCAGACCGTCCTTGAGCTGGTTCACGACCTGGGTCTGGGAAGCCAGCTGGGGCTCGAGGGCCTGTGCAGCCTTCTCAGCCTGCATCTGCTTGCCCAGGGCAACCTTGGCGAGGTTGTCGAACTTGTCAGCGTTAGCGGTATCGCCAGCGGTGCGAAGCTCATCTGCCTTGTTGGAGGCGGCCAGAGCCTTGGCGCCCCACTCCTGGGCTTCCTTGAGGTCCTCTGCGTGGTCCTTCTCCAGCAGGCGCAGGTTGCCGATGGTCTGGGCGACGGCGGCCTCTGCCTCACGGATGCTGTTGGTGTAGTCGCGAACCATCTGGTCCAGCATCTTCTGCGGGTCCTCGGCAGCGTCGAGCAGGGCGTTGATGTTTGCCTTCGCCAGCTGTGCGATTCGACCGAAGATAGTCTGCTTAGCCATGATTTCCTACTTTCTGTTCAACGGGCTGCGGGGGAGCGCCACGCTCCTCGTGAGCCGTGCCCGTACAACTTATTATGTGAGAGGTTTCTGGGCGTGGGCTGTGAAAACCATGCACGCCCGATGACCTCAATCTAAACTTTGGGTGAATTGGGTGAACTAGAAGCTACCGCCGTCGCCACCGCCGCTACCCCAGTCGCCGCCTCCGCCGCCACTGAAGCCGCCGCCGCTCCAGCCTCCGCCGGAGGAGGAGCCGCCGGAGCTGCTGCCCCAGCTGTGGGTTGAGCCGGAGCCCAGGGTGTTCAGGATGGCGCCCAGCAGCAGGCCCTTTGCGAGGTCGCTACCCCAGCTATTACCGCCGCCACCGCTGGACCGTTCGGAGAACTGGCCCATCTCGCGGGCGGCGCGGTTCTGCGCGTCGTTGGCCTGCTGAAGGGCCATGTTGGCCTCGTTCAGAGCCTCCAACGGGTTGGAGTTACGCATCCGGTTGGCGTTCATGAGGTGACGTTCGGCTTCGGAGATCGCGGTCAGGGTCGTGGGGCCCACGGCGCCGCGACGATTATCGATGTACCCGCGGGCACCGGTCACCGCGGCGTGCGCGGAGCGGAGGGTGCGATCGAGGGTCTGGCTTGCCGCGCGGGAACGATCGCGGGTGGCGCGCATTTCCGTCATCGACTTGTCCAGCTCGCTCGAGAGCTGACGCAGCTGATTGGCCAGGGCCAGCGGGTCGTTCGGGCGGGCGGTGGAGCTCTGCGTCACCTGTCCGAGGACCGCTTCCATACCGGCAGCCACGGCGGCCAGGTCGGAACGGCCCTGGGACATGGCCAGGCTCTTGGCCTCGGCCACGTCGCGCTGAATACTCAGCAGGTCGGTACTCAAAGCCTCCTGAGCCGCGTTGAGCTCGTTGTTGCGGTTCGTCACCGCATTGGACAGCGCGAGAATTTGTGCCGAGGCTTCCTCGGCAGAGCGCAGGTGTGCAACGGCCTCGGCTCGGTTGGTATCCACCAGCTGCTGTGCTTTCTGAAGCTCATCGGTGCACAGAGCCAGGTTCGATTCCAGCAGAGCAGCGGTCTTCGAGATGGGCTCCAGAGCCGAGGGCAGATAGCGTTCCTTCATCTGGGCGTATCGGGCGGAGCACTCCGCCACCGTGCTACGCACCTGCGGGAGGTGCTCGTTCAGCGCAGCGATGGCCTGGGGCGCCTGCTGCTCAAGGTCGCGCATCTGGGCCAGCTGAGCGTCCTGCTCCTGCGAGATGCGGGCCACGGCCTGGGAATTATCGATAATCTCGCTCAACCAGGCGCGCTGCTCCGCCTCGGTGTCGGGAATACTGTCGGTCAGCAGCTGCTGGCGCTGGAAGGAACGGCGCATCAGTTCTTCGGCGCGGGCGATTTCCTCCCCGAAGCGGGCGACCTGCTGATCGCCGTACTGGGCGCGCGCAAACTCCAGCTCCTGCTTGGCGCGACTCATCGTGGTGTCGGCCTGCAGCAGGGCGCTGCCGGCGCGGGTGCGCAGCTCTTCCAGGGGAATCTCCGGGACCTGCGGACGCGGAACCGGGCGGGGAGCGTTATAGGTGTTCTGCTGCGGGGCGTTTTTGCGACGCTTGCGGCGACGAGCCGCGTACACGCCACCACCAACGGCAGCCACCGCACCGACTCCCAGCACACCGGTCACCACGCTCGAAGAGCTACCGCCCTTCTGAGCCTCGATCCCCTCGACCGCGGCCAACGCCGCGCCGGAGTAATCGCTGTTCTGCAGCTTCGGCTTGATGTAGTTCTGGTACACCTTCGTCTGCTGATCACTCGACAGGGTCTTCGTGCTACCGGCCAGGAAATACGCCTGACGGCTTTCGGTGGCAATCACCAGCACCACGTCGGCCGAGCCCCAGTTGTTCTTCGCGGCCAGGGCCTTGGTCCACGCCTGGGAACCCGAGGGGTTCTCAAACTTATCGATGGTCACCACGTGCAGGTCCACGTTGTGCTTCTTCGACAGAGCCGAAATCTTGGAACTCAGCGTGGAGGTATTGCCCAGGGAATTCGTGGTGTCGTAGATGCGGGTACCGGTAATCTGCATGGGGTCAGCGGCCTGTGCGGCCGAGGGGCCGGCGGCGGTAAAGAACGCCGAACCGGCCGGGGCCACGACAGGGGCGAAGGACAGACCTGCTGCCAGCGCTGTGGCACCCACTACGGTGCGTAGGCGCGGGCGCTGACTGCGAGAGTAACGCGCGGGGGCGTGGTTGGTCATACTATTTCCTCCGTTATCGTGACGTATTTATGTGCTCGTTCGTGCAGGTAGCGGTCGTTGCGTACCCTCAACACCGGTCACACTATTAGTGTAACCGCGGCCCCGCGGTCAAGGCCCGATGATACGAAGCCTTCAGCGAATATGACCCGAATATTGGAACTCTGTTTACTGATCGTTTACTTTGACCGTTAGCGGTGAGAATCCCTTGCCTGCTTGCGATTCATAAGAAGGTAATGCGGGACGCCCCGAGCATCCGAGCCGTACACGGTACCCACCTTTCCGTCGGAGACGCTCACCGTTGATACGGGGGCGCAGCCCCGCATCTTGGCGGTGCTCAGCCTTCTCTCACCATCACGGATGAGTTCCTGAGCCTGCTCCCACGCGTCGCGGAGCGAGGGGAAAGCACCCGCCGCAACGGGGCGGGAAGATTCGCGAGCCTCGATGAGGTCTTCCAACGCCTCAACGGTGTGAAGCACCCCAACGATCCCGGTATCGTCTGCGCACGGGCCACAAGCGGTGCGTTCGATGAGAGAAAGAGGAAGGTACCCGTCGCACGTGACGAGCCAGGTCAGTTGCCTCTGCACGGTATGTAGACGTACCGTCTGGCGGAGTAGACGTACGTGAGCCCGCAGCAGGGGGAGGGGAATCTGCTCGGGACGAGCCGGGGATGCGGAGCCGGGATTTGCGAGCAAGAGCTTCCCCTCGTAGTGCAGGAAACGGATGATATCGGGGAACCCCGTTAGCGATTGGATGCGCTTCCCGATTGTGATAAGGGAATAGGGACCGGGATGATCCCAATCCTCTATATGGCTGGGAATCATGATTGGCTGTTCCGCGGTCTTTGGGTCGTGCTGAGCCAGCAGGCGAAGGTCGGCGGTCATCTCCTCGATGATTCCCTCACCCTCAAGCGCGAGGATAAGGTTCATCGCCTCGATGGTCTCGCGCACATGAATGTCTAGCACGGCCGCGAGGAACTCGGCGTCCTGCAACTGTAGGCGTGCCGCATCGAGACTCTCCTCGAGAGTGGCTCGCATACCCGTCAGCTCAAACTCGTTCAGATCTTCGACGCGCAAAAATCGGGTGATGCCGTCCCGACCGGTGCGGTAGAACGGATCGGTGAACTTCAATACGGACTGAAATAGCTGCAGGGCTTGCTCGCGCAGAGCAGGAAGAAGATTCGTAGCGTATTGAATCGTGGCATCCCAGAGCTTTCTGCTCTCATCCTTTTCACCCAGCCCACCGCCATTCGACGCCTTATACTGCTGAGCTCGGTTAGCCAGTACGGTCTGGGAGAGATTCACCGCGAGATTGTAATTTTTCCGCTCCACAAAAGCTGCCAGCTTCTGCGCGCTCTCGCGCAGGTAACGCACCGCATGGAGGCGGTCGTTCAAATCGGTGGGCAGGGTACCCTCCAGCAGACGGCTACGGAAGGTGCGCTCGAAGCACCGCTCCGTCTCCGTCACCACTGAGGACGCCAATGCGAGGGAACGGTCTCGGGCGTACGCAAAGGAATCCGGCTTTCCCTCGAGGTTAGCGAGGGAAGCGTAGTACTTCAGGGCTTCGCTGAGCCGCATGCGGTTCTGCTCAATGGACTGCTCCAGCTCAGCTGAGAGAAGCTCCTTCGATGCGTTCGGCGTCTGCTTTAGGGAGCGCAGGGGAGAAACCTGCGCACGCTCAAGCGTCTGCAGATTCAGCACGGCGTGCACGAGGTAGTTTTCGAGGGCTTTGACCTGTTGCTGCCACGAATACTGGTCAAGGGGCATGATCGCTAACGGCTCCCACTAGCAGACGCTGCGAGAGTAACGCGCGGGGGCGTGGTTGGTCATACTATTTCCTCCGTTATCGTGACGTATTTATGTGCTCGTTCGTGCAGGTAGCGGTCGTTGCGTACCCTCAACACCGGTCACACTATTAGTGTAACCGCGGCCCAGCAACCGACCCAGCTAACAGCCCGGCAGCCTGCCCCACGGCCAAGGCCTGATGATACGAAGCCTTCAGCGAATAAGACCACAATATTGTGCGGTTGTTTGCCACCCGCTTACCGTCTTCCCAGGGTTATACAGGAAAGCCGGCATACAGGTGGGCCGGCGTCTAGCCTCCCGCCAGACCCCGGCCCACCGGTTATGTAGCCAGTTAGCGCCGACGCGCAACCTTTAGATTGCTCATCAGGTGCTCCACTACCTCCGCGGCATCAACATCGTGGATGCTCTGTGCTATGCCGTTCACTACCTTAACCCGCGAAGACGAGGCGAACATCCAACCCAAGAACCGCACATAATTCAGCAACCTAGAACTGCAATCTGCCTGCTTCCGCATCTGTGACCACAAAAAGGGCGTAGTCGGCACGCCACGGCCCTTATACACCTGGGAGTTAGAACGGGCGTCCAGAAGCTCAGCGAGCGCCTCAATATTTTCGGTCAGCTCCTTCAGATCCTCATCCGCGGCAGAGGGACCAACGTAATACCGTTCAACCAGGCTCAAAGGCATGTAGCCGCTACAGCTACTCACCCACGCCAGCTTCAAACGCAGATTCTGCAGGCGAAGCACCTGCTGCAGAAGCCGCGAATGGGTGCGCAACACCGACAGCGGCATGGAAGATGACTTCATCTCCTCCGAAAGCAGACCCTCGAAGGAATCTTCCCCGGAAAACGCCTTATACGGATCCGAGACGCCCACCAGAAGCACCGGTCCCTCGTAGTGAACGAACGCCAGAACCTCGGGAACACTCGAGAGGGAACGGATGCGCTCGCCAATGGTCGGAAGATCCTCCCCATCCGGGGCGTACTGTTCGCGGCTGAACATCAACGTCTGGATAGGCCGCTCGGCAAGGTCGGGCGAGTCATGAGCAAGCGCCCGCAAATCGGTCACAATCTCGGTCAGAACGCCGTCCTGCTCAACCTGCAGAAGCTCCTCCAGAAGCTCAATGACAGCGTTCGTCTGCAGGCTCAAGACCGCGGCGCAGAACTCCGCATTCTGAAGCTCAAGACGCACCTTCTCCAGGCGCTCTTCCAGCGTGGACTGCACGCCCTTGAGCTCAAACTCGCTCAGCTGCTCTGGGCGGAGCATACGGTGCACACCGTCCTCGCCAGTGCGGTAGAAAAGTTCGCTAAACTCCAACGTAGACTGCACGCCCTTCAACGCCCGCTCTCGCAACTCGGGCAGAACGTCAAAGGCGACTTCGGTCATCTCATTCCAGACCTTGCCCTCATCGATCTTCGAATCCTTGCGGGCCGTCTTTTTCCAGGTCTCGGCAAGCTGCATAGCGCGGTCATATTCGCTCAGCTCCACAAAAGCCGCCAGCTTCTGGGCGCTCTCACGCAGATAACGCACCGCGTACAGGCGGTCGTTCAAAGAATCCGGGAGGGTATCCTCCAGCAGGCGCCAACGGAAGGTACGCTCAAAGCACCGCTCCGTCATTTCAATGACGGTGGCGCTCAGGGAGAGCGCGTGGTCGCGGGCAAAAGCGAAAGAGCCCGGGGCCTCCGCCAGACGGGGCAGGGACGTATAGAACTCCAAAGCCCCGCCCAGCTTCAGCCGAGACTTCCGGATGGTCTCTTCCAGCTCAGCGGCAAGTACCGCGCGGTCAGCCTGGGCAGTCTCCTTGAAACTGTGCAGCGGAGACACCTGCGCACGCTCCAATGTCTGCAGGTTCATGACCGCACGCATGAGATAGTTCTCAAGAATATCGACCTGCTCCCAGCGCTGACGCTGATTCAGCGGAACATGATTCTCCTGCGTGCCCACCAGTAGATGCTGCGGCACACCGCTAATCGACGGCAGCGCAAAGACCTCATCCTCTGATGTACTGACAGAAAGCACCATGGGGTAGCGGCTGCGCTGCGCATACTCTAGAGGGGGAATGAGCTTGAAGTTGGTGCTCAAAGAGAAAGGGTCGGAAGGCGCAGGCTTGGGCTGGTCAGCCTCGTCCTTCTGCGTAGTTTCTTCCTGCTGAGTCGTTCCGATCGGGGGAGTGGCTTCCTGCCGAACGGCCTCCTCCGACCGGGATTCTTCGCGCACACCGGCCTCTCGAGCGCCCGCGGGGTTTTCCACCTGCAGGGGAGCGAGCGGGGAGGGCACCCCCTGCTTCGCTGCGGTGCTCTCAACACGGTTCTGCTGTGCGTCGTTAGCCGGGGCGGTACCCTGCGGGTCACCCGAGGGCTGCGGATTCGGCAGGTACTGCTGCGGATAGCTGACGGCACCCCGGACGGGCTGACCCTGCTGGTTCTGCGCCTGCGGAGGGTACCCGTGCTGGGGTTGTCCCGGAGCATGGGGAGGCGCCTGCGGTGCGCTCGCCGGGTACGGGCTGTACGGAGGCGACACCCGCTGATTCTGCTGCGCGTCGTTTTTGCCCCGCCGTTTCTGGGCACGGAGGCTAACCAGCAGAACAACAAGGGTGATAGCGAGTACACCCCCGAGGAGGGTGTACAGGGGTGCAGGGCCCGCCACCGATAGCGAAGGTAGCGTGGCGAGAAGAGCGAACGCGGCGCAGGAAGTACTCATGTCTTTACGATAGCCCAGCATGCCCCGCCGTGCTCGGGAGCGTGTGAATCCGCCGCATACTAAGAGTCGATACCCGAGCCATCCTGCGGAGCGGGTGAGCCCGGGACGCGGAGCTAACGCAGGTACGAGCCCAAACAAAGAAGCGGCCCCCACCCGTATTCGGGGTGGGGACCGCATCCTCATCACTCATCACTTAACACATATGTCCCGGCTCGGCCTCACCCGAGCCGAAGGACACTTTCGGGGATACACCCCCATCCGTTACGGGTCTCTCAACTCCCGTACCGGAAAACTCGTTCGACGGTAAAGTCTTATCCGTCGTCTTGGCCAACGCTATCTAGAAATGGCCGCGCTCTGGTGTCGCTCGTGGAGTTGTTCCTCCTGCTGGCGGCGGTACACCATGCCTGAGCAGCAGGCCACCACACCGGCACCGATGCCGATTGAGCAAACCAATATGGCGCAAAAGATTATGGTTGCAATCACTGGAGTTCCTCCTTCGTTTATCATCTGCCCTCCACGCTACGGGTCTTCTCTGTGCTTCAGCTGTGCGTGGAGGCGGGCACCGCTGTGTAGATTGCCGTTCGCTAGATTCTCATTTGCGGGCACTTCGCGGGTAGCGCGGGGAAAAGCCGACACTCAGAAAATTCCCAGGGAACTCTACGCTGAGCGACAGTGAAAAAGCATCGAACGGCACAAAAGACCCTCTACAGTAGATAGAGATAGTGCGCCCGAACGACGCACGGGTAGACTTCAAGGAGAACAAACCCATGACTCAGAACACCGGATGGTCTCCGGGCGGCAACGACGGCCTCTCCGACGCGACACGGCCTCTGCAGAGCGTAAACGGGCAACCCAATTACCAGGGTTATCAGCAGGCCGGGTACCAGGCCTCCCAAAACGGCTACTCGCAGGCGTACCCTCAGAACGGCTACGGGTATCGTGCGACCGCTACGGTAGCTTCCCCCGCCCCGGAGAAGAGCAAGCGTTACGGTGGCGGAGTTGTTCTCACCGCGGCCGTGCTCGCAGCCCTCGTGGGTGGCGGCGTGGGCGCCGGCGTCGGGTCCTTCACCGCCTCGGCCGGTTCCTCCTCTTCGAGCTCCTCTCGTGGGTCGGTGAGCTCCAATATCAGCAACTCGTCGACCGTCACCGGTGTCGCCGAGACCGCGAAGAAGGTTCTTCCCTCGACCGTTAGCATCGTGGCATCTGACGGGTCGAGCACTGCCGGCGGCGGCAGCGGCGTCGTTCTGGACAAGGAAGGACACATCCTGACGAATAACCACGTGGTGGTTTTCTCTAACAGGGAAGCCTCCATCGTCGAGGTGCGCCTGAACGACGGTACGGTGCGCACCGCCAAGATCGTGGGGCGCGATGAAGCCTCCGACCTGGCCGTCCTGAAGATTAACTCCTCCGGTCTTGACCTGCAGCCCATCACCTGGGGAGATTCTTCGAAGCTGGTCTCGGGCGAGGTCGTGGTGGCCCTCGGTGCACCCTACAGCCGCACCGACACGGTCACCTCCGGTGTGGTGTCGAACGCGAACCGCGTGCAGCCTGCCGATGAGAAGGGTCAGAATTACATCCCCATGGTTCAGACTGACGCCCCCATCAACCACGGTAACTCCGGCGGCCCGCTCGTCAACCTCAAGGGAGAACTGGTCGGCATTAACGCGCAGGGCCAGGCCAGCCAGGACGGCGGTACCGCCGACGGTATGGCCTTCTCGATTACCTCGAACTACGCCAAGCGTATCTCCTCCGAAATCATCGCTAACGGCAAGGCCACCCACGGTTACCTGGGTGCGAACGTTAAGAACAGCCCCGCCGACACCGGTAGCGGCTCCTCGAAGCTGATTTCCGGCGGCGTGGAGATTAGCTCTGTGACCTCCGGCAGTCCCGCAGCCAAGGCAGATTTGCGTGCCGGCGACATCGTAGTGGAGGCAGACGGCCACCCCATCACGAAGAGCGACGAGCTCAACGGCACGGTGCGTGCGGCGGCGGCCGGCTCGAACATGACGCTCAAGGTTAAGCGCGGCGGGACGACCAAGGACATCACCGTGACCCTGGGCAGCGCCAGCTCGTAGCGCTAACCCGCCTCTTTGGCGCTCGCCTCTGCGACGGGGATGCGAGCCGACAAATACGGGCGGGTAGAAGAGCAAATAGAGACGAAGCTCCCGACCCTCGATGTGAGGGCCGGGAGCTTCGTCGTATTAGCGCTACGGGAACGGCCTTGCGGGAAGGCTAGGCGTTCTTGAGAATCTCTGCTACGCGCTTCTGCAGGGCAGGGATGACCTCCTGCTCGAACCAGGGGTTCTTCGCCTGCCACCTAAAGTTTAGGGGCGAAGGATGCACGAGCGGCAGGAACTTCGGAAGGTAGGACTCCCACGCGCGTACCGTCTCGGTCAGGTTACGTTCGGCCTTCGGACCGCGCTTACCGTTCAGATAGTACTTCTGGGAGTACGCGCCCACCAGCAGAATCAGCTGAACGTCCGGCATGAGCTCCAGCAGCTGCGGATGCCACTTCGGCGCGAAATCCTTACGCGGCGGGTTATCACCGTGCGCGCCCTTACCGGGGTAGTAGAAATCCATCGGCAGCAGCGAAATGAGCTCGGGGTTGTAGAACTGCTCGTCTGTCACGCCCATCCACTCGCGCAGCTTCTCACCGCTCGGGTCGTTCCACGGGATGCGGCTTTCCTGCGCGGCGCGCCCCGGTGCCTGACCAATCACCACGATGCGTGCCCTAGGTGACGCCGAATAGACCGGCTCCCAGCCCTGCTCGGTGTACTCCTTATTCTCAGGATCCCGGCGAATCTGCTCGGCCAGGGGAGGGGTAGAACTCAGAATCTGCTGAACCATGTGCTCGGGCAAATCGTGGTGTGCGGTAGCCATGCTAGATGGCGCCTCCTTCAAACCCGTTCTGGCGCCAGGCCTCAAACACGGCAATCGATGCGGAGTTAGCCAGATTGAGGGAACGACGGCCAGGCTTCATGGGAATCTTAACCCGTTCGGTAATGTGCTCGTCCCGCTGTACCTCGGCGGGCAGACCCACCGACTCGGGGCCGAACATGAGGACGTCTCCGGGACGGTACTCGATATCCGCGTAGGAGGTCGAGGCCGTGGTGGTGAACGCGAAGACGCGCTCCGGCTCGAGGGCCCGCCAGGCGTCCTCGAGGGTCTTGTGGACGGTCACCACAGCCAGGTCGTGGTAATCCAGGCCCGCGCGGCGCAGGTGGGCGTTATCGAAGTTGAAACCCAGCGGCTCCACCAGATGCAATTCGGCACCGGTAATCGCGGCCAGTCGGATGGCGTTACCGGTATTACCCGGAATCTCGGGGGTATAGAAAAGAATCTTGAACACGTTCCTAAGTGTACCGCGTAGCCTTTGAACAGCCCGGCTGAGTAGCGCTCACCGACCTGCCCACAGGCAAATGCTGCTAGAAGAGGCCAGAGGCAGCGCGATAAAATAAGCGAGGCGAACAGCCACGCATCCAGCAGGAGGAACACATGAGCGCAGAAACCAACCGCCAGAACGGCCGCGTCTACCTTGACCACGCCGCAACCACCGAGGTGCTTCCCTCCGCCATCGACGCGATGGTCGAACAGATGCGCGCGGGCGGCAACCCCTCCTCACTGCACGCCCTGGGCCGAGACGCCCGAGCCACCGTCGAGTACGCCCGCGAACGCATAGCCCGCGCCATTGGCGCCGACCCCGCCGAGGTTATTTTCACCTCGGGCGGCACCGAGGCGGACAACCTCGCCGTCAAGGGCATCTACTGGAAGCGTCGCGAGGAAGACGCTCGGCGTACCCGAATTCTCGTCTCCTCCATCGAACACCACGCCGTGGAAGACACCTGCGAGTGGCTTGAAAAGGCCGAGGGCGCACGGATTGAATGGATTCCCGTGGACGAACGCGGCCGCGTGAACCCGCAGACGGTCCGCGAGCTCATCGAGAAGAACCCCGAGGACGTCGCACTCGTGACCGTCATGTGGGCCAATAACGAGGTGGGTACCGTGCAGCCCATCCCCGAGATTGCCGCTATCGCCGCCGAGTACGGGATTCCCATGCACTCGGACGCCGTGCAGGCCTTTGGTGCTGTGCCGATTGACTTCCATGCCAGCGGCACGACCACCCTCGCCATTTCCGGCCATAAGATTGGCGGCCCCATGGGCATCGGTGCGCTGATTGCTACCCGCGCCGTGCAGATGACCCCCGTGCTCCACGGCGGCGGTCAGGAACGCTCCGTGCGTTCCGGCACCATCGACGCACCCGCCATCGCGGGCTTTGCCGAAGCCGCCGTGCACGCGGTTGAGCACCTGCCCCAGGAATCGGCCCGCATCGCCGCGTTGCGCAACGAACTGGTGGCCGCCGTCAGTGCGCTCATTCCGCAGGCGCACCTGAGCGGCGAGGATCCGCTCACCGAGGAGTACCCCGGCCAGAAGCGCCTGCCCGGCAACGCGCACTTCACCTTCGAGAACGCAGAGGGTGACACCCTGCTCTTCCTGCTGGACATGCAGGGCATCAGCAGCTCCACCGGCTCGGCCTGCAACGCCGGGGTGACTCGCCCCTCCCACGTGCTCATCGCCATGGGTATGGACGAGGACACTGCCCGCAGCGCCCAGCGCTTCACCCTCGGCCACTCGAGCACCGGCGCGGATATTGCGCGCCTCATCGCGGCCCTGCCCGCCGCCTACACCCAGGCCGCCAAGGCTGGGCTGTCGTCTCAGCTGCCGGACGCATCCCGCTGGCACTAAGCATCCCCGCATAGAACGCCCCGGAACCGCCCAAAACACCCCGAAGCCCCGAACCTCACCCCTGAACCGGAGGTTCGCTGAGGGTGCACTGCCCGGTACCGGGGCGTCGCCCTGCGTACAATAGGTAGCTACAGCCCCGGGCCCGCGTGCCTCTGCGCACCCGCGCATCCGAGGCAGCCGATAGAGCATCGGCGTATAGACGACATCAACACAGGACCGGCCGAACACCCCGCCGCGCAACGCGCGGAAAGGTTCGGCCACGGAAACGAGGAATAGCGTAGTGAAGATCCTGGCAGCTATGAGCGGCGGCGTTGACTCCGCCGTGGCCGCGGCCCGCGCCGTCGATGCGGGTCACGAGGTCGTGGGCGTGCACCTGGCCCTCTCGCGCATGCCCGGAACCCTGCGCACCGGCTCCCGCGGATGCTGCACCCTCGAAGACTCCATGGACGCCCGCCGCGTCTGCTCCCAGCTGGGTATTCCCTTCTTCGTCTGGGACTTCTCGGAACGCTTCAAGGAAGACGTCGTGGACGACTTCATCGCCGAATACGAGGCCGGGCGAACCCCCAACCCCTGCATGCGCTGCAACGAGAAGATCAAGTTCGCGGCCCTGCTCGAACGCGCCGTCGCCCTCGGCTTCGACGCCGTGGTGACCGGCCATTACGCCCGCGTCATCACGAACGAGGACGGTAACCGTGAGCTGCACCGTGCCGCCGACTGGGCCAAGGACCAGTCCTACGTGCTCGGCGTGCTCACCCACGAGCAGCTCAAGCACGCCTGGTTCCCCCTGGCCGATACCCCCTCGAAGGCACAGGTGCGTGCCGAGGCCGCCGAGCGCGGCTTCTCCGTGGCGAAGAAGCCTGACTCCTACGACATCTGCTTCATCCCCGAAGGCGACACCCGCGCGTGGCTCGGCGAGCACATCCAGATGCGCCCGGGCCTCATCAAGGACACGAGTGGCCAGGTGCTTGGCGAGCACCCCGGCGCACAGGCCTACACCGTCGGTCAGCGCAAGGGCCTGGCGCTGGGCCGCCCCGCCCCCGACGGCAAGCCCCGCTTCGTGCTGGAGGTGCGCCCCAAAGAGAACGAGGTGATTGTCGGATCCCGCGAGCTTCTGGCCGTGGACGAGATTCGCGGCATCCGCGCCACCTGGGCGGGAGTCCCGGTGGATCAGGCAGCCCGCTTCCTGCAGGAACCGGAGCAGCTAGGCGCTCGCAGCGAAGAGTTTGAGGTGACCGCGCAGGTGCGCGCCCACGCCGACCCGGTGCGCGCCAAGGCGTACCTGACCTGGGCCCCCGACCCCGAAGCTGAAGAAGAGAACGCGCTGCGCCTGGAGACCGTGGTGCGCCTGCTGGACCCGCTCTCGGGCGTCGCTCCCGGCCAGACCATGGTGCTCTACCAGGGCACCCGCGTGCTGGGCCAGTCCACGATTGCCCGCGCATACTCCCTGAACCGCGAGGATATTCAGGAAGCCCTGGGCGCATAAGGCACAGCAGTAAATACTCTCGCGGTTTGCCCCAACCACACTGCAGCAGCAACGCACAGAAGACCACAACCAATCTGAGGAGAAACCGATGACCGCCGAACACACGTCCTGCGAATTTGACCCTCACGCCACCTCCATGGGCGATGAAGTTGCGCCCGAGGTCTACGAGGAGCTTTTCGCGATGCGCCGCTCCATCGACAACTTCGATGCGGCCCTCGTGCACATTCTGGCGGAGCGCTTTCAGGCCACGAAGCGCGTGGGTCTGCTCAAGGCTAAGCACAATCTGCCGGCGGGCGACCCCAGCCGCGAGGAAGCTCAGATTGCCCGTCTGCGCGCTATGGCGAAGGAGTCCAGCCTGGACCCCGAGTTCGCCGAGAAGTTCCTGAACTTCATCATTTCTGAGGTGATTCGTCACCACATTCGTATCGCGGCTGAGCAGCAGGACTCCGAGCAGGGCGAGAACCCCGCCTCGGCCGATCATGCAGAGTAGCCCTCGCCGGGGCGGGCGAGGCCCCGCGCCGGAACCGATGCCTCAACGTCTGCTGATGCCCGGCGAGTACCGTGCCCCCGAGGGCGACGAGCTGGACGAGCGGGAGCTCGCGGCCCTCGCCGCCGAGCGTCCTCTGGTGCGCGCCAGCGGCACCGGGCCCTTCCCCGGAACCTCCCTGGCGGAGGCGATGGCCCGCATCGAGGGAGAACTGGGAGCGCCACATCTGCCCTATCTGCCGCAGCTGCCGGCCACCGGCTGGAAGGGGACCGCGACCGCGCGCACCCTGGCAATCTGCGAGGGAATCGCCTTTGATGGTGCATCCTTCGGCTGGCGCATGGTGCACAGCACCGGACGCGGTGCACGCGAATCGGCTCTGGCCGAGGACCGGCTGCTCTCGGATATCAATCTTCTGGCTGACCGAGTGGGCTCACGCGCTTCGGGCCGCCGCACCTCAACGCAGACTGGGGGAGAAAGGGCGACCCGCCCCGCCTACAAGATCCAGCTCACCGGTCCGTTGAGCCTCGCCGCGCAGGTGTACCTGCCCGGTGGCGAACGGGCGATGAGCGATGCCGGCGCGAGCCGCGATCTGCTGGATTCTTTCCTCGAGGGTATGGAACGCTGGTTTATTCTCCTGCGGGAGGCCCTGCAAGCCCCGACCGCGCCGCTGGCCGTGCAATTTGACGAGCCAGAATTTCAGCGCCTGCTGGAGGGCTCTATCCCCACCGTGAGCGGCTTCCGTACCCTGCCGGCAATTGAACCACACGTCTATCGCGAGGCGTACCGGCGCCTGACGGAGCGGTGCGCCGACCTGAACCTGCAGGTCATCCTGAATATCGACGGCACCGGGGTGAAGCCGTTGCGCGCGCCGAAGGTGAGTGTTAAGCCCGCCCCGAGCCTGGACGCGCTCGAGATGTTCAAAACCATGCAGGCTGCAGCCAACCCCGCCCTGCCCTGCGCCCTGATGCTGCACCCCGACCGTTCCCGTCCGCGCGGGGCAGGAACGCTGCACGTGCCGCCCCTGAGCGACCCGCGCTCTTGGGAGCCTATCGCCCAGCTAGTGGATGCGGGGGCCCGCATCTGGCTGCCGGTCGTCACCGAGGAAATAGTGCCCCACCAGGCACGACGCCTTTTCAACCTGTGGCGCGAGGTGGGGTTGGAAGCCCGTCAGCTGAGTTCCGTGGGCCTCATGCCCGACGACGCTCGTCTGCCCGCCGGAGGCTACGCCTCGCTGAGCCTCACAGAGGCGACGGCTTCTCTGGCGCGAGTGACAGAGTGTGCCCGAGCCCTGGGCGAGTGCGGGGTATGATTAGAGGAATGACATTTTAGTGTAAGTAATTTCGGCAATTCTTTAGGGAGGTACTGTGAGCGTAGGCGACGCACACACCATTCTGGTGGTTGATGATGATGACGCCCTGGCGGAGATGATTGGTCTTGTGCTCGCACAGGAGGGGTTCAACGCCGTTTTTTGCGAGAATGGTGCACGCGCTTTTGAAACCTTTATGCGCTCCACTCCCGACCTGGTTCTTCTGGACCTAATGCTTCCCGGAATGAACGGTATTGAGGTGTGTCAGCAGATTCGCCGTTCCTCGAACGTGCCGATCATCATGCTGACCGCCAAGAGCGATACCGAAGACGTGGTCAAGGGTCTGGAGGCCGGTGCCGACGACTACATTGCCAAGCCGTTTAAGCACGCCGAGCTGTTGGCTCGCATCCGCACCCGTCTGCGCCCGCGTGAGAGCCGCCAGCTGGTCGTGTCGATTGGCGATATCGTCATGGACATGGACGGCCGCACGGTGAAGTACCACGACACCGAGGTCCCGATGACTCCGCTGGAGTTCGATCTTTTGGCGGCCCTGGTGCGCCACCCCGGCCAGGCCCTGAGCCGTCAGGAGCTGCTGGACATGGTTTGGGGCTACACCGACGTGAGCGATTCTCTGGTGAACGTGCACGTCCAGCGCTTGCGTGCAAAGTTCGACGAGCTGGGCGCGGATCGCTTTATCCAGACAGTGCGCGGTGTCGGATACAAGATTCCGACCGAACTGGTTGGTTCCTCCGCAAACTAAGCGGGAACACACGACGACTCTCACCACAGTGGCGAAGGGATAACCTGATTGTCTGTTGCGAAGTCGCGCCGTAAGCACGGCGCTTTGGCGGCGGAGGCGGTTGCTTCCGCCTCTTCGCGTACCCGAACCCCTCGGGCGCGGGAGAATCGCAAGCCGCGCCGAAACATTCCGCAGCGGATGCGCAGGCTCTGGCGTGAATCCCTTCAGTTCCGTGCATTGGCAACCGCCGGTGTGCTCATGTTCCTGAGCTTCTTGGCGGTGGGCTGGTCCCTGTCGAGCCAGATTGCAACGAGCCTGTTCGAGAACCAGAAGTCGCAGGCACTTCAGGAGTCGATCAGCGGTTTCCGTAACGTGCAGAGCGTGCTGAACTCCTCCGAGATGCGAAGCGACAGCGAGATTCGTCGTAACGTGAGCCGTACCCTGACGGTCTTGGACGCCGGCGCATCCGGCAAACGTAGCTGGATTCTTGTGCCGCTGGAGGGGCAGGGCAAGCAGGGTTTTATCCCCGAGCAGAGTAGCGATAAGTCCCTGAATTCGTCGAGCATCCCCACGGATTTCAAGAACACCGTCCGCGATAGGAGCGGCGTGTATTGGCAGACCTCCACTATTACAACGTTTGAGAATAACCGCGAACGCACCTACCCCGTGCTTATCGTGGGTACGCACGTTTCTATCGCGCAGAATCCTAACTACGGTCTGTTCACCGTGTACGACATGACCGATTCGTCCTCGACGATTGCGCACATTAACTTCGTGCTGTTCGGCGGTTTCTGCGCCCTGCTGACCGTGGTGCTGTCCGTGGTGTGGCTCGTGACCCGCTTCGTGGTGCGCCCGATTACGCAGACCGCCATCACGGCGGAGCGTCTGGCCGCCGGTGATTTGGACCAGCGCGTGTCGATTAAGGGCGAGGACCAGGCCGCGCGTTTGGGTATTTCCTTCAACCGCATGGCCGATTCTCTGCAGGAGAAGATTGTTCAGCTGGAGCGCCTGTCGACCCTGCAGCAGCGCTTCGTATCGGACGTGTCGCACGAGTTGCGCACCCCGCTGTCCACGGTGCGTCTGGGCACCGAGCTGCTTTACGACTCGCGTGAGAACATGACCCCGATGCAGGTGCGAAGCGTGGAGCTTCTACACGGTCAGGTGGACCGCTTCCAGTCGATGCTGGCCGACCTGCTCGAGATTTCGCGCTTCGACGCCGGTAGCGCAATGCTGACGATTGATACCGAGGACTTCATCCAGGTGCTGTCGAATATTCTGCAGGAGGCTCTGCCGCACCTGGAGCGTACGAACACGAAGTTGAACGTGCACACGAACCACGAGAGCATCATGGTCGATATGGACCGTGTGCGTATTGAGCGTGTGCTGCGCAACCTGCTGTATAACGCGATTGAGCACGGTGAATCCCGGCCGATTGATGTGTATGTCGATGCGAACGCCACGAACCTGGGTATCGCCGTGCGCGACCACGGCATCGGCCTGTCCGAGGACGAAGCTGTTCAGGTCTTCAACCGTTTCTGGCGTGCCGATACCTCGCGTAAGCGCACCCTGGGCGGTACCGGTCTGGGCCTGTCGATTGCGGCTGAGGATGTGCGCCTGCACGGAGGCACGCTTGAGGCATGGGGCGAGAAGGGTCGCGGCGCCTGCTTTACGATGAACCTTCCGCTGGTTCACGGCGCTCCGCTCGGGGAGTCCCCGGTTCTGGCGACCGGCGAACCGGAAGCGTCGGCTAACCGTCCCGCGATTGCGAAGGATACCCTGCCCTCAATCGATCCGCGGCAGAAGAAGGATACCGCGGAGGGTGAGGAAGGGTAGCTTCCTCACCTTACCCAAACCGTCAAGGGTATGCCTTTTTTCGGGGGAGTGTTCCCACCCCGACGAGGCGCGATGTTTTTCTGGCGAGCAAAGGGAATCCGTGGATGATTCGCACACGCAATGTGCCTCGTCACATTGCGTGCACAAGGTACCTAGCCAGTACAATCGAGGAACGTATATTTTCACTCCGCTGTTACTTCTACGGGAGCGACGGCCATAACGTCACTGTTCTAGAGGAAGGTCTGACCCCTATGCCCCAGGGTGCTGTTTTCTCTCGGCGCGTTGCGCTTTCTGCGGGTGTCGCCTCTCTGGCGGCGTTCCTCAGCTCCTGTGCCGGTCTTCCCTCGAACGATCACGTGACGCAGCACAGTAGCACTCTGGGAGCGAAGGATTCGAAGACCTCCCCGGCGCGTGCGCCCGGCCCGTTGGCCGGCGCTACCCCCGAGGCCATCATCGAAGGTTTTATTCGCGCGGGAGTCGACAGTATCGAGAACTATGCTGTGGCCCGCCAGTACCTGAGCTCCTCGTATAGCCAGCATTGGAACCCCATCGGCACGACTCGCGTGTACCGTAACACGATTCAAGCCCAGGCCGACGAGGGAATCTCTTCGTCTAACTCGGCGGAGAGCACCTACCACGTGCGCTTCCAGCAGACCGCTACGGTGAACAGCCAGGGCCTGACGAGCACCTTCCCCGAGGCGCAGACCGAGACCCAGGACTTCAAGCTGGTCCGGGAAGACAACCAGTGGCGTATTAGCTCCTGCCCCGATGGGCTGTGGCTTGACGGCAGCGAATTTGAGCGGGTGTTTAGTCCCTACCGCCTGTATTTTTACGATCGAGCCTTCCGCTACGCCGTGCCCGATATCCGCTGGTTCCCACACATCGAGAACTACTTTGAACTTTTGGTGCGCACGTTGATGTCCGGCCCTGCATCCTACCTGAAGGATGTCGCCTTCTCCGCCCTGACCGACTCCATGACCCTGGATGAGGCGCACCTCTCCAATAACCAGGACGCCACGGTGCGCCTGTCGGGTGAGCGTCTGGATGATTCTCGCCTGGCGCGTATCCGCGAGCAGATTGTTCACGGGCTCAGCAACTTCTCCGGTCTGGAGAAGACCGAGGTGTACTACAACGGCACCCTCATTCCCGAGCAGACTCCGAACGGGTACATGCCCGTGCCGCTGACGCTTTCGGTCCCCGACCGTACCGTGGCCATCACCGCGAACGGGCAGATGGTGGCCCGCGATAACTACATGAGTGCCTCGGGTGAGCAGATGCTCCTGCGCGGCGTCAGCCAGCTGAGCGCCCCTGCGATGAGCTACTCGGGCGATATGTTTGCCTGCCTGGCGAATGATGCAGGTAGCCTGTACACGGTGTACCAGGGGACCGCCCGCCGAGTGTGGCAGGGATCGAACCTGACCGCCCCGACCTTTGACGCGTACGGTTGGGTGTGGGCCGCCGATGCCGAGGGTACGGTGCGTGCCTTCAAGCCGAGCTCCGAGGACGCTCAGGAACGCGAGCGCGGGGTCGATATCGGTATGTCGTGGCCGCGCAACCTGAGCTTCACCAGCATCAACGTGTCACACGATAGCGCGCGCATTGCGATTGTTGCCTCCACGGAGGGCGCGTCGGCCGTGATTATTTCGGGCGTGGTGCGTGATGATACGGGTAAACCGCTCAACCTGACCGAGATGGTGCGTCTTAGCTCCTCGGTGGTGCCCCGTAGCGCGCGATGGGCTGGCGATCAGAACGTCGTAGTGGTGAACGTGAAGAACGGCGAATCCGAGGTAATCTCGCTGAGCGGTGAGGAGACGAAGCTGGATCGTCTGGACGGCGTGATGAGCGTGTCGACGGCCGATAATACCTCCAACATCATTGCCCACCGCTCCGATGGTTCCTGCTATGTGCTGGAGGAGCGCGGCTGGACCCGCTTGGATACCCTTCTGCACGAGATTAGCTACGCCGGTTAGGGCGCTTGCATGAATTCACAACAGCGTGGTTTGAATTCTGAGCGGGCCCCAGGCCGGAAGCCCGTGCGTGGTTCGGAGCACCCCGTGCGCTGGGTGGAGAGCGCGTGGGGATCACTCGGTGAGTTGCTCCTGCCGCGGTCGTGTTCCTGCTGTTCCGCGGTGTTGCCGTACGGCTCGGGGCCCGCGCTCTGCGATGGGTGCCTGAACCGCTGGGAGCGTGCCTGCGTGAGGGTCGAGCGGGTGCACCCGGTGCAGGACGTTCCGGAAACCGTGGCGGCTTCGCGCTATGACGGGATTGTGCCCCGGGTTGTCCTGGGGATGAAGAACGCGGGGCGGACCGATCTTGTGCCGTTGATGGGGGAGGCCCTGGCTCGTTGCGTGTACGAGTTGTTGCGCGCGCACCGAGGGGAGCTCGTTCGGAATCCCGCGTCCGGTGCCGCCAAAAGCGAGGTCCTGCTGATTCCTGCCCCATCCTCACCCGCGAGCGTGCGTCGACGAGGCTACGCCCCGGCCTCGCTCCTGGCCCGTGAGGCGTCCCAACGGTTGAAGGGGCGCCTTCCCGCCGGCCTGAGGGTGATGCCCCTGGACATCATGGGGTACACCTCCAGCCCATCCGGGAGTGCCGGGGGAAGTCTCGGTAGCGTTGTGGGGGCCCTGACCGGGCGTCTGGGCGGCGCCTCCGGGGGAGAGGAACAGAAGACCCTGACCGCGGTGGCTCGTTCCGAGCGGATGCACGGGGCCCTGCGCGTTCTGGAGCCGGCCCTGGTTGAGGGGCGGCTGTGCATCGTCTGCGATGATGTGGTGACGACCGGCGCAACGGCCGCGGAGATGGTCCGTGCTCTGCGTGAGGCAGGTTCCGTGGTGCTGGGCGTGTGTGCCGTAGCCTCCGTACCGAAGAAGGCCTCGCTCTAGTACCTAATCCGTGAGATGCGCCTTTCTGTGAATGGGCCTGCAGATTGTTCTGACTATTGATAAATAGAGAGTAATGTAGGCGAATATTTGTCACATATAGTGATGTATGGCATCCATTCGTATTAGAATATAGGCAAGGGAACGGCATCGAGGTCGAACCCCCGTACCGGGTCCAGCCGGACGCGGTATAAACCCCCAACCTGGAGGGAATGATCGTGGAAGTCAACATCTACGGCCGCAATATCAAGGTCACCGAACGCCTGGAAGAGTACGTGAGCGAGAAGGTTCAGAAGTTCGCCCAGCTCGGTGATAACGTGAAGGACATCGACGTCAAGTTCAGCAAGGACGGTCACCTCGGTGGCGAGTCCATCCGCGTTGAGATTACCGTGGTCGGTACCGGCCCGGTCCTTCGCTCTGAGGCTCAGGGCAACGATAAGTTCGCGGTCTTCGATGAAACCTACGGCAAGCTCCTGGAGCGTCTGCGCCGTGCACGCGACCGCCGCAAGCTGGCTAAGCGCGGTGGCAAGCACCCGGTATCTGTGGCTGACGCTACCGGCTCGATTCCCGTTGTGAGCGAGGCAATCACCGAGATTCTGCTGCCGGATATTCCGGTGGAAGAAGCCGCCTTCGACAACAGCGAGGTCACCCTGGCCGACGAAGCCGCATCTCCCATCGAGATTCGTCACAAGAGCTTCAAGGGCGAGCGCCTGACCGCTGCAGAGGCAGTTGACCGCATGGAGCTGGTGGGCCACGATTTCTACCTGTACATTGACAGCGAGACCGGTGCCCCGGCTGCGGCATACCGCCGTAAGGGCTGGAGCTACGGCATCATCACCCTGACCGACGAATAACGGACGGGCAGGGAGTAACGGTTCATACCCGTTGGGAAATCTTCTGTGAGGTGCTGGTGTAAGCCGCAACCTCTCACCCCGGGAAGGCCCGGGTCCCGAAGGACGCAAGGTAATACGCATTATTGCCGGGTTGTCCGCTACGGGGCCCGGGCTTTCGCGTGCCCCGCGCACGGGGACGATGCCGCCAGGCTGATGGCTCACGGTCCGAGCGCAGAGCGTAAAAAAGAGCTCGGACGGGCGAATTAGGCGGCTCTGCCATACAATATGTAGGAAGGCCTCACCGCGCGCACTCTCGCGCGCCCTTGGTGAGGGTACCGAGACAATCAAGGAGTAGAAGCTCAGTGGCATCTTTCTTGGAGAAAATCCTCCGAACCGGCGATAAGAGGGTTCTGCGACAGCTCGAGGCGTATACGAAGGCGGTGAACTCGCTCGAGGACAGCTTCGCATCCATGACCGATGAGGAGCTGCGAGCGGAAACCGATAAGTTCCGTGAGCGCGTCAAGGACGGCGAGTCCCTCGACATCCTGCTGCCGGAGGCCTTCGCGGTGGTTCGCGAAGCATCCAAGCGTACCCTGGGCAAGCGTCACTACGACGTCCAGATTATGGGCGGCGCAGCACTGCACCTGGGTAACATTGCCGAAATGAAGACCGGTGAGGGCAAGACCCTCGTCGCGACCCTGCCCGCATACCTGAACGCTCTGAGCGGCAAGGGCGTGCACATCGTGACCGTGAACGACTACCTGGCCGAGTACCAGGCGAACCTCATGGGCCGCGTGTTCCGTTTCCTGGGTATGGAATGCGGCGTGATTCTCTCCTCGATGGAGCCCGACGAGCGCCGCAAGCAGTATGCCGCGGACATCACCTACGGTACGAACAACGAGTTTGGCTTCGACTACCTGCGCGACAACATGGCCTGGACCGTGGAGGAGCAGGTTCAGCGTGGCCACAACTTCGCCATTATCGATGAGGTCGACTCCATCCTGATTGATGAGGCGCGTACCCCTCTGATTATTTCCGGCCCCGCAGCCGGTGAGGCAAACCGCTGGTATGCAGAGTTTGCGCGCATCGCCGCAACGATGCTCAAGCGCGATGAAGACTACGAGGTGGACGAGAAGAAGCGCACCGTCGGTATCCTCGAGCCCGGTATCGATAAGGTGGAAGACCACCTGGGTGTGAAGAACCTCTACGAATCCAAGAACACTCCGCTGATTGGCTTCCTGAACAACGCCATTAAGGCGAAGGAGCTGTTCACCAACAACAAGGACTACGTGGTCATCGACGGCGAGGTTCTGATTGTGGACGAGCACACCGGCCGTATTCTGCCGGGCCGCCGTTACAACGACGGCATCCACCAGGCGATTGAGGCGAAGGAAGGCGTCGAGATCAAGCCTGAGAACCAGACCATGGCGACCGTGACCCTGCAGAACTACTTCCGCATGTACGACAAGCTTTCGGGCATGACGGGTACCGCAGAGACCGAAGCCGCCGAGTTCATGAACACCTACAACCTGGGTGTCGTGCCGATTCCCACCAACAAGGGCGTGCAGCGCGTCGATAACCCCGATAAGGTGTACCGCGACGAGATTGCCAAGTTCAAGGCCGTCGTCAAGGACATTAAGGAACGCCACGAGAAGGGCCAGCCGATTCTGGTCGGTACCGCCAGCGTGGAGAACTCCGAGTACCTGTCCCGCCAGTTGGCGAAGGCCGGCGTGCGTCACGAGGTGCTGAACGCGAAGAACAACGAGCGTGAGGCCGCGATTGTGGCTCAGGCGGGTCGTAAGGGCGCCGTTACCGTGGCGACTAACATGGCCGGTCGCGGTACCGACATCATGCTCGGCGGCAACCCCGAGTTCGAGGCCGTCGAGAAGATGCGTCAGCTGGGCCTGGACCCGAACACCAACTCCGAGGCGTATGAGGCCCGCTGGCCCGAAGTTCTCAAGGAGTGCGAGGACGCCGCAGAAGCAGAGCACGAGGAGGTCACCGAGCTCGGTGGTCTGTACGTGCTTGGTACCGAGCGCCACGAGTCCCGCCGTATCGACAACCAGCTGCGCGGTCGTTCCGGTCGTCAGGGCGATCCGGGCGAGTCCCGCTTCTACCTGTCGCTGACCGATGAGCTCATGCGTCTGTTCAACACCGGCATGGCGACCCGCCTCATGGCCGCTGCCCCCGAGGACTCCGCACTGGACTCCAAGATTGTCAGCCGTGCCATTGCCACCGCGCAGGCCAACGTTGAGGGCCGTAACGCCGAGCAACGTAAGAACGTGCTCAAGTATGACGATGTGCTCAACCGCCAGCGCGAGGCCATCTACAAGGATCGTAGCCGTATTCTGCACGGTGACGACCTGAAGGAACAGATTTCCGGTTTCGTGGACGAGGTGCTGACCTCCATCATCGACGCACGCGTCTCCGAGGGGCACGCCGAGGACTGGGATTTCGAGGAGCTTTGGAGCGCCCTCAAGCAGGTGTACCCCGTCTCCATTACCGTGGATGACCTAGCTGAGGACGCAGGCGATCGCACCAAGATTACCCGCGACCAGATCGTGAAGGAAGTCCTTGCGGACGCTCACGTCGTGTACGACGAGCGTGAGGAGAGCGTCGGCGAAGAGAGCATGCGTGAGATTGAACGCCGCGTGATGCTCTCGGTCATCGGTCAGCGCTGGCCCGAGCACCTGTACGAGATGGAGTACCTCAAGGAAGGTATCGGTCTGCGTGCAATGGCCCAGCGTGACCCGCTGGTTGAATACCAGCGTGAGGGCTACGACATGTACCAGTCGATGCTCGACGCTGTTCGCGAGGAGACCGTGACCTACCTGTACAACCTGGACCTGTCCAAGCAGCGCACTCAGGCTTCCGCCGTGCGCCTGGCTGAGCCTTCGCGTCCGAAGTTCCTGCAGTACTCGGCCCCCGACGAGGACGGCCACACTCAGGTGCACGTGGAGCGTTCTCAGAAGAAGTCTCAGAAGAAGTAGTCGCGGTATAAACCCCGAAACGTACGGAGAGGGTGCGAATCCATCACTGGGTTCGCACCCTCTCCGCGCGTTTATAGGTTTATGGCAATCTGAGCTAACGGGGCTCGTCCTTCCTCGGGGCAGAGCCCGCTAATTTGCGCCCGGCCGATTCTGCGGCTGCTCGATGGAAGTAACAAGCCAGGCGCCGTGCAGCTCCCGAACCTGCAGGGTAACCACCCTGATACCCTGACCGCATCGGAACAGAGCAACCGCCTCGTAGAGCTTGGGGTTGACCCGCTGTGCGCGGACCCGAAGGAGCGCCGGAGGCATCGAGAGGGCCTGCCCGGCGGGAACCTGACGAGGATTCTTGGGAAAACGCGGTAGCAGGCGGTGAAAGCAATCCGCCGAAACCCACTGAGCGAGCTGCTGGCGCGAGCGTCGGGCAGCCATGATTTCGAGATAGGCGATGGCCACGCCCGCGCAACGCCCCTCAATTTGGCGGGAGATGGCGTCCACGGGGCGAAGCGGGCGACCAGCCCGAGGAGGTGCCGTTCGGTGCGAGGAGCTCTGCTCATAGCGGGGGAGAGGAACAATCGATACTGGGGAATCGAAGCCTCGGGCCTGCACAAGGGCGAGGGTTCCGGGTGCCTGCGCAAGCTTTTGCGAAGGCTCCGGAACGGAACCTGGAGTCGGCGTGCTCACCTTCGGGGGAGGGAACGTGCGGAGCGCCGGAGTGCGGCGGGGGAGCGGAGGAAGAAGAGGCGTGAAGCCCATGACGGGTTCCTTTCTGAAATGATGTAGAGGAAAATAACCGGTTAGCGACGGAAAGTCTGTAGCGGCTGCTCGGGAATCTGGAGTACCTGCCCCTCGTACAGCAGATCGGCGTTCTGCCCCAGCGCCTCGCGGTTGGCGCTGTAGATATCGAGGGTGTAATCGTAAATAACGGAGGCATCGGTGCCTTCGCCCAGCTGTTCGGCGGCGATGGACCAGAGAGTATCTCCGGCGCGTACCGTGTAGGCATAGGTGCCTCGGGCTTCGTGCGAGGGCGCGAAGAATGGGCTGCGATCCTGGAGTGACCCGGTGGATTCGGTAGTGTTTGGGGCGAGGGGAATCTCTGCATTGGTGGTGTTTCCCGCATCGGTCGGTTCCGTCTGGTACGCGACCGATGAACCGTCGGTACTGTACCCGGCTGAGCACGCATCCGGGGCCATCAACGAGGTGGTCGGCGCGGTCGGCGCGGTCGGCGCGGGGGTGTGACTCGCCTCGGCGGCGTGTGCCGGGGCGAAGACCGCCCCAAGCCCGATGGCCGTGCCGCCCAGCGTCAGAACGATGCGACGCATGAAGAGCGGGCGGAAAATGCGCGGCGTTCTCGGCAAACGAGGTTCCAGAGGGTTAGTGACCCTGTGGGCGGTTCGGGCCTCGTGAAGGGCGCAGACGAAGCTGACAATCCACCAGAGGGTGATGAGTACAGCTGATATCCCCGCGCAGAGGAGCACCGCATCGGTGAGCGGGTGGGCTGAAGGGATGCGCGGCAGGTGGACGCAGAGGGCAGCCAGCACAAGCGCCGAGAGTACCGGGGGAGCCGTGAACAGAAAGATGTCTTGGCGGCTGGCCCGCGCCTCGGGACGGAGCGCTTCGGAACGGGGCTCGTCGCTGCGTACACCGTGCGCGTATTGTGATGTTTGGTCCACGATGACCTCCAAAGAGTACGTTTGGTAACCCTGTTTGTACTCTATTTATACCCTATACTCCTATCTAGATGTAGCAAAATGCATTAAAACACATGAAAATTTTAGTTTTTTTGCTTTATTGAGGGATATTGGGGGTAGTTTTTTGTCACATCGTGTCATTAGAGTCTGTTTTGACCCGAGAGTCCCGAGTATCCGGTAGGGTCAAATCATGAGCATGGAAAAATTCCTCCGAGATATAGAATCCCGACTGGCCTCCGAGCGAGCCTGGGAGCTCGAACAAGACGCCCGCCAGGTTGCGCGCGTGCAATACTCCACCATCACCCTCGACGATCGCCTCCTGGCCCAAAAAGGTGGCCCCGTCCGGGTCTGCGCGACAGATATGCAGGTCTACGAGGGGAACCTCGATATGGTGGGGGAGGAATGGATTAACATTGAATCCCACGGTGAGAGCATCCTCATTCCCCTACGAGGTATGCTCTGGTGGGAGGGCGGCCGGGCGCCCGGCCGTGCAGAAATTCGCCCAGGAAGGTATCGCATGAAGCTGCAGCTCGCCCTGCGAGCGTTGGGCGTGGCGCGCGAACCGGTCCGTCTCTCCCTCGAGGGTGGAACCGTCAGCTATGACGGGGTGATCGAGCGAGTAGGGGCGGATTTTTTGGAGCTCCGTCTTCTCAACGGGGGACAGTATCCTCGCATCTACGAGCGGGGATCCTATTCGCGCGGGTCCCGTGAGGTGCGGGCGCCCGGCGCGGGTGTCAGAATTATTCCGCTGGCGCGTATAAGCGCCGTTATTGCACGTATTTCACGGTAGCTTTGCAGTGACTCTGAATGATTCTGAAAGATAAAAATAGTCGTCCGGAGAATAGAACAAGGGCCCGTTCCCTCACGAAAGGGGACGGGCCCTTGCAGACACCTGGCAGAGTGCCTTAGGTAAAACTAGTTGTATTACTCGGCCTTCGCCTTGGCAGTCAGCTTGCCGGAAGCAATAGCCTCCAGGGTCTGCTCGTGACGCTCAGTAATGTACTCCTCGAAACGAGAACGTTCAATGCGCCACTGATTGCGGCCGCCAATCTGGATTGCGGGCAACTCGCCGCTACGCACCAGAGCACGCACCTGAGAAAGCGAAACCTGCAGTTCCTCAGCGACATCGCTCAGGGTGAGGAAACGAGGTGCAGACATGAATCTATCCTTTCCATATGTGGAATCTTGGGCCCCAGTGTCACGGAATCGCGACACTACATTTAGAGTTCTCATCGAACATCTATTGAGTACCTTCAGTATATGACACTGGGGTAAAAATTGCTCGCAAAAGCCTTATACTGCCCGAAATATTATCGAATCGTGTCTGAAAATGAGGGTAGGTTTGCGAGCATTTCATAAAATGCGTTCTTGTTGAGTGAATACACTAAATGAAATATCCTGTTAGGGTTAGTCCCTGTAGCGCTTATAGGAACATCTAACAACCCACTCGCTCATCGGTTAGTCGAATACAACGGCTCGGCAGCCCGCCGAACTTCCGCACCGAAAGGCACAACCCACATGCGTACACGACAGAACGCGACGAAGCGTTCTACCCTCACCGAACCGCACGCCAAACGCCTCAAAAGGCCCACAATTAAAGACTGGAGATTCATTCTGGGGATTCTCCTGGTCCTCGTCTCCATGACGGGCGTCCAACTCTACGTGCAGGCGAACAACCACAAAACCGAGTACTACACCGCCAAAACAGAAATCCGCATGGGTGAGAAAATTACCGACGATAAGCTCGCCCGGGTGGAAGCCAACATTGACGCAGCCAGCGATAAATACTTCACCCGAGCCGATACAGCCCTAATGCAGGGAAAAATTGCGACGCAGCGCATCCCCGCCGGAAACCTCATCAGTAGGGAAGCTATCGGTACCGAAACCCCCTCCGGGCGTCGCCTCGCCACCATCACCATCGATCGAACCGCGGCGACCACGCTAAAGACGGGGGAACGCGTAGATGTGTGGACCTCCGGGCCCCGTAATCAGGACACCAAACGACAGGAATCAGCCGAGAACAACCCCTCTGGCGCCCGCGCCATCGTGACCAACGCCGAGATCGCCTCAATCACGGTGGACGAGGGCGTGCTGGGTGCGAACGGTAAGGCCACCGTGCAATTGTGGGTGAAGGAAGAAGCCATCGCGGCGCTCGTACAGGAGAGCAATAGCGACTCGAAACTCAGCCTCATTCCCGGAACCTACGGGGAGGGCGAATGAATATCCCGGTCATCCTCTACGGCGATGACGGCACGCTCCTGAACGGTATCGAAACTCAGCACGGGCGCATCTCGGTTGCCCGTACCGTTCAGGACTTCAGCGAGGCTCTCGGCATGGCCCACACCGGCATCGCCAGGGCACTACTCTGCGCTCGCGTTCCCTCAGAGTTGAGTGCCTCCACCGTTGACTCTCTCGCCCAATCCGAGGTTCTGCTCGCCGTCATCGCGCCCGAGAACCTGCCGCTACCGGCCGAGGCCCACCGCATCCGCACCGAGGCTGCGCTGGAAGAAATCCTTGGCTCCATCGAACGGGCCGTGGATGCGGCCTTGGCTCGGCCTCGCGGTGCGTACGGTGTGCAGCACACGGCATCCGGCACGCTGCCCGGAAACACCCTGACGATGGACCCCTCCGGGTACGGTTACGACGCGGCGGGCCAGAACGCGGTGGGCTACGGCTACGATATCGGGACCGGACACGCCGACTACTCCTTGCCGGGCCTCTCAGCCGGGGCGTACGGTTACGACCCCGCATACGGGGCTCAGTCTCCCGAATTTCCCGCGGATTCCTACGGCCGCAATACCCCCGAGGGGGCCGTGCCTTCCTCATTCGACCCCGTGGCGCAGAACCCCGAGGCGCCGGCAATCCCGGGCGACGAAGAATCCGTGCTGACCCGGGCTGCCGCCATCGTTGATGGGTTCGCACCCGGTAGCGAATACGCCCGCCGATTCGAGGAAGAAAACGGCGACAGCCAGCCCCTGCATCCGGACATCACCCCGACCCCCGAAGCCCCGGCCCGTTACCAGCCCGGGCACCGCATCGGCAAGATTCTGACCGTTTGGGGCACCCACGGCGCACCCGGCCGAAGCACCATCGCGTTCAACCTTGCGGCGCTGGCCGCGCAGAAGGGGCAGAGTGTATGCCTGATCGATGCGGATACCTACGCACCCAGCCTCGACGCGCTCATGGCGTTGGAAGACGCAGGATCGGGCTTGGCCATTATCTGCTCGGACGCTGACCGCGCGCAGCTCGACGAGAAGAAGGCCGGAGCAATCATGGAACGGGTTCCGCTCAAGCAGGGATTCTTCGATTTTCTGAGCGGGATTACTTCATCCTCTCGCTGGCCGGAGGTGCGTGCCCGTGCCTTTAGCGAGGTGCTGGGCTGGCTCAAGCTCCACTACGATATCGTCATCTGCGATGTGGCCGCGCCCATCGAGGTGGACGAGGAACTCACCTTTGACGGACCCGCGCCCCGCCGTAACGCCGCGACCCTCACCGCCCTGGCGGAGTCCGATCGCGTGATTGTCGTGGGGGAGGCTGACGTGGTGGGTCTGCCTCGCCTCATCAACCTGGCCCGCGAGGTGCAGGAGCGGTCGGACCTCATAGCTCCCGGCACGAGCGTGCAGTACTGGCTCAACCGTTCCCGGCGTGAGGCGGCGGGCTTCAACCCAGAGGCAAAGATGCGCGATAACTGGTCCCGCTACCTCTCCGTTCCCCTGGACGGGGTGATTCCATACGAGCGGAAGATCATGGATCGCCTGCGCCGTAACGGGGAGGCCCTCCTGGAGGTCGCGCCTCGACACGCGATGGTGCAGGCATTCGATGCGATGCTGGAGGGAATGTACGCGGTACGGCCCGTAGGCTGAGGCCCCTTCTAATACGGTCTTATTGCTTCTAACATTGGTAGGTTTTGGCCCCAATAGATATACCCGGTGCCTCGCGACCGGTCGGCCCCGTTCGGGCGCACTGGACGCGATGCATCGGGTATATTTTGGTGGGGTACGTAGCGTGAGAACGATTCGCCCTGAGCAATGTAATATTCGGGGAAATTCTGAGACTTAGGAGCGGCTAACATCTTGCTCTTCTATCCGTTTCTTTAAGCGTGGAGCGCCGCAGCGCTGATTTCAGGCAATCTCTCAGACAAGCTCGTTACACTGACCGAAATATTACCGCCCGAAATAGACTCGGGCGGGCAACCGCATAAAATGGTTGAAGATACCTGAACTTACGGGAAGCACACAAACATGTCTTTTGCAGAAGGAATTCTGAGCGCCTGCGACTTCGGCCCTGGCGATATTGAACGCATTCACCTCATCATGGGGGAATGGCAGATTATCTCTGATATTGCCCAGAGCGACCTTGTCCTCTGGTTCCCCACCGACTACGTGGTTGCCGACGGCACCTCCCCGGATGCCGTTTCCGGTCCCCGCGAAACCAGTACCTTCGCAGCATTTGCACATGTGCGCCCCTCCAACGTCCGCACCCTCTTCCACCACGACATCATTGACCACGACATGGAAGACGGCATCCGCGACGAGGCCTACCGTGCCTGGACGACCCAGGAGATCAGCACCTACACCGACCCGGCCAGGGGAGAAGGCCTGGGATACCGCCCGGAGGTAAACATCACCTTCGTGCCGATTGTGCGCAATAACCGCACTATTGCCCTGCTCACCAGCCATCGCGTTGCCACTCTTCACACCTATCCCAGCCTGAGCGAAGAGGTCTACGAGTTCGTCACCGACACCATGCTGACCATGCTGCACAGCGGCCTGTGGCCCGACCCGCTGGCCCAGGGCAGCCGCACCCAGGGCAATCCTCGCGCGATTGACGGCATTATCGTGCTCGACCCGACCGGTCGCGTGGTCGTTGCTTCCCCCAATGCCAACTCGATGTACACCCGCATGGGCATGACCGGTTACCTTGAGAAGCGTAACCTGGCAGACGTGACCCGTGCGATGCTTTCCTCCGGCGAGGAGGCGGACGAAACCCTGCAGCTGGTCCTGGCCGGCCGTAGCGACCTGCGTACCGAGCTGACCATCGCCCGAGCCCGTGTGACGATGCGCGCCATCCCCCTGCTCAAGCAGAAGGGTGCGCACATCGAGCGCCTGGGCGCCCTGATTCTCTGCCGCGACGTCACCGAGCTGCGCCGTCGCGAGATGGAGCTCATGACCAAGGATGCAACCATCCGCGAGATTCACCACCGCGTGAAGAACAACCTGCAGACGGTGTCCGCTCTGCTGCGCTTGCAGTCCCGTCGCATGACCTCCGATGAGGCGCGTCAGGGCTTGGAACAGGCGATGCGTCGTGTCGCCACGATTGCCACCGTGCACGAGGCTCTCTCGCAGGGTCTGGCTCAGAACGTCGACTTTGACGAGCTTATCGAGCGTCAGTTCCACCTGGCCGCCGAGCTGGCCTCCCCCGGCCAGCACGTGACGACCAAGCTGCTGGGATCCTTTGGTGCCCTGCCGAGCCAGTTCGCGACCCCCTTGGCGCTGGTGATTAACGAGGTCGTCGCCAATGCCGTGGAGCACGGACTCGACGGAGAAACCGGAACCGTGACGCTCGAGGGTATTCGCGGCACCAATGACGAGGGTGAGGACACCCTGACCGTCATTATTACCGATGACGGCAAGGGTATGGGCGATAAGAAGATCGAGGAGTCCGGTCCGAACGCCTACCGCCCGGTCAGCGGTAAGGAAGGTCTGGGCATGCAGATTGTGCGCACCCTGGTGGCGAGCGAGCTCAACGGCTCAATCCGTTGGGAGGCTAACGAACCGACCGGTACCCGCGTGGTTATTACGGCGCTCCTCATCTAAAGCGAAGAGAAAACCCGGCCGCGGGACCTTGATTTTGGGGTTCCGCGGCCGGGTTTATCGTTGCCTCGGGTATAGCAAAAGCGTGGTGCAGTGACCGATAAGTCACTGCACCACGCTTTTAATGCCCTATTGAATACTCCGGAAGTTAGGATGCACGGCGGGCACGAGCTGCGCGACGCTTCATGGCGCGACGCTCGTCTTCACTGGTGCCACCCCACACGCCGGAGTCCTGGCCGGTCTCGATGGCCCACTTCAGGCAGACGTCAATAACCTCGCAAGAGCGGCAGACGGTCTTAGCCTCTTCAATCTGCAACAGGGCGGGTCCGGTGTTTCCAACGGGGAAGAACAGCTCCGGGTCCTTGTCCAAACAAGCTGCACGACTACGCCAATCCACGGTGGACCTCCTTCTCTATGTGCAGTCCCGCCGAAGCGAGATGCTGTTTATTATTCCTGTGCGCGTGCCAAATAGGCCCACCGTTGGGGTGTGCGCCCCAAGTTAGGGTGAAATTTGACTTATCAACTTTCGCACGTCGGGGCTAATGTGACAAGTGCTTTAAGCTAAAAACTTGAAGTATTACACTGAGGCATCTATCACTAAGGGGAGCCTTTGTCTAATTGTCCGGTTGGAGAATCGCATGGTGACACAATCCCTCGCTGAGTCATCTCACAACCGGGGAGCCGCCCCGCAGGGGAGTGGCGCCTCGGGCATAATATAAAGCGGTACTTCACCCGACGAACCGCACCGATGACGAGGCGGCGAGCCCCTGCACAAATGCAGGCACCCCGCGCGCAAACAAGTGTGCGGGGGAAGTGCCCAGCCGCTAAACTACAAGCGCATCAGGCTGAATACCCCTCGGCCTGCCAACGACACCACCTGTGAGGAGCCCACCGTGACGTCACGCCCGTTCAACGTCCTCTACGCATTCGTTCTGACCGAAACCTTCGCGGCATACATCTTGATTCGCGGTATCCTCTACCCCTTCCTCCTTTCTAATGGCGAGCCCGCCCAGGGCGTGGTCGGCGGCGTACTTCAAGTGCTCATCGCCGCGGGCATGACCTTTTACGCCCTGCGTTTCTACCGCGGACGTTACGGCTCGCGCCTGCCCATGATCCTGATTACCCTCTGCGCCCTGTGGGTCACTGCAAGCACGCTAGTGCAGAGCGTGAGCGCCTACGGCGTAAGCATCAATGGATTCAACCCTCAGACCGTGGCGGGCGTTATCGGCGCGGCGGTAGCCTTCATCTTCGTCCTGATGCCCAGTAGCCGCCGCTACATCGAAGCCGTCACCGAGGAACGCGGTGAGGAAGCCAAGCGTATCGGCCGCCGTCGCTAGGCTATCTCCGGATTGTCTCTACGCAATGGGATGAGCGTCGAGGACCCTCGGTAGCGGAACCTGTATCGCTTCAACGGAGCTGCCGTCCACCGCTACCGCGCGCCCGGCCGGTTGCTCGCCTCGCGTGAAACGATCCGCCGGAAGCGCCGTAACGGTGCAGATATCGGCCTCCGCCAGGGTCGCGGGCGCGAGCAGAATCGCACGCGAGCATCCCATAAGCGCCGAAAGCAGCGGGGAGGAGGCCCGCCTCGGCCAGGGTGTGTAGGTCACGAAGACCGCGCGGAAGGCCCCGCGGCGCTCCAGCAGAACGTTCTGCACTCCGGCCGAAAGGTACTGCAAATCATCGACGAGTAGCAGAGTCTGGGCGGGATGCTTCACATCGCTCAGCAGGGAACGTACCATTTCCTCCGTGAACGGCCTGGAACTATTGCCTCCCTCGATGCAGAGCGCCTCCAGATGCGGGTTGAGCTGGCGGACGCTCTCGAGCAGCGTGCTCTTACCCGTCGACCGGGCACCCGGAACGGGAATGATGCTTCCCCGCCCGGCGCTCAGCCACCCGGGAAGACGGCGGCGGTTGAAACCCACGAGAAGCTGCTCACCCCGAGGGTTGCAGGTCTTTTGAGCTACGCGAATATACTCCTCCGCGGGCATGCGGAAATACTCCGGGAACTGGCGTAACAGGGTGCCTGCCTGAGCGGATGCGCTCGCAGTTGAGCGGGTATACGTCTCAAAGTCTCGGAGGGATAGCGCGCACGGTGCCAACACCGAGGCGGTAAGCGGCTGATCCCCGATAAATTCCTCGTTGATGCTCCCCTCGACACAGTAGTGACCCTGGGACGGGACCGGGTAGTCGCGGCTGGCCGAACGCATCAGGTCGGTATCAAGGAAGCGGCGGCTCAGCAGAGTGGAGTGCGCGACCGTGCCGAAGCGTCCCCTCGGGCTCAGTGCAGAGGTGAACAGCACCGAGTAGCCGCGCCGGTAGCCTTGCGAGAGTACATCGTAGAGTAGATGCTCCGTATCAGGATGGCGGATGAGCGCATCCAACCATCCGTCCAAGCCGTCCACGATGATGAGTGGGCGGTGTCCCTCGCTTTCGGCGTGCAGGCGCTGTTCTCTCAGCTCCTCAAGGCAGAAACGCAGATGCTGGAGTTCTTGCGGCCCCACGAGCACCTCAAGGAACGGAGAATAGGGCTCCAAGTCCCGCTGGAGGGAGCCATCGGAGGTCAGCAGAACCACTGGGACTTTGGCGGATATCGCCTGGGCGAGCAGGCCCAGAAGAAACGGTATACGTTCCGCGCTCTGCGCCAGAAGCCCCAGCGTTTGTCCGCCGTTCCACCTGTACCGGCCACGAACACCGTAGCGGGCAATCTCCAGTTCTCCCAGCAGATACCGGTTCCCTCGCTCCGTCTCCTCGGCCGGAAGTGACAGGGATAGAGATTCGGGAAGCTCCTCGGGGATGGGGCAGTACTCTTCCTGCTCACCCTTGCGGGGCTTGGTGCCGGGAGCACCGTGCAGATATGAGGCGCCGTGAGACCCCGCTACGGCGCGGAAGGTTTCTCTAATAGACCGGGTGAGGCACTCATCCTCTCCGTAGCCTTCCCTCGGCGATTCCTCCGTAACGTTGATGCACCTCCAACCTTCGGGCTCGAGCGAAAAGACCTTCGGAGGAATCGCCTGCACCTCGGAGGGAACTCGGTCCGTGAGAGGAGCGCGGAACGAGAGGGAACGTCCATCCGGCAGACGAACGTACCCGGCCCCGGGCTGAGCAGCCGAGATATAGGCGGCCGCTTCGTGCTCCAACAGGTTGTAGGAATCTTGTGCGCTGGCCACGCGCAGGCAGATACTCGTGGCGATATTGGCGCGGATATCCTGTGAAATCGTGCCCTGGGGACGCTGCGTAGCAAGAATCAGGTGCAGCCCCAGGGAGCGGCCAATCGTTGCGATGCGCATGAGCTCCGTCATCGCATCGGGCATGGAATCAATCAGCATGCGGAACTCATCAACGACGATGAGCAGCTCGGGGTAACGGGGGAGTACACCTTGCGCTCGGCAACCCGCCAAATAGTCGCGGTAAGAATTGACCCCTGCAGCCTGTAGATTGGTTTCCCTTCGACGGACGTCTGCCCTCAAGAACTCTAGGGCGCGCTCAACCGCGGAAACATCGAAATTGCTCAAGATGCTCAGAGTATGGGGCAGCTCGGCGAGGGGGCCCAGGCCCGCGGAGCCCTTAAAATCCACCAGAATCAACCCGAGACGCTCGGGCGGGTAGGCCAGGGCGGCGCTCAGCACCAGGGAACGTAGCAGCTGGGATTTGCCGGCACCGGTGGTGCCGCCAAGCAGCCAGTGGGGCCCGTGTTCCGAAAGGCCGAGCGAAAACGAGCCCGCCTGCGAAACCCCCAGGTAGCAGCGGATGTCTTCGGCGTAAAGCCCCTTCGACCACCGTTCCTTAAGCCTCTCGGCAGATAGGTCAACCCCGCCTTCGCCCCTGCCATTTTTCGCCTCCGATAGGGAGGAGAACCGATGCGCGAATTGGTGCACCTGCGCGTCGCTGATCTTGCCCGTCCTCGGCCCCTCCTCAACTAGATAGAGGTGGTCTAGAGCTTGGATAAATGCCTCGACGCTCAGCCCATCGGCGTGCAGGCATAGGTCATCGAGGAGGAGGGGGTGCACCTGTACTACTCCTTCGCTGGGCTGCTCCGGAGGCTTCGAGTAGTGCCGTGCCGCATAGCGGATGGAATGACGGTGGCTACCCTCGCTGACGCACTCGAGCCACCCCGCGGCGAAGAGAGACTCGCAGACCGTACGACCGGATGACGATCGCGTACCATCCTTCGGATCGGCGACGATGCACAGAGCCGCCGATGCGCCCCTCGACTCTTTGGGAGCCCGCGAGCCATTCCGTGTTGCGGCTTCGACGGACGCCGCCTCAGCCTGGAGCGTGCGCACGAGCGGAGCGTAAATATCGCACGCGTCCTCCGACATAATCAACAGGGGAGGGATCTGCGCGGAAAGTTCGTCGTGCAGGGCATCGTGAAGAGCCTGCCTTTCCTCGGGGGCGGTCTCGGAGCGCTGAGAGTACACGCTAACCCGGGGCACCACGGCGAGAGTTTGCAGGAGCGCGTTGATTCGCTCCTGTTCGGCGCTCGCAGGAGGGCCGAGCAGGATTGAGATACTTCCCGGATAACCGGCGACCAGCTGAACGAGATAGGCGCGCAGGTGCCCCTCGTCGAGCGAAAGAAGGTGCCCGAGCGCACCGGCGGGTAAGGGAACGTAGTGGGGTGCCCTCTGGAGCCTGGGTAGTGAGGCGAGCGTAAGGTTACGTCCACGCAGGTAGGGCAGCCGAGGGCCGCATCCGAGCACGATGCCGGGGTGAGCGGGGAACGCGAGAAGGGCGGGGGAGGTTGCGGCGAACGCCAGATCCGCGGCGGTGGGTAGATTCAAGGCCCGTTGCTCCTCTCGTTCGGCCGCCGTGCGGGTCATTGCGCGGCCCGCACGGTTTTCGGCTCGGCTTCCAAAGAAGTGCAGGAGCATGAGCAGGGAAGAGGCCGCCGACATGAGAAGCAGAAACCACAGCCCGGTCAGCAGCGCAATGGCCAGGCCCACGAGAATCGGCAGGCAAACGCTGAGTAGAATCTGCTTGAGCTTTCGAGGCTGGGCCGGGTTGACCGTGACGGGTTCAAACGGATTGCCGTCGGGGGAGTCTGCTAGGGAACCCTGAAACTTGTCGGCACCGCCCTTGGAAACGGAAGACGCCACACGGTTGGAAGGAATCGGGCCTGAAACGCCGGGGTCTCGAAGAACGCAAAGGGACGATCCCAGAAGGAAGGGCTCGTCCCAGACAACCGGCCGTGCCCCATCGTCCCGAGTTCTCCGGATTTTACGCGCGGGAGTATTCACCGGGCGCCACAGCACACCCGAGCTATCGGCGCGGAAGGTTCCGTGAACCCCTCGTAGGAAGGGGTCTCGCAGATGCACGTGCCCGGCTTTTCCTCGTCGTCCGCGCGGGGACCTGCCCAGCGTGGTGTCCCCGCGGAGAATCGGGAAGGACTTGCCGGCGTCCGGGCCGCGCAGAACGCAGAGAAGGCTGATGGCCCGCCCGCTGTTGCCCGCACCGGTGGTATTTTCCTCTTCTCTGGAGCGTTCGCCCCGTGTAGGCAGGCTCAGATGCTTCTTACCGCTTGCGTTTTGTTCTTGTAGAGCGGCGGCCAAATCGTGCTCCAGGCGTTTTTCTGCCCGGGCCAGCGTCATGCTTTCGGCCCTACCCGGTTCACCTTCGACCCGCACGACGCGAGGGTAGGGGCGTTCTGCGGAGGTTTTGGCGCGGTCAAGAAAATAGAGAGTCATGCCTATAGGTAAACCCATAGTGAATTAATGCTCAATATATGCCATTTAAGATGACATAAATATTCGAATAATGCGTTTTTGTTATCTAAATATCTCAAATTCTGTGGATACTGCATATTTGCTTGAAAGGCTACCCGGGGTGATTTTCGCGATCGACCCCGGTGCGCGGCTTGTGCGCATACGGTCGGCGGGTGCGCACACCATTCCTTGAATGGTCTCTTCTGGGTAGTGGGCTTGTCTGCCCCTCAAGTGAATATTTACGCGTAAATAATTTCCCGCCCTGTTTCGCGCAGCTTCCGAAGCTCTTATCCTGAACGGCAAATAAAAATCTTCAGATGCGTGCTAATCCCGTTCATGTCCATCCGGAACCCAACGACCAATAGCGCAAAAACTAGTTCCCAAAAGTACCGAAAATCATGTCATAAGTATGCGGACCAGTTGATAAGCGGGTATCTTAGAGTATGACTATATCCATCGTGGGAGGGGCAAGGTGTGCCCCGCCCACGCGGATCGTGCCCTCCCCGAACCAGCGGGGAAATGCCCGGTCTGGAAGGCGAAAACCAGCCCCGATAGGGGTCGGGGCGCCGTGATAATACAGGAGAAAACATTGACTGCTGACCTCGTAGTTGTCGGATCGGGCCTCTTCGGCCTGACCATCGCAGAACAGGCCGCCACCGAGCTGGGCCTGAAAGTCGCTCTGCTGGACCGTCGCTCCCACATTGGCGGTAACGCATACAGCGAGAAGGAGAAGCAGACCGGCATTGAGGTGCACCGCTACGGCGCTCACCTGTTCCACACCTCCAACGAGCGCGTGTGGGAGTATGTGAACCGCTTCACCGACTTCACGAACTATGTGCACCGCGTGTACACCCGCCACAACGGCATCGTGTACCCCATGCCGATTAACCTCGGTACCATCAACCAGTTCTTCAACGCCGCCTACTCGCCGGCAGAGGCAAAGGTGCTGATTGCTGAGCAGGCTGGCGAGCTGGCTGGTACCGACCCGCAGAACCTCAACGATAAGGGCATCTCCCTGATTGGTCGCCCCCTGTACGAGGCCTTCATCAAGCACTACACCGCAAAGCAGTGGCAGACCCCGCCGGAGGAGCTGCCCGCATCCATCATTTCCCGTCTGCCGGTGCGTTATACCTACGACAACCGCTACTTCAACGATAAGTACGAGGGCCTGCCGGTCGACGGCTACGCCGCTTGGCTGGAGCGCATGGCCGCACACCCGAATATCGAGGTTCACCTGAACACCGATTTCTTCGAGCCCGGCCACGAGTACTCCCGCGAGAACGTGCTCGGCCAGATTCCCGTGGTTTACACCGGCCCGGTGGACCGCTACTTCGACTACGCCGAGGGCGATCTGTCCTGGCGCACCATCGACCTGGAAGAAGAAGTTCTGCCGATTGAGGACTTCCAGGGCTGCTCCGTGATGAACTACCCCGATGCTGACGTCCCCTTCACTCGTATCCACGAGTTCCGTCACTTCCACCCGGAGCGTGACTACACCAAGGACGCAACCGTCATTATGCGTGAGTTCTCCCGCTTCGCTAACAAGGGTGACGAGCCCTACTACCCGGTGAACACTGCCGTGGATCGCGAGAAGCTGCTGGCTTACCGCGACCTGGCTAAGGGTGAGGATAACGTGCTGTTCGGTGGCCGCCTGGGTACCTACAAGTACCTGGACATGCACATGGCCATCGCCTCGGCACTGTCGATGTTTGACAACAAGATCCGCCCGCACTTCACCGACGGTGCCAAGATCGAATCCGGTGGTGTGGACGCATAGTTATGGCTACTCAGACTTTGAAGACTCTGCAGCGGGTCATTTTCCCGAGCGCGGTTGAGACCGACGTCGTGCCCCTCTACGTGGATGCGGGCGTTGCAACCGGCGTTCAGCTGCCCACCCGTATCGACGGCGACGCCTCGACCTCCATCGCGGAGGCGATGAACACCTCCGGTCAGTCTGTATCGAACGCTAGCGCGAACCGTGATGCCGCGAACAGCTTGAACAGCCGCCGCTCCATCACCGTGAGCGCGGGCCAGAGCCTGTCGTTCGGTACCTATTTCAACGCTTTCCCCGCTTCGTACTGGCGCCGCTGGACCGACCTGAAGAAGGTCACCCTGAGCGTTCAGACCCGTGGCGAGGGCATGGTCATTGTGTACAAGTCCAACGGCCGTGGCGTGATCCAGCGTGTGGACGCCAAGCTGCTCTCCGGCGAGGAGACCACCACCTTCACGATGCCCCTGGCACCCTTCGGTGACGGTGGCTGGTACTGGTTCGACCTGTCAGGTACCACCGACCTCGAGCTGGTCGAGGCAAATTGGCTGGGCGATATCGAGCCCCGCGCCGACGTGAAGGCCGGCCAGGCAACCGTGCAGATTACCACCATGAACAAGGTGGAGTACTGCATCAACAACATTCGTGCGCTGGGCGAGAGCCCCGAGATTTTCGATGCCGTGCACGAGTTCCTGATTGTCGACCAGGGCACCCAGAAGGTTCAGGACCACGAGGACTTCGAAGAGGTCGTCAAGCCTCTGGCGGGCAAGTTCCGCATCATTAATCAGGGCAACCTGGGCGGTTCCGGCGGCTTCTCGCGCGGCATGTTCGAGGCCGTGAACAACGGCTCCGACTACGTGCTGCTGCTGGATGACGACGTTATCGTTGAGCCCGAGTCGATTCTGCGCATGGTGACCTTCGCAAACTACTGCAAGGAGCCCACCATCGTGGGCGCACACATGTTTGACATGTTCGACCGCTCGGTCCTGCACGCGTTCGGTGAGGTCGTGGATCCGTGGCGTAACTTCTACGCTAAGCCGCACGAAGACATGGCAATGGGCCACAACCTGGGCCACCACAACCTGCGTAACACCCCGTGGCTGCACCGCCGCGTGGATGTGGACTACAACGGCTGGTGGATGTGCCTCATCCCGACCGCGGTCATCAAGGAGATCGGCCTGTCCCTGCCGCTGTTCCTGAAGTGGGACGACGCCGAGTACGGCCTGCGCGCTAAGGCCGCGGGCTTCGCGACCGTGTCCTTCCCCGGCGCCGGCGTGTGGCACGTGTCCTGGACCGATAAGGACGATTCCGTCGGCTGGCAGGCTTACTACCACGAGCGTAACCGTCTCATCACGGCCCTGTTGCACTCTCCCTTCGACAAGGGTGGCCGCGTGCTGCTGGATTCGCTGTTCCTTGACGTCAAGCACACCCTGTCGATGCAGTACTACACCGAGGCCGGCCGTCTGCTGGCTCTCGAGGACCTGCTGTCGGGCCCCGATCACCTGCACCCCTCGCTCTCGAAGCGTCTGCCGGTGATTCGCGCGATGGCTAAGGAGTACCCGGAGTCTCAGGTGAAGCCGAACGTGGACGACTTCCCGGCTATCCAGTCGAAGAAGCCGCCGTTCCGCGGTCGCCGCTCCTTCGCATCCCCCGGCTACAAGAAGCTTGCTTCGTGGACCGCGAAGACCGTGGGTCGCCAGCTCTTCAAGCCCGTGAGCGAAGAAGCGAAGGCGCATCCGCAGATTCAGCTGAACTACGGTGAAACCAACTGGTGGACCCTGTCGAAGTTCGACTCGGCTCTGGCCACGAACGCTGAGGGTACCGGTCTCTTCTGGTACCGTCGTGACCCCGAGCAGCTGAAGTCGAAGCTAATTCACGCCGCGAAGCTGCACGCTCAGCTGGTGACCGGCTGGGAGAAGCTGCGCGACCTGTACCGTTCGAAGGCCGCAGAGGTTGCCTCCTACGATGCGTGGGCTAAGACCTTTGCTGAGCATACGGATTCTGAGCTGACCCGATGAGCGATTTGAAGTCTGTTCCCCTGAAGGCGCCCGGTCGCGGCCGCGGCATTCTGGATGCGATGAAGAATCGCTACCTGCTTCGACTGCTGGTCGATAAGGAAATCCAGGTCCGCTACCGCGGCTCGGTGCTGGGTATTTTGTGGTCGTACATTAAGCCGGGTGTGCAGTTCCTGGTGTTCTACATTGCCATGGGTCTTTTCCTTGGCCTGGAACGCGGTATGCACAACTATGCGGTGTACCTATTCTCGGGCATGATTGCCATTAACTTCTTCTCGGAGGGGTTCGGCAATGGTGCTCGCGCCATGGTGGTTAACAGCGCTCTGATTCGCAAGATTTACCTGCCGCGTGAGTTGTTCTCGCTGTCGACGGTGTGGGTGGCTCTGGTGCATTTTGTGCCGCAGATTGTGGTCATGCTCCTGGCGTGTTTTGCGGTGGGTTGGCATCCGTCCGCGTTGGCTTTCGGGTCGATTCTGGCGGGCATGCTCATCGTGATGCTGCTGTCCTATGGTCTGGGTCTGATTTTCGGTGTGGCTAACGTGTTCTTCCGAGATTCGGAGAACATTGTGGACATGCTGCTGATGGTGGCTACCTGGTTCTCGCCGGTGCTGTACTCCTGGACCATGGTGCGTGACACTCTCTACCCGTGGGTGTTCAACGTGTTCATGATTAACCCGCTGACCGTTGCGGTGGAGCTGTTCCACTATGGCTTCTGGCATCCGACGCTCCGTCCTGAGGATTTGGCGCTTCCTGCTTCGCAGGTGGTTCCGCATCTCTTCAGCTTCTGGACTCCGATTGCCATTGGTATTTCTCTGCTGACCGTTTTGATTGGTGATTTGCTCTTCCGTAAGTTTGAGGGCAACTTCGCCCAGGAGCTCTGATTCTGTGGATATTAAGAAGCTTGAGTTCCCGCCGGTGAGCCCGGACGCTCCCGTGGTGATTCACGTGGAGAATTTGGTGAAGCGCTTCGTTCTGCGCCACACCCGTTCGATGAAGGAAGCTTTTGTGTGGCTGATTAAGGGCCGCAAGGGTGATCTTTCGGAGAAGTTCAATGCGCTCAACGGCGTGAGCCTGGATATTCGTCAGGGTGAGCGTGTGGCTCTTCTGGGTCTGAACGGCTCGGGTAAGTCCACGTTGCTGAAGATGATTTCTGGCGTGATGCGCGCCGACGAGGGTGAGGTTCTTACTCGCGGCAATATTGCGGGTCTGATTGAGGTGGGCGCTGGTTTCCACCCGGATTTGACCGGCCGCGATAACGTGTACCTCAACGGCGCGATTTTGGGTATGACCAAGGATGAGATTGAGGCTTCCTTCGATTCGATTGTGGATTTCGCTGAGATTCACGACTTTATCGATACCGAGGTGAAGTTCTACTCTTCGGGTATGTACCTGCGTCTGGCGTTCTCGGTTGCCGTGCACACAAGCCCGGATATCTTCCTGGTGGATGAGATTCTTGCGGTGGGCGACGAGCCCTTCCAGAAGAAGTGTATTGCGAAGATTCAGGAGCTGTGCTCGGCTGGTAAGACTCTTGCCGTGGTGAGCCACGACCTGGATTTGGTGTCTAAGATTTGTGACCGCGGCGTGGTGCTGGAACACGGTAACCTTCGATTCGACGGCCCGATTAAGGAGGCCGTGAAGGTAATTCGCGGCGGTGACTAAACGCTAAGCGTCATGGTGAAGGGGCGTGTATTCCCGTGAGGGGAGTGCACGCCCCTTTGCCGTGCCCTGTCACTGCGCTCTTTCGTTGCGGGGTTATCGGCTCGTGAGGGACAGCGCGGATGGTCCTGGCCAAATCCGCGGTGTGGATAAAGCACCAAATGTTACGCACGTATTCGTGGTAGGAAGATGGGCTGGGCGCTAGATGCTGCAAGCTACCTCCCAAGGGCGGAGAAGAATACTTGTGGCGATTGACTAGGGCGTTTGTACTGATCCGGGTATTCCCCGCGTAGAAATGGCACATATCACGATAGAAAATATCGAAAAACTACACCTGTAAATATTAAGTAGCGAAATATATAGTTTTGATAAATTTGATGCCCTGTGGCTAGGATGATGGAAGTAATAGGTTACAGTCGCAAAGTTGCATGTAACGCCACCACACACCGCAGCATCGGATTATTTCAATGGAGAACACCGTTCCGAATACCAAAATGGAACACCTGGCTCTACTTGAGGAGAACATTCGCAAGGCCATGCGCCGTCGCAACCTGGACCCTCGAGAGGACCGGGATGCCGTACGCGCGCTCATCGGTGAATGTTTGGATGAATATGAGCAGAAGCGCACCCGCGTCTCCCTGCCCGATGTGGGGGAGCGGAGCGTCGTCATCCAGCGGCTCCACGATGAAATCTGCGGTTTCGGGGTCATCCAGCCCTTCCTCGATGATGAGAGCGTTGAGGAGATCTGGATTAACTCGCCCGATGAAATCTTCATCGCGCGCAACGGCGAAAGCGAGCTCACCGGCCTGCATCTGAGCCCCCGGGCCATCAACAGCCTGCTGGAGCGTATGCTCAAGCCCTCGGGCCGTCGCCTGGACCTTTCCTCTCCCTTCGTGGATGCTTCCCTGCCGGATGGCTCCCGCCTGCACGCGGTAATCCCGGATATCACCCGCAGGCACACGAGCATCAATATCCGTAAGTTCGTGGTGCGGGCCCGCCGCCTGCCCGATCTGGTCCGCATGAACTCCCTGAGCGCCGGCGCGGCGTCCCTGCTGCACGCGGCGGTGGAGAGCGGCATGAATATCCTCGTCTCGGGTGCAACCCAGTCGGGCAAGACCACGATGCTCAATTGCCTATCTGCATCGATTCCGCCGCGGGAACGCGTGGTCACCTGTGAAGAGATTTTTGAGCTATCCGTGCCGCTGCGAGACGTGGTGGGCATGCAATGCCGCCAGCCGAACCTTGAGGGTACCGGCGCCATCGAGTTGCGCCGCCTGGTCAAGGAAGCCCTGCGTATGCGCCCGGACCGCATCCTCATTGGCGAGGTACGCGAGGCAGAATCTCTGGACATGCTGATTGCGCTCAACGCGGGTCTGCCCGGCATGTGCACGATTCACGCGAACTCGGCACGCGACGCCGTGACAAAGATTTGCACCCTGCCGCTACTGGCGGGCGAGAATATCTCCTCCTCATTCGTGGTGCCCACCGTGGCCTCGTGCTTTGACATCGTGGTTCACTGCGGCCGCGATACCCGCGGGCAGCGCCGGGTCGAGGAGATTAGCATGCTCGGCGGTCGTGTCGAGGACGGGGTGATTGAGATGTCGCCGCTATTTGTGCGACGTGATGGGCGCATGGTCTGCGTGGCCCTGGAACTGCCGAACGCCGAACGCTGGGTACGTGCGGGACATCGTCCCGAACAGGTGCTGGCCCTCGCGAAAGCGGGGCAGTGATGCCGCTTTTCCTCAGCCTAATTCTGGGCATCGGCGTGTGCCTGGTGTACCTCTCCTGTTTTCCGGAGGGGCAAAAACCGGTCCGCGAGGCCGCCGACCCCGCGCTGGTCGTGGCGTTGCGCAAAGCCGGGATGCACACGCTGACCCCTCGAACCTTCACCTGGGTGAGCCTTGCGAGCGCCGTCGCCCTGTCCCTGCTGCTTCTGCTGGTTAGCCAGTTGGTGGCCCTGGGCGTGCTCGGGTTTATCGCCGGGCTGGTGGCCCCTCGCGTGGTGGTGAATCATCGCGCCCGTGCCGCGGATGCACGCATCTGGCAGCTGTGGCCGGATGCCGTCGACCACCTGCGTTCGGCGATTCGTGCGGGTTTGTCCCTGCCGGAGGCGCTGATTCAGCTTTCGTACCGCGGCCCGGAAGAGCTGCGTGATGCCTTCGCCCACTTTTCGCGTGACTATCGCGCCTCGGGCGAGTTCGTGCCCTCGCTGAACCGTCTGAAGGAATACCTCTCGGACCCGGTTGCGGACACCATCATCGAGGCGTTGAAGATTGCTCGCGAGGTGGGAGGCTCTGACCTGGGCAAGCTGCTGGGCACGCTCAGCGATTTTCTGCGCGATAATGCCCGCACCCGCTCGGAGCTTCTGGCTCGCCAATCCTGGACAGTGAATGCGGCCCGGCTCTCGTGCGTGGCCCCCTGGTTCGTGCTCTGCCTGATGGCTACGCAGCCGGCGGCGCGCATGGTGTACAACTCCTTTGCCGGGGCCGTGCTCATGATGGCCGGGGCGACGGTTTCGCTGGCCGCCTATCGTCTGATGCTTCGCATCGGTGAGCTTCCGCGCGAACGGAGGGTCTTCGGATGAACCTTCCCATTGTGTTTGCCCTGTTGCTGGCGGCCGGCCTGGGCCTGATTCTTTCGTCGGTTCTGAATACTCGAAGCGTTTCCTTCGCCGATCGCGTGGCATCGCAGCTTCGCGGTGAGACTCTGCGTGAGTCGCTGTTGAAGGAGCAGGAGCGCCGTGAGCCGAGCCTGCTGGAGGCGATTTCGGCGTTCTGTGCGCCGCTTCTGCGTTCGCTGTCTTCGTCGTTGAGCGGCTCGTCGCTGAGTGATAGTTCGGTGCAGGAGCGTCTGCGTCGTGCTGGTTCTTCGCAGAGTGTGAGCGCGTTTCGTGCTGAGCAGCTGCTGTGGGCTCTTGCCGGTGTGACCGTCATGAGTGCCTTGACCGTCATTGGCGTGGTGCAGGAGCGTTTCTCCATCCTGGTGGCTCTTGTGCTGGTGCTGGTGAGCGGTTTGAGCGGCTTTCTGGCACGTGACTGGTGGCTGGGTGAGGCGGTGACTAAGCGTGAGAAGCAGCTGGTTGCTGAGTTCCCGGCGCTGGCGGAGATGATGGCGCTGTCGGTGACGGCAGGCGAGTCGGCGCTGGCGGCTTTGGAACGTATCTGTTTGACCTCTCGCGGCGAGTTGGCTCGTGAGTTTTCTGAGATTTTGGCGCAGACCCGCACCGGCGTTTCGCTACTGAGCGCGCTGCAGGAGTTTGCGGAGCGTACTCGCGTTCCGGCGTTGAGCCGCTTCGTTGAGGGTATTGCTGTTGCGATTGAGCGCGGTACCCCTCTGGCTGATGTGTTGCGTGCGCAGGCTCAGGATGTGCGCGATAACGCTAAGCGTGAGCTGATGGAAACAGCCGGTAAGAAGGAGATTGCGATGCTCGCCCCGGTGGTGTTTTTCATCCTGCCGCTGACCGTAATTTTTGCGGTCTTCCCGGGCCTGTCGCTCATGCGTTTGAACTTTTAGATTTTGCGGCGGGTACACACCGTACCGGCTGCACCGCGGTGGGCTGGGCTGATTGCCCGGCGCGCCGCACCAACCACACACTACACCCTTTGATAGAAGGAGAAAATCATGTTCCATCGTTTCCGCACCACCCTCACCGTGCTGATTGCCCTGGCTATCGCATCCGTGCTGGCTCTGCGCCTGAAGAACAAGCAGGATGATCCCGAGCGCGGCGACGTGCCCGGCTGGGTCATGATTACCATGATGAGCGCCGTGCTGGTTGCCGCTATCCTGGCGATTGCTCAGCCCGCTCTGACCAAGATGTTCAACGACGCGATTGCTCTGGTTCACCAGTAATGCGTAAGCCCCGCATCGCTTCTGAGCTGACTGCCGCTGAGCTATCCTCCGCGGAATATTCTGTGGAGGAGAGCGAGCGCGGTGACGCCAGCACGGAATTCGTCATGGTCGGTGCGCTGTTGGTGTTGCTGACCATGGCGATTCTGCAGGTTTCTTTCGCCCTGTATGCACGAACCATGTTGGTGGATGCTGCGGCGGCTGGGGCACGGTACGGTACGATGCGTGACCGCACTCCGCAGGAGGGCATGGAGCGTACCCGTCAGATGATTGAGGGGACTCTTCCGTCTTCGTATGCTGAGAATATTTCGTACCGTCAGAGTAGTGATTCTACGGGTGTGCGCACTTTGGAGGTGACGGTGAAGTCGCCGTTGCCGGTGCTGGGTCCGTGGGGTTTTCCGGATTCTATTGAGGTGAAGGGGCATGCGATTTATGCGGAGCATCGTTCCGGTGATTAGCGACTTTTCGCTTCGGCAGCGGGTGAAGGAACGCCTGAAGAGCCGCTCTGATCGGCCTCTTTCTGAGCAACACGACTCTGAAGAGGGCAGCGCCATTGTGGAGTTCCTGGGTTTGGGTATTACTCTGCTCATCCCGGTGCTCTACGGCATTCTGACGATTTTTAGCTTGCAGTCTTCGGTGATGGCGGCTCATGCTGCGAGCGCCCAGGTGGTGCTGTATGTGCAGGAGCAGCCGCAGGATTCATCGGTTGGCCCGGATTTGGCTCAGCGTCTGGCGGTGCATGCTGCCGCGGATTACGGGGTTGAGCCTTCCGATGTGAGCGTGTCGTTGAGCTGTGCGTCGGGGGAGTGCGTCTCGGGTACGAAGGCGTACGCCACGGTGACGGTTCAGGCGCGTTTGCCGCTTCTGCCTTCGTTTATGGGTGGCGGCGTGATTCCGGTGAGTTCTCATGCGACGAGTTGGGGGTCTGGTCATGCTGATTCCTAATGGTTCGCCCGCTCATCTGTTCTCGCCCGCTCGCCTGCTTTCCTCTGTGCGGGAGCGCTACGCTAACACATACCGTCGTGCCCATCTACAGGTTCGTGCCCGTGCGCAGAGCCGGGCGCTCGCCGCTGACCCGATCGCTTCGGGCCCGGAAGAGGGCAGTATTGCCCCGCTGATTGTGGGCATGCTCGCGTTGCTTCTGCTCATCGGTTCGGTGACGGTGGCGATTACGGGCGCGTATCTGCAGACTCAGCATCTGCAGGATATGGCGGACGCTCAGGCGAACTCGATTACCCGCACGATGCGCACTCCGGATGAGGCGAGTGGTTCGGCGGCGTGGGAGTATGCGAGTGCGTACCTGGCTGAGGTTCAGCCGGGGCAGGATTTTCAGGCGCTACGTCTGGAGAACGTGTCTGTGGATTCTGACCAGAGTGTGCATGTGTACCTGTCGGCTCGTATTCGTCCGCCGCTACTGTCGATTCTGGTGCCTGATGGTATTGAGGTAACCGCTCACGGTTCGTCGCGTTTGAAGACGAGCCAGGGCCCGTCCACTGATTAGTGCGTCCATCAACGGCGCACGGGCGTATCGGCGACGGGTATATCGGCTCACTCGCTTATTGGCGTGTTGTGAGCCTCCTAGACTGCGAGGGCGCATCCGCAAGGTAGTGTAACGGCTAGCGGATGCGCCCTCGTTTTATGCCCTTTTTAGGTCTTCGCTGCGCGGGTTCTGCCCTCTGCCTGCCTTATCCTTCTGCGCTGTGGGCTGTTGGGGGCTGTAACGGCGGGACTTTCTGGCCGTTTCGCGATAGTGTTAAAAGCTATGGCATCCTTCGATTTTTCCGCTGAGATTAAAGAGCTTCGCGCTATCTTTGCCTCGATTGCCGCAGTGAGCGACATCGAGGGGATTGAGCGCGCCATTGAGGAGCTGTCCGAACAGGCCGCCGCCCCCGATTTGTGGGATGATGTTGAGCATGCCCAGAAGGTGACGAGTGCCCTCTCCTACAAGCAGTCGGAGCTGAATCGTCTGCGCTCGCTGTCCTCTCGCATTGACGATGTTGAGGTGATGGTGGAGCTTGCCGAGGCCGAGGATGCTGAGACCGCCGCCGAACTACTGGCAGATGCTCAGGAGGAATGCGGCCAGATTCGCGCCAAGCTGGAAGAGCTGGAGGTTTTGGTCCTCCTCTCCGGTGAGTACGATCAGCGTGAGGCTGTGGTGACGATCCGTTCGGGCGCTGGTGGCGTGGACGCCGCTGATTTCGCGGAGATGCTGCTGCGCATGTACCTGCGTTGGGCGGAGAAGAACGGCTACCCGACGAAGGTTCTGGACACCTCCTACGCTGAGGAGGCGGGCCTGAAGTCGGTGACCTTCGAGGTGAACGCGCCGTACGCTTTTGGCCGTCTGTCGGTGGAGGCGGGTACTCACCGCCTGGTGCGTATTTCGCCGTTCGATAATCAGGGACGCCGCCAGACCTCGTTTGCTGCGGTTGAGGTGATTCCTCTGATTGAGCAGACGGATGCTATTGAGATTCCCGAGTCTGAGATTAAGGTGGACGTGTTCCGCTCGTCGGGCCCGGGCGGTCAGTCGGTGAACACGACGGATTCGGCGGTGCGTATGACTCACCTGCCGACCGGTATTGTGGTGTCGATGCAGAATGAGAAGTCGCAGCTGCAGAACCGTGCGGCGGCCCTGCGCGTGCTGCAGTCCCGCCTGCTGTTGCTGCGTAAAGAACAGGAAGACGCGAAGAAGAAGGAGCTTGCCGGCGATATCAAGGCGAGCTGGGGCGATCAGATGCGCTCCTACGTGCTGCACCCGTACCAGATGGTGAAGGATCTGCGCACCGGGTACGAAGAAGGTAATACCTCGAACGTGCTGGATGGCGGTTTGAACGCTTTTATTGATGCTGGGATTCGCTGGCGTGCTTCGGGGCGCGCGGCTGAAGACAGCTAAGACGTGAAGGATTGAGTAATGGCTCAGAAAAAGAAGAAAGACGCAAAGAAAGACCCGAATAACGCGATTATTGCCCAGAATAAAAAGGCTCGCCACAACTACAACATTGTGGATACCTATGAGGCGGGTATTGTTCTGCTGGGTACTGAGGTGAAGTCTCTGCGTGATGGTGGGGCGTCCATTGTGGATGGTTTCTGCCAGGTGACCGATAACGAGTTGTGGCTCGAGGGTATTCATATTGCGGAGTATGGTTACGGTACGTGGACGAACCATGCGGCTCGTCGTCGCCGTAAGCTGCTGCTGCATCGTTCTGAGATTAATAAGTTGGCGCAGAAGTTGAAGGAGACCGGTTACACGGTGGTTCCGTTGAAGCTGTACTTCTCGAATGGTCGTGCGAAGGTTGAGATTGCTTTGGCGACCGGTAAGCGTGAGTACGATAAGCGTCAGGCTTTGCGTGAGCGTCAGGATGACCTGGAGGCGCGCCGCGCGATGCGTTACCGCAACCTCGGCTAGGGACTGGCGCATCGCTCTTCTCCCTCGGGAAGGGTGGGCGCCCCTACCTATAATGGTAGGTGGATAGTGCGCCGACCGGATGTTGCCTACAATTCCAAGCTCCGTCGTGCGCCGCCACAAACTATATCTATGTAAGGAGACCGATATGTCTGAGTCCTCGAACGTTCAGCCGTTGCCCGAAGACGCCGCTTCCGCGCCGGTGCAGGATGCTGCGGAGCGCACCTCGCACTCTGCTGCGGAACAGAAGCCGGGCTCGGGGCTGGCTATCGCCTCCTTGGTATGCGGCATTTTGGGTATTCTGACCGGTATTTTTATCTACGGTGTTGCTCTCGGCCTGGCCGGTATCGTGCTGGGCATTGTTGCGCTGGTTCAGGTGCGTCGAGGCGCTGCTTCCGGTAAGGGCCTGGCGATTGGCGGTATCGTGACCGGTGTCGTGAGCTTCGTGGTGGCCGCGGTGACCATCGCGGTCATCGTGCTGAACGCCATGATGGGTCAGGAGTGCATCAACAACGGTCACGAGACGTCCGATGGTGGTTACGTGTGCACCCTGGGCGGTCACGAGCAGACCCTGAGCCCCTCGGAGTACAAGAACCTGAGCCGTTTCTAGGGCAGACGGTGCTGCCTCCTCACGGGGATAGCGCGCACTGGCTCCGAAGCATATTGGCTGGATGGAGGGCGTGACGGCTCTCCTGATGAAAAAATTGCGTGATATGTGGTCAAAGAGCGGCTTGTTTATATAATTGTGGGTAAGGCTTGGCGCTACGTAGCGCGTTGAGCGAGATGAAACTGTTCACTGCAACTGTGAAAGAAAGAATGACAGATGTCTGAGAATAACTACGGAAACCCCCAGGGGAACGCGCAGAACCCCTATGCTGCTCAGCAGCCTGCTTCTTCCCAGCAGAACGACGCGTACGGCCAGTCCTCCTACAATCAGTCCTCGTACGGTCAGGATTCGTCCGCTCAGGGTTCCTACGGCCAGAACTCGTATGGCCAGAACTCCTACAACCAGTCCTCGTACGGTCAGGAGAGCCAGAACCAGTTCGGCCAGTACGGCCAGGACTCCTCGGCTCAGCAGTCTTCCCAGTACGGCCAGGGTTACCCCCAGCAGGGCCAGCCGGGTGAGTACAACAACTACCAGTACCAGCAGAACTCCTACCAGCAGCCCGGCCAGGATCTCTACAACTACGGCCAGCAGGGCAACTACCCCTACCAGGCATCGAAGAAGACCCCGGCTCTGGCTATCACCTCGATGATTCTCGGTATTGTTGGTCTTCTGACCGGCTTCTTCGCAATCGGCCTGCTCTTTGGCATCGCTGCCGTTGTTCTGGGTATCATCTCGCTGAAGCAGACCAAGGCTGCCGGCGCGGGTCAGGGCTTCGCAATTACCGGTATCATTACAGGTGCTCTGGCCTTTATCTTCGGCCTCATTATGGTCTTTGTCTATATCTTTACCTTCCAGACCATGCAGAAGTGCGCCGAGGTTGGTACTAGCGACGGTCACGGCCACGCGGTCTGCCAGATTGGTGACGATCCGGACGACCTGATGACCGTCCCGGCACGTTAATAAACTTTAGAACGCCACCTGACGAGCGCGTTAGGGGAGGGGCGGAGTCTCAGATTTTCTGAGGCTCCACCCCTCCTCCTTTGTATTTGGAGACTGATACTCAGCGCGTGCACGTCGTCGGGGGAAGCATCGAGGGACTTGCGCCCGTTCGGGTGCCTCAGATATACTGAATCTCTACCGTGTTTGAATGGCACCACAGCGTCTAGGTACGCTGAGGAAAACTTTCAGAGGACGGTGGGCTTTTTGATAAAAGCATAGGGGGATGATCGGTTTCGACGATGTGAGTTGAGACGGGTGAAGCGTGCCGAGGATGCAGGGTTATCTCGTTAACGCCCTCTGCAAAAAATTAAGTGCAGAATCTAAGCGCACTGACTTCGCACTCGCTGCCTAAGCACGAGTTGCCGTCTGTCGGCCTGAGCATGCCTTTGGCTCAGTTACCGGCATCGACTTAAAAGGCCACTGCTGCTAGCCCTCGTCGCGGGGGCTGGCGGGACTTTTACGTGACTAGGCTCGTCGGTATATGTGTTTATGCAAGTACCGGAGCCGAAAAGTAGCGTTCGCATAAACTGCGCACGGAGAAGCCCCGTTGACGCCACATCGGACCGGGGTTCGATTCCCCGCATCTCCACGATCTCCCATCCGCCCGTACCCCTTGGGGAACGGGCGGTACTTGGTTCCAATCCAGAGGAAGAACCGCGGTAGGTTTCTACCACCCGGCAGGACGCCCCACGGCGTCACCTGCCGGGTATTTTTATGCCCAATTGTCGGTCTGTTCTGGGATGTACCGGCGTGCCCGAGGGTACTCAGGTGACCGCATTGTAAGTGGGTTGGGCGTCAAAAGGTTTGGGCTGACGTCAAAAAGTATGGGCTGGCGTCGAAAGGTTTAGATGGACAACATCTTCATCCGCACCGACCCTGCCGGGATCATCAAACCCGACAAAGAAAAATCCACCGAGAAGATCGACGGTGTGGTGGCCACTATCATGGGCCTCGACCTGGCGATTAGATGCGGCAGTGGACCCGCCACTGAGAGTGTGTATGACAGAAGAAGCATATTTTTCATGTAATGTAAATTTGCGTGTTACATCTGGCGAGACTCTCTGATAGACTGCTGAGTAGTGACGTAAGATACGTCACTATATGACGTGGGAATGCAAACACAACCGCAATTTCTGCTTGGAATTGGGGGCTAGCTGCTTCCACGATTGCAAGAGCTTTAGGGCCAGCATTTGTTGGTGGTTTTGGAAAAGCCATTGGAGGTCCGGCAGTAATTGCCGCTGCGCTAGCTGTTGCAGCAGCGTCCTGCACTCTCACTCTTTAACCTGGGAGAGGTCCAATGCGTACGAAGAATATATTTACACTAGGATTTTTTCTCACTATTGTTCCGGTGTTCTGGGTGATTATCTCATTTGCCAGAGACGGGGAGTTCTTTAATCCAGTATCAATTCTAGGTGCAATTTTAGGAGGTCTTTTGGTCACTTTTGTAGTCAGAAGGATGCTTGAGAGTGATTCAAAGTTCCCTAAGGGACCTAGTAAGTAAAACATCGCTTAGAAGTTTCTAAGAGGAAGAACCGCGGTAGGTTTCTACCACCCGGCAGGCGCTCGTTTGAGCACCTGCCGGGTATTTTTATACCCGCTGCGGGGCGAACGTGCGACCGTATCGTAACGAGAACGTCACGTAAGAAGACGTAAAGAGAACTCATGACGTAGTATCAAAGGGTAGATATTGTTCCGACGCCGCGACGCTTGAGCCTTCGTAGCCGTATGATGAACGATAGAGAGCCAATGGATACCCACGTTGCCGGGGGCACTCGGAGCGTACCGTCACGCACCGGAGCTCGGCGACACCCGAATAAGGACACACCATGGATAACCAGAACCCCACCCCCGCTTCCGGCGGCGCCCAGGGCGGATTCGCCACGGCATCGAACAATAGCGCTCCCTACGGCGCTTCGCAGGCTCAGCCTGGAGGACCCGGCGCAGCTCCCTCCTTCCAGCCCGCCTACGGTGCTCCGAACGGTCAGCCCGGTGCACCCGCGGGAGTGGCTATCGCACCCGCCGCGTACCCCGAGCGTGACGATACCTACCATCGTATCCCGGCCGAGTACACCGTCCCCGAAGAACACCGCCGCCCCTACGGCGACGCCACCGGCGATTTCCGTGGCCCCGGCTACTACTACTCCATCGGCGCCTTCTGCTCCGGCCTGGGAGCCCTGGCGCTCACCATCTACGCCTGGATGGTTGTGGGCCTGCGTGCCCTCGAGATGAGTGAGATGAGTAGCCGCGGCTACCGTTCCAGCTCGCTAGCCTACGACTCGACCTCGGTCGTCGGTCTATTCCTGACGGGCCTGATTCCCGCCGGTATTGCTATCTGGCTGGCCATCTATTCCGCGCAGGTCAATAGCGGCCACGTCACCAAGTACACCTCGAAGATGAACACCTTCAATATCTTCGCCTATGTCCTTGCAGGCCTGAGCATTCTGGCCTTGCTGGGCGTTCTATTCGTCGCTCTCTAAGAAAGCGATATAACGCAGGAAGGCGGCGGCACCCCGTATTGGGGTGCCGCCGCCTTTGTCATATGCGCGGCTCCGGCGAGATAAGTCCGGCGGGAGAAGGAGGCCTAACCCTCCGTGTTAAGGATTTGGAGGACCTGTTCCTGAACCGCTGCGGTATTACTGGCCACCAACGATACCGTCTCGGACGTACCGGCGTGCTCGGGCAGGTTGCCCTCGAGGGTAGAGGCAACGCCGCCGGCCTCACGGATGATCGGGAGGAGAGCCGCCACCTCGAAGAAGGAAAGGGCCGGATCCACCACGGTATCCACGGCCCCCTCGGCGAGCAGACACGCCGACCAGAAGGACCCGTAGGCGCGGGAACGGCTTGCGGAGCGTAGCAGGTGCAGCAGGCGCGGGGTGAGGTTCGGGACGGAGGAGCCAGCCTGCTCCCACGAGGCGATATCCGTGTACGCTACGGAGAGAAGATCGAGCTGCGTCACCTCAGAAACCTGAAGGCGAGTCGCCTGCGCGAGCGACTTGCCCGTGTACGCACCAGAACCGCGAGCGGCCCACCAGCGACGGCCCAGCGACGGGGCGGAGACCACGCCCACCACAGGCTCACCCTGGTCCAGCAGAGCGATGAGGGTGGCCCACACGGGAACGCCGCGGCGGAAGTTATCCAGCTCCGCGAGGGGCGCAATAACCCACTGGCGCGCCGCCTGGCCGTTGTGGCCCGCGTGTTCGCCGGCGATGCCGTCGCGGGTGCGGACCCTCGACAGCTGAGCCCGCAACAACTCCTCAACTTCTAGAGCAACCTCCAGCGCATAATCGGCGGGTGCCTCCGGCACGACCGGTTCGTGCTCGGCACTCCGCTGCGCGGCACGTTGCCAGGGTGCCAGGGGCGCGGACTCAGCGGGCTTCTGCTCCTCTTCGGAGATAGCGGGGCTGTCCTCCGCGGGGGAGTATGCGGGACGGTCACGGAAACGGGCGGAGCTGACCCGGTCCACGCTATCGGCCAAAATGTGCGCGAGACGCAGGTCGTCGGTGTACAGCGGGGTACGGCTCATGGTTGGTTGGCTCTTCTCACGGTAGTAATCGGTGTGTGGCTAGGCGAGGGCGCCCAGTTCCTTCTCGGAGTCCCCCTCCTCGGGGGTCAGCAGCAGGAGCTTGCGTAGCGACTCCAGACGCTCGGGGCCGCTGGGGCCCGCCTTCCCGGCGGCCACGTAGGCTTCGATTCCGCAATCGGGGGCCTGCGCTGCGTGGGTGCATCCCTTCGGGCAGTCGGCGGCACCGGGGGCCAAGTCGACGAAAGCATCGACCACGGTCTCACGCGGCACATGCGCCAGGCCGAAGGAGCGGATACCCGGGGTATCGATAATCCAGGTACCCGCAGGGACCGGGCGGCCATCGCGCTCCACGGGGCGCAGGGCCAGGGCCGAGGAGGAAGTGTGTCGGCCTCGACCGGTCACCGCGTTCACGTGGCCGGTTGCGCGATCCGAACCGGTCAGCGCGTTCACCAACGTGGACTTACCCACGCCCGAGTGGCCCAGCAGGACCGATACCTCACCCAGCAGCTCCTGCAACAGCTCCTGCACGGGAGCCGACTCGAGGCCCTGGGCACCGTCCTGGCTGGGGGCCAGGCCGTCCGAGGAGGCCGAGAGAACAATCTTGAGGCCGCTGGCGGCGTAGTAGTCCAGCAGATGCTGGGGGTAACGCACATCGGTCTTCGTGATGCACAGAATCGGTTCGATTCCGGCATCAACCGCCGCCACCACGGCGCGGTCAATGAAACCGGTACGCGGTTCGGGATTGGCCGCAGCGACCACAATGACGAGCTGCTGGGCGTTGGCCACGACCACGCGTTCCGAGGGGTCGGTGTCGTCGGCGCTTCGGCGTAGCACGGAGGTGCGTTCCCCCAGACGCACGATGCGCGCCAGGGTATCCTTCGCCCCCGAGGTATCTCCCACCACGTCCACGAAGTCGCCGGTCACAATCGGGGTGCGGCGCAGTTCCTTGGCGCGGGCGGCAATCAGGGTACGCTCGTTCTCGGTGCCCTCGTCCACGACCACGGACCAGCGGCCTCGGTCCACGGTAATCACGCGGCCGCGAATGGCCTCCTTGAAGGTGGGGCGGTCCTTGGTGCGGGGGCGGGAGCCCTTCTTGTTGGGGCGAACGTGCACATCCGATTCATCCCACTCGGAGAAGTCACGAACATTCATTCGGGAGGAACCCATTAGCGCACCTCCTCGGTGGTTTGTGCGTTCTGCGGGGCTTCTGGGGCCTCACCGGCCCACTGCGCGAGCATGCCCTCCCACATGGAGGTGAACTCGGGCATCGTCTTCGCGACGGTCCCCACGTTCTGCACGACGGTGTTGCCGCGGCGAAGGCCGACAATGGCCGCGAAGGTAGCCATTCGGTGGTCGTCGTAGGTGCGGGCCACCACGGTCTCGGCGCGGGCCTCAGCGGGGATGGGAGCCTCAATCACGAGGCCGTCCTCGGTATCGCGGGCACGGCCGCCCAGACGGTTAATTTCGGCGGCCAGGGCGGCCAGGCGGTCCGTCTCGTGGCCGCGCAGATGCGCAATGCCGTGCAGCTCGACGGGGCCGTGCGCCAGCGCGCACAGGGCGGCCATGGTCGGGGCGAGCTCGCCCCCGGCCGACAGGTCGTAGCTGAGCGGCCCCTCCGGCAGGGAACGCGGGCCGGTCACGGTCAGAGCACCGTCGCGATACTCGACGCGCGCACCCAGGGTCGGCAGAAGCTCACGCCACATATCGCCGACCTGCGTGGTACCGGCCGAGGAATCAGCCGCGGGGGCGGGCCAGTGGGGAACGCTCACAGAGGCACCCGTGGCCACGGCAGCCGCCAGGAACGGGCCGGCATTCGACAAATCGGGTTCCACGGTGACCTCGAAGCCGGGGAAAGAACCGGGGGAAACAACCCAGCGGTACTCGCCACCCTCGGCGGGGTAGTGCTCCTGCACCCGCACGCCACGTTCGCGGAGCGCCTCAACCGTCATCTGAATGTGCGGAATCGAGGGAACCGAGGAGCCCTCGTGCACGAGCACGAGCCCCTTCGGCAGGCGCGGAGCCATGAGCAGAAGCGCAGAGACGAACTGGGAAGAGGAAGAAGCGTCGATGCGCACGACGGGAGCCTCGTCCACCGGCACGGAGGCCAGGCCCGGGGTACGCAGAATGAAGGGTAGAGCATCGGGCGCTTCGGCGCAGTCCACGCGCACGCCCAGCTGGCGCAGACCCTCCAGCACGGGGCCCATGGGACGCTGGCGTGCGTGAGGGTCACCGTCAAAGGCGAACTCACCGGGTAGCAGGGCCGCCAGGGCGGGTACGAAACGCATCACGGTGCCGGCCAGACCGCAGTCAATACTGACGCGGTGAGCCTCGCGAACCCCGGAAGGCTCGGCTGACGCGGAGAAATCCAACGGGGTAACCCGCAGGTCGGGGCCGAAGGGCGAATCGGTGGGAATGAGCTCAACCCCGGCACCCAGGCGGCGTAGCGCCTCAATCATGAGGGCAGAATCGCGGGAGTGCAGAGGCGCGCGTAGGTACGAGGGAGAATCGGCCAGAGCAGCCAGGAGCAGGTATCGGTTTGTGAGCGACTTTGAACCGGGGATATGCACCGTCGCGTGACGACCGAGGGCCGAAGCGGGGGCTGGGGGAGCGGGCCAATCACCCGCGGACAGCTGCACTGATGCGTCGCTCATAAATCCTCTTCCAAATCGGCATGCTACGGAGGGTAGCCCGCACTCGGCGGAATCCGTAGACGGTCTAGGTCTATTCTACCGGGTGAAGGTTTAGCGCACCCCGCCGGAACCCCCGGATGAGACGGGCCCGCCCGGTGCTCGAGGGGAGCGCCGGGCAGGCCCTATAAGAAAAGCTGAAAAGCAGAGTGGGGAGACTCAGTGCCTAGCGGTGCACCTGCTCGCAGAAGTCTCGCACATCCTGCAGCAGACGGCTCTTGAGCTCCGCGGGAGCTTTCTGCGCGCAGGAGGAACGCATCTTCTCGCGGAGCGCCAGCTCAAAGTTCTTGACATCGGTGCACTCGGGGCAGGCGGTGAGGTGGCGCTGAATCGTGCGCACCTGTTCGCTGCTCAGCTCGCCGTCCAGGAACTCGTAGAGCTTCTTGAGGGTCGTGGAACAGGGTTCGCCGCCGCAGTCTTCAGAAGGGGCAGCAGAGGTATTCGGGGTATCAGACATCGGAGGTTCCTTTCACACGGAAGGTGTAGGGGGAAGCAAGTGGGGCAAACGTTTTTTGAGGGGGCTAAACCGATTTGGGGGAGGTTTTCGCCGCGGCCTTGGCTGCCGAGGCGGCGGCCTTCGCCTCAACCTTGGCAACCGTGGAGGGGCGCAGACCGTTCTCCCTCGCGTAGTCGAGTAGCTTTTCTCGCAGGATGCGTCGTCCTCGGTGAAGACGGGACATGACCGTACCTATCGGGATGTCCATAATCTCGGCGATGTCCTTGTAGGCGAAGCCCTCGACATCGGAGTAGTACACCACCATGCGGAAATCCTCGGGGAGGGAGCTCAGTGCCTCACGCACCTCGGTGCCCGGCAGGGAGCTCAGCGCCTCGGCCTCAGCCGAACGCAGACCCACGGCGTCGTGATCGCCGGCAGCGGCCAGCTGCCAGTCCTCGACGGTTTCACCCTGACTCTGCTGCGGTTCGCGCTGACGCTTGCGGTACAGGTTGATGTACGTATTCGTGAGGATGCGGTATAACCACGCCTTCAGGTTCGTACCCTCGGTGAACTGGTGATAGGACGCGAAGGCCTTCATATAGGTCTCCTGCACCAGATCTTCAGCGTCGGCGGGGTTGCGGCTCATGCGTAGGGCCGCGCTGTAGAGCTGGTCCACGTACTGCATGGCCTGTGCGGTAAAACGTTCACGTAGCTCGCGGGTGTCCTTGGCACTGACACTCTGAGTGTCTGCGGTCTCGGCCATGATTCCTCCTCTCTACGGGAACGCTCCATACGGTCACCGTAGAACATAACGTCTGATTTGGGGCTTTATTCCCCGCACCCGGGTGATGGGGGGGGTAAAGCAAAACCCCGGGTTCGAATAGAAGATTCGATACGCCGGGGTTTTAAAGTGTATGCAAGATACCTTATGCGTTGGGGCGCTTACCGTGGTTTGCGCCGCCCTTACGACGGTCCTTGCGCTTACGACCGCGCTTGCTCATGAGAGCCTCCTTATAGTGTTCATGGAAACACGCCCCACCTTCGCGGTGCGCGTTCCTCGTTAACTGCCCTGTGAGAGGCGGTCACCGAAAATCGGTGGTCCACGCTATAGGGGCAACGCCGTCTATTTTTTCATAGAAACGGCCTGATTGCATCTTGGAACCGAGATATGAGCGAAAAAACACGAAGTTTCTTCGCCTTCCTCTTCCAAAGGATTAGCCGTGCTCCGGGATGTTCAGCCAGTTGTACCAGCCGCGGTGCAACACGAGCCAGGCCATGAGGCCGTAACCGGACTGGCCGGGGCGACCGTCATTTGCTGCCAGGTCGTTGCGCCACTGCTCGTGGTGCAGCAGCGGGTTGAAGGTGTCCACGTACACGTGGTTACGGCGGGTCACGACATCGGCGTATGCGGCCGACAGATCGGCGATGCGGCGGTTACGCTCGGCATCCAGGGTCGGAGGGGGACCGACGACCAGAACCTTGATGTTGTTCTGCGAGGCCATGTCCACAATGTTAGCCAGGTTCAAGCGGGAGCGTGCGCTGGTCAGACCCAAATCGATGTCGAAGGTCGACGGAGCGATGACGAGGCGGTTGTCGGCGCCCGGAATAAAGCGGCGGCGGGCCTCCTCAAACCAGCGAGCGTTGAGCTGCTCGCTGCCTTCATTGGGTGCGGCCAGGTTGTACGCCGCGATGGATGCGGTGGTCTGCGGGGTGCGTGCCATGACGCGGCCGAACCAGCCGAGGGTACGGGGATCGCCAACACCGGCGAGCAGGTCATCGCCGACTGCCACAATTCGAATATTGCGTTGCTCCACGGAATTCTTTCTTCTGCAGGATGGACCCGCCGTGAGAGGCGGCGGGGCACGTGAGTAATAGTCTTTATATCTAGGATAAGCGCTTACGGGCCGGTTTTCGAACTTAATCCCCTATCCACAAGCATCCGAGACCAAAAACCCGTCGCCCCACCAGGCGTACCTGACGGGGCGACGGGTTGTGAACGGTTAGAACTTCAACCGTTTAGCCTTCGAAGACCTGCTTGAGCAGAGCCTCGTTCTCGGCGGCGTGCAGCTTACCGGTACCGGCTGCCGGGGAAGCAGCGGCCGGGCGGGAAGCCAGACGCACGCGGCGGTCGAGCAGCGGCAGCAGGTTGACCGCCATGAACGGCCACTGGCCCTGGTTGGCCGGCTCGTCCTGAGCCCACACAAGGTCGGTTGCGTTGGAGTACAGGGCAAGCTGTTCCTTGATCTCCCTCTCGGGCAGCGGGTACAGCTGCTCCACCGAGACAATCGCGGTCTTGGTGTCGCCGCGGCGCTCGCGCTCGGCCTCCAGATCGTAGTAGAGACGACCGGACACGAAGACCAAGCGCTCCACCTGAGCCGGGTTAATGCCCGAACGGTCGCCAATCACCGGCTGGAACGAGCCCTCGGTGAAGTCCTCAACCGAGGATGCGGCGGCCTTCAGACGCAGCAACTGCTTGGGGCTGATAACCACCAGCGGCTTGTACGGACGGTGCTGAGCGTGGCGGCGCAGCAGGTGGAAGTGCGAAGCCGGGGTCGAGGGGACCGCAACGGTCATGTTGTTCTCGGCGCACAGCTGCAGGTAACGCTCGATGCGTGCCGAAGAGTGGTCAGGACCCTGGCCCTCGTAGCCGTGAGGCAGCAGCATAACCAGCGAGGAGCGCTGGCCCCACTTCTGCTCGGAGGAGGAGACGAACTCGTCGATGATGGTCTGGGCACCGTTGGCGAAGTCACCGAACTGAGCCTCCCACACGACCATCGAGTCGGGGCGCTCCACCGAGTAGCCGTACTCAAAGCCGAGCACGCCGTACTCCGAGAGGAAGGAGTTGTAGATACGGAACTTACCCTGGTTCTCGGAGAGATGCTGCAGCGGCGACCATTCTTCGTCGGTCAGGTGGTCGTGCAGGACCGCGTGACGCTGAACGAAGGTACCGCGCTGAACATCCTGACCGCTCATGCGAACGTCGGTGCCCTCCAGCAGCAGCGAACCGAAGGCGAGCAGTTCGCCCATACCCCAGTTCACGTTACCGCTACGGCCCATCTCAACGCGCTGGTCCATGAGCTTCTTCAGCTTCTTGTGGACGGTGAAGCCCTCGGGAGCCTTACCGAAGGCATTGGCAATGCGCTGGAGAGTCTCCAGGGAGATTGCGGTCTTGCCGGCGTGAACCACCTCGGTGTTCTGCTGAGCAGCCGGCAGTTCCAGACCGGAAACATGTGGAGCGGTCGGAGCCGGTGCCGAGGACTGGGTCTCGACGAAGATAGCGTCCAGCTTCGAGTGGTAGGAATCCAGAACCTCGTCTGCCTCCTCCTGGGAGACATCGCCACGACCGACCAGATCCTGTGCGTACAGGGTGCGGGTCGAAGGCAGAGCGTCGATGTCCTGGTACATCTTCGGCTGGGTCATCGACGGGTCGTCGGCCTCGTTGTGACCGCGGCGGCGGTAGCAAATCAGATCGATGACCACGTCGCGGCCGAAGCGCTCGCGGTACTCGAAGGCCAGGCGTGCGGCGCGGACCACGGCATCCGGGTCATCAGCGTTGACGTGGAAGACCGGAGCCTTAGTCATACGCGCAATGTCGGTGGGGTGGGTTGCGCTACGGCCGTCGTTGGGCAGGGTGGTGAAACCGATCTGGTTGTTCACCACAACGTGCACGGTGCCGCCGGTGGTGTAAGCCTTCAGGTCTGCCATCTGCAGGGTCTCCATGACGATGCCCTGGCCGGCAAACGCTGCGTCACCGTGAATCAGAATGGGCAGAACCGGGTGGCCCTCAACGCCCTGCTCGCGGTAGACGTCCTGCTTAGCGCGGACAATACCCTCGAGCACGGTGTTAGCGGCTTCGAGGTGCGAGGGGTTAGCGGCCACATACACCTGGGTCTGCTTGCCGGAATCGGAGGTGAAGACGCCCTCGGTGCCGAGGTGGTACTTCACGTCACCCGAACCGCCCTCGTAGGGAGCTGCGGTTCCGGAGAACTCACGGAAGATCTGAGCGTAGGACTTGCCCGCGATGTTGGTCAGCACGTTCAGGCGACCGCGGTGTGCCATACCGATGGCAACGCCCTTCAGATCCTTGTTGGCTGCCTTGTCAAGAACGGCATCCAGCAGCGGAATCAGGGATTCGCCACCCTCGAGGGAGAATCGCTTCTGACCCAGGTACTTGGTCTGCAGGAAGTGCTCGAATGCCTCGGCCTCAACCAGCTTCGAGAGCACGCGCAGCTGCTCTTCGCGGTTGGGCTTGGTCGCACCGTGCTCCAGACGCTCCTGGAACCATGCGCGCACCTCGGGGTCTTCGGAGTACATGTACTCGACCGCGAGGGAACCCGAGTATGCCTCGTGCAGACGCTCCAGGATGGTGCGCAACGGCAGACGCTCGGCGCCGCCGAAGCCACCGGTCGGGTAGACGCGGTCCAGATCCCACAGGGTCAGGCCGTAGCGCTCCAGCTTCAGGTCCGGATGCGAACGCATCTTGTAGCCGACGGGGTTGGTTGCCGCGGTCAGGTGGCCGTGCACGCGGTACGCGTGAATCAGCTGCTGAATACGGGCGACCTTCGAAATCTCGTGCTCGTCGTCGATGTGGTTGTCGCGGGCCCAGCGCACCGGCTCGAACGGGATGCGCAGGTCGCGGAAGATAGCGTCGTAGAAGTCATCGCCGCCGAGCAGGTAGTGCTCGACCAGCTTCAGGAACTCACCGGAACCGGCGCCCTGAATCACGCGGTGATCGTAGGTGCTGGTCAGGGTGATAATCTTCGACAGGCCCTGCTGAGTAATCAGCTTCTCGGACAGACCGCGGAACTCAGCCGGGTACTCGAGAGCACCCACACCAATAATGGCGGCCTGGCCCTTCGACAGGCGGGGCACCGAGTGAACGGTACCGATACCGCCGGGGTTGGTCAGCGACACGGTGGTGCCGCGGAAATCCTCGATGGTCAGCGCGCCGTTACGGCCGCGCTTGACGATGTCGTTGTAAGCGTCCCAGAACTCGCGGAAGCTCAGCTGCTCGGCACCCTTAATGTTCGGAACCACCAGGTTACGCGAACCATCGGGGCGGGGGATATCAATTGCCAGACCGAAGTTCACGTGAGCGTTGTGGACGGCAACGGGCTTGCCCTTCTCATCCACGTTGTAGGTCACGTTCATGGAGGGCATAGCCGCAACGGCGCGGATGACCGCGTAACCAATAATGTGGGTGAAGGAAACCTTGCCGCCGCGGGTGCTGGCCAGGTACTTGTTGATGGCGCTACGGTTCTCAATCAGAAGCTTAGCGGGGACCGCGCGAACAGTCGTAGCGGTGGGGACGGTCAACGACTCTTCCATGGTCGTGACGACTGCCTTAGCAGGGCCACGCAGGGGGACAATCTTGTCTTCAGCAGGTTCCACGGTATTAGCTTTCGGAGTAGCAGGTGCGGGGGAGGGGGTAGCAGGCGCTTTCGTAGGCTTCGATGCCACGGGAGCGGTGGGGGCTGCAGGAGCCGCCGGAGCGGCGGCGGGAGTTGCGGGAGCAGCCGGTGCGGCTGCGGCAGGGCTCGGAGTACTCGCGGTACCGGCGCCTCCCAGCGCCTTATCGATGGTCTCAAAAATGGGCCACCATGAAGGGTCCACGAGGTTCTTGTCCTTCTGGTAACGCTCGTACTGTTCTTCAACGAACCATTCGTTACCGGCAAATTCCTCAGGCACCAGATGTTCTGGCAGATTTGGCACGTTAAACGCCTCTTCCAATTAGTGTGAATTTATCCGTCGCGTCCGGGACTCACCCCGGCATAGACGACCCGCGTCTTCGAGGGGCGAATCATCACGCTGAGCATGTGCGCATCGCCTGCGGTAGAGGCCGTATGTGCGGGGTGTGCACCGTACAAACCTGCCTAGCGTGCCGTGAACTCCGGAGTTCATCCGCTTGCTTGGCGGCACACTCATGCTCCTATGTATAAGTGTAGAGAGAATCACCGTGAAGTTTCCACCTGAGAACAGTATGTAGACAATGCAATTTTTCACTCAACACGGTTCAAATAAGCTAAGGGCCGCCATAAAGCCCCTCACGAGGCCTTCCGCCCAGAACGGAACCGACCCGGAGCAACGAGGCGGCCCGGAACCTTCGCTAGAATATGGGGTATGGATGACCCTTCGAGTACGAACGTACACACAGACCAGCGCGGAGTACCCGCACTATTCCGCGACCCGACCGCTACTCTACCCGTGCTCGGCGCATCGCTCCGAACCGAGGTGGTGACCGAGTGGATCTGATTCTTCTGCTGATCGGGCTATTGCTCATTCTTGGAACCGGATTCTTTGTGGCCGTCGAGTTCTCTCTCGTGGCCCTCGAAGCCGCCACCGTGCAGCAGGCCAAAGACTCCGGCGACAAGGCCGCAGACGCCGTCCTGCGCTGCCTCAAGACCCTATCCACGCAGCTCTCCAGCTGCCAGATCGGCATCACTATCACCACCCTGCTTACCGGTTACACCCTCGACGCCGCCATCAAGGCGCTCACCACGGACGCCATCGGTAGCCTGGGCCTGCCAAGCGGATTAATCGACGTTCTTACCCTCGTCCTCGCGATGCTCATCGCGACCCTGCTGTCCATGGTGATGGGCGAACTGCTGCCCAAGGGGCTCGCCATCGCGGACCCCTACAACGTGGCCCGCCGCCTTGCCCCCTTCCAGCTGAACTTCACCCGCATTATTTCGCCGCTCGTGCGCATCATGAACGGCTCCGCAAACTGGATTCTGGGCCGCTTCGGCATGGAAGCCAAAGAAGAACTCTCCGCCGCCCGCACCCCCGACGAACTCTCCTCGATGGTGCGCCGCTCCGCTAAGGAAGGTACCCTCGACTCAGCCGTAGCCCGCTTCCTGGACCGCACCCTGCGCTTCTCCGAGCTGACCGCCTCCGAGGTCATGACCCCGCGAGGCCAGGTCTCCATGCTCGAAGACACCGCACCCGTCAGCGATATCATCGAGCTGGCACGCTCCACCGGCCACTCCCGATTCCCGCTCTACAAGGGCGACCACGACAACATTGTGGGTGTTGTGCACGTCAAGAAGGCCGTGGGCGTTCCCCCCGAAGTGCGCGGCACCCTCGAGGCCGGCGCGCTCGCCGAAGACGTTCTGCAGGTCCCCGAGACCCTGCACCTGGACGCGCTGCTCACCCAGCTGCGCCAGGGAGCCCTGCAGCTTGCCGTGGTCCTCGACGAGTACGGCGGAACCGCGGGTATCGCAACGCTCGAAGACCTCGTTGAAGAAATCGTCGGCGAAGTCTCCGACGAACACGACCGCGGACGCACCGAGCGCCCCCTGCGCTACGGCAACGGCGACTGGATCTTCTCCGGCCTGCGCCGCCCCGACGAAATCAACGCCCTTATTCCCGGACTCGAGGTTGAGGAAAGCCCCGAGTACGAGACGGTCGGCGGCTTTATGATGGATCGACTCGGCCGCATCCCCGAAATCGGCGACACCGTCCCGGCCACCGGGGGCACCCTGCGCGTTGACGCCCTCGAAGGCCGGCGCGTTGACCGCATCCGATTCACCCCCGACTCTAAAGAAAACTCGGCTCACGAGGACACCGCACCGAAGAAGGGAGTACGCGCATGAACGACTGGGTAGCCATCGCACTGCTGATCCTGCTGCTTGCCGGAAACGCCTTCTTCGTCTCCGGTGAGTTCTCCATCATGTCCACCCGACGTGCACAGGTCGAGCCCCTCGCGGAGGAAGGCAACAAACGGGCGCAGACCGTCATCTACGCCCTTGAACACGTCTCGCTCATGCTCGCCACCTGCCAGCTGGGCATCACCATCTGCTCGCTGCTCATCCTGAATGTCTCGGAGCCTGCGCTACACCACCTGCTGGAGATGCCCATGCACCTGGTTGGCCTGCCTACCGCGGTCGTCGACGTGCTGGCCTTCGGCATCACCCTCATCCTGGTGACCTACCTGCACGTCATCTTCGGCGAAATGGTGCCCAAGAACGCAACCGTCACCCTCGCCGCCCGAGGCCTGGCCCTCTGGGTTGTGCCGCCGCTGGTGCGTGTCTCCAAGGTCTTCGCACCCATCGTGGCTCTGCTCAATAACCTCTCCAACAGCCTGCTGCACCTCATGAAGGTCGAAGCTAAGGACGAGGTTGCCTCGACCTTCACCCTGGGCGAGCTGCAGACCATCGTGGCCACCTCGACCGCCGAAGGTACCGTGGAGGATGACGCCGGCGTGATCGAGGGCGCCCTCGAGTTCACCGAGAAGGAAATCTCCGACATCATGGTGACCGGTGACAAGCTCGTCACCCTGCCCTTCGGCAGCACCCCCGCAGAGCTGGAGCACGCCGTGGCCCGCAGCGGTTACTCTCGCTTCGTCATCACCGACAGCGACGGAACCTACATGGGATACCTGCACGTGAAGGACGCGCTCGCCGTCTCCCCGGAGCGATTCAACGAGCCCTTCCCCTGGTATAAGTTGCGCTCTCTGGATACGCTCTCGCCGACCACGGATATCGACGATGCGTTGACCTCGATGCAACGCACCCGAACCCACATCGCACAGGTCATGGACAGTCACGGCCGCACCCTGGGTGTGGTCTTCCTGGAGGACGTGCTCGAGGAGCTCGTCGGCGAAATCAACGACACCACGCAGGACGAGGTGCGCGAACGTATTCGCCGTCAGCGTGCCCGTGCTGCGGGTCGGGACGCCGACTAAGGCGACGTCCGGCCCCTCGGCTCGGCTACTCGAGGCTCCTACCCTCCGGTGACCGTCTGCGGCAGAAACGATGCCCCGTGCTTCAGCGCCCGCTGCCCTGAAGCACGGGGCATTTGCGTACCCGAACCGTCGATAAGGCATGCTTCCAAAGGACATCGAACGCGGGTATTCGCCCGGTCGGGACAACAAATAAAGAGTTGTTTATACGGGTATGCGCGTGGTGTAGTTAAGAAACACATCAGCAGACGAACAGAAAGAGAACGATATGTCGCATCGCCCCATCACCCGCAAGCACTTCCTCACCGCGCTGGGATCCCTCGCCGCGACCTCCCTCTTTCTGACCGGCTGCGCCACCGAGAACGGCTCCTCCGGTTCGAGCGCCTCCGCTAACTCGAACGGCAAGGTTAAGGTGCTCGCCTCCACCGACGTGTACGCCGACATCGTTAAGCAGGTCGGTGGCGACAACGTTGAGGTCAGCGCGCTGATTTCCTCCACCGGCACCGACCCCCACTCCTACGAAGCCACCAGCTCCGACCGACTCAAGGCCAAGGACGCATCCCTGATCGTCATCAACGGCGCGGGCTACGATCTGTTCCTTGAAGACCTGGCCGGCAAGGATAATGCCTCCCAGAAGGTCGTGAACGCGGTCAAGGTCAGCGGCAAGCTCACCGACGCAGAGTACAACCACCTGGTCGAGGACCACCGCGGCGGCGAACACCACGAGGACGGCGGCGATCACGCCCACGCTCACGAGTTCAACGAGCACCTCTGGTACGACTTCGAAACCGTCAAGAAGGTTGCCCAGCAGATTGCCGAGGACCTCGCCACCCTGGACTCCGCGCACGCTGAGGCCTACCGCTCGAACGCCGCCAACTTCGTCAAGGAGCTGGACGGCCTCGAAGCCTCCGCAAAGGCCATCTCCGGTGCGGGCAAGAAGTATCTCTCCACCGAGCCCGTACCCGATTACCTGATCTCCTCCACCGGCGCCGAGAACGCAACCCCCAGCGAGTTCGCCGAGGCTGTCGAAGCGGGTAACGACGTTCCCGCCCTCGTGCTGAAGGAAACCAAGGACCTTATCAGCGAGAAGAAGGTGCAGCTGCTGGCCTACAACGAGCAGACCGCCACCTCCCAGACGAACGAGGTGCTGCAGACCGCGAAGGACGCTTCTGTAAACTACGTATCCTTCACCGAAACCCTGCCCGAGAACACCGACTACCTGGCATGGATGAAGACCAACGTCAGCAACCTCGAAAAGGCGCTCTCCTAAGTGACTGATAACAATAACGGTGCCACCCCCGCGATTTCGATTCGCGGGGGTAGCCTCGCTTTCGGGGCCCGCACCCTCTGGAAAAATCTCACCCTCGATATTGGGGCCGGGGAGTACTTCGCGGTGCTCGGCCCGAACGGCTCCGGCAAATCAACCTTCCTCAAGGTCATCCTCGGACTGACCGGTCTTAACTCCGGCGAAATTTCGGTGCTCGGCAAGCCCGCCCGCCTGGGCAACCCCGGTGTTGGGTACGTGCCCCAGCAGAAGGCAATCGATCCCTCCACCCCGATGCGCGCTCGCGACCTCGTGGGCCTGGGCGTGGACGGGCACCGCTGGGGTATCCGCCTGCACGGCCGCAAGTACCGTGCCAAGGTCGACGAGCTGCTGGAGGCGGTGGGCGCCACCGAGTACGCCAACGTTCCGGTGGGTCTGCTCTCCGGCGGTGAGCAGCAGCGCCTGCGCATTGCCCAGGCCCTCGCGAACGACCCAAAGATTCTGCTGGCCGATGAGGCGCTCCTCTCCCTAGACCTAAACCATCAGTACGCCGTGGCGGAGCTGATTCACCGGTTCAACCGCGAGCACGGAGTCTCGGTAATTTTCGTGACGCACGAGATCAACCCGATTATCGAGCACGTGGATCGCGTGCTCTACCTGGCCAACGGCCGCTTTACGGTTGGTTCGGTCGAAGAGGTTATGACGAGCGAGACCCTCACCTCCCTGTACGGAACTCCGGTGAGCGTGCTCAAGTCCAACGGCCGCTACGTGGTGGTGGGGGAGACCCACGCCAGCGATCACTGCCACGTTGAAGGCGGCGACCAGAATATCCACGGTGCCCACCTGCGAGTCGAAGCACAGCCCGGCGACGCGTCCGGCACCCTGCACCTACCGGGAGGAACCGCTCGATGACCATTCTCTCTTCCCTCCCCGCGTTGGCCGCCGCTACATCCAGCACGCAGGGTGATTTGCTCTCGCGCATCTTCGTGTTTGACCGTTACGGCGAGCTGTTGCATATGCTGCAGAACTCCATTTTTGCGGGTGCTGTGCTGGGCCTCATCGGTGGCTTCGTCGGCATCTTCGTGATGATGCGCGATCACGCCTTCGCGGTGCACGGCATTTCTGAGATGTCCTTCGCGGGAGCGGCCCTGGCCCTGCTTCTGGGCTACGACGTAGTCACCGGCTCCATGGTTGGCTCGATTGCCTCGGCCCTGCTGATTGCGATGATTGGGTCCAAGGCGAGCGAGTCGAACTCGGTGATTGGCGCGCTCATGCCCTTCGGCCTGGGGCTGGGTATTCTGTTCCTTTCGCTGTATCAGGGTCGTAGTGCGAATAAGTTTGGCCTGCTCACCGGTCAGATCGTGTCCGTGGATGCCGACCAGCTGAACACCATGATTATTGGTGCGGTGGTCATTATTGCCCTGCTGATTATTGTGTGGAGGCCCCTGAGCTTCGCCTCCCTCGACCCGGATGTGGCTCGGGCGAAGGGCGTTCCGATGCGCTTCCTCTCGCTGGTTTTCATGGTTGTGCTGGGTATCGCGGTGGCGCTGTCGGTGCAGGTGGTCGGTTCGCTGCTGGTGCTGGCCCTGCTGATTACCCCGGCGGCGGCGGCGATGCAGGTGACGGCTTCTCCGCTGCGCACGCTGCTGCTTTCAGTGCTTTTCGCTGAGGCCTCCATCGTAGGCGGCATTATGCTGGCGCTGGCCGGCTCACTGCCGATTAGCCCGTACGTGACGAGCATTTCCTTCCTGATTTACCTGGTGTGCCGTGTGATTGGTTCCGTGAAACGCCGCCACAGCGCCTCGGGCCGTCATCTGGCGGCAAAGAACTAGCTTACGTCCGCAGACGTGAAAGAGCCCCCGCTCGAGTTGAGCGGGGGCTCTTTCACGTCGTGCTACGGGGTTGGGTTCTCAACGCCCTGTGTGTTGTCGTGCTGATATGTTGTCGTGCTATTGGTGGGATTCGTCGGTATTTGGCCGGAATCCCAACCGCTTCTAGGACGGTGTGCCGACCCTAGCGGGCCGATTCGTTCTGCGTTTCTTCTTCTCGCAGGGCCAGGGTGCAATCGGGGCAGTAGCCGGTCACCTCGACCACGTGCTCGAGCTCCGAGAAGCCGTACTTCTTGCCCATGGTCAGTGCCCAATCCTCGAAATCGGGAGCTTCCAGCTCGATGGCGGTGCCGCATCGGCGGCAGAGCAGGTGGTGGTGGTGTTCCTTGGCCCGGCAGTGGCGGTATAGGGTTTCGCCCTCAACGCCCTTGACCGAGTCCAGTTCGCCGGTGTTGGCCAGCGACTGCAGCACGCGGTAAGTGGTTGCAAGGGAGACCTGTTCCTTGCGGTTTGCGAGAGTGAGGTGCAGATCCTGTGCCGAAATAAAATCGCCGAGCTCTTCCATCGTGGCCTTGATGATGCGGCGCTGACGTGTGTTGCGAGCTTCGGCGGGCTTCGTAATTCTCCGAACGGGAATGTGAGTGTCCATTGATGAACCTTTCGGAGCGGATAACCGCCCCCAATAGTCACGGTCGATCTTGTGTAAAGAACTGTACACTAAAGCCACATAGAAAGCCTCTGATTTGCACTTTGTCTCAAAAAGTGAAGTTTTTTGGGATAAGGAGAGAGACACAAGAGTAAACTGAAACACATGAAGCTAACGAAGTACACCCACTCCAGCGTCCGCATCGAGAACGACGGACACGTCCTGGTGATTGACCCCGGTAATTTTTCCCCCGAGGGAGAGCACGCCGAGGCCCTGCAGGGCGCGGAGTACCTGTTCATTACCCACGCCCACCCCGACCACTTTCACGCCCCCTCGGTACTGCCGATTATTGCCCAGCGCATCGCAGAGGGTAACCCTCTGAAGATTTGGACCGTTCCCGATGTCGCCAAGGTCATTCTGGAAGCCTCTCCCGAGGCTGAGGTGACCGTTGTGGAGGCGGACACCGAGTTCGCCATCCCCGGCTTCGATGTGAAGACCTTCGGCGGCCAGCACGCTCTGATTCATCCGCTGATTCCCGTAATCCGCAACGTCGGCTACCTGTTCAACAACAGCCTGTACCACCCGGGTGACTCCCTCGTTGTGCCCCACCGCGTGAAGGCGCAGACCGTTCTGGTACCGATTCACGCGCCCTGGTCGAAGGTTCAGGAAGTCATTGATTTTGTGATTGCAACCGGCGCGCAGCGCGTGGTCCCGATTCACAATGGCATGATTAACGCCAACGGTACCGGCATTATCGAGGGTCTGGTGACGAACTTCGGTGGCAAGTACGGTACCGAGCTGAAGCACCTGAACCCCGGCGAGAGCATTGAGGTTGAGGACTAACCCTCATCCCCGTACTACCCGTTCTGCCGCTCACACGTTCACCGCGTGGGCGGCGGAATAACATCAAAGGAGATAGCATGAGCACGATTTTTACCAAGATTATTGACGGCGAGATTCCCGGCCGATTCGTCTGGAAGGACGATCAGTGCGTGGCGTTCATGGACATCATGCCCCAGTCGGAAGGTCACCTGCTGGTGGTTCCCCGCGCCGAGATTGACCGCTGGCCCGACCTGCCCGAAGACCTGGCCGCGCACCTGTTCTCCGTGGCGCACAAGATTTCCGGCGCCCTGGACGACGCCTTCGATAAGGACCGAGTCGCGCTCATGATTGCCGGCTTCGACGTGCCGCACACCCACATCCACCTGTTCCCCGCGGACGGCATGGCTGAGTACGACCCCGCCAACGCCAAGAAGGATGCCACCGCCGAAGAGCTGGATACGGCCGCCGAGAAGGTACGTGCCGCCCTGCGCGAGCGCGGCCACGGCGAGTTCGTGCCGGAGGCGTAAGCGCCCTTTACAGCACGTAGGACACGAAGGAGCCGCCCTCTACACAACAGTAGAGGGCGGCTCCTTCGTTAATATAGCCCGTTGCTATATCCCGGTGGGAAAGAAGCTTAGTGCTTTTCAGCCTTGGAGATCTGTTCAGCCAGGTCCTCGGGGGAGAGGTTAGCGGAGGAGAACTCGGGGGTTAGCGGCAGGTGCAGCTGCAGGCCGGTACCGGGGCAAATTTCGACCTTTGCCGAACGCAACTTGAAGTCGACCACGTGGCCGCCCTGAACGTGCTCATCATCGATAAAGTGGGCGTGGCAACCGGGCACCGAGATACCCTGCTCGTAGATCGGGGTGCGGAAGCCAACAATCGTGCCGGTCACGTTATCGAACTGGACAATGTCCTCATTCTCGGTGGCCGCAACCATCTTCGGGTAGGGCTTCTCCTGCTTGATGACGGTTCGGGTGCGGACCCACTCGAACTCGCCGTAAATCTTGATGGCGTACATGTAGTTCTTGGAGACGGTGAAGTCATCCAGAATCTGCGAGGCAGACTTACGCAGCAGGTTCTGCGGTAGTTCGCGCTTGATCATGGGCACGAAGTTGGTGACCACGGCGTAGGGGGTCTGCTGGCGCAGATCGGGCAGGGATACGGAGCCGTCGTGACGCACCTGATAGCAGACGCCGTCGAGGACAACCATTTCGCCGTCGAGGCCGTTGAAGGTACCCACGCCAAAGTTGCCGTGGCTCAGGAGCTCACCGATGGTCATTTCGCCATCGTAGATACCGTCCAGCAGCTGGGACATGAGGCCGGTCTGAAAAACTTCGTTACGAAAAACGGTTTCACCGTTTAGGATGGTCGGCTGATATGCCATGGTATTTCTCCTCGTTGACAGTTGATACGCGGCGTCAGACGAATCGGTCGGTCATCGGCGATGCTCGCCCAGGGATGCGTGAGAGTGCTTCGGGAGGGCGGCGCTGAGAACACGGCGTATGGTGTCGTTTCTCGAGAAATTCGTAGGTGACGCAGGCCGGGCGCGCGCACTTTCTATTTTACTCCTCTTCGCTTTTTGCGTTCAGGAAGGGAGCTCTAACATACATCGTTCGTGCCCGAGTGGACAGAAGTGAGCATAGAAAATGCTGGCGCCCCTCCCGGTTGCACGACGTAAGTAGGAGGAGCGCCAGCACCTTTAGGTTAATCCTTAGAGTCGCTCTAAGCGCAAGTCACAGGCTTGAACCAGGGATAACGATTCAGCACGCGGGGCCTCGCGAATTCCCAAAACCTTATAACCTGAACGGGCGACAGATGCCGCGGCGCACGCGAATCGCATCAGGGCCGGTAGAGGGGCGGGATAAACGACTGTTCCCCGCGCACCTCACGGGTGAGCGGGGAACAGCTACAGGCTAGCTACTGAAATAGGGTAGCTCTTAGACGCCGTAGTACAGCTGGTACTCGAGCGGGTGCGGAATCAGCGAGAGGGGCTCCAGCTCGTTCTTACGCTTGTAATCAATCCAAGCCTGAATCAGATCCTCGGTGAACACGCCACCCTCGAGCAGGAAGTCGTGGTCAGCCTCGAGAGCTTCCAGAGCGGCCTCCAGGTTAGCGGGAGCCTTCTTGATGTCCTTGGCTTCCTCGGCGGGCAGCTCGTACAGGTCCTTGTCAATCGGGGCGGGCGGCTCGATGCGGTTGCGGATACCGTCCAGACCAGCCATCAGCTGAGCGGCAAACGCGAAGTAGGGGTTAGCCGAGGGGTCGGGTGCACGGAACTCGAGGCGCTTAGCCTTCGGGTTGGTACCGGTAATCGGGATACGGATACCAGCGGAACGGTTACCCTGCGAGTACACCATGTTCACGGGAGCCTCGTAGCCGGGAACCAGACGCTTGTAGGAGTTCACGGTCGGGTTGGTGAAGGCCAGAACAGCGGAGGAGTGCTCAATCAGACCGCCGATGTACCAGCGAGCGATGTCGGAGAGGTTGGCGTAGCCGCGCTCGTCGTAGAAGAGGGGCTCACCGTTCTGCCACAGCGACTGGTGGCAGTGCATACCCGAACCGTTATCACCGAACACGGGCTTCGGCATGAAGGTCACGGACTTGCCCCAGGCATCCGCGGTGCCCTTGATAACGTACTTGAACTTCAGCAGATCGTCAGCGGCCTTGGTCAGGGTGTCGAACTTGTAGTTGATCTCTGCCTGGCCGGCTGCACCCACCTCGTGGTGGCTACGCTCGACCTCGAGGCCAACCTCGTCCAGAGCCACGCACATTGCGTCACGCAGGTCAGCCTGCTTGTCGACGGGGGAGACGGGGAAGTAACCGCCCTTGACGGGGGTCTTGTTGCCCAGGTTGCCGCCCTCTTCCTTACGGCCGGTGTTCCAGGGAGCCTCGTCAGAGTCAATCTTGTAGAACACGGAGTTCGGCTCGACCTGGTAGCGCACATCCTCGAAGACGAAGAACTCAGCCTCGGAGGCGAAGAACGCGGTGTCCGCAATGCCGGTGGACTGCAGGTATGCCTCGGCGCGCTCAGCAACGCCGCGGGGATCGCGGTGGTAGGGCTCGCCGGTACGGGGGTTCACGATAGAGCAGATGATGACCAGGGTCTTCTCAATGCGGAAGGGGTCAACGTATGCGGACTGAACATCGGGGATCAGCTGCATGTCAGACTCAGCAATACCCTGGAAGCCGCGAATGGAGGAACCATCAAAAAGCTGGCCGTTGACGAAGAAATCGTCATCAATCGCCTTGGCGGGCAGGTTGAAGTGCTGCTGCACGCCGGGCATGTCGGTAAATCGAATGTCGACGAAGACGACGTCTTCGTTCTTAATGAAATCGAGGACTTCCTGGGGGCTGGTAAACATGAGGACTGCTCCTTGTTTGATTGAGTGCGGAGGAGGAATAGTAACCCGCCGCGACACCTCAACCTGTTTGTCTAGTGTCGGTTTCGGGCGAATCACGAATCACCCGGACATATCCAGCATAGTAGGTATTTTTTTCGGGTGCATGACTAACGTGTTTCGTCAATGTTACAAATTTGGGAAACAGGTAACATCTCTGTTTTTTCTGTGTCTCATCTTTCGCGCCCGGTGGCAGCGGAACGCTACCGGCAATAACGACCCCGGGTACGACGAAGGCCCCGACCCTCCGCGGGGGGAGAGGTCGGGGCCTAGCATTGCCTAACGGCCGCGCATCGCGCGACGATCGGGGCGTGCACGCATCGGGTCGACACCCTTGGGCAGACCGTTCATCGGGTTGCGCATGTGGTTCAGGGTCTTCAGACGACCACCCACCGCCTGCACTTCCTGCTGGGTCAGAGCCTTGGGCAGCTTGTTCATGGTCTTCACGACATCCTTGAGCTCCACCTGGCCCTCATCGTGGCCGGTCTCAATCACGTGCACGGGCACGCCGGGAGCCACACGGTTCAGGTGCTTCTTCTCGGTGTTCACCAGGACATTCACGCGGCTGTGGGGACCTTCGGTCACCAGCACGATGCCGGGGCGGCCCAGCGCACGGAACACCATATCCTGGTTGCGGTTAGCGGCCACCGGCTGCTCCTCAACCTGCCAGCCGCGACGCACCGAGTTCATGGCTGCACCGCTTCGGCCGGGCTGACCCTCAATCTGCGAGAAGGCGGCGGCCTCCGCGCGACGGCTCAGGATCAGCATGGCCACAACGGCGGCGGCACCCAGACCCAGAATAAGGAAGGTAATCCAGTTACCCAGGGCAACGCCGATGAGGATAAAGACCAGGAGAGCGCCCAGGGCGGCCAGGCTCAGAATCCAACCGATATTCGGGTCGGACTTCTTGGTCATCTGGTAGACCTGCTTCATCTGGGCGAAGGTGCCCGGAGTGCGTTCCTTCTTCTTTTTCTTCTCTTCGCGCTTATCTGCCACGATTCTTCCTCAGTGGTTCTTCCGCGGTCCCGAGGCGCCTCAAACGCTCACGGAACCATAGTGACGTAACGATGCAGTGTGCCTGCAATTTATCTAGTTTACCCTACCCGCACAATGGCCGGGGCATAAGGGAAAGCTCCCCGAACACCAGCTGAATACCGGTTTGGGGAGCCTCCACGCTTCAGACGGAATCCGAAACGGCTTAGTAGCCCGCAGCCACCAGAGAGGAGGCTTCCTGCAGAGCAGCGCCCTCACTCTCGATGTGAGCCAGGTTCTCGGGGATGGGGTAGCCGTTCTTGCGCATCGCGCGAGCCCACAGGCGACCCGCGCGGTAGGAAGAACGAACCATCGGGCCGGCCATAACGCCGGCGAAGCCAATCTCCTCAGCCATGTTTGCGAAGTCCACGAACTGCTGCGGCTTCACCCAACGCTCGATGGGGTGGAAGAGCGGGCCGGGGCGCAGGTACTGGGTGAGGGTAATGATGTCACAGCCGGCATCGTGCAGGTCGCACAGCGCCTCGTAAATCTCGTCGTCGGTCTCGCCCATGCCCAGAATCAGGTTGGACTTGGTGACCATGCCGCCTTCCTTAGCCTGGGTGATGACATCCAGGGAACGCTCGTAACGGAACGCCGGGCGAATCTGGCGGAAGATACGGGGAACGGTCTCCAGGTTGTGGGCGAACACCTCGGGCTTCGCGTCAATCACCTTCTGGACGTGCTCGGGAACACCCTTGAAGTCGGGGACGAGCATCTCGACGCCGGTGTTCGGGCACATCTTGTGAATCTGGCGGGTGGTCTCTGCGTACAGCCACGCACCGCCGTCTTCCAGATCGTCACGGGCCACGCCGGTCACGGTAGCGTAGCGCAGACCCATGACCTTCACGTTCTTTGCCACCTTGAAAGGCTCAGCGTAGTCCACAGCGACGGGCTTACCGGTCGCAATGTTGCAGAAGTCGCAACGACGGGTGCACTCGGAGCCACCAATCAGGTAGGTTGCCTCACGGTCCTCCCAGCACTCGTAGATGTTGGGGCAGCCGGCCTCTTCACACACGGTGTGCAGACCCTGGCCACGAGCCAGCTCGCGCATCTCGTTGTACTCGGGGCCGACAATGGCCTTGGTCTTAATCCAGTGAGGCTTCTTCTCGATGGGAGTCTCGGCGTTGCGAGCCTCCACGCGCAGCAGCTTGCGTCCGTCAGGCTTGGTGCTCAAAGGTCTTCTCCTTGGGTTCGACGTGCCCTCTGCTCAATCGGGCCACGTCCTATTCTACGCCCGGTGCGGCGTAAGTGTAAGCGAGTTTAATATATGACGTATAGGTGACGAACCGGCCGCTTAGGCGCTGACCGGCTCGAAGGATTCGGCCAGGCGGTCCTGGTACTTCACCAGCTCGGCCTCCAGCGGCTCCAGGATTTCGGCGGGGGTAACGGTGCGACCCAGCTGCTCAGAAATCGAGGTGACGCCCGCATCGCTAATGCCGCAGGGGATGAACTGAGCGAAGGGCTCAAGATCGTTGCAGCAGTTGATGGCGAAGCCGTGCATGGTGGTGTTACGCGAAACGCGCATGCCCAGGGCGGCGATCTTCTTATCCTGGGTCTTGCCATCGCCCAGAATCCACACACCGCTGCGGCCCTCGACGCGCTCACCCTTGATACCCAGGCCCGCCAGGACGTTGATGATAATCTCCTCGACAATGCGCACGTAGGCCACCACGTCGATGGGTTCGGGTAGGCGAAGGATGGGGTAGGCGGTCAGCTGGCCCGGACCGTGCCAGGTGAGCTTGCCGCCGCGGTCAATCTTGACGACCGGGGTGGATTTGTCTGCGGGGTACTCGTGGTCTTCGGTGCGCTTTCCGGCCGTGATGACGGGCTCGTGCTCCAGTAGAAGAATGGTGTTCTGTCGGGTGCGGTTGGCCACCTCATCATGGATGCGGTACTGGTCCTCGAGGCACTCGACATAGTTCACATAGTTCGGGGCGAAGCCCACTCGTTCAATAGTCACAGACATACCTCTACCTTAGACCCGCGGATGAGCTGATGAAAATTAGGTCGCCCTGAATCATATGATGAGCGAACACGGGACGACACAATACCTTGTGTACTGGTAGGTGAGCGGTGCTGAAGACTAGGGCTTAGAGGTTTAATTTTATCTTTGAGTATTTAATGAAATTATTTAGTGTAATTTGATAGTATTAAGCCATGAATAACGATGAAGTATTCCCGCTCGAAACCATCGGAAACCCCGCCGTGGGCACCCTGAACATTGTCGATTGCCCCTTAGAGATGCGCGTCGAACCGGCTCTGCGCCCGGGGCGCTACACCCGGCGCATCTTCAAGATCCCGGGGAAATCGATAACCCCGAGGCCCGCAAACGGTCCAGGACTCGCGCGGCTCTACGGGATGAGCGGCCCCTCGGGAGAGAACAACACGGTGAGCCTCTACTACGAACCGCTTGATGCGGGAACCCTGGACCGGCTGCTGGCCCTGCGCCCGCTAGAAATCGAAGAGCTCGTGACCCTGGCCCGCTCCCTGCACGAGGCCATCGAGACCCTGCGCGAAGCGGGGGAGCGGTACGGAGTAATCTCCGCCGAGTACGTGGGACTCACGGCCGGAGGCAAGCCCCGACTGCTGCTCCCGGAGAGCTCCTATATTGCTGCGGAACCCGCTCCCCAAAAGAACGCAGAACCCACAAGCTACGCGTGGGCGGGCGAGTACGTGCGCTCCGCCGCAGCCCTGCTATGGCGCGCCGCCTGCGGGCACGACCCCGAACCGGCCGAGGCCCGCGTGCCCCTCAGCCTGCGCCTCGGCCCCGGAACAAAAACCGAAGCCGACCGGGCCCGAAACCTCGGCCGTGCCCTCGAGTACCTGCTGGATGCCCCCGCCGCCCGGCTGGCCCGCATCGGTCTGAACCCCGTGCTTGATCTTGACCTCGACTCCAGGCCCATTAACGTGTATCTCAGCTGCTCCGAACGGGCCCGGATGCTGATTCCCGCCGCTCCGGAACGAGAGGATAGCGCGCGGGATACCCCGCTCGAGAAGACCCGAGAAAAGGTCCGCAAGTTCTTAGAAACCCGCGGGATGGTGACACAACGCGGAAAGTCGGGGAGGCACACCCCCGGGAGAGCCAGCCCACCCGCTACCCACCTCGCCCGACGGCTCGTAAACGCCGACACGGGAGCTGACAAGAAAATCGCCAAAGGCTTGCGGCTTAACACCCCGATGCGGCTCGGGGCCACCGCGCTGACCCTGGCCGCGCTCGCGACCTCTGCCGGCATGCTGACTCTCAGCGGGGGAGAGGTAGAAGCCTCGGCTCAGGTGCACGCCGCCTCCGGTGAATCCCCCACGGCACGCGATGCTCCCGACGTATCGGCGGCGGGGGAACGCGATAACCCAGAGGCGGTGCTGAGGGCTCTTCTCGACCAGCGCAACCGCGAACGCCGCGCCCGAGGCGGCGCCGAGCTCATTCTCGAAAGCATCGAAGACTCCGCCGGAGGCGGGGAAGACCTGCGCATCGTCGCGGTGGTTTCGGCATCGGGCTACCGGCCCAGCGCTGAGGAGAAGCAGGCCCGCAAACTCAGCGAAGAAAATGGGATCACCCGCCAAAAAGTTATTTTCGAACTGCACCGTGGAGAGCAAGGCTGGGAAATCGTCCGCGCCGAACCCGTATAACCGCGGCTTTGCGGGAACACAAAAGCGGCGGCCCCACCCACCGAAGTGGATGGGGCCGCCGCTTTTACGCGCCGCCGGAAAAACCGGCGGAGCTACGCTCGGTTACCCGTCAGGGTATCGCCACAAGGAAACTTCCTTGAGTCTGTGCAGGTCTTAGAGACCCAGCTCGGACTCGAAGTTTGCCTCCTCCAGGCGGGTCTTGACGGTGCGCAGGAAGCGACCTGCGTCTGCACCGTCGACCACGCGGTGGTCGTAGGTGAGGGACAGGTAGCACATGGAGCGGATAGCGATAACGTCGTTACCGTCTGCATCCTGGATAACCATGGGGCGCTTCACGATCGAACCGGTACCGAGGATTGCAACGTTCGGCTGGTTGATGATCGGGGTGTCGAACAGTGCACCGAAGGAACCAATGTTGGTGATGGTGAAGGTCGAACCCGACAGCTCCTCGGGGGAGATGTCGCCGGTACGTGCGCGGCCACCCAGGTCGGCGATAGCCTTTGCCAGGCCAGCAATGCCCAGGTCGGAAGCGTTCTTGATGACGGGAACCAGCAGACCCTTGGGGGTGTCCACAGCAATAGCGATGTTCTCGGAGCCGTGGTAGGTAATCTGCTTGTAGTCCTCGGTCATGGAAGCGTTCAGAGCGGGGTGCTGCTGCAGAGCCTCAGCGGTTGCCTGGACGAAGAAGGGCAGGAAGGTCAGCTTTGCGCCCTCGCGAGCAACGAAGCCGTCCTTAGCCTTTGCACGCAGCTGGACAACGCGGGTCACGTCAACCTCGGTGACCTGGGTCAGCTGGGTGGAGATGTCCAGAGACTCGCGCATACGCTTTGCGATGACCTGGCGGATGCGTGCGGTCTTCTCGACGGTGCCACGCTTGGGGGAAACCTCGAAGGTGTGCGGTGCCTTTGCGGAACCAGCAGCCGGAGCAGCAGCTGCAGCGGGAGCAGCAGCTGCAGCGGGAGCAGCAGCGGAACCCTTAGCGGCGATAGCAGCCTGAACATCCTGCTTGCGGATGCGGCCACCAACACCGGTGCCCTTCACGGTGGACAGGTCGATGCCGTTGTCCTTAGCGAGCTTACGGACCAGCGGGGTCACGTATGCCTCACCCTCAGCAGCTGCCGGAGCGGCAGGTGCGGCGGGAGCTGCGGGAGCTGCGGGAGCCGGAGCGGCGGGAGCTGCGGGAGCCGGAGCGGCGGGAGCAGCAGCCGGTGCGGCAGGTGCGGCGGGAGCGGCCGGAGCAGCTGCGGGAGCCGGAGCGGCGGGAGCAGCAGCAGCGGAAGCGTCACCGATGATAGCCAGAACCTGGCCAACCTCTGCGTCCTCATCCTCGGGGATGCGGATCTCGAGCAGGGTACCTGCAACGGGGGAGGGAACCTCGGTGTCAACCTTGTCGGTGGAAACCTCAACCAGGGGCTCGTCAACCTCAACCTGCTCGCCAACTTCCTTCAGCCAGCGGGTCACGGTGCCCTCGGTCACGGACTCGCCCAGTGCGGGCAGCAGGACCTCGGTGCCGGAAGCGGAGCCAGCGGCGGGAGCAGCCGGAGCGGGTGCTGCGGGAGCTTCAGCAGCCGGAGCGGGAGCTGCGGGTGCAGCGGCAGCGGCGGGAGCAGCCGGAGCAGCAGCGCCGGAACCGTCGCCAATGATAGCCAGAGCAGCGCCGACCTCGACGTCCTCGTCCTCGGGGACGAGAATCTGCTCGACGACGCCTGCTACGGGGGAGGGAACCTCGGTGTCAACCTTGTCGGTGGAAACCTCAACCAGGGGAGCGTCAACCTCAATGGTGTCGCCGACCTCTACGAGCCAGCGGGTGACGGTACCCTCGGTCACGGACTCGCCCAGTGCGGGCAGTACTACGGTGTGGGACATAATCTTTCCCGTTCTCCTTGGTGAATGCTTGAACTAGAAAAATGTGGGGCGGCAACCCGGACGCGCGCCCCCGGTTCAGAACCGGGGAGCACGCATCCGGGTGCGGGGCGTTGTTCAGCGGATACGCCCGTCACCGCCTTGACCTGAAAGGTCGTAACTAAGCCGACGCGAAAAACATCAGCCAGTAAAAATATGTGCGCCTGGATTATGCGCTGTGCAGCGGGGTGCCGTTCAGGAGCATTGCTGCCTCACCCAGGGACTCGTTCTGAGTCGGGTGTGCGTGGATGAACTTGGCGACGTCCTCGGGGAATGCTTCCCAAGCAACCCACATCTGAGCCTCACCAATCTGCTCACCCATGCGCTTACCGATGGCGTGAACACCAACGATGGGGCCGTCCTTCTGGCGAACAACCTTGACGATACCGGTGGCGCCCAGGATAGCGGACTTACCGTTACCGGCCAGGTTGTACTCAGCGGTCTCAACGTTGTCAGCGCCGAACTTCTCCTTAGCCTTGGGCTCGGAGTAACCGACGGATGCAATCTCGGGATCGCAGAAGGTGACCTTGGGGATGTTGATGTCTTCAACAACGGTGGGGTTCAGGCCAGCGATTTCCTCGGCAACGAAGATGCCCTGCTGGTAACCGCGGTGAGCCAGCTGAACACCGGGGACGATGTCGCCCACTGCGTAGATGTTGCCCACGCCGGTGTGCAGGCGCTCGTTAGCCAGGACGAAGCCGCGATCCATGGGGATGCCCTGCTCCTCGTAGCCCATGTTTGCGGTGTTCGGGCCACGACCAACAGCGACCAGAACGATGTCAGCCTCGAAGACCTTGCCGTCTGCCAGGGTGACCTTAGCGCCGTTAGTATCCTGCTCGACCTTCTCGAAGAAGGTGCCGGTGTTGAACTTGATGCCGCGCTTCTTGAAGGCACGCTCCAGGACCTTGATGATTGCGGGGTCCTCGTTCGGGACCAGGTGGGGCAGACCCTCAATGATGGTGACGTCCACGCCCATAGCGTTCCACATGGATGCGAACTCGCAACCAATCACGCCGCCGCCGAGCACGATAGCGCTCTTGGGCAGGTAGTCCATCTCCAGAGCCTCGGTGGAGGTCAGGATGCGGCCCTCAATGGGCAGACCGAAGGTCTTGGAGATCGAACCGGAAGCCAGGATGATGTTCTTACCCTTGTACTCCACACCGTTAACGGTGATGGTGTCCTGAGCGGTGAGCTTGCCCTCGCCGGCAATGATCTCGATGCCCTTCATCTTCAGCAGGCCAGCGAGACCCTTGAACTTACCGGAAACGATGCCGTCCTTGTAGTCGCGCACCTTGCCCATCTCGATGGACTGCAGAACAGCGTTGACACCGACCTTGGATGCCTCGCGTGCGTCCTCGGCCAGCTCAGCTGCGTGCAGGTAGGCCTTGGTGGGGATGCAGCCGGTGTGCAGGCAGGTGCCGCCGACCTTTTCCTTCTCAATCAGACCGACGGTGAAGCCCAGCTGGCGTGCGCGAATAGCTGCAGAGTAACCAGCGGAACCGCCGCCGAGGATGAGGATATCGAATTCTTGAGCCACGATATTGCTCCCTTGCATAGTTGGTGGGGTACGACCCCGTGCAATGAGTTCTTACCTTATTGGTAGGTTCCCCGGCACACACAGCAGGCCCGTATCAAAAAGACGCGCGCCCATCCGCGTACGCAGAAAAACACTTAATACAACAATACCCCCGATACCGCCCCTTTAAGTTCACTCAGAGTGGTTTTTAGCCAAATAATCCCGCAAAGAGGCCAAAAAATTCGAGGCGTATAGCATGCTGGACACCCCGTCCGGTCGTTCTCGCACGGGGATGCTAAAAGGCCCGGACGGGAGAAGAAAAGCTCCCTCCCCAACGAACCGAGAAAAGGCGGCAATGACCTCAACGCAACGCGCGAGGCGCCCCGGCCTGTTCGGCCGAAGCGCCTCGCGCATCCCTATATAACCGTTCAGCAATCAGCGGAAACCCTGCAGAAAGGAAGCCCTCCGCAAGAGTCCCGGCGCCGCCGAACCCTCTACTTGGCGTAGGACTGGATGAAGTTCACCAGGGTTGCGGTACCGAAGCCGGTACCCTCCTTCGGGGTGTAACCGTAGGGTGCCTCCTCGTTGAACGCGGGGCCCGCGATGTCCAGGTGTGCCCACGGAATACCTTCGCCCACGAACTCCTTCAGGAACAGGCCCGCGGTCAGGGCACCGCCGAAACGCGAACCGATGTTCTTAATATCGGCGACCTGCGAGTCCAGGCTCTTGCGCAGGTAAGACTCCAGCGGCATCGGCCAGTAAGCTTCACCGGCGGATGCGCCGGCAGCCTGCACGCGCTCGCGAATCTCCTCGTCACCCAGCAGAGCCGCGGTGCGCAGGCCCAGGGCGGCCATAGCGGCACCGGTCAGGGTGGCGATGTCCAGAATGACGTCCGGCTTAGCCTCGGAAGCCAGCGCGATACCGTCCGCCATAACCAGGCGACCCTCGGCATCGGTGTTCAGCACCTCAACGGTGTGGCCGTCGCGCATGGTGATGACATCCTCGGGGCGCAGGGCGTGGCCGCCGGGCATGTTCTCGGCCAGGCACAGGTAACCGGTCACGGCCACCGGAACCTCCAGCTCAGCGGAGGCCACCACGGCGTTCAGCACGGCTGCGGCACCGGCCATATCGCACTTCATGGTCATCATCGAAGCGGCGGGCTTCAGCGAGTTACCGCCGGAGTCAAAGGTGATACCCTTACCCACCAGAGCCACGTGAGCCTTCGGGTTCTCGGGGACGTACTTCACCACGGCAAGAACAGGCTTGCGGGGAGAACCCTGGCCAACGCCGGCAATACCGCCGAAGCCCTCCTCGACCAGGCGGTCGTAGTGGAAGAGCTCAATCTCAACGTTTGCGTAATCCTCGGCCAACTCAGCCGCAAACTCACCGAAGGTCTCGGGGTACAGGTGCGACGGGGGCAGGTTCACCAGACGGCGTGCGTCCTTGGTGGTCTCACCCAGGACCAGGGCCTGCACCAGTGCGGGCTCCGCCTCGTCGGGATCAATCGAGGAAATAATCAGGACGGACTCAATCTCTTCCTTAATCGAATCCTGGGTCTTGCCGCGCATACCCTCCTCGATGAAGTTACCCAGCACGGCGCCGTGCGCGACGGCCTCAATCTCATCCACGGAGGACAGGCCGAAATCGAAGGCAATCTCCTCGGCGGAACCGGCCAGCTGACGGCTTGCCGAACCAGCGGCATAGCGCAGGGCATCCAGACGCTCCTGACCGGTAGCCTGATCGGAACCCAGACCAGCCAGAGCCACAATGCCGGCACCCGAATCCTCAAGACCCGGCAGACGCAGCAGCTGATCGGGGGCGCCCGAGGCACCCAGCGCCTCCAGCAGCTCGTTGATACCCTCGGCGGAATCCTCAGACAGCGAGTTCGGGGCCAGGTACGGGCCCTCGGAACCCTTCAGAACACCCAGGACCAGAACGTCGGCCTCCAGTGCCTCAAGGTCGGTGCTGTGAATCGACAGGGAAAGAGACATCGTTACTCCTTTGCGTATGTCTTCTTGAAACCATCCCACCCGAAGCTGGCGAACCGTGCGAAACGGTGCCCGTAGAGGCGGGATGCGCCGCGCAAAAGTACGCGGACTACCCGTTTCTACTCTACCGGATGGGGCGGGGGAGCGGCGCGTACGCTCGCAAGCCGTCCGCGGGGGTCCCCAGCATTTCGGCTCATGCAGGGCAGACCGTTCACCCGCCGCGAGAAAACGCCGAGATAGAAGCCAACACAATCTTCTTGGCTTAGAATGAAAGACTACGGAAAGCGTCTGTTGACAGAAAGGCGCGTCGGCCAGCCCCGTGACGAAACACGGTGTGGCGGGCCGAACGGATTCATAGTGAGGAGGCTGTCATGCTCAATCCCGAAGATCTCTACTTAGCGAACACCAAAATCCTCGACGATCCGCGGATGCACGGGCTGACCCTCGTCATCGCCCTCTCCAGCCCGCAGGACGCCGGATCCACCGCCGGACAGCTCGGGCAGGTGCTCCTCAGCGAGCTGAAGAACATTGAAATCGTCGAGTTCGACAGCGACCAGCTGCACAACTACCGCGCCCGCCGCCCCTTCGTGCACTACGAGAAGGACCACTTCGAGAACCCGCAGTACCCGCAGCTCAAGCTCTACGCCGTCGAGGATAGCCTCGATCAGCCCTTCCTGCTGCTCACCGGCGCCGAACCGGATCTGCAGTGGCAGCGTTTTCAGAAGGCTCTGCTCGGCATTGTGCGACGCCTGCAGCCTTCGCTCATCGTGCTGGTTTCGGCCTACCCCATGCCCGTACCGCACACCCGGCCCTTCCCCGTCACCGCGCACGGTTCCCGCAAGGACCTGATTCGCGGCATCTCGCCGTGGAAGCCTACCGCGGATATGCACGCGACCATCACCAACCTGCTCGAGGTGCTCTTTACCGACAACGGCTACGACACCGTGGGATTCGGCGTGAATATTCCGCAGTACATCTCCGAGGCCGACCTGCCGCAGGGCACCCTCATCGCCCTCGAGCACGTGGGCATGGCCGCGCATCTCTCGCTACCCACCGACGATTTGCGCGAGGCTGCCCGCCACGTGCACGGGCAGATTAACGACCAGGTCAAGCAGAACCCCGAAATTGGGCGCATGATTACGACCATGGAAGAGAACTACGACGAGAACTACCGTACCTCGGATATCGCCATTCCGCTTTCGCGACGGGACGCCAACAACATTCCGAGCCGCGACGAGATTGGTGCCCTCTTCGAACGCTTCCTGGACGAGCACTAGAGGAACGCTAGGCAGACGCTAACCGATTCGTCGAGGCGCGGCGCCGGGAGGAGGGGAGACTCACCTGCATCTGCGGCTCTCCAATCGACCGTACAGCGGGGCATTCGTGACCGAATGTGACGGAACCGCCGCGGTGCAGTACCCGAAAAACCGAATAAAACGAATGAATCTGTGGATTTTCTTCTCTTTACAGAGGAGATATCCACAGATTTTTTCTTTAACGGATGCCAAGGCGGCGCACCTGACATTGTGGAACCATGAACAAGCCCCGCAAGACCCAGAAGCCCAGCCCCCAGACCCCTAACACCCGAGATGGCCTCCAGAGCGCAGCAGTCCGGACGGATAGTCTTCCGAACGGCACCCCGAGCCCCGCGCCTCCCTCAATCTCCACCGAGTACGACGTTCTCAGCCACGCCCTCCACCACAACGGCTACTGGCCCGAACGCTCCCTCATCATCCTCACCGCCCACAACTCCGTCCTCGGCCCCAGCCTGCGCGTCAACCTGCCTGAAGAACCGCTCCCCGAAAGCCACCGCGCCGTGTACCTCACCGGCCTCTTCACCATGATTCCCGCCGAATACGACGGGGCGCCCCTCAACCGCTTCTACGCCATCATCGTCGATGGCGATAACGCCGTACGCCAACGCCAACTCGACCCAGCCACCCGAACCGCCGCGACCCTGCACGAAGTCGGCGCAGACATCACCGCGCAGAGCCGCATCAGCTCCTGGGCACACATGCTCTTCGACCCGCGCATCGTCGGCGAACGACGCTGCGAAGACATCATCTACGCCGGCGCCGCCACCGTGTGGGCTCTCAACGACCGCATGGAAGCGCTCACCCTTCTCGGACCCATCGAAGACCTTCACGCCAGCCGCTACCAGGCATGGCGAACCAGTCTCGGCGACAGCATCGCGCCCGACGCAACCGGCAACTTCGCCCGGAGCCCCTGGGATACCGACACGACCAACAACCCCTCTGCCCGCGATGACTGGGAATCCGCCACCGAGCTCTGGAGCGCAACCCGCGCTCAACGCGTCCCGGTCACCACCACCGGCCGAGCCTACCGCCAGGCCCAGCTCGACCTCTGCTACTGGGAGACCGCCATCAGCGCTGTCGAACCCTACCTGAACACCCCGCCCGAGCTCAGCGAACGCACCATCGGCGACACCCTCCGCGAGCTCATCCCCGCCGAGGTCGCTGGGCACCTGCGTGCATCCCTGCAGCCCAGCACCCTCACCAACGCCTTCGAGGAGCACAGCACCCTCGAAATTCTCAGCCCGGAGACCCTGGCGTACCTCGCCGGGTACGGCCTCGACCGAACCCAGCAGGTACTCGCCATCCAGCGGTACACCACCGATTACATTTACTATGCCCTCGGCGGCGCCGCACCCCTCGGTGAGCCTCGCGAAGAGCCCATCGAACCGCCCCATTACGGCACGCGCATCACCCGAAAGGCCCGGATGCCTCGCAGTTTCACCGCCGCCTTGGCAGGCGAGGGGCCCGCCGTGCGCACCGTCCCCGCCAAGTGCAAGCAGTGGCAAGACTGGATTCGCCGAACCCATCGCACCATCCAAGCCGCCGATCTCGAGCGCTGGGCCTTCACCGAGCTCGACGGAATCGACCTCGCCGAAAGCTCCCTGCTTCACGAAGAAACCCTCCACGAGTACAGAGGCGGTCGGGTTTCTCCCTACGCCGCAGAAACGGACGGGGAAGCACCCGCAACCGATGAAGAAAACCGCGACCAACACATCATCCAACAGCTCAACAACAGCACCTATATGAGCGAACCCCGCCGCCTCGCGGCCCTCAACCACTACCGCGCCGCGCTCGCCGGGTCTGCCGACGTCGAGGCACCCGACTACCGCCGTCTCAACGCCCTCGAGCTTCTCTCCAGCCTTCTCGTTCCGGGCTCCAACACCGCGGAGTACAGCGCCCTACGCACCCTTCAATCCTGGAGCAACTGGCTCAAGGGACACAGCACCTACGCCAACCTGTTGCGCCACGAAGCACAACTCCACGACCTCCGCCTCAGCCCCAACATCATCGATGCGCGACTCGCCACCGGAACCTGCCCCGCCTGGCTCACCGCTCGGCGTGCAAATACCGACGCGCTTACTGAAGGGACCACCATCAGCACCCTCAAGCCCCGCAAAAACACCCCGACCTACGGCCAGTCAAGTTGAAAGCCCCCGAAAATCTGCAATACTTATGTATTGACCCCGTACAGTCGATGCGCTATAGCGCGCCCTCAAACAGCTCAGTACAACGAGCCGCGGCACCACGTAAACGACCAACGCGAGCGGAATAAAAACCCGTCCCGCAGCGTTAATCGGTTCAGAGTCGCAAACACACCAAAGAGGACGCCAGCACAGACTTGACAGGGTCTTAGGTGTTTTGCAGACAAAGCACCCCAACACAAGCCAGAAAGGGTACTAGTGGCACCTGCACCCAGCAAGAAGACTGCAACCGGCGACGCAACCGAAGAAACCGCCGCCAAGACCACCCGCGCCACCAAGGCAACCAAGACTACTAAGGCTACTAAGGCAGCCAAGACCACCTCCGAGGCAGCCAAGGAAACCACCGCAGAAGATACTGCCACCGCAACCACCGCGGAAAAGCCCAAGCGCACCCGCAAGACCACCGCTAAGGCAACCACCAAGCGCAAAACCGGCGGACGACGCAAGAAGACCGGCGACGACTTCGACCTCGAACTCGACGACGATCTCGAAACCACCGACGCCGACGAAGAGCCTGAAGAAGACGAAGCCACCGTCGCCAAGAAGGAAGAAAAGAAGGCCGCCGAGGCTGTAGCAGCCAAGGGCTCCGGCTTTGTTCTCACCGCCAGCGACGACGACGATGCCCCCGCTCAGCGCGTCGTCACCCCCGGCGCAACCGCCGACCCCGTCAAGGACTACCTCAAGCAGATCGGTAAGGTCTCCCTGCTCAACGCACAGCAGGAAGTCGACCTCGCCATGCGCATCGAGGCCGGCCTCTACGCAGAACACAAGCTCGCCGAAAACCCCGACATGGACAAGGACCTCAAGAAGGCCATGCGCTGGGTCGTCCACGACGGCAAGCGAGCCAAGAACCACCTGCTCGAAGCCAACCTGCGACTCGTCGTCTCCCTCGCCAAGCGCTACACCGGCCGCGGCATGCTCTTCCTCGACCTCATCCAGGAAGGTAACCTCGGCCTCATCCGCGCCGTCGAGAAGTTCGACTACTCGAAGGGCTTCAAGTTCTCCACCTACGCAACCTGGTGGATCCGCCAGGCCATCACCCGCGCCATGGCAGACCAGGCCCGCACCATCCGCATCCCCGTGCACATGGTCGAGGTCATCAACAAGCTCGCCCGCGTGCAGCGCCAGATGCTTCAGGACCTCGGTCGCGAACCCACCCCCGAGGAGCTCGGTAAGGAACTCGACATGACCCCCGAAAAGGTCATCGAGGTTCAGAAGTACGGCCGCGAGCCCATCTCCCTGCACACCCCCCTCGGCGAAGACGGCGACTCCGAATTCGGTGACCTCATAGAGGACTCCGAGGCAGTCGTCCCTGCAGACGCGGTGTCCTTCACCCTTCTGCAGGAGCAGCTCCACTCCGTCCTCGACACCCTCTCCGAGCGTGAAGCCGGTGTCGTCGCAATGCGCTTCGGCATGACCGACGGTCAGCCCAAGACCCTAGACGAAATCGGCAAGGTTTACGGCGTGACCCGCGAACGAATCCGCCAGATCGAGTCGAAGACCATGTCTAAGCTCCGTCACCCGTCGCGTTCGCAGGTACTGCGCGATTACCTGGACTAAAAGTTCATATCTAGCGGTTCTAACGTGCTGGCGGATGCTCGTGCAGCTGGTCTGCTGTCCGGCACGCAGAGGATGCTCGCGTAAGTTCTGCACAGCCGGCTTGCG
>NZ_KV797969.1:618415-618670 GCF_001809565.1 Rothia sp. HMSC072B03
AAAGGCTCTCCGGGATACCGGAGAGCCTTTTCTGCGTATGTAAACAGTTTGTATATGCGGCACGCGGACGATGCTCGCGTAAGTTCTGCACAGCCGGCTTGCGGACGATGCTCGCGGGGGAGTGCCCCCTCTTCAGCGCCTGGGGGCGCTTCGAGGACGGAGCCCCCGCTCCGCATCGCCGCTATGCCGTCAAAGTTCAGTTTCGCTAGATCTAGCACATACAGAAAAGGCTCTCCGGGATACCGGAGAGCCTTT
>NZ_KV797969.1:618770-620423 GCF_001809565.1 Rothia sp. HMSC072B03
GAGGACGGAGCCCCCGCTCCGCATGTCCGCTACGCCGTCAAAGTTCAGTTTCACAGAGGCTGAGTATGTCAGGTTGGCTCTGCGGACAATGCTCGCGATACAGTTCCGCACGACCGGCACGCGGACGATGCTCGCGGGGGAGTGCCCCCTCTGCGGCGCTGAGCGCCTTGAGGACGGAGCCCCCGCTACGCATGTCCGCTACGCCGCCAGCTATACCGCGCTACTACAGACCCAGCTGGCGCAGATAGCGTTCCGCAACCGCCTCCACCTGGTCCAGGCCATGCACACGACCCAGCGCCTGTGCCCAGGCATCACCCGCAGGTTCCGAACCCACCGGCAGACCGGCCGCCGCCCACAGCATACCGACCATCGCGCCCACCGAATCCGAATCAGAATCCACCGACACCGCGCGGCACAGCCCCTCAAACAGGGTGCCACGCACCGTCGCATCATCAGCATCGGCGGGCAGATTCCTCAGCGCATCCGCCGCGCACCACAGCGCCGTGCCCAGCAGCTCCGGGGCGGTCCACCCCGTACCAAAATGCTCCGCCACAGCCTCCGGAACCGGCACCGTACCGCCCTCCAAAAGCTCGAAGGCACGGTTCAGCGCCTCCACGGTGCGGGAACCATCACCCGGAATCGCATCATCCCCGGCAACCGAACCGCACCACGACACCACACGACGCACCGCCTCCAGCAACGCGTCAAACGAGCCGGACGGGGATGCCAACAAATCGCGGATGAGCAGCGCGTACGCCGCCGCTGACACTAAAGCCTCCGGGTGGCCGTGCGTCAATGCCGCACCGCGCACCGCCAACATGACCACCGTGCGCTCCTGAGCCACCGGCAACAGCCCCAGAGCCGCCGAACGCACCAGCGCGCCGCTACCCAGAGCATCAGGGTTCACCGACTTCGACACCAGCTGCATCTCACCGGTACCCAACGCCCGCAACGTCGCAGCACCTGGACCGCGACGAGCCGTCAACTCGTTCGACCCGTCAATTTCACGATCCAAAGAAAACGGGGCGGTCTCCGGCAGAGCCTCGCCAATACCGCGGAACCACCGCAAATACGCCAGCCACAGGCACGCCAACTCATCCGCCGCCGCGCCCTCGTTATTCCACTCCAGAACCTCCGTCAGGCCGTCTAGGGTGTAGCAGGTCAGCTGCGTATCATCGCTGATTAGCAGCTCGCCGTACGCGGCCTCCCAGGGCTTCGGGTTGCGCTCCGCGATCTGCTCCGCCGACAGCAGCTCAAGGGGATAGCCCAGCGCGTCACCCAGCGCAGACGCATACAACAGGCCGCGCACCCGGCCCGCAAACTCCGCAGAAACCTCGGGTGCGCGCGTGAACTCAGAAAAACTCATAGGGCGATTATCCCACGGGTGCATTAGGACGCGGACTCCGCAACGGATAGGCGGCTCCGCGCTCACGCTCGCGGGAGGCCCGTAACCAGGCGGCTTCGTGCTCAGGATGCGCGGGGTTGGGGTATATCAAGCGGCTCCGCGCTCACGCTCGCGGGGGAGTGCCCCCTCTGCGGCGCTGGGGCGCCTTGAGGACGGAGCCCCCGCTCCGCGTGAGCGCCTCGCCGCTATGGGGTGCCTACTCCGTGCGTGGGAGGCCTTGAGGACGGAGCCCCCGCTCCGCGTGAGCG
>NZ_KV797969.1:620523-637015 GCF_001809565.1 Rothia sp. HMSC072B03
ACGGAGCCCCCGCTCCGCGTGAGCGCCTCGCCGCGGATGGGCGCCTGCTCCGCGGATGGGGAGATATCGGGGATAGAGCCCCGCTCCGCGTGAGCGCCTACGCCGTGAATGACGAACCGCGGGGCGCACTTTTCTCAACGGTGCCATACTGAAACCATGAAGATTCTGCACACCTCCGACTGGCACCTCGGCCGCACCTTTCACCGCAGCCCTCTCACCGACAAGCACCGACAGTTCATCGACGAACTGCTCGACTACGTTCGGGCCGAAGGCGTTGACGCCCTCCTCATTAGCGGGGACGTCTACGACAGCAGCATCCCCAACGCCGAAAGCACCACCCTGCTCGACCGGGCTCTCACCCGCCTCGTCCAGGCCGGCGTGCAGGTTATCCTCAGCTCCGGCAACCATGATTCCTTCCGCCGCCTCAGCTACGGATCGGCACTCTTCGAAGCCTCGGGCGTGCACATCCGAACCACTCTCGAGGACGCCACCCGCCCCGTCGAACTCGTCGAGGGGGCCCAGCGCGTGCACGTCTACGCCATTCCCTACCTTGCGCCGCGCCTGCACGCCACCGCACTCGGGGTTGAGCCCACTCACCGCGCCGTCCTCGGCGCCGTCACCGATGCCATTCGCGCGGACATCGCCGACCGTCGAGCTCGCGGCGAAGGTGCCGACCGCGTCATCGTCATGAGCCACGCAACCGTCAGCGATACCGCAGGCAACGCCGACACCACGCCCCGCAGCGACTCCGAACGCGACATCAGCGTCGGCGGCATCGACTGGGTACCTGTCTCCCTCTTCGACAGCTTCGACTACGTAGCCCTCGGGCACATTCATAAGCGGTACCCCGTCACCCCCACCATCCGGTACAGCGGCTCACCCCTCGGCTTCTCCTTTAGCGAAGAAACCAACCGCAACGGCGCCTACCTGCTTGAGCTCACACCCGAACGTGAGCCCGTCGTCACCGGGCATGAATGGGCGACCCGCGTTCCCATGAAAACCCTCCGCGGCACCATGGACGATCTGCTCAACAACCCGGAATACACCCCCTACGAGCGCGGCTACTACTGCCGCATCGAGCTCACCGACGAGACCCTTCCCGTCGGCGCGGTCGACACGCTCCGCAAGCGGTACGAAACCATCTCGCACTTCAGCTACCGCAGCACCCGCGAAGCCATCGAAAAACCCGCCGCTCCGCCGCTCAGCCAGAAGATTAACCCCGTGGACCTCTTCGACCAATTCCACCGTTACGTTCGCGAGCGTCCCCTCACCGACCCCGAACGCGCCGTCATCACCGATATCGCCGACCGAGTCACCGCTCAGAAAGACCACGCATGATTCTGCACCGCCTCGAATTTGAAGCCTTCATGGCATACCCCGACCGGCAGACCATCGACTTCGGCGACCTCAACGCTGCCGGAGTCTTCCTGCTCAACGGTCCCACCGGCGCCGGTAAGACCACCATCCTGGACGCTATCTGCTACGCCCTCTACGGCGGCACCACCGGCGACCGCGACCCCGCGCAGCTCTACTCCACCTACGCGGCACGCAGCAACACCCCGCCCCGCGTCTTCCTCGACCTCACCCTGCAGGGCCGCCGCCTGCGCATTAACCGCACCCCCGTGTACAGCCACCCCATCACCCGCGGCAAGCGCGCCGGACAGATGACTGTCAAGGCCGCCACCGCCACCGTGGAGGAGCTGCTTCCCGGAGGCAACCCGGGGGACGATAAGGCCTGGAAGCCCATCGCCTCCCAGGTCAAAGAGGTCAACGCCGTCATCGCGGAGCGTATTCACCTCAACCGCGAACAATTCCTCAAGGTCGTGCTCCTCGCGCAGGGGCAGTTCGCGCAATTCCTCAAGTCCAAGCCGGTAGAGCGTAAAGAACTGCTCAAGAAGATGTTCCCCGTAGATCACATCGAGGCCATATACGCCGAGCTTCTCGAGGAGGCAAAGCAGGCCCGGCAGGACGTTGCCAACGATGAACAGGCCCTCGACGGCTATCTCAATCGTGCCCGGAGTGGTATGGAGGCTCTTCGCGAAAGCCTCGCCCCGCTCACCCCCGAGGGGGAGGCGGCCGAAGCATCTCCCGCCGACGGTGGGCCGGAGACCGCAGAAGCCACGGATACGATCACCCCCGAAACCGTCGCCGCTGAAACCCTTGACGCGTGGCTCGCCTCCGGTATCGAGGAGGCGCGCACCGCCTCCGCGCGGGACGGCCGGGAACAGTCCCGCCTCGCCGGCGAAGCTGACCGTCACGCCCAGACCCTCAACGAGCGCCTTCAGCTTCGCAAGGACTGGGGCGAGTACGAACAGCTCATCGCGCGCCGTGAACGTCTCGTTGAGGAACGGGAACCGCACGAAGCACGCGTGAAGGAGCTTGCGGATGCCCGCGCCGCTGCCCCGCTCACCGCGCGCTACACCCAGCTGCGCGTTGAGGAACAGGACATCGAGGAACAGCGCGCCCGGCAGGCCGAGTACGCCGGCGCCCTGAAGACCGCCCGCGAGAGCCTGCTCCGTGCCCTGCGCGCGGGGGAGGATCCCGCGGAAGACGCCGTGCCCTACCCCGAGGAGGAGCTCTTCGCCACGCGTACGGCTGAAGAGCCCGCGGAGGCCCGCGGCCGGCATCTCGACGCGACCCTCGCCTCCCTGCGCGCCCTGCACAAGCACGACGATCAGCTGGCCCAGGAGGAGCGCACTGTCCGACAGGCCCAAACCCGGAGCGAGCAGCTGGCCCAGAAAGTCGAAAGCGCCGCCCAGAACCTCGAAACCTTGGGTGCCAGGGCACGGGAAATTCAGGAGAACCTGAAGGCCTACGAGAAGGCCGAGGAAGAGCACGCTCTTGCCCTCCGCGGGGCCGAGGACGCCGAGAAGGCGCACCGCGAAGCCCAGCAGGCCCAGCAGAATATTGACGCCGCGCGGCGGGCCGTCGCCGAGGCCGAGAAGGAAGCGGAACGAGCCCTCGGCACCCGGCAGAAGGCTCAGGAACGCTGGGAGGAAGCCGCCCGAGCCGCTATCGAGGCGACCGACGCCTTCAGGAGCCTGCAGGCGCAGCGACTGGCCCAGGCGTCCTCCCTGCTCGCCCGCGAACTAGCCGAGGGCGAACCCTGCCCGGTGTGCGGTTCCGCGGAGCATCCCAACCCCGCCCGTGCCCGCGAGGGCGAGAGCCTCGTCGAGCAGACCGATCTGGACGCAGCCAAGGCCCGTGAAGACCGCGCCCACGAGGCCTCCCGCACTCGCGAGGAGGAGAAGGAAAAGGCCACCCTCGCGTATCACCGGGCTTCTGAGGCGCTGGCCCGCGCCCGTAGCCAGAGCGAAACCCTCGCGGCCCAGGAACGCGCGGATCCCGAGCAGAGCGCCCGGCAGCTGGCCCAGGCCCGCGAACGGGTTCAGCAGACGACGACCCGTCTCGCCGAGCGCGACGCCCTGCGCAAGCGCCAGGCTCAGGCGGAGGCCGAACAGAAGGCCGCCGAAGAGACCCGGAGCACCCTGCACGATGCCCTCACCGAGGCCCAGGCCCTCCACCGCGAAAGCCTCGAACGCCGTGACGCCCTGGCCCGAGAGCTGGCGCCTTCCAAGGCTCACATCCCGTTTGCCCAGCGTATTGAGGCACTTGAGAACTACCGCGCCCTCGCCCAGCGCGAGGAACAGGGCTCCCTGCTTCTGAACCGTGCGGTGGAGGAACACTCTAAGCACCTCGTCGAGGTTCAGGAGCTGCTCCGGGAGTCGCCCTTTACCGATTCCGCCGGGGTCATTGCGGCCGAGCGAACGGAGGCTCAGATTCTGGCCCTCGAGAAGGCCGTGAACGACTACGAGCTGGAGTCCGCCCGCGTGAACGAAAGCCTGGGCCGCAAAGCCCTGGTCGAGGTCGCGGCTCGCGTGGCCGCGGGCGAACAGGCCCCGGATAATCAGCAGGAACTCAGGGGACGCATCGAGGAACTGCGCCAGCGGGTGCAGCACCTCGTTCGCCGAGAGGGCGAGAGGGAAGGCATCGTGCGTTCCCTGCGGGCCCTGCAGAGCGAGTTTGTCGCCTTCCGCGAACGGACGGCCGAACGCTACGATCGGGCCGAGATGCTGGGGGCCCTCGCCGCCGCGGCCCGAGGCGACACCCTCGGCGGGTACACGCACCAGGTGGACCTGGTGAGCTACGTGCTCGGCGGTGAATTCGAGCGGATCCTGGACGTCGCGGATAAGCACCTGCAGCGCATGAGCGACGGTCGCTACGGTATGAAGCTCAGCGACCACCGCGCTAAGGGAAGCCGTAGCGGCGGTGGCCTGAACCTGAACATCACGGACACCTGGACGGGAGAACCGCGCGACGCCGCGTCCTTGTCCGGCGGTGAGTCCTTCCTGGCCTCCCTGGCCCTGGCCCTGGGACTGGCCGAGGTAGTGCAGTCGAACAACGGCGGAATCGAGCTGGACACCCTCTTCATCGACGAGGGCTTCGGTACGCTCGACTCCGAAACCCTGGATACGGTGATGAACACCATCGAGTCTCTGCGTGAGAACGGTCGCACCATCGGCCTTATTTCGCACGTTGAAGAGATGAAGAACCGTATTCCGACCCAGATTGTGGTGGAAAAGGGACAGCGTGGCTCCTCGGTGAGGGTAAACTCCTATTAGGCATACCCCCGCCCTCGAACGCTGACGCGTCGAGAACCGGCGGAATAATCACGAGAGAGACCATGACCCCATCACCTCAGCGTAGGAATCAGGATTCAGCGCGCCCCGCGGCTCACCCCGAGGACGCGTCACCCACCCCCGGTGCTCACGTACCGGGGGTTCCTCCGCACACTATGAAGGTGACTCCTCCTCCCGAGCTACACGTGCAGCCTACCTCCGGCACGGGGGTTCCCTCCGCTCCGGGCGGTCCCCTCACCGATGTGGTGCGTAACAACGACCACGTGCTGCAGGAGGTGAGGCCCCTCCCTCTGCCCTCGGATGATGAGGTCAATAAGGACGACTCGGTATCGAACATCGTGCGTCAGCATTGGGCTCTGTTTTGGCGAAACGGCCGTGAGCAGCGCAAGTACCTGCGTGATATCTTGCGCGATGAGGGATTTGCGCGTAGCGTCCTGACCATTCTGTTCCACATTCCCGCGGCATCTTCGGCGTTTGCCCTGTATATTCTGCTGGCGAGCCACCTGGGTAGCGTGCACGACGCCGGTTACGCGGTGGCGGCTTTTGCCGGTGCGTACTCGGTTCAGGTGATGATGGGGCCCATGCTGGTGCGGGCCCTGGGCCTGCAGTTTCTTCTGGGTATCACGTCGGTGTTGAACATCGCGGCGATAGCGAACATGCTGGTCATCGGCTGGCGTCTGACGGTGGATCCGAACAATGTGAGTACCCTTTACCATGCGCTCTCCTGCGTGGCGATGGGCTTTACGACCCCGCCGTGGACTCCGTTCGCTCTTGAATCGTTGTATCGCCGGAATTACCGGTATAGCGACGAGCGGTTGGCGACGGCCGTCTCGTGGGGTACCACCGCGAACCTGTCGATGTACCCGTTAGCGGCCCTGATGATTTGGATTGGCGACGCCTACATTGCGCCTAACCACGAATATTCGGGCTTCTGGATTACTATCGGTCTGGATGTGCTCCTGCTCCTGGTGGTTTTCGTGGCGCCGAAGTTCCTACCGGATGTATCTCGCCTGAAGACGGCGAGCGCGCGGGTGCGCATGACGCGTCCGAGCCTGCAGACTGCGGTGCTGGTGATTGGCCTGGTGCTACTGGGCGGATGCGTGGGCTCCGTGGGCTCGGGTCTGCTGGGCTTCGCGCTGATGCAGGGGTCGATGAACATGTTCATGGCGATGGTGGCCGTCGGAACGGGATCGATGGTTCTGGTGGCCTTCCCCGTGATTTTGGGTGGGCAGTCCATTAACCCGTGGCACGGCTGGCTTTTGAGCGGAATTCTGCTGGTCCTGGCCGCCCTGTACCTGCCGACGAGCGTGGATACGTCAACGATTTTCTATGCATTAGTCCTGTGCGGTGCGACGCTGGGTGTGGCCTTCGCCGGCCATGAGCTGTCGCTGAGCCGCTCGCTGAAGTATATTCCCGACGCACAGGCAAGCTTCTTCACCCGTTCGATGCTGGGCATCGGCATGGCGATGGGATGCATGTGGGGCGGCTACATGGGCGACGCCCCATACTACCGCAACGCGTTCATGGTGCCGGTGATTGTGGCGACCATGTACTTTGCGCTGGGGCACCTGTACGGTTACCTGTGGCGCGAGGAGCACGAGGAGAAGCTGGCTCCCCTGGACGCCTAATCCTTCGCGTTTCCAGATACGGCGGAAGGCCCCGCCACCTGCGTGCAGGTGGCGGGGCCTTCCGCTTTTTAGTGCCGTGCCGCGTAGCGCCGCGCTGTGCGGGTAGCCGCGAGGGCAGCCGTGCCGCGCGGGCAAACGCTTAGTGGCCGCGCTTAATCCATGCCGGAAGCTCGGGTGCCTCCAGACCGATGCCGGTGCTGTCGCCGTGGCCGGTGAGAACCGCGGTGGACTCGGGCAGGGTCAGCAGACGGGTCGAAATCGACTCGATGATGGTGTCGAAATCGCTGTAGGAGCGTCCGGTTGCGCCGGGGCCGCCGTTGAAGAGGGTGTCGCCGGAGAAGACGACGCCTTCGCTGTTCTCCCAGCTGAGGGTGGGCGCGTAGAAGCACACGGAGCCGGGGGAGTGGCCGGGGGTTGCCAGGACGGTCAGCTCGGTCTCACCGATGCGCAGTACGTCGCCGTCGGCCAGCTCACGGTCGAAGTCCCAGGAGGGGTACACCATTTCCCAGAGCACACGGTCTGCGGGGTTCAGGTAGACGGGGGCGCCGAAGCGTTCCGCCGCCTCCTTGGCGCTGCGGATGTGGTCGTCATGGGCGTGGGTCAGCAGGATCTTCTCCACGGTGCGGCCCGCGACGGTTCGCGAGATCTTGTCGACGTCGTGGGCGGGGTCAATGATGATGACGGAGGAGCCGTTGCCGACGATCCAGACGTTGTTGTCGACGTCCCAGCAGCCGCCGTCCAGCGAGAAGGTGCCGGAGGTGACGACTCGTTCAATACGTTCGCTCACGCTACGCTCCTAGAGTTCCACGACCGAGCGCAGCACGCGGCCGGTCTTCATGGTTTCGAAGGCTTCGTTGACGTCCTCGAGGGTGATGCGCTCGGAGACGAAGCTGTCCAGATCGAGGCGGCCGAGCAGGTACTGGTCCACGAACTCGGGGAAGTCGCGGGAGGGCAGGGTGTCGCCGTACCAGGCGCTCTTGATGGAGCCGCCGCGGCCGAAGACCTCGTCCAGCGGAATGTTCCAGGTGGTGCCGGGCGCGGGCACACCCACGAGCACGACGCGGCCGGCCAGGTCGCGTGCCTCGAAGGCCTGCTTGAAGGTGGGGGCGATGCCGACGGCGTCGATAACGAGGTCTGCGCCGAAGCCGCCGGTGAGCTCCTTAATGGCCTCGACGGGGTCGACCTTGGAAGAGTTCACGGTGTGGGTTGCACCGTGCTCGCGGGCGCGGGCCAGCTTCTCTTCGTCGATATCCACGGCGATGATGGTGGTCGCGCCACCCAGCTGTGCACCGGCGATAGCTGCGGTGCCGACGCCGCCGCAGCCGATGACGGCCACGGACTCGCCGCGCTTGAGCTCACCGGTGTTCAGCACGGCACCCAGGCCGGCGGTGACACCGCAGCCGAGCAGACCGATTGCTGCGTACTGTTCGGGGCTGATGTCGGCAGTAATCTTGGTGCACTGACCGGCGGCAACGAGGGTCTTCTCGGCGAAGGAGCCGATGCCCAGCGCGGGGGTGAGCTCGGTGCCGTCCTCGAGGGTCATCTTCTGGGTTGCGTTGTGGGTTGCGAAGCAGTACTGCGGCTGGCCCTTGCGGCATGCGCGGCATTCGCCGCAGACGGCACGCCAGTTGAGGATGACCAGGTCGCCGGGGGCGATGTCGGTGACGTCATCGCCGACGGCCTCGACGATACCTGCGGACTCGTGGCCGAGCAGGTAGGGGAAGTCCTGGCCGACGCCGCCGGTGACGTAGTGGTGGTCGGTCTGGCAGACGCCGCAGGTGAGGACCTTGACGAGGGCCTCGCCCTTGCCGGGGTCGGGTACGTTGATGGTGGTGACGGTGACGGGTGCGTCCTGGGCGAGGGCTACGACAGCCTTAACCTTGTGCATGGTGCTCCTATGCTGGGCGCGGTTGAGCCTCAACCGCTAGATAAAGGTTTTTTGATATATTCCCATTCTAAGAGCTAAGGCATACCTGACGCACCCCGGGTCTGAGCGTGAAGCCCCCGGAGGAATATGACGTTTTATGAAGGATTCGTCGCGCCCCCGGTACCTTCGGCCGCCTCGGCCTCCGCCACCTCCACTTCTGCCGCGAAGGCGAGCGCACCGCGTCGGAAGGCACCGGAGGTCAGGGCGTTTACGTGGTCGCGGCCGGGCAGGGGAATGAAACGGTTGAGCGGGTTGTCGTCGCGCACCATGTCGTAGAGTTCGGCACCGTCGGCGGCGATGGTGTCCGCATCGCCGAGCACGACCGCGATGGGTGCGTGCGGATGCGCACCGGGGTTGCCCGCCGGCAGCTCGGGGGAACCGGTGCGCAGCGCGGGCACGTCGAAGAACGGGCCGAAGGGAATCCGCACGAACTTCAGCAGCGCATCGGGCTGAGCGGGGGAGTTATCAATAATCGAGGTGAAGGAGGCAATGGCCTCCTCCGTGGAGTCTGCCGCCGGGGTCTGCGCGCCCGCGGAGGCGCTGGTACCTTCGTGCGCCTCGAGCATGGCGCGCAGGGTGATGAGGTGGTCGTGCAGGGGCAGGCCGCCCAGGGTGAGGGAGGCGACCGCCTCCGGGTGGGTGAGGGCGAGTTCCCAGCCGACGCGGGCGCCGAAGGAGAAGCCGATAACGTGCGCGCGCGATTCCAGTTCAACGCCGAGATCGTTCTCGGTGGCGACGGTGCGTAGCAGCCGAGCGAGCATGTTGGTGAACAGGTGCATGGGGGTCAGCGGCCGGCCCGACGCGTCTACGGAGGGCACCGAATCGACGGGAATTTCTCGGCTACGCACACTTGTGTGGTCGGGGAGCTTGCAGTCGATGGCGTGCATGGACTCGGGGTCCTTGAGGTATTCGTCTGAGTGGTAGGGCAGGGCAACGATTAGCACGGGGTATCCGGCGCGCAGGTATTGGCGGATCCAGCCGGTGCCGCCGTAGAGCTGTTCGCCGCGGGTGGCGAAGCCGTGAATCATGAGGGCCGGGATGCGGCTCTTGAGCTGCTTCGGCTGGTAGAGGGTGTACTCGAGGTTGGGTAGGGTAACGCCGGGCGCAGCATTATTGGTCGCGGCGGCGGCGTCAGGCGTAGCGGCGGGGGGTACGGCAAAGGGCGCGGGAGAGAATTCTGCACTGGTCATAGTTCTATCTTAGTGACCGGGGTTTCTGTCCCGCGCCCTTCACACGCATGGTGGGTGAGCGCTCGGCTGCCTCTTAGTTCTTCTTGGCCGCCTCGTTCGGGTTGTCGGTGCTCGGCTTATCGGCGCCTAGATTGTCGGCACCCAGGTCGAAGAGTGCCTCCTGGGCCGGCTCGGCGGAAGATTTTGCCGCGGCGGAAGAGTCTGACTCGGCGGTCGCGCGTGCATCCGCCTTTGCCGAGGCTGCCTCCGAAGCCTGAGCCTCGGCGGCGTCAGTCCTCGCCTGCTGTTTCTTGCCGTTTTCGAGTCGTTCCTTGCCATCGGCAATCATCGTGCGAATCATGGCGGTGTTGGTGTCCACCGCCTTCTGCACGCGAGCTACGACGGAGGGGCCCTTCGGTTTGGGGAACATACCCTGACCTGCCGCCTGCTGCTGCAGCTCGCGTCCGGCAGACATGAGGCGTTCCTGGCGTGCCTTCAGCGCGCGCGAGGCGGAGGTGCTGCGCGGCTGCACCTTCAGGTGGCCGTGGTCGTCGTCGCCGGCGATAATCTGGCGCATGAGCATAATTTCCGCGTCCAGGTGCGCGCCGAAGAGCAGCATGTTGTTCATAATCCAGATGAACAGCAGCATCACGATCACACCACCAATCAGGCCGTAGGTGGCGTTGTACTTGCTGAAGTTGTTGGCGTAGAGGGTGAAGCCGAAACCGCCCAGGCCCATGCCGAAGAGCGCCAGCGCCGCACCGGGGGAGAGCTTCCACTGTTTGAAGCGGCGCACGTTCGGGGTGGTCGCGTAGAGCAGAGTAATCAGGGCGATTGCCATGAACAGGATGAGGACCCAGCGGCCGTTGAGCCAGATGAGCTTGATGAGCTCCATGTCGACGGTCGCGGGCACGTACTGACCGACCATGTCCAGGACGGTTACACCCAGCAGCATCATGAGCATCATGAGTACCACGAGGATGATAATCACGGTGGTGACGAAGACGTTCAGCGGCTTGAGAATCCAGCCGGGGCGGCCTTCACGCACGTTGTAGACCGTGTTGAGAGCTCGACCGAAGGATCCGGTGTACCCGGAGGCGGACCAGATCGCACTGAGGATACCGGTCAACAGCACCAGTCCTGCGCCATGGTCGCCGGTAATCTGCTTGATGGGGTCTTCCAGGATGCCGTACATCTGGGCGGGCGCGTTGTCCTTGAGGAAGGCGAGGATGACGGCGGCGCTTTCCTCACCGTGACCAAATACGCCCAGTAGGGAGACGATCGCCAGCAGGGCGGGGAAGATGGACAGCACGGTGAAGTAGGTGAGTGCTGCCGCCATGTCGGTGCCGCCGTTTGCGCCGAATTTGTAGATGGCACGGCGCAGAATGTAGAGGATGCTGCCCTTGGGGAAGTCGCGCAGCTTCACGCTTGCGTACTTGGGGGCCGCGGGCTTCTTCTTACGGGAGAAGAGTCCGCGTCGAGCTCCGGCGGGTACCTGGGTTGAGGAGGTGTCCGTGGAAGAGCCGGTGTGTGCAGCCAATGGGGCTCCTTGGGTGAGAGTGGCGAGGTGTACACATGCTGCGCCCCGCACGTCTCGCGCTGAGACCGTATGGGCGCACAGTTTGGGCGGGAAGAACAATGAGCTGCTCTTCCCGCCCCTGCGGTGACATTATAGGGTTTCTGCCGCACCGCACAATTTACCGACGATGCAAATATATGGTGTGTTTGTCCTTTCGGGGCCATATATCTCGATACCTTGGGCACGCAACAGGCCCCTCCACGCGGGGTGGAGGGGCCTGCCGAAAGTACGCGTCGAACGCTCGACGGATTACGCGCGGCTAGTTGTGAATACCCAGAACCTTAGCGGTGTGACCCATCAGCTCGTCAGCCAGCTGCGGGTTGTCGTTGAGCTTCACACCGTAGCCGGGGATGAGTTCCTTCAGACGGGGCTCCCAACCGGCAATCTTGGAGGGGAAGCACTTGGACAGCAGGTTCAGCATGATAGGAGCCGCGGTGGAGGCGCCCGGGGATGCGCCCAGCAGTGCAGCAATCGAACCGTCGGCGGCGGAGACGACCTCGGTACCGAACTGCAGGATGCCGCCCTTCTTCGCGTCCTTCTTCATGATCTGAACGCGCTGACCGGCCTCGATGAGCTCCCATTCGCCGCCGTCAGCCTCGGGGTAGTACTGGTACAGCGACTCGAGACGGGCTTCCTTGTTCTTGAGTAGCTCGGAGACGAGGTACTTGACCAGGTCCAGGTTGTCCAGGCCCGCGCGGCTCATCGGGTAGATGTTGTTCAGGCGCAGGGACAGGGGCAGGTCCAGCAGCGAACCCTGCTTGAGGAAGTTCGTCTTGAAACCCGCGTAGGGGCCGAACATGAGGGCGCGCTTGCCGTCCACGTAGCGGGTATCCAGGTGAGGCACGGACATCGGGGGAGCACCCACGGATGCCTGGCCGTAGACCTTTGCGTTGTGCTTCTGTGCGGTAGCCTCGTGGGTGTTGCGCAGGAACAGGCCCGAGACGGGGAAGCCGCCGTAGCCCTTACCTTCCTTGATGCCGGACTTCTGCAGCAGGTGCAGGGCACCGCCACCGGCACCGAGGAAGACGAACTTCGCGTTGATGGTCAGCGGTTCTTCCTTGTTGATGCGGTTAATCGCGTTAACGGTCCAGGAGCCGTTGGACTCGCGGTTCAGGTTGGTGACCTGGTAGCCGTAGCGAACCTCGACACCCTTGGACTGCAGGTGGTCAATCATCTGCTGGGTGAGCGCACCGAAGTCGACGTCGGTACCCTCGGGGGCCCAGGTGGCAGCGATGGGTTCGTTGCCCTTGCGGCCGTTCACGGTCAGCGGTGCCCACTCGGCAATCTTCTCGCGCTTGGTGGAGAATTCCATGCGCTCGAAGAGCTTCTCCTTGCGGAAGGCGTCGAAACGTGCGGCCAGGTACTTGGAGTGATCCTCGCCGAAGACCAGGGACATGTGCGGAACCGGGTTGATGAAGTCGGTGTTGTCCAGAATCTTTTCTTCAACCAGGGAGGCCCAGAACTGGCGGGAAATCTGGAACTGCTCGTTGATGTTCAACGCCTTGGCGGTGGAGACGGTGCCGTCGGGGCCGGCGGGGGCGTAGTTGAGCTCGCACAGTGCCGAGTGGCCGGTACCGGCGTTGTTCCAGGGGTTGGTGGACTCCTGGGCGGCCTTGTCGAGGCGCTCAAGCAGGATGATGTTCCAGGTCGGCTCGAGTTCCTTGAGGAACACGCCGAGGGTGGCGCTCATGATGCCGCCGCCCACCAGGACGACGTCGGTTCGTTCAGTACGTGCTACCACTGAATTCTCCCTAGGGTGTGGGTGCCCGGCGTCGGGCACAACAAATAATTGTGGGGTATATCATCTAGCCTACTATCTTTTGAAGGGTGAGTTGTAGCTAGAATCCACAAAATATTGGAGAGTGGTACACCTCATAAGTAAGGTTTTCTTAGGGTAGAAAAAACCTTAGCTGTCGTTGCCCGGTAGCCTCCGTCCCCCGCGGAGGCGCGGGCCGCCGCACGTGCCGAAGAACGTGCCGCCGCACGTTCTGCCGGCCTCGCGGGGCATCCGGCTACGATAGGCGCAGCTTGCTGAAGAACTCGATGGCGTTCTGCTCCGTCTGGTAGCCCTGCACGGAGCGGCTCACCGCAACCTTCGAGGTCACGTTCAGCAGGGGAACCGCCGGCATGAACTGGCCGAGCTGGGTAACCACCTGCGCGTACAGCTCACGCTGCGCATCCACAGACTCGGCCGAGTCCGCGGCGCGGATGCTCTCCATAATCTGCAGGAAGCTCGGGGATTCCTCCACGGGAACGGCCGTGGCCGAAGGCGTGGGGGTGGGGGAGGGCGAAGCGGAGGCGGATTCCTCCGGGCTCGCCGGATCCGGCGAGAAGTTCGGCTGCGGACTCGGCGTCGCCTGAATCCGAATATTTGAATCCGCACCGTTTGAAGAGGGTAGCTCGACGGTCTTCGCCGTCACCCCGGTCGTCATGCTCTCGGGTGCCGCGGCGACGATTGAGCGCACCTGCTGCTCGGCAATCATCGGGGCCAACGCCGGACCGAAGAACGCATACGGGTCGCGGTACATGCCATAGAAGCCTGCCAGCGCAATGCCGCGCGTCGAGGACGGCTCGTTCACCTTCGCATGGTACTCCTCCCAGGTGAGCGGCACCGGCACAATGTTGAGGCCCACCTCGATGAGGGAAGCCACCATCTCGGAATACACCTTCTGCGGGGTATCCATCCAGGGCAGGGAAACATCCGCGGGGTAGTAGCACTCAATCACCTGGTTGTTGTACCCGGCCGTGGCCAGTAGCGAACGGGAAAGGTCCTGATTGCGGTCGGTGTGCTCCTTCGCGTGGTCTGCCTGAATACGGAACGACGGGGAGACAAGAGTCTGCGCGTCAGAGGTGCCCTGCGGGTAGTACTGGTGGAGTGCCCCGCGGTCAACGGCGTGGGAGATGGCGCGGCGCACCGAAATATTCTTGAGCACGGGGTGCGCCGTGTTCAGGTGCAGGTACACGAGCGAGAACGGGTCGCGGCCCGGGGTCTGGTAACCGTCACGAGCCAGCTGGCCCAGATCGGAGGAATTCACCTGATCGCACGCGTCGATCATTCCCTCGACCAGCGCGAAGTAGCGCTTATCGGAGGAGGTCAGGGTCGAAATCTGAATCTCATCGAGCTGCGGGCGTGCACCGTCAAAGTGCTCGTTCGGAAGCAGGCGCACGGTGCCCTTCTCGGAGGACTCGATGCGGAAGGCTCCGGTGCCCACCGGAACACCGGTGAGCTTCTGGTCGCTACCAAAGAGCGCGGGGTCGATAATGCCGAAGGCCTGCTGAGTCAGGATGCATCCGAAGGCCAGCGAGGGACGCGATAGGGTCACCACGACCGCGCCGTCCTGCTCCTTGACGGAGGTCACCAGCGGGGTGAAGGAGACGGGCTTCGGCTCAGGCTTCGTTGCCTCCGTCTTCGCGGTCGCCCCCTTCTGAGAATCGGAGGAATTGGGATCCGCAGACGGGGATGCGCTGCTCTGGGCATCCGCGGTTGCGGAGGCGCTCGCTCCCGCGGTCGGGGAGACGAGCGCGGACGGGGTGGCGGAGGCATCTGCCGAGGCATCCTTCTGCGCGGGCTGCTCCGGCACACCAAAACCCCACGCGTACAGGGGCTGTGCCGGAACCACCAGCGCGGCGGTAGACTCGCCCGTTGCCAGGGCCTGCCAACGCTGGAAATTCTGCACCACCGCTGCGGCCGTCAGGGCCGTACCGTTGCTGAAATGCACATTGTCACGCAGAACAAACGTATGGGTCAGGCGGTCGTCCGAAACCTTCCACTCGCGGCAGAGCGAATCGGTCGTATCGGGGGAGCCCGTGTAGTGGTCTGCCGTGAGCAGGGTCTGCAGAACCTGCGCCGTCACCTGATAGGTGCTTGCCACCGGGGAGAGCGCGGGGTCCAGCTGAACGGGGGCGGCACCCTGCGCGAAACGAAAAATACGGCCCGCTGAAGCCGCCGAGGAACCCGATGCGGGGTTGGAGGAGCCGGTCGAAGCGCACGCGGTTAGGGCCGTTCCCGCGCTCAACAGGGCGCCAAAACGCAGAACGTCGCGGCGGCTCAGGCCGCGTGAACCGGCGGTTACCCGGAGCAGCTCAGCGTTTTTGCGGGCCGAAGAGGCACGATGATCATTCAGCACGGGAGGTCCTCTTTTCCATAGCGGATGCTTGTATTCAGAATACCGGTTCGAGTCGCGCTCGGGCACTCGTTCTGCCGCAATCTGCGAGAGCGGGGCCGCGGGCGGGTGCCCGGGCACGGGGCGGACAACGGAGCACGGATAGAACAAACCCGCCGCCACGGTAGCCGTGACGGCGGGTTCACTGTGAATGTGTGTGCGCGAGGGGGGACTTGAACCCCCACGCCGTAAGGCACAGGAACCTAAATCCTGCGTGTCTGCCAATTTCACCACTCGCGCGCGCGGACCTCACCCCGAAGGGATGCGTCAGAGGTCCAAGACCCAAGTCTACACTAGAGGCTCCTCTAGATGCGAAATCGGCGGTGTATCGTTCCGCCACCGCTTCCCGACCATCGGCCTGAGTGGTGCCCCGGCCCTACTTCGGGTCGATGCCCAGGTCGCGACGCAGCTTTGCCACGTGGCCGGTCGCGCGCACATTGTACTGGGCCACAGAAATAACGCCCTGCTCGTCAATCACGAAGGTCGAACGAATCAAGCCCTCGTACACGCGGCCGTAATTCTTCTTCTCACCCCACGCACCGTAGGCCTCAGCTACCGTGTGATCGGCATCGGAAAGCAACGGGAACGACAGCGACTCCTTCTCCGCAAAACGGGCAATAGCCGACGGCGAATCGGGGGAGACGCCCAGAACCACGTAGCCCAGAGACTTCAGCGAGGCCAGGTTATCCCGAAAGTCGCAGGCCTCCTTCGTGCATCCGGGGGTCGAAGCCTTCGGGTAGAAGTACAGAATGACCTTGCTACCCGTGTAATCGCTCAGGCTGTGCTCCGCGCCCGATGCGTCGGGGAGGGTGAAAGCGGGGGCCGGGGTGCCCGGCTCAAGACGGATGCTCATGATGCTCCTCAAAGTTCATTGCGTGTGGCGGGTGTGCCCGCCCCAATACTTCACCCCAGTCTAAAGCGTCCCTGTCTCGGGATGCACCCCGCTCGGGGAAACGGTTCCGGAGAGTCTCATACCCCCGCACCATATAATGTGTTGAGAGTCACCATGTATCGAGTTGCGCAAAAATTTGGAAGTGCGTATAGTATTTTCTTGTTGCAAGGGAAACCTGCAAAAACAGAATAAGCGCCTCTAGCTCAATTGGCAGAGCAATTGACTCTTAATCAATGGGTTCTGGGTTCGAGTCCCAGGGGGCGCACATCAAGAAAGATCCCGCTGATTCTTCGGAATCGGCGGGATTTTTGCGTTCCCTGAATTTTATAGATTTTGGCTTGAGGTATAGATATTTCCCCTTGCTCTGGTGTTCGATGCTTGGAAGACGGTATTCGCCCTCGTTCCTACAGGGGTGGGGTGGGTGGGTACCTCGCGTCTCCCAAGACTACGGGGTGCGCTACATGTTTCCTCCGCGCCTACGCAGGGGCACCCGT
>NZ_KV797969.1:637115-660587 GCF_001809565.1 Rothia sp. HMSC072B03
GAGAGCGTCCGTGTGACACCCTGAGGGCGCTTCCAGAAAACGTAGCTGCACCGGTTAGGCGGGTGCGTGGAGGTTTCGGTGGCCTCCGTAGCGACATCAGGGTGCCCGAAGCGAAGCGAGGGCGGGTGCCCCTGTAGGAGCGAGGAGGGTGCCGAACCTCGAGCTAATCCCGTCGGGGTTGCGGTAGATTCGCGGTGGTTTTGTGTGCGCCCCGTGCCTAGCGAACTGGTGCGGGGGAGGGCTGTCGCGGTTTAGCGTGTTGCTTGGTGGTTGGGTGTTTTGCGTGCAGGCACACGAAAGCCCGCCACCGTCACACAACAGCAGCGGGCAAACGCAAAACTCAATTACAGGACCGGCCAAATCCGCGTCACAAACTCGCGGAAGTCCTTCACATCCTTACCCTGCTCCAGCAGGCCCGTGCCGTAGCGGGTCACCACCTCCGCATTATCCTCGAAGACCAGCTCGAACGCGCTACCGTTCACCGATTCAATCACCACGGAGTCCTCACCCACCGAATAGGCGTGCAGGGCGTTCGTGTTATCAATCGTCGTGGCCGTACCCGCGGGAGTCAGTCCCGGCATGTTAATCGGCGCGATTATCACCTCGTCCGGAGAATCCTGGTAGCCGATGATGAAGTGCGTCTGATCCGGTGACTGGTGCACCGCCAAATCGGGGTTGCGGTACACGGCGCGGCCCGTCGCGTACACCAGGTTGTACGCACCGTAGTTAATGATCTGCTCATCAAAGACGGGGTGCATCACGCGCACGAGCTCCTCGGCGGTAAGGAACTCGGGATTCTCGAGAGAGTTGAGGGGGTCGACAACCTCTGCGTACTTACTTGCTTCGGTCAGCTCGTCGGCGACCGGGATAATCGGTTCGGTCATAGCTTCAGTCTACCGGGATAGGGGAGACAGGTCACGGGTTTACGGCGATATTACGCATCATTAACCGGGTAATATGCGTCTTTTGCGGATGCTGGAGTGAGGTTCATGCAAGATAGTGCACCAGCGTGCTGAGTGTCCACATCATGAAAGATGAGGCCTGACATGGGCTAATGTGCTCACAACTCGGTTGCTGCCCCTCTAGAGACTTGACTCACCTCTCAGAAAAGGGGCACTATAGAGGGGTGAAGACAGCAATGTTCCAGCGAATTCTACGCCTTGTCGATGTCGCCTAGGGCGCGTGGCAGGGTCTATTCACTGCGACTAAGCGCCCCTATCGCTACCACCAACAGCGGGGGGCATTTTTTATAGCTTGGTACCACCGGGCATAGGATGCGTGAGGACCACACAAATCCCACGCAGAACATTGAGTACAACGAAGAACCAAAAGACACGAGGCATTTCCATGACCATGGGATTTTCCACTTCTGATGACGCGGCAAACGCTCCCGCAGAACGCATGACCGGTTCTCAGGCAATCGTCCGCACCCTCGAAGACCTGGGTGTGACTGACGTTTTCGGCCTGCCTGGTGGAGCTATTCTGCCGACCTACGATCCCCTGTACGATTCCAAGAAGGTTCGTCACATCCTGGTCCGTCACGAGCAGGCTGCAGGCCACGCAGCTCAGGGCTACGCTGTCTCCAGCGGCAAGACCGGCGTGTGCATCGCAACCTCTGGCCCCGGCGCCACCAACCTGCTGACCGCAATCGCTGACGCCAACATGGACTCCATCCCCCTGGTCGCCATCACCGGTCAGGTTTCCACCAAGCTACTCGGTACCGACGCATTCCAGGAAGCTGACATTGTCGGCATGGCAATGCCCATCTCCAAGCACTCCTTCATGATTACCGACGCACAGGACATCCCCCGTGCGCTCGCCGCAGCCTTCCACATCGCCTCCACCGGTCGCCCCGGCCCCGTGCTCGTGGACGTCACCAAGGACGCACAGGTTGGCATGATGGAATACCGCGGCATCCCCGAGGACCTCGAGCTGCGCGGCTACACTCCCGCAACCCGCGGCCACTCCAAGCAGATTCGCGAAGCCGCCAAGCTCATCACCGAGTCCAAGCGCCCCGTCTTCTACGTCGGCGGTGGCGTGGTGCGCGCTGGTGCATCCGACGAGCTGCACAAGCTGGCTAAGCTCATCGGCGCTCCCGTCGTCACCACCCTGAACGCTATCGGTGCGTTCCCCGAGTCCGACCCCCAGAACCTCGGCATGCCCGGCATGCACGGCACCGTTCCCGCAGTGGCTGCCATGCAGAAGTCCGACCTGCTCATCACTCTGGGCGCCCGCTTCGACGACCGCGTGACCGGCCAGGTCGACACCTTCGCCCCCGAGGCCAAGGTCATTCACATCGACGTTGACCCCGCCGAGATTTCCAAGATTCGCTTCGCTGACGTCCCGATTGTTGGCGACCTGAAGTACGTGCTGCCCGAGCTGACCGAGCTGCTCTCCACCGAGTTCGCTCAGGAGCTGCCCAACCTGGGTGAGTGGTGGAACGAGCTGAACGAGATCCGCAAGGATTACCCGCTCGGCTACGAGAAGCCCTCCGACGGCCTGGGCTCGCCTGAGTACGTGCTGGAGCGCATTGGCGCCCTGACCGGCCCCGACGCCTACTACGTCACCGGCGTTGGCCAGCACCAGATGTGGGGTGCACACTACCTCAACCAGGAAAGCCCCCGCCACTTCATCAGCTCCGCAGGCCTCGGCACCATGGGTTACGGCGTTCCCGCCGGCATGGGTACCCAGGTGGCACACCCCAACTCCACCGTGTGGATTATCGACGGTGACGGCTGCTTCCAGATGACCAACCAGGAGCTGGCAACCTGCGCCCAGAACGGCATCCCCGTCAAGGTTGCCATCATCAACAACTCCTCCCTCGGCATGGTGCGCCAGTGGCAGACTCTCTTCTACGATGAGCGCTACTCCAACACCGACCTGAAGGACGGCCACGGCACCGCACGCATCCCCGACTTCGTGAAGCTCGGTGAGGCCTACGGTTGCGCCACCTTCCGTTGCGAGCGCGACGAAGACGTGGACGCCACCATTAAGGCTGCCCTGGAGATCAACGACCGCCCCGTGGTTATTGACTTCACCGTGAGCCCGCACGCACTGGTCTGGCCTATGGTTCCGGCCGGTGTGTCGAACGACAAGATTTGGATTGCGAAGAACACTTCGCCCGACTTTGACCGCGAGGGAGAGAACAAGTAATGTCTCAGCACACCATGTCCGTTCTGGTAGAGGATAAGCCCGGCGTTCTGACCCGCGTCTCCGGCCTCTTCTCCCGTCGACTGTTCAACATCCTCTCGCTGGCCGTCGGCCCGACCGAGAACCCCGGTGTCTCCCGCATCACCGTCGTAACCGAGGGTGACGCTCACACCATCGAGCAGATTACTAAGCAGCTGAACAAGCTCGTGCACGTGCTCAAGGTCGTCGAGCTGCCCGCCGACTCCTCGACCCAGCGCGGCCACATCCTCATCAAGGTGAAGGCTGACGCCGTTGCACGTCTGCAGATCGTTCAGGCAGCTGACCTGTTCCGTGCCTCCGTCATCGACGTCTCTCCCGAGTCCGTGGTCATCGAGGCCACCGGTTCGGCAGAGAAGATTCACGCTCTGCTGGATGTTCTGGAGCCCTACGGTATTCGCGAGATCGTTCGCGCCGGTACCATCGCCCTCTCCCGTGGCCCCCGCGCCATGAGCGAGCGCATCTAACGCCCGCACCGCGAGTGTAGAACAACCCCGCACACGCGGGGAACAGATCGGGTATCGCATCGCTTCAGCCGGGAAACCGGCGGCGATGCGGTACCCGGCTCTATAGGGTTCGCGAACCTTCCGGATGCTTCAGATGCTGAGAAGTACTCTCGAGAACCCGAAACTAAACAGCTTTCAAGTAAAATAGTGAATGTTGAGCCCAGCCTGGGCCGCATATCATAAAGTACTTAGGAGAAGAAAAATGGCAGCAACCATTTTCTACAACGACGACGCAGACCTCTCTGTGATTCAGAGCCGCACCGTAGCAGTTATCGGTTACGGCTCTCAGGGTCACGCACACGCACTGAACCTGCGCGATTCCGGCGTGAAGGTCATTGTTGGCCTGCCCGAGGGCTCCAAGTCCCGCGCCAAGGCTGAGGCAGAGGGCCTCCGCGTTGCAACCGTCGCAGAGGCAGCAGCAGAAGCTGACGTCATCATGATCCTGACCCCGGACCAGGTCCAGGCAAAGGTTTACGCAGAGAGCATCGAGCCGAACCTGAAGCCCGGTGACGCACTGTTCTTCGCACACGGCTTCAACATCCGCTTCGGCTACATCACCGTTCCCGAGGGCGTCGACGTTGCCATGGTTGCCCCCAAGGGCCCCGGCCACATCGTGCGCCGCGAGTTCGAGGCTGGCCGTGGCGTTCCCGCCCTGGTTGCAGTCGAGAAGGACGCATCCGGCGAGGCACTCGCACTGGCTCTGTCCTACGCTAAGGCACTGGGTGCAACCCGTGCAGGCGTCATCAAGACCACCTTCACCGAAGAGACCGAGTCTGACCTGTTCGGTGAGCAGGCAGTTCTCTGCGGCTCCACCTCTCAGCTGGTTCAGTACGGCTTCGAGGTTCTGACCGAGGCTGGTTACCAGCCCGAGATCGCTTACTTCGAGGTTCTGCACGAGATGAAGCTCATCGTCGACCTGATGATTGAGGGCGGCATCGCCAAGCAGCGCTGGTCCATCTCCGACACCGCAGAGTACGGCGACTACGTCTCCGGCCCCCGCGTGATCTCCCCCCAGGTCAAGGAGAATATGAAGGCTGTCCTGGCAGACATCCAGAACGGCAGCTTCGCAAAGCGCTTCATGGACGACCAGGCAGCCGGCGCACCCGAGTTCAAGGAACTGCGCGCCAAGGGCGAGGCACACCCCATCGAGGCTACCGGCCGCAAGCTGCGTAAGCTCTTCGCATGGAACTCCGTTGACGACGACTACACCGAGGGTTCGGTTGCTCGCTAAGCGGTAGCCAAGCTATAGCTTTCTGAGAATCCGGCGTCGCGCCTCTCCTCCCGTGTGGGGGAGGGGCGGGGCGCCGGATTTCTGTCTAACGAGAGCCCCATGACCCCCCAGCATTATATGTGATGTAGTTCATACTTCATTGGGTTGCGGGTGGGACGGAAAGCGCGTATAGTATTTTCTTGTTGCAAGGGAAACCTGCAAAAACAGAATAAGCGCCTCTAGCTCAATTGGCAGAGCAATTGACTCTTAATCAATGGGTTCTGGGTTCGAGTCCCAGGGGGCGCACATCAAGAAAGATCCCGCTGATTCTTCGGAATCGGCGGGATTTTTGCGTTCTCCGCGAAAAAGACTGGAGAAGCTTGGGGGTATAGATATTTCCCCTTGCTCCTACAGGGGACCTGTCCTCGCAGAGCTCGGACACCCTGATGTCGCGGCGGGGAATATCTATACCCCTGCGTGTCTGTGGTTCAGGGGGTCGTGGAATCCCGCCGGGTTCTGTGGGGGAATCGCGGTGGTTCAGTATGTGCGCCCCGTGCCTAGCGAACTGGGGTGGGGGAGGCTGTCGCTTTTTAGTGTGTTGCTTGGTGGCTTGGCGTTTTGCATGTGGGGCAGGGGAGGGCTGTCGCGGTTTAGCGTGTTGCATGGCGGCTGGATGTTTGGGCTGGTGCGCCGTGTTTTCCGGAAGCGCCCTCAGGGTGTCACACGGACGCTCTCCGCAGCGAAGCAAGGAGGGGCGGAGCGTCCGGGTGACGGGTTCCCCTGCGTAGGCGCGGAGGAAACATGCGGCGTGGCAGCCTCCACCCACACGCAATGAGCCACCGCGTTCCAGAGTGTAACCCCGGTGAGAGCCTAGCCTAAGACTGCGGTAAACTGAAAGCTATGACTGCAACTCCGTTCTACATCACCACCGCCATCTCCTACCCCAATGGCAACCCGCACATCGGCCACGCCTACGAAACCATCGCCGCCGACGTGCTGGCCCGCTTCAAGCGCCTCGACGGCTTCGACGTACGCTTCATGACCGGCACCGACGAGCACGGCCAGAAGATGCAGACCACCGCAGAGAAGCTCGGCAAAACCGCCAAGGAACTCGCCGACGAGAACTCCGCACGCTTCAAGGCCATGAACGACGCCCTGAACATCAGCTACGACCGCTTCATCCGCACCACCGACCCCGACCACTACGTCGCATCCCAGGCCATCTGGAAGCGCATGGAAGAGAACGGTGACATCTACCTCGGCAAGTACGCCGGCTGGTACTCCGTCCGCGACGAAGCCTACTACGCAGAAGACGAAACCGAAGTCCGCGACGGCCAGCGCTACGCCATCGCAACCGGCACCGAGGTCGAGTGGACCGAGGAAGAGTCCTACTTCTTCCGCCTCTCCAAGTACGGTGACAAGCTCCTGGAGCTCTACGCCAACGAGGGCTACGTCTTCCCCGAATCCCGCCGTAACGAGCTGATTTCCTTCGTCAAGGGCGGCCTCAACGACCTGTCCATCTCCCGCACCACCTTCGACTGGGGTGTACCCGTACCCGGCAACGACAAGCACGTCATGTACGTGTGGGTCGACGCTCTCACCAACTACCTGACCGGCCTCGGCTACCCCGACACCGAGAACGAGCTGTTCACCAAGTACTGGCCCGCCGACCTGCACCTCATCGGTAAGGACATCACCCGCTTCCACTCCATCTACTGGCCCGCGTTCCTGTGGTCCGCCGGAATCGAACTGCCCAAGCGCGTCTTCGGCCACGGCTTCCTGCTCGTCAACGGCGAAAAGATGTCCAAGTCCGTCGGTAACGTGGTCGACCCCGCCAACCTGGTTGATGCCTTCGGCCTGGACGCCGTGCGTTTCTTCCTCATGCGTGAAGTGTCCTTCGGTCAGGACGGTTCCTACTCCGAAGAGTCCATCATTAACCGCATCAACTCCGACCTGGCCAACAACCTCGGCAACCTCGCCCAGCGTTCCCTGTCCATGGTCGCCAAGAACTGCGGCGGCGCTGTGCCCGAGCACGGCGAATTCACCGAGGCCGACCGTAAGATCCTCGACGAGGCGGCAGCCCTCTACGAGCCCGTCCGTGCAGACTTCGACGAGCAGGCCTTCCACCGCGCCCTCGAGCGCATCTGGACCGTGCTCGCAGACACCAACGCCTACTTCGCTGAGCAGGAACCCTGGACCCTGCGCAAGAACGGCGAGCTTGAGCGGATGAACACCGTGCTGTACGTGACCCTCGAGGTCGTGCGCCAGGTCGCCCTGCTGCTGCAGCCCGTCATGCCCGACTCGACCGCCAAGCTACTGACCCTGCTCGGCGTGCCCGAGGGCGAGTCTCGCCAGTTCGCGGCCCTCGGCACCGCGCTCGTGCCCGGCACCGAGCTGCCCGCACCCGCACCGGTGTTCCCGCGCTACGAGGCCCCCAAGGCATAACGGCTGCTTGAGTAATAGCGGCTGGCGCGTGAGATAGCGCCGTAACGGATAGCGTGAGAAAGCCCTCGGCATCCTTACCCCAGTGGGGAGGAGCCGGGGGCTTTTCGTGTACGCGCGTATGGAGAGGTACGGGCGCAGGGTAGAGACGGGACGCTGGTTTGGTCGCCGCTCATACTTAAGGATGAGGTCGGTACCCCGTTCCGGCAGCCTCGCGTTCAGCTCATACCGCGGAAGCACCGGGAAACCCTGCGCCCGTAGGTAAAGACCCGGTGAACACCCGCCAAAATCAACCTGGAGGATGAGAAAAACCCAGTAGTCAGCGCCACATTGCGTGAAATAATTGAACTATGACTACGACAACTCCTCACGCACAGACGGCACAGCCCGCCGTCTCCGCACGAAACCTCTCCAAAACCTACGGCATGGGTGAAGCCACCGTTCACGCCCTCAACAACGTCTCCGTTGACTTTGAGCAGGGAAAGTTCACCGCCATTATGGGTCCCTCCGGCTCGGGTAAGTCCACGCTGATGCAGACCATCGCAACCCTGGACACCCCCGACCCGAACCCGGCAACCTCGATTCGTATTGGTGGTACCGAGCTCTTCGGCCTGAAGGACAACGCCCTCACCGAATTCCGCCGCGAGCACATCGGCTTCATTTTCCAGGCGTTCAATCTGGTGCCCACCCTCACCGCGGGCCAGAACATTGACCTGCCCCTGGGTCTCGCCGGTAAGAAACCGGACCCGCAGTGGCGCGACTACCTGGTCAAGACCCTCGGCCTGGAAACCCGCCTCGACCACCGCCCCGAACAGCTCTCCGGCGGTCAGCAGCAGCGCGTCGCCATCGTGCGCGCCCTGCTTGCACGCCCCGAAGTGGTCTTCGCCGACGAACCGACCGGTAACCTCGACTCCAATTCCGGCGCCGAGGTGCTGCGCCTGCTGCGTGCCGCCGCAACCGAGCACGCACAGACCATCCTCATGGTCACCCACGACGCAAACGCCGCCTCCTACGCAGACCGCGTGGTCTTCATCAAGGACGGCATGGTCGCCGGCGAAATGATCGAACCCACCTACGACGCCGTCCTCGGCGCAATGGCACAGCTGGAAGGTCGATAAGCCGTGGCAACCACACTGAACACGGTGGCGCGCTCCAACCTGCGCGCCTCCAAAGGAAAATACGTCCTCACGGGTATAGGCATCGCGATCTCATCCTTCTTCATCGCCGCCATTATGATGCTCACCAACTCGCTGCAGGCGACCGTCAATTCCTCCGTTGGTGACGTGCTCTCTCGCGCCGAGGCGGTTGTCGCCTCCGCCGCTACAACCTCCGACGGTAGAGACAGCACCGCCATCTACCTGACTCGTGACCAGATTCAGAAAGTAGAAAAGAGCGACCTGCTCTCCGGCTACTGGGTACAGTACGCTGTCACGGGTAAGCTCGGCACCGGCGACCAGGCAACCCAGGTGCAGTACGACCAGCTGCCCGCCGACTCGAGTCTCTTCCCGTACAAAGTGCAGGGCAAAATCCCCAGTAGCGACCACGAAATCATGGTCTCTACCTACTTCGCGAAGAAGCACAACCTCTCGCTGAACGGCAAGGTCACCAGTACCGACGTTGTGGAATCCGTCAGCGCCCCCGGTACTGATAAGACCGCCGAATACACCGTCGTCGGCCTGTTCGACCCCGGTTTTGAAGGCTCCACCACCAATCAGGCTGTCTTCATTGGCGGCACCAGCCTCGGCGAAGCCGCCCTGAAAGCAGCCGAGACAGAAAACAAGAGCTCCGCGGCAGGCTACCGAAGCATGGCTGGCGCGAACCTCATCTACCTCAAATTCAAGGACGGCGTAACCGACGCCAAGCTCAAGAGCCTGCAGGATACCCTCAGCAGCGGTGACACCAAGAACGACCCGCGCGTCATGACCGGTCAGAAGCTACTGGAGGACTACCAGAAGACCATCTCCACGGTCTTCACCTCCATTAGCGTGGTCCTGGGCGCCTTCGCAGCGCTGGCACTACTGGTTTCCTCCTTCGTCATCTCCAACACCTTCGCGGTGCTGGTCGGCCAGCGCATCCGTGAGCTGGCTCTGCTGCGCACCCTCGGTGCCCGCGGCGGCTCCCTCGTACGGATGCTACTCGTCGAATCCATTACCGTGGGCGTGGTGTTCTCCCTCATCGGCGCACTGCTGACCTACCCGGTTGGCGCGCTGGTTGGTGCAAACCTCACCACCATCATGATTTCGTACTCGATTACCCCGATCCTGGTGAGTGTGCTCCTCTGCACCCTCGTCACGGTTCTGGCGTCGCTCTCCCCGGCACGAAGCGCCCTGCGCATCTCGCCCATTAGCGCGATGAGCGAGCACACCAACCTTGAGGTGCGCAAGCCCGGCAAGGTCGGCCCGATTCTGGGTCTGGTCTTCGGTGCCGCAGGTATCGGCCTGGTTATGCTGGCTCAGAACCAGGGTTCCGGTGAGGGTGCCGGCAATAAGGCCATCCTCCTCATGATGGGGGCCGCGCTGCTGCTCGGTATTGCGGTCTTCCTCATCACCCCGCTGGTACTGCCCCCGCTGGTACGCGCCCTCGGCACGGTCACCCGCACCCAGACCGGCAAGCTCGCGCTCGCCAACGCGCTGCGTTCGCCCAAGCGCACCGTCTCCACCGGCCGCGCTGTGCTGGTGGGTACCCTGGTCGTGTCGACTGTGCTGACCGGTTACTCGGTGCTGAGCGCCTCGCTGACCAAGGCCCTGGATCAGCAGTACCCGATTTCTGCGCAGGCAAAGTACAGCTCGTATGACCAGTCCGAGGTAGCCTCCACCGTGACCAAGGCGGAGGAAATCGCCTCCAAGGTCAAGGGTATTAAGAACGTTCAGGCATCCGCCGTCGGTTACGCAGCCGGTGTGGTCGACTACACCGTCGAGTACGAGGGACAGACCGCCAACCAGAATTCCGACCTGGTGGCGCTGAGCTCCTCCGATTTGAAGGCAATCCTGCCGGGCGAAAACTCGAACCTTGCCGACGACACCGTGCTCGTGCCGCAGGGCCTCTGGAAGTCCGCTGGATTGAATGAGTCCAGCCGCCTGAAGGCACACGGCCCGCTCGGCGAAGTGGAACTCAAGCCCGTCAAGTCCGCAACCAAGCAGAACCTGCTGATTGTCAACCCTGCCACCGCCGCCAAGTTGCAGGACGCCAAGAACCCGCAGAAGGTTGCCAACCCCGCCGCTGAGGAAGCTCAGAAGCGCATGGAAGAAGCAATCGCCAGCGGTGACAAGGAAGCTCAGACGAAGGCCGCTCACCTGACCGTCACCAGCCAGGCAACCGGTAACGACACCGTCGTTCTGGTGCGCGCCGCCTCCCCGCTGACCAGTAGCGAGAACGCGACCCTGCAGGCTGACCTGAACCGAGCCAGCCCGGACAGCTCCTTCACCGGTGGTCTGCAGGAACGTCAGACCTACGACCAGATACTGACCGTTATGCTGACCTTCACTCTGGTGATGCTCATGCTCGCAGTGGTTATCTCCATCATTGGTGTGGCGAACACGATGACCCTGTCGGTCAACGAACGCCGCCGCGAGAACGCGATGCTCCGCTCGCTGGGTCTGTCCCGCAAGCAGCTGCGCCGCATGATCTCCATTGAGGCGATTCTGATTACGCTCGCCGCAGTGGTGCTCGGTATGGTTTCCGGCGCGGTGATTGGTAGCCTCTCTGCGCAGATTATTATGTCTTCCATGAGTGCTTCCGCCCCGCTGGTGCTTGACCTGCCGTACGTCTGGTACGTGGTCATCCTCATTGTGGGTGTGCTCGCCGCGATGCTCGCTTCGGCTCTGCCGGCGGCTCGTTCGGCTCGCATGTCCCCGGTTGAGGGCATGCGCGGCTAACCCGCTGTACCTGGCATAGTCACAGTACCCGGCGAACCCGGATACTCGGCGTGAGAAAGCCCCGGAGGGTGCCTCGATTAGGAGGCGCCCGCCGGGGCTTCACTGTGTCCTCTAGCCTGCCGTGCTCTCTAATCTGCTGTGCTTGTGCTCTCAGATTCTTGGAGCTGACCTGTAGCTTGGCTTTGCGCGTATGATGGGTGTATGAGTACTAGCCACCCCAATCTGCGTCGCGGGTATACGCTACCCCATGAAGCGGAGGTTCTTCAGATCCTCCGTGACGCTGGTGTGCGCCGTGCCCGACTCTTCGGCAGCGCCGCCCGCGGTGAGCTGACCGAAACCAGCGACCTGGATTTTTTGGTGCAGATGCCGGGGGCAGCCCCTTTTGACGAATTCATGCAGATGGTCGATGCTCAGCACCGCATTGAACAGTTGACCGGCCGTAGCGTTGATATGGTCACCCGGTTGCGCCCTCGCATCTATGCGGAGGCAGAACCAGACATGGTGGAGCTGCCGCTATGAAAAGCTCGCTTGATGACTTCTCTCTGATTCTTGAGTCAGCTCAGCGTATCTACGCTTTTACGCCTGAGCGATATGAAGACCTGATAGACGATTCAAACGGGGTAGTCCAGGACGCGCTCTGCATGCGCTTTCAGATTATTGGCGAAACCCTCAATAGAATTCGTTCAAAATACCCAGAAGATTATGAACGGTATGAACGGGCTGAATGGCAGTACCTCATTGCTATTCGTAACATCATTTCTCATAGCTATGTGAGCGTTGATTTTGCTGTCCTATGGGACGTCGCCCGGAATAAGTTGCCTGAGCTGATGAGCGACTTTGAACGAATCATCGACGAGATAGAAGAAACCACTTAACTAAAGAGCCCCGGAAGGTGCCCCCGATCAGGAGGCGCCCGCCGGGGCTTTACTGCGTCCTCTATTTGGTTGTGCCCTTTATAAAGGGAACAATCGCAGGGAGCGCTAGTGGGCGATACCCGCCTCATACGCCATAATGACCGCCTGCACACGATCACGCGCACCCAACTTCGCCAACACGTGCGACACATGCGTCTTCACCGTCGCCTCCGAAAGCACCAGCTCCCGCGTAATCTCCGCATTCGACAAGCCACGCGCAATCAAACCCAGCACCTCAAACTCACGCGGCGACAACTGCTCAATCAACTCACGATGCGGATAATCCTGCACAGGCTCAAAGCTTGCATGCTCAGCCGGAATAAACGTCGCCTTGGGAAGCTCAGAACCAGCAGCCGGGGGAATAGCAGGAACAGACTCAGCGGCAGGAGCGGTAGGAACAACAGGAGCGGGGGAGTCCAGCACCGGAATCATGTGCTCCAACAGGCGACGAGTCGCAGATGGCGCAATCACCGCGTCGCCGCGGTGCACCGTACGAATCGCCTCCAGCAACTGCTCCGGCGGGGTGTCCTTCAACAAGAAACCGCTCGCACCCGCACGCACCGCCGAATACACGTACTCATCAATATCGAAAGTCGTGAGCATAATAATGCGCACCCGCTCATCCTCGGAAACTTCACGCTCGCCGTCACGCTCCAGAATGCGGCGTGCCGCCTCCAGGCCGTCGCAGTGCGGCATGCGCACATCCATGAGGATGACCTGCGGCGCCTGCCCCTCAGACACCATGCGGTCAAAAACGTCAATCGCCGCCAGGCCGTCATCGGCTTCCATGACGACCTGCAGGTCCGGCTGGGAGTTGACGAGCATGCTCAAACCGCCGCGCACTAGGCGCTGGTCGTCAACGAGCATCACGCGAATCGGCTGGGTGGTCTGTGGTACAGAAGTCTGTGGTGCAGAAGAGTACATAGTTTCAATCCTAGATCACGAGGTAGTAGAGGGCACGGGTATTAGAGATCGCGGTAGGGCAGCGCCGCCTCAACGAGCCAGCCGCCGTCAGGCTGCAGACCGTAGGTGAGGACGCCGTGGTAGAGGGCGATGCGCTCGCTCATGCCGCGCAGACCGTTGCCACTGCCGGGTACCGGGCGGGCAATGTGCTGAGCCGCGGTAGAGGAAACCGGGTCGTTATGTACCCACAAGTGCAGACCGTCCTCGCCCCAGTGAATGGTGACGGTGGTTGCCGCGCCGGGGGAGTGCTTGAGCGCGTTGGTGAGCGCCTCCTGCACGGTGCGGTACGCCGCCAGCTCGGCACCCTGCGGTAGGGTGCGCGCCATGGTGCCGGTAATTCCGGTGAAAGTGACGGGTAGCCCGGCGCGGCGGCTCTGCTCCACGAGAGCGGGCACATCGCTGAGGGTGGGAACGGGTGCGTAGGCGGTTGCCTCGTCCGTGCGGAGTAGCCCGAGGAGGGAACGCATCTGAGTGAGGGAGTCGCGTGCCGTGTCTGCGATGAGTTCGAGGGTCTGCTCGGCAATATCCGGTTCGCTCTGCTGCTGAGCCTGACCGGACTGCTCAGCCTGTTCAGTCTGCTGCTCTGCCTGCTCTGCCTGCTGGGCGCGTGCGGTGCGGGCGCTCGCGGCGGCGTAGCGTGCCCCATCCGCCTGAGAAATAATGCTGGAGAGCGAGTGCGCCACGATATCGTGCATTTCGCGGGCGATGCGGGTGCGTTCATCCTGCGCGGCAAGGCGGCGTTCCTGTTCCTGCTCGTATTCGAGGCGGCGGGCGCGTTCTTTGAACTCTTCGCTGCGCAGTTCGCGCATGCGGCGGGAGTCGCCGAGGAACCAGAAGACGGTGAAGATGGATCCGCAGAGCACGCCGAGCATCAGGGAGATGAAGATGCGGGCGGGTATGTCGTCCCAGTGGTAGAGGAACGAGAGCGAGGCCTGCACGGTGACGGCGAGTGCGCCGACCCAGCCGAAAATGAGGCCGCGGAAGCGGGCGCGGCGGGTCCAGTGCCTGCCGATATGGTAGGCGGCGAGGCTGACGGGCGGGTAGCAGGTGATGACGAGTGAGTCGGGGAAGGGGGTCACGAGGGTGAGACAGAGCGCCGCGATGACCACGTAGATGCTGCCGTAGGGGAAGCGGTAGCGGAAGTAGAGCGCGGTGGTGCTACAGAGCGCGGAGATGAGCGGGATCCAGCCGTAGCCGTTGATGAAGGCAACGGAGAGTACGCAGCAGAAGAACTGCATGTGCGCGACGACGATGACGTTCATCCAGCCGCGTTTGTCTCTGAGGTAGTTTTGCATGCGGCTGGAGGCGCTGATTGCGTCGGCGGGTAGATCGCTGTTTTCTGAGCTGCCGCGGGTATGCGTTACGGCGTAGCCTGATTCGGCTGTCTCTGTGCTGTGCTGTGGGTTCTGCTGGGGTTTTGTGTGCTTGAGGGGCATATGTCCAGTGTAACGATGGGGTGAGGGGAGTACGGCGGGTATAGGAGGCCCACAAAATGCGCTGACGTGCACATAGTGTGTGTGGGTATATCTTTGTCTGTGTGTGATTCTGTGTGCGCGACACGCTGAAATACAGGATTATTTATGAGCTTCGCCACATTAAATCAGACTTTTCTCTCAATCACCGCTTGAGGGTTTGGGCTTATATGGGGTTTGAATTTAGGTGTATATCACTAAAAACTTTCTTAAGTAACCTATTTGGGTTGAAAAACCTTCAATCTTAACGGAGGGTTTTTGTTATAACCCCTCATCAGGGCTCTATTGAAAACCATTGCGGGGGTTGGATTTGGTGGGTATAGTTTTACCTGTATCGTCACCCGGCGTGTAGAAGGCTGAGCCCATCGGGCGCACCAAGGCCCCTTGTGGGACGCTCCCACGCGGAACGGTACAGCATTATGTTGTTATCATCCGGGGTCGGAATACTGTCCGGCTTTACTCGCTCAATCACTTTGGTGAATTGTCACCGTGCACGACGATGGGTGATAACTCTTATTCCTCAAATGACATCACTCTCGAAGGACATATATGTCTACTAACATTTCTCGCCGCAAGGTTGTTGCGGGCGCAGCATGGGCTGCTCCGGTTGTCGCGGCTTCTGCCGTTGTTCCGGCTTTCGCTTCCTCCACCGAATGCGAGTGGGCTTCCTCCGCTGCTTACAGCGCTAACGGTAACGCTTCGGGTGCTAAGGGCACCACTTCTTTCGTTGTTCCCGAGCGAGTCGACAAGATTAAGTTCGAGGTCGTCGGCGGTGCCGGTGGTACCAACTACCCCGATATGGTAGCAGGTTCCGGTGCTAAGGTCACCGGTATCATCGAGGTCAAGCCCGGCCAGACCGTTCAGCTCGTCGGCGCAGCCGGTGGTATCGGTAACAACCCCCTGACCCCCGCAGAGGGTGGCGAGGGCTACGGTAACGGCGGTTCCTCCAGCCTGCCCAACCCCGTCCCCTCCAGCATCATGCAGCAGGTCAACACTATTTGGCCCGCTAGCTCCCCCCTGAAGCGTATTACCTACTCCGCTTCCGGTGGTGGCTCCTCCGCTCTGGTCATCGACGGTACCCCCGTTGCAGTTGCAGGTGGCGGCGGTGGCGCTGGCTTCATCAACAACGGTGGCGCTAACAACAACCCCGATTACATGGAAGCTGGCGCAGTGACCGCTTCTTGGCAGTGGCCCGAAGGTGCAAAGCGCAACGGCAACATCATCTTTGGTTCCACCGGTGGCTCCGCTGACGGTGCATCGGGTTCTGCAGGTCAGGGTGGCTTCGGTATCTACGACGCTGACAGCTCCATCAAGGAAACCGTTGAAGCCGGTGAAGGTGGCGCAAACGGTATCGGTGGTAACGGTGGTTCCAAGACCGCTCTGCACACCGGCAAGTCCCCGAACGGCGTGCTGGGCTTCTACTCCACCAACAACCAGGAGATTTACCAGTCCTCCAAGTCCGGTAACCAGGGTGGCGAAGGCTTCAAGGGTAATGGTGGCAACGGTGTAGCATCCTACTCCTACCTGATCGACAACAACGATCGCACCAAGAAGGAAGAGGGTACCCACAAGGGTACCGGTTACGCTCTCGAGTACAAGTCCATCGGCTTCAACTTCAACGGCTACGAGTCCGTCATCTCCGCAGGTGGTGGCGCAGGCTACGGTGGCGGTGGCTCCGGTGCTTCCAGTTCCTCCTCCGCAATCGTTCTGACCCAGAAGTGGAACAACAACCCCAACGGTATCCGCCAGAACGTCTCCTTCGGCCAGCTCGGCGGCGGCGGCGGCGCAGGTGGCTCCTACGTTGCTCCCGGTGTTTCCGGCGGTGCTATCGAGTCCGCAGGCAACGCTCCGACCGATCGTGGCGCACGTGGCAACGGCTACGTCAAGGTCACCCTCTGCCAGCGCACCGCATAATTAGCGGTAACGTTTTAGGTACTCGACCCCACTCGGGGCAGAAATACCATCTCTTTTCCCCGGCTGATGATTCAGCCGGGGAAAAGAGTTTTAACCCTCCTGTTTCCCCTAGCCACGCTGCGGGTCTTCCCACCCGCCCGGAACGACCCGGACTCCGACGGCCCAGACTCTGAGAACCCGCCCGCGCACCCTACCGCCCGCCCGCGGCGCGTATTACGGTAGAGGCATGACTGAAGCACGTAGCATCGACCTCGCCGTCATCCCCGGCGACGGCATCGGCCCCGAAATCATTACCGAAGCCCAGCGCATCCTCACCCGCGCCTGCGAGCTCGAAAACATCACCGTCAACCCCACCCAGTACAAGCTCGGCGCCGAGCACTGGCTCGAAACCGGTGAGACCCTGCCCGAGTCCACCATGGAATCCCTCAAGCAGCACGACGCGATCCTCTTTGGCGCTATCGGTGCCGACCCGCGCAGCGGCAAGATTCCCTCCGGCCTCATCGAACGCGAAATGCTCCTGAAGCTGCGCTTCGCTTTCGACCACTACATCAACCTGCGCCCCTCCCGCCTGTACCCCGGCGCGGTCTCTCCGCTGGCCAACCCCGGCAACATCGACTTCGTCGTTGTGCGTGAAGGCACCGAAGGCCCCTACATCGGCAATGGCGGCGTCATCCGCGGCGGCACCCCCCACGAAATCGCCACCGAGGTCTCCCTCAACACCGCACACGGCGTGGAGCGCCTGATTCGCTACGCCTTCGAGCTGGCCTCCACCCGCCGCAAGAAGGTCACCCTCGTGCACAAGACCAACGTGCTCACCCACGCCGGTCGCCTCTACAACCGCTACTTCGCCGAAATCGCGTCTGAATTCCCCGAGGTTGAGACCGACTACCTGCACATTGACGCGACCACCATCTTCATGGTCACCGACCCCTCCCGCTTCGACGTGATCGTGACCGATAACCTTTTCGGCGACATCATCACCGACCTTGCCGGCGCGGTCACCGGCGGTATCGGCTACGCGGCAAGCGGCAACATTAACGCCGTCGGCGAGTTCCCCTCCATGTTCGAGCCCGTACACGGCTCGGCACCGGATATCGCCCGCCAGAACAAGGCCAACCCCACCGCCGCCATCCTCGCCGGCGCGATGCTGCTGCGCCACCTCGGCTACGATGCCGCCGCGGCCCGCATTGAGGACGCCGTCGAGGCGGACATGCGCGAGAACGGCGCCACTGTGCGTGGCACCGATCGGGTTGGCGCGGACGTGCTCGCACGCCTCGGCTAAGGTCAGCTGACTAAAACTCGCTTATGACAGCATGAGCGCTGAATAAAAACGCCAGGGAAGCCCGGAAGGAACGCACCTTCCGGGCTTTACCCGTACCAGGGGTACCCGAGCCGGTAGGGGAGAGGGGCCGAACGATTGCTCCGCCGCCGAAACCGGCCTGCCAAAATTAGCCCGCCGAACTGCTCACCGGAACTAGGCCGCCGAACCTGACCTGCGAAACCCACCTGTTCACATCCTGAATGGGGTAAAAGGTGCACATGCGGCAAAAGCATCTTTCCGGTACTCTAAAACAGTCGAGCACACCCGCCCGACCTCCTCGGCGGTGGATACCCTCCACCGCGTACCTTGATGCATCCACGCTGCTCGAAAGCACGAACCGTCCCCACGGATGCACCACCTGCCTCGGCACCGCGCCCACCGCACACACCCCGGCGCATCAGCGGCCGCAGGTAGCCCCGGCCGCTCCCACCGTACGAGAGCGACCGAACTCGAAGAACGCAGAATGATGCATTAGACGAAGAGGAACGCAGAACGATGGCCATCGAATTCAGCCACGAAGCAAACCAGTCACCCGCCTCCGCCGAACGCCGCGAAGAAATCCTCAAGAACCCCGGCTTCGGCGACTACTTCACCGACCACATGGTCACCATCGACTGGGAGGGCGACTACAAGACCGGCGGCACCTGGTACGACGCCCGAGTCCACCCCTACGGCCCGCTCGTCCTCGACCCCGCAGCATCCGTCTTCCACTACGGTCAGGAAATCTTCGAGGGCGTTAAGGGCTACCGCCACGCCGACGGCTCCGTGTGGACCTTCCGCCCCGAAAAGAACGCCGCCCGCTTCGCGAACTCCGCGCACCGCCTCTCCCTGCCCGAATTGCCCGCCGAGACCTTCATCGAATCCCTGCGCGAACTCGTGAAGATGGACGAGCAGTGGGTACCCACCGGCGACGGTGAAGCCTTCTACTTCCGCCCCTTCATGATCGCAACCGAGGCATTCCTGGGCGTTCGCCCGGCCCGCCACGTGCAGTACCATGTGATTGGCTCGCCCGCCGGTAACTACTTCGGCACCCCCGAGCCCGTGGACATCTGGCTCTCCACCACCTACGCCCGCGCGGGCGAGGGCGGCACCGGCGCAGCCAAGTGCGGCGGTAACTACGCAGCATCCATGATCGCCCAGACCGAGGGTGAAAAGCACGGCTGCAAGCAGGTGATCTTCAAGGACCCGCACCGCGGCGACGCCATCGAAGAGCTCGGCGGCATGAACGTGTTCTTCATCTTCGGCAAGGAAAACAAGATCGTCACCCCCGAGCTGACCGGCACCATCCTGGAGGGTGTGACCCGCTCCTCGCTGATTCAGCTGGCCAAGGACCGCGGCATGACCGTGGAGGAGCGCGCCATCACCCTCAACGAGTGGCGCGAGGGCGTGGCCAACGGCGACATCACCGAGATTTTCGCCTGCGGTACCGCAGCAGTGGTTGCCCCCATCGGCAAGCTCAAGGCCGAGGATTTTGAGATTCCGGCACCCACCGAGCACTTCGGTGAGATCTCCAAGAGCCTGCGCGAAGAGCTCGTCGGTATTCAGCTGGGCACCGTTGAGGACTGCCACGGCTGGATGACCCGCCTCATCTAATCTTTCACGCGAAATCCCCGCGGGATGCGCTCCCACCCGGAACGCACCCGCGGGGATTCGCTGTGCCCGGCGCATAGCCGCGTGCGGCAACTATCTGCCGGGGCGCATATGCGGGGGAGGGGAACGCTAGGAGGGAGGCACCGGACTCGCCTAGTTGAATTACGTGCCCCGCCCCGCCTCCACGCTCATTCCGCGCCGCCGCCCCGACCCTCGAAGGCTGGTACCCTAGAAAGTATGCGTATTGCACGATTTACCGTAAATAATGAGCTCCACTTCGGGCTGGTCGAAGGCGAAGCGGGCGAAGAGACCCTGCGCGTCATCGCCGGCGACCCCTTCTACTCGGGCGTCGAACCGACCGGCACGACCTACCCCATCGATCAGGTGCGTCTGCTCGCCCCGATCATCCCCCGCTCCAAGGTGATTGGAGCGATCGCAAACTGGGCAGGAACCGAGGCGCCCGCCTCCCCGCAGTTCTTCCTCAAGCCGAACACCACCGTGATTGGCCCCGGTGACCCCGTGACCCTGCCCGAGTATTCCGAAGCCGTCAGCGCAGAAGGTGAACTCGCCGTCGTTATCGGCCGTATCGCCAAGTCCGTGCCGCTCGAGCGCGTGCACGAGGTCATCTTCGGCTACACCGTGGCCAACGACCTCACCGCCCGCGACCTGCTCGAGGACCGCCAGTGGACCCGCGCCAAGGGCTTCGACGGCGCCACCCCGCTCGGCCCCTGGATTGAAACCGACCTGGACACCGACTCGCTGAACATCACCACCTGGGTCGACGGCGACGTCGTGCAGGAGGGCAACACCTCCGAGATGCACTACTCCGTGGCCGAACAGGTGGCCGCAGCCTCCGAAATCTTCACCCTGCTGCCCGGCGACGTCATCCTGACCGGCACCCCCGCCGGCGTCAGCGTGCTGCGCGACGGCAACGAGGTCGAGGTCGAGGTCGAAGGCATCGGCTCCCTCGTCACCCGCGTGCGCGACTAAGCCGCCCGCGCTCCACACCATCTACCGTCCATCCTGAACACACCGTCAAGGAGACAACATGACCGAGTACCACGGTCCCGAACTCAACACCCCCGCAGACACCCGCGTGCGTTTCTGCCCCTCGCCCACCGGCACCCCGCACGTGGGCATGGTGCGCACCGCCCTCTTCAACTGGGCCTACGCACGCCACACCGGCGGTAAGCTCGTCTTCCGCATCGAAGACACCGACGCAGCACGCGACTCCGAAGAGTCGTTCAACCAGGTGCTCGAATCCCTGCACTGGCTCGGCATCAACTGGGACGAAGGCGTCGGCGTCGGCGGCCCCCACGAACCCTACCGCCAGTCCGAGCGTAAGACCGCAGGCATCTACAACGAGATCTTCGAAAAGCTCGTTGAAGGCGGCTACGTGTACGAAGACTTCTCCACCCCCGACGAGGTGAAGGAACGCCGCAAGGCAGCCGGTCAGGACCCGCAGCTCGGCTACGACAACTACGACCGCAACCTCACCGAAGAGCAGAAGGAAGCCTACCGCGCCGAGGGCCGCCAGCCCGTGTGGCGTCTGCGCATGCCCGACGAAGACATCACCTTCAACGACCTCGTTCGCGGTGAAATCACCTTCAAGGCTGGCACCGTACCCGACTACGTGGTCGTCCGCTCCAACGGCGACCCGCTGTACACCTTCGTGAACCCCGTCGACGACGCACTCATGGGCATCACCCACGTGCTGCGCGGCGAAGACCTGCTCTCCTCCACCCCGCGTCAGATTGCGCTCTACCGCGCACTCATCGACACCGGCGTGACCACCTTCATCCCCGAATTCGGCCACCTGCCCTACGTCATGGGCCAGGGCAACAAGAAGCTCTCCAAGCGCGACCCCGAATCGAACCTCTTCCTGCTGCGCGATGCCGGCTTCATCAAGGAAGGCCTGCTGAACTACCTGTCCCTGCTGGGCTGGTCCCTCTCCGCAAACCAGGACGTCTTCAGCATCGACGAGCTCGTCGAGCACTTCGATGTGCACGACGTGGTGGCCAACCCCGCCCGCTTCGACGTGAAGAAGGCGGAGTCCATCAACGGCGACCACATCCGTGCCCTCGACCCCGAGGACTTCCGCAACCGCCTGATTCCGTACCTGCAGGCTGCCGGTGTGCTGGGCGAAACCCTCACCGAGCGCCAGGAGCAGGTGCTCACCGAGGCCGCACCCCTCGTCCAGGAGCGTATGCAGCTGCTCGGCGAGGCCCCCGGCCTGCTCGCCTTCCTCTTCAAGAGCGACGACGAGATTACCGTGGCGGACGACGCCCGCAAGCAGCTCAAGGAATCCGCACCGCAGGTGCTGGCCGCCGCCATCGAGGCCCTGGAGCCCCTCGAGGACTTCACCGCCGCCAACATCGAGGCAGCGCTGCGCTCGGCCATCGTCGACGGCCTGGAAATCAAGCCGCGCCTGGCCTTCGGCCCCGTGCGCATCGCAGTGTCCGGCGAGCGTATCTCCCCGCCGCTGTTCGAGTCCATGGAGATCCTGGGCAAGGATTCCTCCCTCGCACGCCTGCGCAAGCTGGCCGCTGAGCTGGGCTAACCATGAGTCGGTCGAATAACCAATCCATCATCGGCAAGGCGCTGTTCAAGGGCACCCTCATGGCGCTCACCAATGCCTGCATTATCTGGCTGATTCTGTACATCGCCAACATGGACAAGTCCGTCTTGATGGTGGTCGCTGTTGTCGTTGCGGCAGCCTTCGGATACGTGACCGCCTACTTGGAGGCGCGCGCCGCCCTGAACGCTCAAGAAGCTCAGGCACGGCACGCCCGCGGTGGCGACGTCAGCAGTTCGTCTGACGGCGTAGACACTTCGGACTCTTCGGATTCCTCGCGTGAAGAGGATGACAAAGACGACTTCGTGGACCCGGGCCCCGACCCCTACGCTGGCGACTTCGACGCCGGCTCAAGTAGCTCCGACTACAGCAGCTCCGACTACAGCAGCTCGGACTCCGGAGGCGGCGATTCGGGCGGCGGCGATTCGGGCGGCGGCGACTAGCGCCTCCTGACACCTGCCTGAGCGGCCGGATACTCGGCATGCTCGTAATGCTAAACATTCCCCCTCTTGACGGAGGGTTTACCGGAATATCTTCCGGGAAACCCTCCGCCGGGAGGGGGAATTTTTGTTGGTCAAAGAAAAATTTTTGTGATGGATAATCCATCTATATTCGCTTGTCAATGCGTTTTTATGCGTAAATTTTGGGGCCTGGGATGCGCAGAGGAGAAAGCTTTGGGTTGCACACTCTGTTCGGTATCCGTATAGTTATATCCGTTGCCGCGACAAACAAAGTTTGAAGCGAAAACATGCGGTTGTAGCTCAGTTGGTAGAGCACCACCTTGCCAAGGTGGATGTCGCGAGTTCAAGTCTCGTCAACCGCTCCACTGAAAGCCTCGAGGTTCGCCTCGGGGCTTTTTCGTTGTCTCCAAAAGTTTTGTGTCTTAGTGAATAAATCTGCGAGGGGTGGGTGCGGGTGGAAGTGAAATCCCTGGAGAATGGCGAGGCGTTGAAGCGGAGGCGTGGGATGCGGTAATTCTGTGCCGGTCAATCCCGCACTAACCCTCTAGCTTGTCCGAGGTGTTTTCCGAATCGGATACCTTGAGCTGATTTCTAGGTAGTGGCAGGGATTCAAAAAATCTTCAAAAATTTTGGTGGGCAAATCGTGCGGGGGAGGGGCGGAAACTGCGTTCTGGACCCTCCTTCGACTGCTTTGAGGGGCTAAAATTGGCTCCAGAGCCCTCTCTTTGAGGTTTTTTAAAGAATTTTTTGACCCCAAAAACCCCGGAATTCTGCGGAAGTAGCGGATACCAGAGTGAGAGTGTGAGGCAGGTTACCGTATTTTGGCTTGCATGCCTCCCGAAAGCCCCGTATAGTTATTACTCGTTCCGGTGATGAGCCGAAAGGCGAAAGGCGGAACGGTAACTCAATAGAGTAATGGGATATGGTGTAATTGGCAACACGAAGGTTTCTGGTTCCTTTGTTCTAGGTTCGAGTCCTGGTATCCCAGCTAACCTCCATCTGGAGGTTGCGGCCCCATCGTATAGCGGCCTAGTACTCCGCCC
>NZ_KV797969.1:660687-721780 GCF_001809565.1 Rothia sp. HMSC072B03
CCTCTCACGGCGCCGCTCCTTACGTCGCGGCACTCCGGGGCATGATGGATTTCCTCGCACGCTCGGTATCATGCCCCGCCACTTCTTACGGCGTGGCATTCGGACGCATAATGAATTCCCTCGCGCGCTCGGCATTATGCGCCCTCATCACCATACAAATCCGGTTGGGGTCACACTAGGAAAAAGCCTGGTTTCTTCGGAAGCCAGGCTTTTTTGTTTATATCTGTATTCGTTAGAACTCTCTGGCTTTGCGGTACCGTTCCGATGGGAGAGGGCGGTAAAGTTTTTCAAAAAAGTTGGTTCCTCAATTTGACCTCCCCTCAAACCGTCGGTATAGTCTTATCCGTAAGCGTGATTGGCGCAGTGGTAGCGCGCTTCGTTCACACCGAAGAGGTCACTGGTTCGAACCCAGTATCACGCACCAAAGAACCCCCGTTTCAAGGAACGGGGGTTTTATTGTGTCCACCCCGGCACACCCTCCACAAAGGCTCCGAAACCCCGCCGACCGCTCGGTCGCCCCGCCGAGGGAACGCCAACCCCGACACGGCCCCACCACGAACGAGGTACCCCCGTGACATCACCCGAACTCGCAACCTCCACCGACTACGGACGAATGTACTCCCGCAAGCGCGGGGGAGAACTGCTCGTGCCCTCCATTACCACCGTCATCGGCCAGCACGCCACCGACCTGAGCGGCTGGCACGGATACATGGCCGCCAAGGCCGCACTCGAAGACCAGCGCGCCTACCGCGCCTCCGGATCCCACGGCCTCAAGTTCGCCATTATCCGCGACGCCGCCAACGCCTCCGAACGATACCGCGACGCAGCCGCCGCCCGAGGCGACCGCGTGCACAACTACGCCGAAAACGTCGCCCTGCGCGCCATGGGACGCGACCACGACGTCGCCGGATGCCGCGAGCTGCTCATCGCTAACGGCGAGCAAGCCTACGCCGACCGCTTCGACGAGTGGTGGGAAGCCTTCAACCCCCGCCCCCTCGCCGCCGAAATCACCATCTGGAACGACACCGTCGGCTACGCTGGCACCCTCGACCTCGTTGCAGAAATTGCGGGCCGCACCTGCATCATCGACTACAAAACCAAGGGCACCGACAAGCGCGGCCGCGTCAAAGCGCTCGACGAGAAGGTCGTCATGCAGCTCGTCGCCGGCCTCAAAGCCGAAGAATCCCTCGTAGACCCCGACGCCGGCACCTGGGAACCCTGGAAGTACGGGGACGCGCCCGTGCTCATGGGCGTGGCCCTCGGTGAGACGCAGGTTCTGCCGCAGCAGGCGAACCCCGCCATCCTCGAACGCAACTGGTACAAGTTCTGCGCCCTGCGCCGCGTCTGGGAATTCGACCGTCAGGTGCAGGAATTCGAGGATCCCGCGCTCATGCCCGTGGTGCCGCCGCCCACCGAGCGACGCTCCGCCGCGTAGCATCGCGAGGCAGGGCCGACCGGAACGAACCCCCGGCCGCTCCGCTCAGCTCCCGCGGCGACGACCGGCCCAGGGGTCCGGCTCGGAGACTCCTCCCGGGGACTCAACCCGGAGACTCCTCCCGGAGACCCCGGCCCGACACCCTCTAGATTTACCCACCCCGATTCGGGGACAATGGGGGAGAGCCGCACCCCGCGGCACCCCACCGAATATCCGTTAGCACATTAGACCGGCCCGGCGCCGGCAGAGGAGAACTATGACCATCCTGAGCATCCGCACCGTGGGCGACCCGGTGCTGCGCAGCGTCTGCGAACCCATCACCGTCTTCGACGACGACCTGGCGCGACTCATCGACGACATGCTGGAAACCATGTACGACGTGGGCGGCGTGGGGCTCGCTGGACCGCAGATCGGCATCTCCAAGCAGATTTTCACCTTCGGCGGCATCGACGACCGTGAGGGCTACATCATCAACCCCGTGCTCGAGGTCGGCGAAGAAGACCAGGAAGGCGGCGAAGGCTGCCTGTCCGTGCCCGGCCAGAAGTCCGCGACCCCGCGCAAAAACTGGGCGCGCGTGACCGGCGTGGACCGCCACGGCGAACCCCTCGTGCTGGAGGGTGAAGGCCTGTTCGCGCGCATGCTGCAGCACGAGACCGACCACCTGCACGGCAAGCTCTTCATCGACCGCCTGGTCGGCGAAGACCGTCGACGCGTGATGCGTGCCCTGCGTGCCGCAGACTACAACTCGGTCGCCGCGAAGACCGTGACCGAGCGTGCAACCCGCGTGGGTGGCGCCTTCGGCGGCGGCGGTGCGTTCGGTGCCGGTTCCTCCTTCGGTAGCTTCGGAAAGTAGGCTCACATGCTCAACATCATTTACGCAGGCACCCCCGACGTTGCCGTGCCCCCGCTCGACTACCTCGCGAACTCCAATAAGGTGCGCGTGGTCGGCGTGCTCACCCGCGAGGACGCCCCCGTGGGCCGCAAGCGCGTGCTCACCCCCTCCCCGGTCGCCCAGCGCGCCGAAGAGCTCGGCCTGCCCATCGTGAAGGCAAACCGCTGGAACGACGAAGCCGCCGCAGCCATCGCAGAGCTGAACGCCGACGCAGCCGCCGTGGTTGCCTACGGTGCCCTGCTGCCCCTGTCCGCGCTGGAATCCCTGCGCTACGGCTGGGTCAACCTGCACTTCTCTAAGCTGCCCGCCTGGCGCGGCGCCGCCCCCGTGCAGCGCGCCCTCATGGCCGGCGAGCAGGAGATCTTCTCCACCACCTTCCTGCTCGAGGAGGGCCTGGACACCGGCCCCACCTTCGAACAGGAATCCACCCCCGTGGCCGCCGACGACACCGCAGGCACCGTGCTGATGCGCCTCGCAACCAGCGGCGGCGCACTGCTTGAACGCACCTTCGAACGCCTCGAAGCGGGCGAGAACGGCACCGCGCAGGTCGAGGACGAGTCGGTCAGCTACGCCTCCAAGATGAGCATTGCCGACGGCCGCCTCACCTGGACTGAGCCCGCCGAACAGATCCTGGCACGCTTCCGCGGCGTCACCCCCGAACCCGGAGCCTGGTGCGAACTGGGTGAAAACCGCTTCAAAATCGGTGGCCTGGCGGTAGCCGACGAGCGCCTGGTGGCCTCCCTGACCGAGGCAAACGGCGGCCACCTCGCACCCGGTGCGGTGCGCCTGCACGCGAAGAAGGTACTGGTCGGCACCGGGACCGAACCCCTGCAGCTGCTGCAGGTTCAGCCCGCCGGTAAGAAAATGATGGATGCGCCCGCCTGGGCTCGCGGCGCTGGCAAGGACATGGCGGAAGGCCTGGTGGTACTCGCATGAGCAACGAAAAGCGCCCCTACAAGGGAGGACACGGCAAGCCCGGTCACTCCGGTAAGCCCGGCAACGGCAAGTTCAGCCCGGACAAGTTCGGCCGCGGCGGCTTCAACCAGGCTGGCGACCAGGGCAACGGCCAGGGCGGCGCGAAGCGTAAGCGCCGCCGCCGCTCCGGCTCGGGTAATGGCTCGGGTGCAGGTGAGCAGAACCGCCAGCAGAAGTGGGATAACAACTCCCGCGGCGACAAGAAGCGCTTCGAGCCGCGCGGCGAAAATCGTCATGAGAACCGCGCAGAATCCCGCACCGGCCGCCGCTTCGACGGCCTGACCAGCGTCGAACGCGCCGAACGCCGTGCCAAGACCGCGCACGAGGACACCAAACGCGGTGGCGGCGGTACCTCCCAGCGCAACAAGAGCGGCCACGAACGCAACCGCCGCTCCATGTCCGCCCGCGAATTCTCCGCGGCGGCACCCTCCGCACGCTCGCGCACCGCAGACACCGCACGCGCCACCGTCTTCGAGGTGCTGCGCTCCGTGGCGGAATCCGACGCCTACGCGAACCTCGTGCTGCCCAAGGCGATTCGTAGCCACCGCCTCGACCACCGCGACGCGGGCTTCGCAACCGAGCTGACCTACGGCACGCTGCGCCACCAGGGCACCTACGACGCAATCCTGCGCCACTGCGTGGACCGCCCCCTCGAGAAGGTCGGCACGACCACGCTCATCGTGTTGCGCATGGGCGTGCACCAGCTGCTGAACATGCGCGTTCCCGCCCACGCTGCGCTGAACCAGAGCGTGTCCCTGGCACGCGAAAAGATTGGGTCGGGCCCGGCAAGCTTCATCAACGCGGTGCTCCGCCGCGTCTCCGAGCGAACCCCCGAAGAGTGGTACGAGCTCATCATCGAGGAGGCCAAGGACGATACCGAGCGCATGGCTCTGCTCGCCTCGCACCCCGCCTGGATTGTGCGTTCCATGCGTCAGGCACTGGTCGCGCACGGCCGCCCCGCCACCGAAATCGAGCAACTACTTGAGGCCGATAACCTCGCCCCCGTGGTGAACCTCGTGGCGTTGCCCGGCCTGGGTAGCCTCGACGAGGCGCGAGAACAGGGTGCCGTCGACGGTGAGCTGGTCGAGGACTCGGCGCTGTACGCCTCCGGCGACTTGGCACGCCTGGAATCTGTACGTGAAGGCACCGTCCGCGCCCAGGATGCCGGCTCCCAGCTGGTGGCACGCGCGCTCGCCGCCGCACCCCTGGACGGCACCGACACCGCCTGGCTCGACCTGTGCGCAGGCCCCGGCGGCAAGGCGGCGCTCCTCGGCGCGCTCGGTATTCAGCGCGGCGCATCCCTGGTCGCCAACGAGGCGGCACCGCACCGCGCGCAGCTCGTGGAATCCTCCATGCGCCCCCTACCCGAGGACAGCTACACGGTACTCACCGGCGACGGCCGCCAGATCCGCGAGACCCTGCGCAAGAACGCCTCCGAGCTACCCGGCTCCGTCGAGCCCGGCCAGCTCTTCGACCGCGTCATGGTGGATGTGCCCTGCTCCGGCCTGGGCGCCCTGCGCCGCCGCCCCGAGGCGCGCTGGCGCAAGTCCCCGCGCGATATTGCCGAGCTGCTGCCCCTACAGCGTCAGCTCCTGGATGCGGCCATCAGCGTGACCCGCCCCGGCGGCGTGATCGCCTACGTGACCTGCTCCCCGCACGCGGCGGAGACTCAGAACATCGTGGCCGAGGCGCTCGAAAGCGGTGCGGTGAGCCTGCTCGATTCGGCGGCCATCCTGCGCGAGGTGGCCCTGCACACCGAGGGCGCGAACGGCGAGCCCGTGAGCGTGCTGGCGGGGGAGAAGGACCCCGGCCACACCCCCGAAATCAAGGTCAAGAAGGGTGCCCCGGTCGTGAACGCCTCGGCGACCACCGCTCAGCTGTGGCCGCACGTGCACGGGACCGACGCCATGTTCCTGGCCCTGCTGCGCAAGAACTAGGCTCCGGAAGCCTCGGGCGTAAACCTGGGCGTTTCAATCCCGCAGATCCGGAATTGCAGACCCGAACCCGCGCAAAATTAGACCGTCACTCGCCCCGCCCGGCCCATGCTCCATTCCCCGGAGCGCGGGCCGAGCGCGGGGGAGTGCAACGTAAGGACAACACAATGGGCATTGCCATTAACCCGTCGATTCTCTCGGCGGATTTCGCGAACCTGCAGCGCGAGCTCGAACGCATCTCTACCGCCGACGCCGCGCATATTGACGTGATGGACAACCACTTCGTGCCGAACCTCACCTGGGGCCCGCCGGTGGTCAAGCGTCTGCGCGAGGTATCGCCGGTGCCGTTCGACGTGCACCTGATGATTGAGGACGCCGACCGCTGGGCGCCCCAGTACGCCAGCATGGGCTGCGAGTCGGTGACCTTCCACGCGGAGGCCGCGATTGCCCCCATCAAGCTGGCGCGCACCCTGCGTGCCGAGGGCGCGAAGGCCGGCATGGCGCTGCGCCCCGCGACCGCCGTGGAACCCTACCTGGACATGCTCAGCGAGCTGGACATGCTGCTGATCATGACCGTGGAACCCGGCTTCGGCGGCCAGGCTTTCCTGGACGTGACCCTGCCGAAGATTGCCCGCGCCGCCAAGGCGATTGAGGGCGCGAACCTGCCGGTGACCGTGCAGGTGGACGGCGGCATCACCGAGGAGACCATTCTGCGTGCGGCCGAGGCGGGTGCGACCTGCTTCGTTGCCGGTAGCTCGGTGTACGGCGTGGACGAGGCGCTGGGCGGTCCGGAGGCGGCCATCGCCTCCCTGCGCGCGGCGGCCGCCTCGGTCAAGCGTTCCGGCGCCGGTTGCGGTTGCGGCCACTAGCGGCCCTCGCCGACGGCGGCACCCCGGAGCCCGGGCGCTCGCCCGTGCCTAGAAAGCCTTGCTGAAGCTTCGTGTGCCCCGTCGTGGGGAGACGCCCCGTCGCGAACCCCGCGGCGGGGCGTTTGCGCGTTGTAAAGGGGCGGGGAGAGGTACGTCTACGCGCTCGCTCGATTATTTTGACACTCTGTCAGCAAAATTATGACAAATATATGAAAAGTAAAAACCTTGAAAATCCGCGATAGGGCGGCTCGTTACGCCGGGAATGTATGCGAGACTCTGAATATCTTGAAGTGGCACTCAGATATCTGTAAGGTTAGGTATAGTTTAGTGATATCTAGGGAGAACTATGTCTTTCAACCGTTCCGAGCTGACCGACCCCGAGAACCAGGGCGCATCGGGCGTTAACCGCCGCGCCTTCTTCGGCCTGGCCCTCGCATCCTCCGCTGCCCTCGCCCTCGCGGCCTGCAGCAGCGAGACCACCACGACCACCACCTCCGGTGGCTCCGCATCGGGCGACTCGAACTCCGGTGGCACCCGCACCATCCAGGACGTCGATGACGAAAAGGTTGAGGTTCCCGCCAACCCCAAGAAGGTCATCGTGCTCTCCGAGCCGACCCTCGACGGCCTGCTGGCCCTGGGTGTGACTCCCGCCGGTTCCGTCTCCGGCCGCGGCCAGTCCGGCGTACCCAACTACCTCGCCGACCGCGCCAAGGACGTTCAGATTATCGGCACCGTTGCCCAGGTGAACTACGAACAGATCGGCAACCTCGACCCCGACCTAATCCTGGTCGACTCCACCGGCGTGGATAAGCGCTCTGAGGCCTTTGAAACCCTCAAGAAGATCGCCCCCGTGGTCTACTGCGGCTACGCCGGCGGCGACTGGCGCATCAACTTCCGCAACGTTGCGAACGCGATGAACATGGTCGACAAGGGTGAAGAGGTCATCAAGGCCTACGAGGCAAGCGCAGCGGCACTGAAGGAGCAGCTGGCCCCCAAGTACGGCGACAAGACCTTCTCCATCGTGCGCTGGGCGGGCAACGGCCCCGCCCTGATCCTCAAGGAACTGCCCGCCGGCCAGGTACTCAACGACCTGGGCCTCAAGCGCCCCGAGGCGCAGGACCGCAACGGCCAGGGCCACTCCGAACCGGTCTCTCTGGAGAACCTGGCAACCATCGACGCGGACTACATGTTCCTCGGCACCCTCGGCGGCGCAAGCCAGAAGAACCCGAACGCCCAGGGCACCGCAGGTCTGCAGGGCGCCGAAGAAGCACTGAATAAGGCGAAGGAAACCTCCGGCTTCACCAACCTGAAGGCAGTCAAGGACGACCACGTGATTCTCGTGGACGGCTCCAAGTGGACCTCCACCGGCGGCCCCCTGCTGCTCAACGGCATTATCGAGGACGTCAAGAAGGCCCTGCCCCTCTAAGCCCTCACCCCTCTCTGGCTTCCCGTAGCGGCCCGGTCGCTGCGGGAAGCTTGCACGACTCACCACCTCGCAAGGAACAACCACCATGACCGATCACCGCCCCGCCCGTGCCGCCGCACGGTACGGCGCTGTCGTTGCGCTTGCCGGCGCGCTCGTGGCTCCCGGTGCGGCCCTGACGGCACCGACCGCATTCGCGGATTCCAAACTGCCGATTGGAATCGCCTCGGATCCGGCGGCCAGCCCCTCGGCCACCCCCAGCGCCGAGCCCAGCAAGACCGCGGACCCCACCCAGTCTGCTAGCCCGAACCCCACCTCCGCGTCACCGAAGTCCACCGACTCCAAGCCCGCGAACCCCGCGAAGGCGAATGTCACCATCTCCACCGAAAAGTGGCGCGAAGGCAAGCTTGTGGTGCGCGGCGAGGGGTTTGTCAGTAACGCCCCCGGCCGCGGCGCAGTGTTCGCCGTGAAGTTTCTCGACGCCCTGCCGGATGAGGCTCACCAGGCGATTAACCCGATTACCAAGAAGGGCGGCAACTCGCCCGCGAACTTCATGGCGACTGCCAAAGAGGACGGCACCTTCGAGGTTGAGGTGTCCCTGCCGACCCCCGAAAACACCGGTCTGACCGCTGAGCAGCTGAAGAACAAGGGCTGGACCGTGGAGGGTACCAGTCACCGTATTCAGGTGCTTTCCGGTTCCCTGGGTGGTACGGATGCGAACGGTAACACCTACGACCGTCGTGCATCTGTGTCGCAGAATATTACGCTGAGCGACCCGGCTCCGACCGCAGAGCCGACCCCCGCGCCCAGCGAAGACTCGAAAACCTGCGCACCCGCCGATGACTCCTTTACCCCGCGCCTGACCATCGAGAACCCCAAGGCGGTTCAGGGCGGCAAGCTGCACCTGACCGGTGACGGCTGGTGCAACCCCGAAGACAAGAAGGCATCCGTTATCGGTCTGAAGATTGACGACGGCAAGGTATCTCGCAACGACGCCACCGCAGTCAACGACAACCGCACCATCTGGGCTGTCATCACCCCCGACGAAAACGGCCATGTTGACGCCTGGATTGACCTGCCCACCCGCGACAACGCAGCCTTCAAGAATGACGAAGACGCCGCAAAGTACGCCTCCGGTGAGCACACCCTGCGCCTGCTAACCGGTAGCCTGCGCGACGGTGACCGCTCCGGCACCTACGGCGGCGCCAACAGCCAGGGCGGCATCAACACCACCTTCACCATCGGCGAGTACGCCCCCGGTGACGTACCCCAGCCGGTCAACGCCTCCGAACTGACCAACGGCAACGGCGTGCAGGTGAGCCGTGACGGTTCCACCGTGACCGTGACCGTGCCGAACGCTGAACCGGGCACCTGGGTGTACGCCGCAACCTACCTCGGCAACTCCCCACAGACCCTCTACGGCTCCGGCTGGAAGCGTCTGGATGACAACCGCAGCTTCAGCTACGAAACCCGTGTGAGTATGCCCGCCGCCACCTACCGCGTGGTCGTGCACAACGGTAACCAGGGCGCCGAGAACGCCGTGCTCGGCTTTGCCGACATGACCGTCGAGCGTGCCGCGGCACCCCGCGAGGACGCATCCGATGACGACCTGGGATCCTACGAGGCAGAGCCGACGCTCGCCACGGTGGTCACCCCCGCCGAGACCGTCGTGAACCGCGTGCAGGCCAAAGCGAAGGAAAAAGCTCCCCAAAGCACCGCCGCGAAGCCCGAGGCTAAGGCGACCGCCAAGGCTACCAGCTCGCCTTCCGCCTCGCCGCGTTCGACCACCAGCGCCTCAGCCAGCCCCACGGCCCTGACCGCTCAGGGCCCGACCGTTGAGGGCACCGAGCTGACCGGCGCGACCAAGTGGTTCGTCAACAACGCGAATAATCTGCTGCTCTCCGCGGCCGGCCTGGTGATTCTGGCCCTGGCGCTGACCAGCCGACGCACGAACAAGTAACCCCCCCCCCAAGAGCCCGGGACCGCTCCCGATAGGGCTCACCCGACCTCCGCCGCCTTTTTCGAGAGTGAACGCGGCGGAGCCGGGCCAGAACCAACGGGGCGCCCGGCAACGGGACCGCCGGCCGCCCCGGAAAAATGTGAAAGGACCACCATGCGTGCACCTTTTTCGGCTGCCTCCTCGAAGGCACCCTTCACCCGCAAAGCCCTGACCGCCTGCGCCGCGGCCTCCCTGGCCCTGGGTCTGGGAATGGGTAGCGCCTCCGCCCTGCCCCCGGGCGGCGCGAAGGCTTCCACCCCCGGTACCTCCTCGACCGTCTCCTCCTCCGTGACCGAGCACGGCGTGATTTCCTTTACCCTGAGCGGTTTCCCCGCGAACACCCAGGTGTCGGTGAAGGTTGACGACGGCAACCTGTGCCCCTCCGATGCGGCTCAGGGCGCCTGCGTGGTGCACCAGCAGATGAGCGATGGCAACGGTAACGTCTCCGGCTCCTTCGTTCTGCCGGATGTTGGCGCTGGCACCCACACCCTGCGTTTCCTTGCGACCGGTGAGAAGCATGACAAGGACGGCAAGTACCTGGGTACCGAGGCGTACAGCAACCGTAGCCCCGAGTTCACCGTGACCTCCGAGGGCGGTTCCAATTCGTCGAACTCCTCGAAGTCTTCCTCGCGCCGCACTGGCTCCGAGGACTCCTCGAGCTCGCAGGGCGATGAGTCGAACGGCGAGGTCGAGACCGTGTACACCGATGCCGAGGGCAACGTCATCTCCAAGGAGGAGTACGACCGCCTGAACGCGGAGGCCGGTTCGTCCGAATCTGCTTCCGCATCGGCTGAGCCGAAGGAAACCGTGAAGGCTACCGCGAGCGCTTCGGCCTCCTCGAGCGCCCCCGCACGCGGCAGCGCCTCGGTGCCTTCGGCCTCGGCATCCGCATCGGCTTCGAGCGTGAATAACGCCGAGAAGACCGTTCAGACCGTGACCTACGGCGCCGCATTCCCGTGGGTCGGCGTGATCGTTCTGGGTCTGAGCCTGGTCGCCGCCGCAGCCGTATTGGTGATTCGTAAGCGCTAATATCTCTGAACGTCGGAGGCGGGTGGGGGAGTGCCCCTCCCGCCCTCGGCGTTTTCTCGCGTCGGCACGCACCGTGCCTGCGCCCCCTGTTTTTGTCCTCATCGAGCATGTCTATAGGAGCAATGTGACCGTCAAGAGTGCATCGCCCAGGCCCGCTCCGCACGAGATGACGACGTCCCCGGCCCGCGTGAAGGATTCCGTGGTGCAGGGCCGAAAGCTGGGCCGCCGCCTGGCCTGGCTGGCCCTGCTGGCGCTCCTGCTGGTGGTCGCGGTGGTTGCCTCGTTGCTATTCGGGTCGAATAATCTGCCGCCGGATCAGGTGGTGGGGGTGTTGACCGGGAATGCCTCGGAGGAGGCCCGGACCATCGTCATGGAGCAACGCGTTCCGCGTACCCTGGTGGGAATTATCGTGGGCGCGGCCCTGGCGATTGCGGGTTCGCTTATGCAATCCCTGACCCGCAACCCGCTGGCCGAGCCCGGCCTGATGGGCGTGAACGCCGGCGCCTCGGTGGCCGTCATCGGCTCCGTGGTGGCGTTTGGCGTGATGGGCATTTGGCAGTACATGATTGCCGCGACGATTGGTGGCGCGCTGGCCGCGATGCTGGTGTACACCCTGGGCCGCGGCCGTGACGGGTCGATCGTGAAGCTGGCGTTGGCGGGTGTGGCGATTTCTGCCGCGCTGTCGGCGCTCGCGCAGGGTCTGCTGCTGGCCAATCAGGATGCGTACAACGAGTTCCGCCTGTGGGTTTCCGGTTCTCTGGAGGGTCGCGGCATGGATATCGTCTCGACCGTTGGCCCCGTGATTGCGGTGGGCGTGCTGATCGCCTTTGTGGTGGCCCCGGCCATTAACGCCCTGGGCATGGGCGAGGAGGCGGCCACGAGCCTGGGTGTGAGCGTGCGGACCACGCAGAACCTGACCCTGCTGTCGGTGACGGTGCTGGCCGGTGCCGCGACGGCCGCGGTGGGCCCCATCAGCTTTGTGGGTTTGGCGGTGCCGTTCGTGGTGCGCGCCCTGCTCGGTAACGATGTGCGCTGGGTGAACTACGGCTCGGCCCTGCTGGGGCCGGTGTGGCTGCTGGGCGCGGATATCCTGGCGCGCGTACTGGTAGCCCCGCAGGAGACGCAGGCGGGCATCGTGGCGACCCTGGCTGGTGCTCCGGTCTTCCTGTTCCTGATGACTCGTCGTAAGGTGGAGGCGCTCTGATGTCGAATAGTTCTGTTTCGGCGCGCTCCGCGTCGACTTTTTCCTCGGCTACTGTTTCCGCGGCTGCCGGGGCGGGGTATCCTCGCCGCGGTCGCGACCTGGGCGGTCGTCCCGTTCTGACCGTGCGCGGGCCGCTCAGCGCGCAGATTCCGTGGCGCGTGGTCATCCTGAACGTAATCCTGGTGGCGGCTATCGCTTCGCTGGCCTTCTGGGGCATGCTGCAGGGTGACTACAAGCTCGCCTCCGAGAAGGTCATCCCGGCGCTTCTGGGCGAAGGCAAGCCGATCGCGGTGACCTTTGCCCAGCAGCGTGCGGCGCGCATCGTGGCGGCCCTTCTGGTGGGTGCCGCGCTGGGCCTTTCCGGTTCGATCTTCCAGGTGATCTCGGGTAACGCCCTGGGCTCGCCGGATATTATCGGTTTCACGAACGGCGCCGCGACCGGTGCCCTGCTGCAGATTATTGTGTTCAACTCCGGGCCCGTGGAGGTGGCGCTGGGCGCGGTGATTGGCGGCCTGGCGACCTCGATTCTGGTGTGGCTGATGACGCGCAATACGGGTCTGCACGGTTTCCGCCTGGTGCTGGTGGGTATCGGCGTGGGTTCGACCCTGGCGGCCTTCAATGCGCTGCTGGTCGTGCGCGCCTCCCTGACGCAGGCGCAGACGGCGGCCTCGTGGCTGGCCGGCTCGCTGAACGATATGACCTGGGAGCGCACGTACTCGCTGCTGGGCCTGTTGCTGGTCGTGACTCCGTTGCTGCTGATGCTGGTTCGCCCGCTGGGCGCCATTCGTTTTGGTGATCAGGTGGCCTCCGGCCTGGGCGTGAGCGTGAACTCCTACCGCGTTGCAGCCCTCTTCATCGGTGTGCTTTTGGTCTCATTGGCGACCGCGACGACCGGACCCATCGCCTTCGTGGCCCTGGCCGCGCCGCACATCGCGAAGAGCCTGGGACGCATCGGCGGGGTGGGTTTCACCTCCTCGGCGCTCATGGGTGCGCTCATGGTGCTCGGTTCCGACCTCATCGGTCGATTCGCTATTCCGGGCCGCATCATTCAGGTGGGTGTGGTGACCGGCGCTATTGGCGGTCTCTACCTGATTTATCTGATTTATCGTGAAAGGACGAGGAGCTAGTGAGCACGAAGACTAGCGTGACCAGCCGCCTTGAGGGCGAGCAGATGGTGGTGGCCTACGGCGAGCACACGGTGCTCAACGGGGTGGACTTTCAGGTTCCCGAGGGTGAGCTGACCGTTATCCTGGGCCCGAATGCCTGCGGTAAATCGACGACCCTGAAGGCTCTGGCCCGCGTGAATCCGCTGAAGGAAGGCGAGGTGCGCCTGGACGGCACGCCGCTGCCGCAGATGAAGTCCCGGGCCATCGCCAAGATTCTGGCGATGCTTCCGCAGACCCCGGAGGCGCCCAGCGGCGTGACCGTGGCGGACGTGGTAGCGCGCGGACGCTACCCGCACCAATCGCTGCTGCGTTCCTGGTCTGAGGAGGACGAGCGGGCCTGCGTGGAGGCGATGAAGGCCGCGAACGTCCTGGAGCTTGCGGAGCGTCCGATTGAGGCGCTCTCGGGCGGTCAGCGTCAGCGCGTGTGGATCGCCATGACCCTCGCGCAGCAGACCCCGCTGATTCTGCTCGATGAGCCGACGACCTACCTGGACATCACGCACCAGATTGAAGTGCTGAACCTGACCAAGAAATTGCACGCCGAGGGTCGAACTGTTGCCGTGGTGTTGCATGACCTGAACCTCGCTTTCAGGTATGCTACTCATGTTGTGTTAATGAAGCAGGGACGGATTATCGCTCAGGGTGATCCTCGTGCAATAATTACACCGGAACTAATTCAGGAAGTTTTTGATCTTCAATCGATCATTATTCCTGATCCGTGTACTGGAACTCCTTTGGTGATTCCGAAGGAACACCAGGACATCCATATCGCCGCCGACGCTATTTCGGCGGCCCGCGAAAGCGAATAGTTTTCGCCCCTAAGCCGCGTGGGAGTTGGCGCCACCCGTATCTATACGGGAGGAAAAGCCGGGCATTGCGCTCTGCAGCTAGCGAGAGGATCTGAGGGACCCAGGATCCCCCGCGCGTAGGGCGCCTACCCGGTGCTCGCCCGTCTTTGACGCATGAACGGACCCGAGCACTGGGTAGGTTCCATCTCTCATGGGAATCCCCTGAGTAAGGCACCGAGACTGCCGCATGAGGCGTACATTGTTGCGTTTGATGCACGGTCTCGGTGCCTTATTTGTTTCTGTGCCCTATGCGATTGCCCTCGCGGCTCTTTCGGGGCGTTTTTCTCTTTCAGATGACGTCATATTTTTGTTCGCTATTTCGCTCAGGTTTGGGTTAGGGATACCATAGAGTGAGGTAGGGGAGGCTAACCAATATTGACGTTCCTCCTCACCGCTAAAGGAGTACTACATCACGCTACGTTGCTCACGCGCAGTATCACCGATGAGGAGGCATGGACAGGGACCGCACGACCCCGAATCCGAAAGCATCATGGAGAGCGCAACCACCACGCAGACTGACACCGCCCCGGCGGACACCACGCTGACCGCTACCCCGCAGGCCGCCGAGAAGGCCGCTGAGAAGGCCACCGCACAGCAGGTTCGTCCGACCCCTCCCAAGACCCTGCGCCCCGTACCTGCGCCGCGCGTGGATAGCCCCCTCATTACCGCCCTCATTGCCGAGGCGGTCAGCTGTGAGGAGCTGAACGCCCGCATCGTTGAGGTTGTCTCCGAGGGCACCCCGATTATTGAGCCGGTGCACCGCGAAGACGGCACCGTCAACGAGAATGAGCGCATTGTTACCTTCCTGTACCACAATGAGCAGGCGGAGCAGGTGCTCATGTTCATCAACCGCCTGACTGACGAGAAGAACCTCGACCGTTCCCTCATGAGCCGCATCGAAGGCACCGGCTGGTGGCAGCTGAGCATGCAGATGGAAACCACATGGCGTGCCTCCTACAACTTCCTGCCCGCGCTGCCCGGCGAGCGCCCCGCCTGGCTGGGCGATGACGACCAGGTGCGCCTGCGCGCCGCCCTGGATTCCGGTGAGGGCGACCCGCTGAACCCCGAGACCGTGTGCAACCGCGTCGGTCGATGCATGGGCGTGGTGCAGCTTGAGCACGCGCCGGTGCAGGAGTTCATCCTGACTCAGGAAGAGATTGATGCGCTGCCCGCCCCCGAGTGGATGCAGACCTCTGACGGCCACCAGTACGTACTCGGCCGCGTGGGCGACCCCGCCCCGGACGCGCCGCTGTTCATCCAATTTGATGGTGAGATGTGGTTCAGCCAGGGCATGGAGCGCACCCTCAACCGCGCCCACGAGGCGGGCCGTATTCCGGCGATGCACGTGTTCTTCCTGCACTCTGGCGGTCGTGAGAACCGCTGGAAGGAACTGAACGGCGACAACCCGATTGCCGACTACCTGGTGGATGTTGCGTTCCCGCACCTGGAGGCGGTGCACGGTATTAAGACCGACCCGCAGAACATTGTGATTAATGGTCAGTCGCTGGGTGGCCTGTCCTCCCTGCTAGCGGTGCTGAGCCGTCCGGAGGCGTTTGGCGGCGCGATTGCGCAGTCCTCGTCGCTGTGGCAGCCGCAGGTCATGGACCGCCTGGACGAGCTGGAGGCGGCGGGTGAGATTGACCGTCTGCGCCACCTGTACCTTGAGATTGAGGTGGGGGAGCAGGAGTGGATTCTGGTACCGCCTCACCGTGAGTTGAAGGCGCGCCTGGAAAAGCTGGGCCTGGAAAATGCGCGTTGCACGACCTTCAACGGTGGTCACGATTATGCGTGCTGGCGCGGTGCCATTGTGCCGGCCCTGGAACGTATCATTGATGCTCATCAGCGGAATATTGAACGCAGCGAGCAGGACCGCGAGGAAGACCTGCGACAAGCCGCGTAGGGCTGCACCCTCGTAAAGACAGCCCCGTCCCGCATCGTGCTCATCGTAGAGAACACCCTAAAGACCGAAACACAGAAATCGAGAGAAGATGACCGTAGAACGTAGCCCCCTGGCCCCCACGCCGCTCATCCCCGAGTCTTTTGCCGCGAAGTACCGCGAGGCCGGCTACTGGATTGACCAGACTATCCCCGAGTTCCTGCTCGATGCTTGCCGCGCTAAGCCGCACTTCCCGGCGCTGGTGGCGCTTTCGCATGCGCAGCTCGATGAGAACGGTAAGCCCCAGCAGATTCGCCTCTCCTACGGTGAGCTGGAGGCGGCGGGCCGTGCCGCTGCGGCGCGCCTCGTGAAGGCGGGCGTGCAGCCGGGTGACCGCGTGCTGCTGCAGCTGGGCAACACCGCCGAGTACCTGGTGTACCTGCTGGGTATTTTCTGGGCGGCTGCGCTGCCGGTATTCTGCCTGCCGCAGCACCGCACCACCGAGCTGGTTCACTTTGCGACCCGCACCGATGCGGCGGCGCACGTGTTCTCTTCGCTGACCCCCGGCGCGGATTTCATTGCACTGCACGAGGACGTTGCCGCCGAGCTGCGCAAGAACTCCCTGGAGCCGCCGGTTGCCGTTGACGTTGCCGAGCCGCTGACCCCGCTGACCGAGGAAGAGCTCGCCGAAGAGTTCGTGCCCGGCGTCATCCAGAACACCGAGAAGACCCTCGCGAGCGAGCAGGTGGCGTTCCTGCAGCTCTCCGGCGGTACGACCGGCATTTCGAAGCTGATTCCCCGCACCCACGCCGCCTACCTGTACTCGGTGCGCGGCTCGGTGGATATCTGCAAGCTGAACAACAACACGACCATGCTCGTGGTGCTGCCCGCCGCGCACAACTTCACGATGAGCTCGCCCGGTATTCTGGGTGTCATGTGCGCCTCCGGCAAGCTCGTGTTTGCGGCGGATCCGTCCCCGCAGACTGCGTTCCACCTCATTGAGATGGAGGGTGTGACCACCTCCGCGCTGGTGCCACCGCTGGCTCAGGCGTGGGTCGCCTCCGCGGAGAAGCGCGGCGTGTCCCTGCCGTCCCTGCAGACCCTGCAGGTGGGCGGCTCGAAGCTGGCACCGGCGGTTGCGGGCAAGATTGAGTCGGTGCTCGGCTGCACCGTTCAGCAGGTGTTCGGCATGGCTGAGGGCCTGGTGAACTACACCCGCTCGACCGACATGATTGAGCTACGCCTGCGAACCCAGGGCTACCCGATTAGCCCCGATGACGAAATCCTGATTGTTGACGATCAGGACCAGCCGGTCAAGCGCGGCGAGAGCGGCCACCTGCTCACCCGCGGCCCGTACACGATTCGCGGCTACTACCTGGAGGAGAACGCGAACCGCTACGGCTTCACCGAGGACGGCTTCTACCGCACCGGCGACATTGTGCGCTTGGTTGCCGGCAAGTACCTTGAGGTGACCGGCCGCGCGAAGGACCAGATTAACCGCAACGGCGAGAAGATTGCCGTGGACGAAATTGAAGAGTTGGCGCTGACCCACCCCGACGTTTTTGACGCCGTGGTTCTGGGTATCCCGGATGAGACTGTGGGCGAGCGCGTGGGCCTGGTCATTGTGCCGAAGGAAGGCGCCGACCTAGGCGAAAACCCGCGCCGCACGATGCACGAGTTCTTCACCTCGAAGAAGCTCGCCGACTTCAAGATTCCCGAGCGCGTGCAGGTTCTGCAGGAGCTGCCCACCACGAACGTGGGTAAGATTTCTCGCCGCGAGCTGCGCGCCAAACTGGCCGAAATTTTCGGCTAGGCACTTTTCGGCTAAGCCGGCTACGCCCCGTTTCTTTGAGGGATTTTGACCGATCCCGACCGACCCCAAAGAGGAGAAAAATGTCCGCAACCGAGACCCTGCGCCCCATCCTGGCGAAGTACATTGTTGAGCCCGATTCCCTGCAGGCAGCGTTCGACGACCCGACCACCGAGCTGTTCTCGCTGGGCCTGGATTCGATGGGTTCCTTCGCCCTGCTCGATGACCTGGCCGCCGAGGGTGCCGTCATCGAGTTCACCGAGCTGGTGGAGAACCCGACCGTGGAGTTCATCGCCTCCCGCCTGGGCTAAGCCTTACCGCACCCCGGGTGCCTGCCTGCCGGTATTGCAGGCGGGGGCCCGGGGTGTTCTTTCGGTGTTCTACTTTCACCGTTTCGGCTGATTTCAGCTGAGAATGGCGGGGGAGTAGCCCCCCCCACCTTCACACACACCTCATCCCTAATCCAGACCCCTGTTTCAGACCTTGAGAGGCCACCATGGGCGTAGCTGATACTACCGCTTCCACCTCGTACACCGCGCAGGCCGTACCGAACGGGCAGGCCGAAACCTCCTGGCTGCCGCTGACCGCCAACGCGCGCGGCATCTACTTTGCCGCCGCGATTGACCCGACGAACCCCTGCTACAACACCGCGGAGGTTCTGCAATGCCCCGCAGACACTGACCTCGCTCTGCTGCGTGAGGCTTTTGAACAGCTCTACCGCGAGAACGAGGGCTTCCGCGTGCGCACCCGTATTGCCGACGGTGCCGCCTCCCAGCAGATTCTGCCGCTTGAGGTGTTCCTTGCGGGTATTGACCTGCTCGTGGATGGAGGCGAACTGGAGGAGGGCGAACTGGAGGAGGGCGAGCTGAACGGCACCGCAGAGGCGGGGGAGAAGAACGCCTCTGAGCTGCCCGAATCCGCCCTGCCTGACTCTGATTTGCCCGCGCCGGTGCGTGCCTGGGCGCAGCGCCTGCTCGCCCAGCCCCTCGCCACCGATGAGGGCGTGACCGTGCGCAGCGCAGTGGCGCGTTACGGCGGGTTCCTCTGGGTGTACCATTCCTTCTCCCACGTGGTTGCCGACGGATTCGCCGCGTTCAACGGCCTCTCCCGCGTGGCGGCGATATACCGCGCCCTGTCCGCCGGTCAGCCGGTTCCGGCAACCCGCCGCATGAGCCTGCAGCAGCTACTCGACGCCGACGATGCCGCCTCCACCGCCCGTGACGAAGACGTCGCCTTCTGGGAGGCGAGCGGCGCCCTGGAACAGGAAGATACCTCCCTGGCGGGTCGTACCGCCTCCCCGTCGGCGCAGTCTGTGCGCGTGACGTTCAGCATTGACGTCCCCACCCAGCAGGCCCTGCTGGATGCGGCAAAGCAGCACGCCGTCTCCTGGCCGGTGCTGGCGACCGCCGCCGTCGGCTCGTACCTGGCGCGTGTGGGCGGCTACCCGCAGGCTTCGTTCGGCGTGCCTCAGATGAACCGCATGTTCGCCCGCACCCTGCCGGAGGCGACCCGCGCCCTGGGTACGGCGAGCGCGCAGACCGGCTGTACCGCGGTGAACGTTCTGCCGGTGCAGGTTGCGGCGACCGGCCCCATCGCGGAGTCCCTGCACTCGGTGAAGGAGCAGTACGCCCGCAACGCGGAGCATCCGCTGGCTCGTCAGGAAGACCTCGAGCGTACCGCGCGTAATGCCCAGTCCAGGCTGTTTGGTGCGCAGATTAACGTGGTGCCCTTTGACGCGGTGCTGCCGCTGGCGGCGCCCTCCAAGGACGAGTCCGGAGCCGCGGTACCGACCGCGCGTATTCACAATATCTCTGCCGGTCCCGTTGCTGACGCGACCTTCACCCTGCGCGGCATGCCCGGCCGTGGCAACAGCATCTCCTGCGAGATTGATATGAACCCGGCGCTCTACACCGCCGAGGAGCTGGAACGCCACGCCGCCCGCCTGAGCGAGTGGCTGCCCGCCTACGCGGCGGAGGCGCAGCGCGAGGGCGCCTCCCTGAACAACCTGGGCCTGGCGACCGAGGCGGAGCTTGCGACCCTGCGCGAGCTGACCGCCCCGGCGCTTACCGAGCATCCGCTGGAGTACAAGACCCTGCTGGGTCGCTTCCGTGACGCGGTGGCGGCGCATCCGCAGGCGCTCGCCGTGCTGGATTCTGCCCCCGCGCCCGGTGAGGTGCTCACCCCCGAGTCGGAGCGCGCCTACGTCTTCGACCGCGCCCTCACCTACGCCGAACTGGACGAGCGCGCCCGTGCGCTTGCCGCGCAGCTGCTGGACTGGGGCGTTCGCCCTTCCGACGCGGTGGGTCTGCGTGTGCACCGCGGCGCCGAGCAGTACGTGGCGCTGTACGCCCTGCTGTACGCGGGCGCCACCTACGTGCCGGTGCTTCCTGATCTGCCCGCCGAGCGTGTGGGCGTGATGATGGAGGACGCCGAATGTTCCCTGCTGCTGCACGGCCCCGGTCTGCACCCGCTGAGCGCGGAGGAGCTGAACCCGCAGGAACCGCAGCGTCACACGAACCTGCCGCAGCATACTCTGCCCCTACTGAGCGCCGAGGAACCCAACGGGGAACACTCCTCAGCACCCGCCGCAGAAGAGCTTCCGGGCACGAAAACTGGCCTGGACGAGGACGCTTACGTGCTCTTCACCTCTGGCTCTACGGGCAGGCCCAAGGGCGTTGCCATCAGCCACCGCTCGATTGACAACCGCCTGCGCTGGCAGCAGCACCAGATTCCGGTGGGGGAGGGTGACCGCGTTCTGCACAAGACCCCCATCTCCTTTGATGTGCATGTGTGGGAGCTGTACTGGCCGCTCGCCGAGGGTGCCGCCGTGGTCATTGCCGCCCCGGAGGGCCACCGCGACCCCGCCTACCTGGCGCGCGTGATTGCCGAGCAGTCCGTCACGGCGGTGCACTTTGTGCCGACCATGCTGTCGGCCCTGACCTCTTCACCGGCGGCGCGCCGCATCCTGGCTGATGCCGGCTTCGGTCAGGATCGAGAGCAGCCCCTGCGCTACGTGGTCTGCTCGGGTGAGGCGCTGCAGAAGGACCAGGTGCAGGCTGCGGGCGAGGTTCTGGGAGTGTACCCGCTGAACCTGTACGGCCCGACCGAGGCGGCGGTGGACGTCACCTTCTGGGAGACCTCCGCCGACCCGCAGCGCGAGAGCGTGCCCATTGGCGAGCCGGTCTGGAACACCGGCACCCTGATTCTTGACCCAACCGGTCACCCCGTGCCGGTGGGCGTGACGGGCGAACTGCACCTGTCGGGCGTGCAGCTGGCGCGCGGCTACAAGAACAACCCGCAGGCGACCGCCGCGGCTTTCGTGGAGCAGGCTCCTGCTGGTGCGCTCGCGCTGCTGAACGGTGAGAGTCAGCGCCTGTACCGTACGGGCGATTTGGCGTGCTGGGAGATTCTTCCCGATGGTCGCGCCGTCATTGGCTACCGCGGCCGCACGGACTATCAGATCAAGGTGCGCGGTCAGCGCCTGGAGCTGGGCGATATTGAGATGGCTCTTGCCGCGGTTGAGGGTGTGAGCGCTTCGGTGGCTCTGCTGTACCGCGGCCTGCGTGAGCCTGCCCTGGCGGCGGTGCTGGAGGTCGGCGACGTGCCCGCTGAGCGTGCCGAGCAGCTGGTGGAGGCGGCGCGCGAGCATTGTGCGCAGGTTCTGCCGGACTACATGGTTCCGACCCTGTGGCACACCCTGCCTGCTCTGCCGGTGAGCCCCTCCGGTAAGGCGGATCGCAAGCTGTTGGCGTCCCTGGACCTGACCCCGCAGACTTCTGATGCTGAGGGCCCGCACGGTCTGCTGGAGCAGCAGCTGTGCTCGATTATTGCGGGTGTGCTGGGTCGTGAGCGTTTCGGCGTGGACGAGGATTTCTTCGCCTCGGGCGGTCATTCGCTGGCGGCTCTTGAGGTGATTGCCGCGGTTGAGGAGCAGCTGGGTCTGAGCGTGAGCATTGGTGCGCTGTTTGCGCATCCGACCGTGCAGGCTTTGGCGGCGTCTATTGCGGGCGAGCGTGGCGAGGGTGCGGAGTTCGCGCCGGTTCTGCCGCTGCGTGAGCACATTTTGACTCAGCGCGAACACGTTGTGACTCAGCGTGAGCAGCCCGTTGTCCCCGATACTACCGAGGCTCCCGCGCCGCTGTTTATTCTGCCGCCTGCGGGTGGTTTGGGCTGGTGCTATGCGGGGTACCTTTCGCATCTTCCGGCTCAGCAGGGTGTGTATGCTGTGCAGGCTGAGGCGTTCTCTGACCCGCAGGCTGGGTTTGCGTCGAGCCTGCAGGAGCTGGCTGAGGGCTACCTGGCACAGATTGAGAAGACCCTGGCGGAGCGTTCGTTGCCGCGTCGTTTTGCGTTGATGGGCTGGTCTGTGGGCGGTACTGCCGCGGTGCAGGTGGCGGCCCTGGCGCAGTCTGCGGGTGCGCAGGTTGAGCGCGTGGTTCTGTTGGATGCGTATCCTTCGGAGCAGTGGCAGGGCGTGCCTGCGCCGGATGAGCAGGAGAGCTTCCGTGCGCTGCTGCGTATGGGCGGTTTGCCGGAGCCTGCCGCCGATGAGCAGCTTGATTTGCCGGGTACGTTGGAGCGTTTGCAGCGGGCGGGTTCGGCGATGGGTTACCTACCGGAGGAGAAGTTGGGCGTGTGCTTGGGTAGTATGCGTGCTTCGGCGGCGCTCATGCGTGGTGCTGAGCAGGCGTTCTTTGAAGGGGACGTGTTGCTGGTGGGTGTGCCGCATGAGGATCAGCCGTACCTGGATGCGGCGGGCTGGACGGCGCATGCGTCGTCGTTCCGTGCGGTGTTGCTGGAGGGTAGGCACCCTGATCTGGTGAATCCGGCGCGTCTGGCGGAGGTGACCGGCCACTTCGCCGATTAGCCCTCTCTATTTGTCGAGTAATTAATAAATTAAAGGTCCCCGATTGATGAATCATCAATCGGGGACATTCTATTTATTGGTTTTTGAGAACCCACTCTTTATATCGGAGATAAACTTCTGATAGCTGCTTTCGCTGTTCTTCTAGTTTTGTTTCATTATCTCGAATGAGCGGTTTTTGATATGAGGCTACGAGGTTAGCAAGACCTTGAGCCATTCCTGTATCTTTACTGCATTGTGCTTCAATGACGCTGAGTCGAATTTCTTCTTCCGATGCAGGGGCATTATTATCACCGCTAGCACGGGTTGCATTTGATAGTTCTTGTGTACCCCATTCATAGTCGCCTTTTCGTGGAGTTAGACCTTTATCCGATAGGCATTTCCACCATGCTTCACGGTATTTTTTCCATTCGGGATGATTCATGGCAGCTGCATAGGATTCACCGTGGATTCGACGATAGGCTTCTGTGAGGCCACTTTGCTCTTGGAGGCTGATGCCGGCAATCTCTTTCAACGTGGCTAAGATTTCAGGCATGCACTGTTCCATGATTTTTGTGTCATATCCCCCGGATGATGGTGCATTCCCGAATCGCTTGTAGTGTCCATATTTGGCGGCGTATTCGGGGTTCCAGAGGCCAAACTCGCGACCGGATGAAACGAATTTCCTGTCTTCTACATCCGGGATATATATTTCGTAGGATTGGCCGTGTTTTGCGAAACAGCGCTGCCTGAGAATTTCCAAGGCTCGACCGTAATACTGGGAATTTTCATCGAAAATGTCATTGTATTCTTCGAGTGGAGTAATGATTCGGTTGTTTTTATAGTCTAGAGTTGCTTGGGCCGTTTCATCACGTTCTAGTTGCGGGCCTGTAGAACAGGATGTGCAGGCTAGCGTGAATGCAAACGTTATGGCCATTGCGGGCTGAAAGATTTTCTTGAGGTTCATGATTCTCCCTCCTTAATTGGATAAAGAATATGTGACAGTAAAGAAAGCGGGGCTGTATTTTGCTGATTGTTGCAAAGCATATGACCCGGTGAATATGGGTGTCGAGAGAATCTGGAATCTATGTGAATCCCAGAGCGATAAGCAGAATCTCGGGGGAGTGCCTGCTAGCTTGGGAGTGCACCCATAGCGAAAGGCCAAGACGCTATGGCAGACCACGCACAAGGGTGTTTCTGCAGCGTCGTTACTGCTGGGAGAGTATTCTAGAGCTTCATCATGAACCCCTATGGGTTATGGAGGGCAAATACTCATAGATGAGTGAGTCGTGCCCCCCCCCGTAATGCTGGTAGGGCACCCTAAAATATCCACCAATACTATGGCGAATATCATAGTTGAAGGGTGGTTAAAGCCTACCACCGGCTAGGTGCGCACGGCAACCAAAACTCCGGTCACGTCTGATTTATTACATGAGAAACGCATAGTCAACGACCATATCAACAGGAAGCAGCTCGGGCATCCTGCACCCCTTCACAGTTAAAACACGAAAGCCCCCGGTTGATGAATCATCAACCGGGGGCCTTCGTTTAGCGTCTAACGCAGAACCGGGGTTCTACAGCTAAATGATTAGTGCTGCTCCAGCTCGGAGTTAGCGTTCACGTTGAGCAGGTCGTACTTAGCGAATGCCTTCGCGGGAACGTCTGCTGCAACCTCGCCGCGCTTTGCCAGCATCTGCAGGGTGCGGACAACAACCGACTCTGCATCGATGTGGAAGAAGCGACGTGCACCCGGGCGGGTGTCTGCGAAGCCGAAGCCGTCGGCACCCAGGGTTGCGAAGTCGTTCGGAACGAACTGGCGGATCTGGTCGGGAACATCCGAGGTGTAGTCGGTGGTCGCGATGATCGGGCCAGCGGCACCTGCCAGCTTCTGGGTCACGTAAGGAACGCGAGCGGGCTGGTTCGGGTTCAGCAGAGCCTCTTCCTCAGCGGCAATGCCGTCGCGGCGCAGCTCGGTCCACGAGGTGACGGACCAGAGGTCTGCGGAGACGCCCCAGTCCTCAGCCAGCAGCTTCTGAGCCTTCTCAGCCCACGGAACAGCAACGCCGGATGCCAGCAGCTGTGCCTTGGGACCGGAGGTCAGCGGGGACTCGCTGATCTTGTGGATACCCTTGATGATGCCCTCAACGTCAACGTTTGCCGGCTCAGCAGGCTGGTGAATCGGCTCGTTGTACACGGTCAGGTAGTACATGACGTTGTGGTCTTCGTCCTTGGTACCGTACATCTGCTCGATACCGCGCTCCACGATGTGAGCAATCTCGTAGCCGTATGCCGGGTCGTAGATCTTGAAGGCCGGGTTGGTGGAGGCCAGGATGGGGGAGTGGCCGTCGTTGTGCTGCAGGCCCTCACCGGACAGGGTGGTACGACCTGCGGTTGCACCGATGACGAAGCCGCGGCACATCTGGTCGGCTGCAGCCCAGAAGCCGTCGCCGGTGCGCTGGAAACCGAACATCGAGTAGAAGATGTAAATCGGGATCATCGGCTCGCCGTGGGTGTCGTAGGACGAACCCAGAGCGATGAATGCAGCGGTTGCACCTGCCTCGTTAATACCCACGTGAACAATCTGGCCCTCGGGGGACTCGGTGTAGGTGAGCATGAGCTGGTGGTCAACGGGCACGTAGTTCTGGCCGTTGGGGTTGTACAGCTTAGCCGAGGGGAAGAAGGAGTCCATACCGAAGGTACGTGCCTCATCGGGGGTGATGGGGGCAATACGGTGACCGAAGCCCTTCACGCGCATGAGGTCCTTCATCAGGCGGACGAATGCCATGGTGGTAGCAGCGGTCTGCTTGCCGGACCCCTTCTTGGTCTGTGCGTAGACCTTGGACTCGGGCAGGATAATCTCGGGCTGGACGTTCGGACGACCGGGGATGTAGCCGCCGAGTTCCTTACGGCGTGCCTGCATGTACTGCAGTGCCGGGTGGTTTGCCTCGGGCAGGTAGTACGGCGGGTTGTACAGATCCTTCTCCAGCTCCTCGTCGGAGATGGGGATGTTCAGGTGGTCACGGAAGCCCTTCAGTGCTTCCATGGTGAACTTCTTGATCTGGTGGGTGGAGTTACGTGCCTCGAAGTAGGGGCCAAGCTCTGCACCCTTAATGGACTGTGCCAGGATGACGGTGGGCTTGCCCTTGGTCTCCATAGCTTCCTTGTAGGCTGCGTAGAGCTTCTTGTCGTCGTGGCCACCCAGGCGCAGGTTGAAGATCTGCTCGTCGGTCAGGTCTGCAACGAGTTCCTTGGTTTCGGGGTACTTGCCGAAGAAGTGCTCGCGGATGTAGCCACCGTCTTCGCCACGGAAGGTCTGGTAGTCACCGTCGAGGGTCTCGTTCATCAGCTGGATAAGCTTGCCGCTCTTGTCCTTCTTGAGCAGCTCGTCGTAGTCGGAGCCCCACAGGACCTTGATGACGTGCCAGCCTGCGCCGCGGAAGAATGCCTCGAGCTCCTGAACGATCTTGCCGTTACCACGAACGGGGCCGTCCAGACGCTGCAGGTTGCAGTTGACGACGAAGGTCAGGTTGTCCAGGTGCTCGTTTGCAGCCAGCTGCAGTGCACCACGCGACTCGGGCTCGTCCATCTCGCCATCGCCCAGGAATGCCCAGACGTGCTGCTCGGAGGTGTCCTTGATCTTGTGGTTGTGCAGGTACTTGTTGAAGGATGCCTGGTGGATAGCGTTCAGGGGGCCCAGACCCATGGAAACGGTCGGGAACTGCCAGAACTCGGGCATGCAACGGGGGTGCGGGTACGAAGGAATACCGTTTGCGCCCTTGGTCTTCTCCTGGCGGAAGCCGTCCATCTGCTCTTCGGTCAGGACGCCCTCAACGAATGCGCGGGAGTAGACACCGGGGGAGGAGTGACCCTGGAAGAAGACCTGGTCGCCGCCACCGGGGTGGTTACGGCCGCGGAAGAAGTGGTTCTGGCCCATTTCGTAGAGGTCAGCGACACCCGCGAAGGTGGAGATGTGACCGCCCACGCCGATGCCCTTCTTCTGGGCACGCTGCACCATGATTGCTGCGTTCCAACGGATCCATGCGCGGTACTGGCGCTCGAGTTCCTCATCACCGGGGTACTCGGGCTGCTGATCAACGGGAATGGTGTTGATGTAGTCGGTCTTGACCAGAGTCGGGACCTTAACACCCTTCTCGCCAGCTTCCTTGAGCAGTGCACGGAGGATGTACTCTGCGCGCTCGGTGCCGTGGGTCTTGATCAGGTCTTCGAGGGATTCAGCCCACTCCTGGGTCTCTTCGACGTCGATGTCCTTCAGGCCATCGAGAAGGGTGCTCAGGGAGTGCTCGTTCGGTACGTTAGCCAAACTAATCCAACCTCTCTTCTGTGCGGTTGTTCAGATGGTTCATGACGCGATTCTGCGTCGTTTGAATCATCTCTATGTTTAAGCGCGGCAGACCGTTAGACCTGCTGCGCTTCTTTCTCTACTATCTTAGACCTAAAAATGGCCTTCATGGCATCAAAATGATGTTTTTGTGATGTTGTTTTCGCACTCTGGGCATCATTGAGGAAAACGGGGCTCAAAAGAGGGGGTGTTAGGGTCTAAATGAACCTATATATCAAGGGAAAACGGGTGACATGGAATTGCCGCGAAGTACCGCTTTTTACCGGGATTTTGGTTGGGGTGAAGGTGTTGTGTTCCGTGGGGTTGTGTGGGATTGAGTAGGACGCAATGAATCCTGGTTCGCGAGCCGGTCAAAAACAGTGAGATGTATAACACGCTTAGATGGTTTGCGTACCCAGAAGTCGGTCTGTATAATATTACCTTGTGTTCGGCTGACATTCGCTCAGTAAGAACTACGGGTCTTTAGCTCAGCTGGTAGAGCGCCACGTTTACACCGTGGATGTCATCGGTTCGATCCCGGTAGGACCCACCGCTAACCCCGGTACCGCACGGTACCGGGGTTTTGTTTACCCTCAGCGATTTACCCGCCCAGCGTATTCCCCCGCGCGTATCCCGATGCGTGCCCCGGCGCATTTCTCCAAGAGTGAGAAGAACAGCTCATCAGGGTATAAAAGTACACTCCACCTGTATATAGCCTGCCCTCAGCGCGTATCCTTATATACATGACTGAAAACAAGAAGGCACAGATTGGTGTTACCGGCCTTGCTGTCATGGGTGCAAACCTCGCCCGCAACCTGGCACGCAACGGCTACACCGTGGCACTGCACAACCGTTCCGCTGAGAAGACCGACGCCCTGCTCGCCGAGCACGGTGCAGAGGGCGACTTCATCCGCACCGAGTCCCTGCAGGAACTCGTCGACTCCCTCGAATCTCCCCGCCGCATCCTGATCATGGTGAAGGCGGGCGCACCCGTCGACTCCGTGATCGAGCAGCTCACCCCCCTGCTGGACGAGGGTGACATCATCATCGACGGCGGCAACTCCCACTTCCCCGACACTATCCGCCGCGAGCGCGCACTGGCCGAGAAGGGCCTGCACTTCGTGGGCGTCGGCGTGTCCGGCGGTGAGGAAGGCGCCCTCTGGGGCCCCTCCATGATGCCCGGCGGCTCCGCCGAGTCTTACAAGCACATCGGCCCCATGCTCGAGAAGATTGCCGCTAAGGCTCCCCAGGACGGCGCACCCTGCTGCGCATGGATCTCCACCGACGGCTCCGGCCACTTCGTGAAGATGGTCCACAACGGCATCGAGTACGCCGACATGCAGGTGATTGGCGAGGCCTACGACCTGCTGCGTTCCGTGGCCGGCATTGAACCCGCCGAGCAGGCAGAGATTTTCAAGGCCTGGAACAAGACCGAGCTGAACTCCTACCTGATCGAAATCACCTCCGAGGTGCTCGCACAGGTGGACGCCAAGACCGGCAAGCCTCTGGTCGACGTAATCGTTGACGCCGCCGGCCAGAAGGGTACCGGCCTGTGGACCGCTAAGGCCGGCCTGGACCTCGGTTCCCCTGTCTCCGCCATCGCAGAGTCCGTTTTCGCCCGCGCCCTGTCCTCCGTCGATCGTGAGCAGCGCGAGCAGGCTCAGCGCGAGCTGTCCGCCGGCCTGATTGCCACCACCGGTGTGGGCGCCGGCGACCCCGAGTTCGTTGAGGACGTGCGCCGCGCACTCTTCGCATCCAAGCTCGTGGCCTACGCACAGGGTATGGACCTGCTCACCCGCGCAGGCAAGGAGTACGGCTGGGACCTGAAGCTGGACACCATCGCATCGCTGTGGCGTGCAGGCTGCATCATCCGCGCCGAGCTGCTGGGCGACATCATGGCTGCCTACGCAGGCGAAGCACCCGCGAACATGCTGCTGGCACCCGCCTTCAAGAACCTCATGGAGGAGCTCGTTCCTTCCTGGCGTCGCGTGGTGGCTAAGGCAACCGCACTGGGCATCCCCGTGCCGGTGTTCGCTTCCGCCCTGTCCTACTACGACGGCCTGCGCCGCCACCGCCTGCCCGCCGCCCTGATTCAGGGCCAGCGCGACTTCTTCGGTGCGCACACCTACGGTCGTATCGACGAAGAGGGCGCCTTCCACACCATGTGGAGCGGTGACCGTTCCGAGGTGAACGCAGCGGATATCCACGTTCACTAAGCTCCCGTAGCTGACCGCGAAAGGCCCGCCCCGGCCGGATTTCACATCCGGTCGGGGCGGGCCTTTGCTATGTCTTCTTGATGTCTCGGCTATGCGCCGTTGTTCACGGCGCCGAAGAGCACCGCAGGGAGCCTCTCAACGCGCCGCTACGGGCGCAGAAAGCGGGGAGGAGCTCTAAATCCACATCGCCGGGTCGATGTACGCCACGGCGTCCACCAGGGGCTTCTTCTTCTCGGGGGTGCGCGGGCGGTGCTTCGCGGGAATACCGGTAATAATCGAATCGGCCGGGTGATCGTTGACGACCACGGCGTTCGCACCAATCGCGCTATCGGAGCCGATCTCCACCGGCCCCAGCACCTTCGCGCCGGCACCAATGGTCACGCGGTCACCAATCGTGGGGTGACGCTTCACCTTCTCCAAGGAACGACCACCCAGGGTCACACCGTGGTAGAGCATCACGTCGTCGCCAACCTCAGCGGTCTCACCAATCACGATCCCCATGCCGTGATCGATGAAGAAGCGGCGGCCAATCGTGGCGCCCGGGTGAATCTCCACGCCGGTCAGAAAACGAGCAAACTGCGAGAGAGTACGAGCCAGCGCCTTCGTCTCATCCTTCTGCCAGAGCTTATGCGTGAGGCGGTGCGCCCAGATGGCGTGCATGCCCGAATAGTTCAGAGCGATCTCGACAGCGCCACGGGCAGCGGGGTCGTGCTGGCGGACGTTCTCAATATCTTCACGCAGGCGCGCAATAAAACTCATGGGGTTCCCTTTCCCTCAACGGTCGTGCTCTGTGTGTGCGACCTTTCCAAAGGTACCAACAACGGTGCTCATTCACCTATTCCCGAACTCTGTCGTCGTCATAGTGAGCGCTCTCTTTAACATCTCGGTCACAATTGCGTGCGGAACGTAATATTCGGGCTCGGGCGGGCCCTAAGCGGGGGAGCATCGCGGGGGAACGCAAACGCTCCGCCCCGGCGTGCAACCGGGACGGAGCGTCGAACACCGCGTACTGTTCTAGACGGCGGCCCCACGGGGGCCGAAGACCGGGGTCTACTAGCCGCGGATGTCCTCGTAGAGGGCGGTGGAGATGTAACGCTCACCGAAGTCGGGAACGATAGCCACGATCAGCTTGTCCTTGTTCTCGGACTTCTTGGCCTCTTCCAGAGCTGCCCAGACGGCCGCGCCGGAGGAGATGCCGCCCAGGATACCTTCCTGGGTGGCCAGCTGGCGGGAGGTGCGCATAGCGTCCTCAGCGCTGACGGCGGTCACGGAGTCGTAGATGCCTCGGTCCAGGGTCTCGGGAACGAAGTTGGCGCCCAGGCCCTGAATCTTGTGGGGGCCAACGCGACCCTCGGAGAGCAGCGGGGAGTCCTTGGGCTCCACGGCGACAACCTTAATGTTGGGGTTCTGCTCCTTCAGGTACTTACCCGAACCGGAGATGGTGCCGCCGGTACCGATGCCGGCCACGAAAATGTCGACCTTGCCGTCGGTTGCTTCCCAAATCTCGGGGCCGGTGGTCTTGTAGTGAATGGCGGGGTTAGCCTCGTTGGAGAACTGCGAAGCCAGGATAGCGTTCTCGGTGTTGGCAACGATTTCCTTAGCCTTCTCCACGGCGCCGCGCATACCCTCGGTACCGGGGGTCAGCACGATCTGCGCACCGTATGCGCGCAGCAGGACGCGGCGCTCAGCGGACATGGTCTCGGGCATGGTCAGGATGACGCGGTAGCCACGAGCCGCACCGACCATGGCCAGGGCGATACCGGTGTTACCGGAGGTGCCCTCGACGATGGTGCCGCCGGGCTTCAGAGCGCCGGACTCCTCGGCGGCGTCGATGATGGCGCGGCCGATACGGTCCTTGACGGAACCTGCGGGGTTGTAGAACTCGAGCTTGACGGCGACGTTACCGGGCAGGCCCTCGTCCAGACGGTTCAGGCGGACCAGGGGAGTCTCGCCGATAGCCTCGACGATGCTGTTGACAATCTTTGCCATGGAGGTGCTCCTTCTGAGCATGGGGGAGGGGACTACCGGAATAGCTGGGCCTCCCCAGTGAATAATTTGGGTACGTGGACACTCTACTACTCGGCGGCGGCAGGTTTAAACCTGCGGTCACAGTTCGTAACATGACTTTTCGTGACCGGGAAGCCTGCACGAGCGCGCATCAACGGGGTGCCCCGGCGGTGCCTCCACGCCGGATCCCTCGAGGCTTCCGCTGGATGCGTCGCCTCAACCTATGCCGTGACCGGAACCTCGGCGGGTACCTTGAGTGGGCAAAAAGAAAAGCACCGCGCCTCACCTTTGTCCTAAAGGCCCTCCCTCACGGAGAATGCGCGGTGCTTTCTTGAAACATTATGTAGCCCAAAAAGACAACCTCTGTATACAAGAGTAGTGGTGAACCCCGTTCACCGCAAGTCTAGGCGGGCCATTTTATTGCTACTGGATGAAAAAATATTTGCGGCTCGCGTTACGGCTCCTGTTACGGAGGGCGCAAACCTCTCACATACACTCCGCGGACGGCCCAAAAAGCGCATCCGCGGAGCGCCCCCGGAACGATCCTTCGAGTGAACAACCGGTCCGAGAGCGAGGACAAACGCGAGGGCAAACCGACTAGTTGATGTCCATGTGGAGGTCCCACTTATTGTTCAGGTAGCGGCCCACGGCCTCACCGAACATCTTCACGTGACGCTTATCAGCCGCCACGGTCTGCTCCTTGCCGTCCTTGAACAGCTTCTCACCCAGATCCACGTTCAGGGTCACGGTCCAGTTGTACGCACCCTGAGCCAGAACCGGCTGCTTGGTTTCAATGGTCAGGGTAGCGGTCGGGTTCACGTACCAGGTCTTCTTCGCATCAATACCGGACTTGGTGGAATCTGCGTACTTCTTCATCGCGGCCAGGGTCTCCTGGTCGGTACTGACCTCGTTCATGTAGTGCATATCGCCGGTGCGCAGCAGGTACTCAAACGCCGCACCAAAGTAAGCCAGCGCCGAGGCAAAACCGGCCACCGAATTCTGGTGCATGGTCTCCGGTACGACCGGGGAGGGAACATTCTGCGGCGGGTGCTCAGCGTTACCCGGCTGGTACTCACCGTGGTCTTCCATCTTCTCCAGCTTTGCTACACCGCGGTAGTCCTTATCGTCGTTGGGTAGCGGCGAGTTCGTTGCGGTCGCCGATGCGCTCGCCGAGGGCGAAGCGGAAGCGCTCGGAGAGGCAGTCTCGGAGGCGCTAGCCGAAGCAGTCGTCTCGGAGGTAGCGGAGGGGGAATCAGAGGGGGATGCGGAGGCCTCGGAGGAAGCCTTCGAACCGCAGGCCGCCAGTAGCGCCATGGAGCTGACGCCCAGCACACCCAGCGCCGCGCGGCGGGTCAGAATCTCAGACATAGTGATACCTTTCAAACATTCGGTGATTGCAACCAGTTTAACCGCAAACGCGCCTCAATACAGAGTCCGGACCGGCCTGAAGACGCGGCCGCGTGAGAAGTATCTCGTTCGGCGAGGAACGAACGAAAGCCCGGCCAAACGGCGAACCAGCTCGCGAACGCGGGACGCAATCCGGGCTAGGGCTGGCCAGGGCTGGCTCGAGCTAGGAAGCGGAAGGAGAGCCCGCCGCGGAGCTCTCCACGGCGGAACCCGCAGAGGCGCTGGCCGAACCCGCAGAGGCGCTGGCCGAACCCGCAGGGGTACCGGCAGAAGCCGAAGCCGCACCTCCCTGCAGAGTGGCACCGTACGCAACGCTCAGCTCCCACATCTTCGAGTCGGCGTGGTAGCGTCCGCGGAAGTCGCACTCCTGAACCGTCACCTGAGAAGCAGGGCCCGCGGCGGAAGGAGAAGCCGAAGCCGTGGTAGCCTCACCGGAAACCAGCGCGTCCTCGGAAGGCTCGGTAGCCTCGGCCGATGCGGAGGCGCTCGCAGAAGCAACCACCGGCTGCACCTTGCCCTCGGCCACCGCCTCCGCGCCAAAGTCAAGGGTGTACTGACCCTTGAAGAGCAGGTTGCCGTCACTCATGATGGACGGCTGCGCGCTCGAAAGAGCGTAAGAAGCCGAGGGGTTTACGTACCAGGAGCCTTTCTCAACACCCGCCAGAATCGACGTCGAGAGGGCGTCAATCTCGGAGCGGGTCTTCGAAGCCAGGGTGATACCCGTCGAGAACGCCTCAGTGCTACCGGTCTTCACCAGGTAATCCATCGCCGCCGCAAAGTATGCAATGGCCTCGTGAAAACCCGTCACCGTATTCATAGAAAGTGCGTCGGTCACCTGCGGCTTAGGCGCGTTACGCGGCGGGTGATCAACGGTGCCCGGCTCATAGTCCAGAGCACCCTCAAAGTGGGTGTACTCCACCGTTCCGGAGTAGTTCTTACCGTCGTCGGTGTAACCGTTCGGGTTAGCGCTCGACTTCGAGCCCGAAAGGCTACCACCCTGGTTACCGCTTCCCTGCGACCCCGAATTTGAGGAACCGCAAGCGCTCAGCAGGAGCGCGGCGGCGGCTGACCCCGAAAGGCCCAGACCCGCGTGGATGAGAGAACGGCGGGAGACACCGCGCGAAACCCGAGCGGACGCGGGGGAAACGGAAGAATCGGAAGGAAAAGTCATCGGAAATACACCTCACGTAGATGGGGTATGGGGCGTGACGTAATGATCTATAATTACAGGCCCCGACTAGAAGTCATGCCCTAACCCGACGGGCAGGTTAGGGCATGGGCGCCATTCGGCAAAGATTTAGAGCTTATCATCGGAACCGCTACCACCGGAGCTACCGGGGTTGCTGTTGCCGGAACCGTCGTTACCGCCGGTCTGCGAGCCCGCGCCGCCACTTGCCGGCGCCGAGGCCTGAACCTCGTACTCGTCCTGGATAGTCAGAGCCCAGTCGTTCTCCTGGCGCACACCCGTGACAACCAGACCGCGCTCAATGCGACGTTCCTTCTCGGAAATCGACACCGGGGCACCATCCAAGACCATGGTCGGGCCCAGATCAATCACCAAGTCGAAGGTCCACTGAACGCTCTTCTTCACCAGGGTCGGAAGGGCCGTGTAGGCCTTCAGAGTCACCTTGGGTGATACGTACCAGTCGCGTGCCTGGGTGCTTGCGTTGCCCTCGTCCATGAACATCGAAAGGGAAGAAATAAACTTCTCATCGACCTTCGATTCGCGCAGGGGAGCGGGGTCACCGGTCAGCACCAGGTAGTTGATGGCCGCGTAGACAAAACCGATTGAATCGTACAGGCCCTGCATCGAGTTCTGCGCCGCGCTCTCGGGACGCTTGGGCACCGGCACGTTCTGCGCCGGGGCAGACTCCGTGGCCGCAACAAATTCGCCCTTGGACTCGAAGTGATCGAAGGTTACCTCACCGCTAAAATCGGTGCGAGCCGACGCGGAGGGAGTCACCACCGGCTCATCGGGGTCAGCCGACGCGGAGGGGTTGGAGCTACCACCGCAGGCGGCCAGCAGAGCACTCAGCGACACGCCCGCAACGCCAACACCGGCATACCGCAGGGCGGCTCGTCGGCTCAGACCGGACGCGGAACGGGGGGACTGCCCGGAGGCATGGGGGAAAAGTGCCACGGAGTACCTTTCGCGTGAAACTCTCGTACGAGAGGAGTGAAGGAGTGAGAGGAAAGCCCGTCGCCGACGGCGCGAGATGCCGGATGGCCGTACCGAATCGTCGTCGAACGAGACAGTCCTAAGTATAACGCGCACGCGCACCCGCGGCCGGGCACATCACCGACGCGCAGGGGGTGATATGCCGCCCATCGTAGGCTCGGGTCCGTCCACACTCCGACCCGTGTAACGTCGGTGGGGTGGCCGGGACTTGCGGACCGCTCACTCGTTCGTCCTCTCGGCGGGCTATCGGGCCGCCGGAGCCTCGGCCGCAGCGGGGTTGGCAGCGGCGGCATCGCCCGCGGGATGATCCGCGGCACCACCGGCGGTCGGAGCCGCGGGGTTCTGCTGAGTCGGGTTTTGCTGGGCCGGATTCTGCTGGGCGGGGGCCTCAGCGCTCTGCTGGCCGGCCGGAGCCGCGGGGGTCGCAACATTCTGCGCGGGGGCGTTCTGTGCACCACCGTTCTGGGCGCCGGTGTTAGCCGCGCCGTTCTGAGCGCCACCCTGGCCGGCGGGGGCCGGCGCGTTCTGTGCACCACCGTTCTGGGCGCCGGTGTTAGCCGCGCCGTTCTGCGCGCCGGTATTCGCACCGCTTCGCGCGGAACCACCCGCGTTAGCGTTGGCGCCAGAACCGGCGTTGGAACCCGAACCGGTGTGAGCCGCCGCGGTGCTGTCATCGGTCACCGTCGGCGTGTAGGTCGAGGAGGGCTGCGGGCGCGAGGTATGCATCGGCTTAGGCGTCATCGACGGATCGTATTGCTGCGCCGAAATCACCGTCCAGCGCTTCGCCTCTTCGTCGTACTCGGCGTAGAGGGCCGTGATGTCCTGCGCCTCGGTGTTCTCGAGAGGCTTGGTCGTATTGGTGGCCTTTTCCACCACCAGACCGTGCTCCTGCGTCACCGAGCAGGCCCACGAGTACTTCGTGCCGCGCGTAACCGGCTGCTTCTCGGTCAGACGGTAGGTCCAGCCGCCGTCCACAAGCCAGTTCGTGCCCGGTGCGTAGAAGGCGCGTAGCTTCTCGAGCGAGGCGCGCTGCGGGGCGTTGTCGGGATGCACAACCTGCAGGGCCGGACCCGTGTCACCCGTGGTGCGCGCATAGTTCACGGCCGCCGCGAAGTACGCGAAGGTCGCGCGCAGGCCGCGAGCGTTCTTGTCGTACATGGTCTCATCCTCGATGGGAATCGGCACCGAGCTCGCCTTGGCATCCACCGAAGCCGGGCCCGCGGTCGGCTCAATCGTGTACACCTCGCCGGTGGTCGGGTCGGTGCTACTGATCGCGGAGGCGCCGTGGCCCGGAACGAACTTGGTCCACTTCAGCTCGCCGGAGAGGTTATCGTACGCGCCGGCAATCGTGGCGGAGGCAGTGGCGGAGGCAGTGGCCGTCGAAGTGCTCTTCGACCCGCAGGCGGCAAGCATCGCGCCCAGGGCTGCGGTGCCCGTGACGGCGAAGAAGCGGCGGCGGCTGTGAATCATGATGATCCCCTCGAACATGATGTGAAACGGAAGTATCGGTGGTGTGTTGCGAGGCCCGCACGCGATGCCCCCCGTCGATGCTGAAGGAAGCACAGGCGCGAAGCCCGTATAGCCCTAAGCCTATAGAGTTCGCGCCCGGCACACAAATAAACCCCCACGTCCGTGCCCTATGTCACCTGCAACGGGAGGATTTACTTGGAGCCCTGAAGATATCGGGTGGCCTTCGCTGTGGCCTTCGCTGAGGGGGTCGCGTTAGGGGTTGGCTGAGCACTCGAACCGGTCGAGGGAGTGGCGATCGCGCTGGGGGAAGCCTGCGGATCCTCCAGCATCTGCCAACCCTCCTCGCCAAAGTACACGTAGACATCAGCCTGAGATTTGTGACCGTACACCTTGGTGAGAAGCTCGCGCTGAAGCGTCTCGTGGTTGAAGAGGAACGCCGACTCATCCACCTTGAGCGTGGCCTTCCAACAGTACACGTCTGCCGTCGAAACGGGAACCGGCTGGGCGCTGTCCAGGTTGATGCACAGGGGAGCGTTGCTCTTCGACACGAGCCAACCGATGTTATAGCGGTAAATATCGCGGTACATGTTGGTCATGTGGTTGAACCGTTCCTGGCCGGGCAGATCCATGAAGGGTTCGGTGTTGCCGGTGAGGAACATGTAGTTCTGCGCGGCGCTCCAGTACTGCAGGAACGAGTGCAGACCCTCGACGCTACGCTCACCCAACTCCTCGGGCTTGAGGGGACGGGGAACGTTGACGGCGCGGTGGCTGAGCGTTCCGGAGGAGAAGACGCCCTCGCGTTCAAAATAGCGGTCGGGGAGAATCACGGGGCCGCGACCGTCCAACGCCGAAGCCGGCAGCGGCTCGGCGCGACGAATACTGCGAGAAACGGCAGCCGAGGTCGGGCTGGTCGAAGCGGTGGGCTCGGGTGCTGAGTCGTCCGACGCTTTGCCGTTAGACCCCTTAATATCGGAAGAGGATGCGCCGCAGGCAGTTGCGAGTACGCTAAACGCCGCCCCGGAGGAGAGCGCCAGAAGGCGGCGGCGAGAGAGCGATTCGGGCATGCAGACCTTTCGCGGTGAGGGTGAGTGTGTAGTATGGGCAGGTGGAGCCCCCTCGGTTCGGCGGGCCGGTGAGAACCTTGCGGTGAACCGTAGGGGAACCGGGTGTGCACCGGGCGGTTATAAACCGGTGCGCACCGTATGCGCGGGAAGGCGAACGCGGGAGTGAACCGCGACCCGACCCGAAAAGTAAATGGGTCGTGTCAGATGATTTTAGGGACTTTTTTGGGGCCCTCACGCGAGTATATGCCTCTCAGGGTAAAAAGTTATCAAATCTTTATTTTTCTCCTTTCAATAGGGCGGGAGCGAACGAACCAATGTGTTCGGAACAACCCCTATAAAATTGCCCCCGCTGACCTCCATAACGGTGTGACGGCGTGAGCTGTGGGACAATAACGCTGTGACTACCACCGATTATGCGCAGCTTCAGGCAGTGCGCGAACTCCTCACTCGCATCCCCCTCTCACTGGACGTCGACCCCGAAGAAACCGGCCTTCCTCGGGAGGGGCACGGCGGCGCTCGCGAGGCCGCCTCCGCAACGATAGACACAGCCTCCGCCCGGGCCCTAATCGCCTCCATGGCCCGGCAGCTTGACGATTACATCCTGCCCCGCAGCGCCAGCATGGACAGCCCGCTTACCATCGTGGTTGGCGGATCCACCGGCGCCGGCAAATCCACCCTGGTCAACACCCTGTTGGGCGAACCCCTCACCCAATCCGGCGCGATTCGACCCACCACCCGCCACCCCGTGCTGCTCTACCGCGCCGAAGACGAGGCCGCCCTGACCCCCGACCGTTTTCTGCCGACCCTGCCCCGCACCCGCGTGCAGAAGGGGGAGGGCCTGCCCGGTGCCGACCCGCTGGTTCCGCAGGCGCTCGTGCCCGTACCCACGGCGGCCCTGCCGCGCGGCATCGCGCTCATCGACGCGCCCGATATCGACTCGGTCTCCGAAGAAAACCGCACCCTGGCCAAGGAACTGCTTTCCGCCGCCGATCTGTGGCTCTTCGTCACCACCGCCAACCGCTACGCCGACGCCGTGCCCTGGGAACTGCTCCACGCGGCGGCCGCGCGCTCCATCGCAATCGCCGTGGTGCTCAACCGCGTTCCCGAAGGGGACGAAGAAGCCATCGAGACCGACCTGCGCCGCATGCTCCGCGAGGCCGGGATCGAGGCCGTGCTGATCCACACCGTGACCGAGCAGCCGCGCGACGATCGAGGGCTTATCAACCCCATCAGCCTGGCCCCGCTCACCCTGTGGATTCGCGAGCTCGGGGCCGACGCGCCCGCCCGCGCCGCCATCGCCCGCACGACGCTTGCAGGAACCGTCGAGACGCTCGCCCGGAATCTGCGCACCCTCGCCCTCGAGCAGGAGGGGCAGCAGGCCTCCCATCGCGCCCTGGCCCAGGTCGCCTCCGAAGAGTACGAAAAGGCCCTGGCGGGTATCGACGCGGCGCTCTCGGACGGCTCGCTGCTGCGCGGCGAGGTGCTCTCTCGCTGGCACGACTTCGTGGGCACCGGCGACTTCTTCCGCTCCCTGGACAGCACCATCGGCCGCCTGCGCGACCGCGTGGGCTCGGCGCTGCGGGGCCAACCCGCCGCCGCGCAGAAGGTCGAGGACGCTCTCGAAAGCGGCATCTACGCCGTGGTCGTGGATGCGGCCTCCCGAGCCTCCGAAGGCACCCGCGCCCGCTGGCGTTCGACCCGTGCCGGCCGCTCCCTGCTGCACCGGCTGGACGCGGCCCCCGCCCCGACCGCCGGCGCCACGCCCGAGGAAGAGTTCTCGGCCGCCGTGGCCGCGGAAATCCGCCTCTGGCAGGCCTCGGTGCTCGACATGATTCGCGAGGAGGGCGCCGGCAAGCGCCAGCGCGCCCGATTCCTTTCGCTGAGCGTCAACGCCGTGGCCGTGCTCATGATGGTCGCCGCGTTCAGCCTCACGGGAGGTCTCACCGGCGTGGAGGTCGGCATCGCCGGCGGTAGCGGCGTGGTCGGCGCCAAGCTCCTCGAATCCATCTTCGGCGAGGACGCCGTGCGCCGCATGGCCACCCGGGCCCGCACCGACCTGCTCGAACGCATGGGTGCCCTGCTACGCGAGCACGGACGCCCCTTCACCGAATTGTTGGCGGAAACCGAACCCGAAGTGCCCGCCGAAACGGTCTGGGACGCGGCCCGCAGCGTGCAATCGCTTGCCGAGGCCATGACCGCCGAGAGCGCCTAGCCACAGGAACCACCTCTTCCCGGCAGCGGTTCTTAGCTCCCAGCCAAAACCCACCAGACCTTCCAGAAAGCCCACTATGACCACCCACAACCCCCGAGGTGACCGCCCGAACCCGCCGGCGGAACCCCAGGCTCCCCGGGCCGTCTCAACCTTTGCCCGGGCCGTCGCGAGCCTCAACGACGCGCTGGACTACGGCCGCGACCGCCTCCCCGAATCCGTGGTGCTCGAAGCCTCCGAGGCCCTCGAACGCCTGAGCCGCCGCCGCGAGCTCTCCACCGAGCACACCATCATCGGCTTCTTCGGCGCGACCGGCAGCGGCAAATCCACGCTCTTCAACGCCGTGGCGGGGTACCCCATCGCCCGCTCGGCGCCCACGCGCCCCACGACCTCCGCGGTGCAGGCCGCCGTCTGGGGCGCCGAGGACAGCGACGAACTGCTGGACTGGCTGGGCATCGAGAACCGCGTGTACCCCCAGAGCACGGAATTTATCCGGGACGTCGAGGGACAGACTCAGAACGCCGCGAGCGCGCAGTCCGCCCCCAACGCGGTGACCGAGCCGGCCCCGGGCCTCTTCAACCGCATCCGGCGCATGGTGGGCCGCGGCGAAACCCGCACCCGCACCGGCGGCCTAATTCTGCTGGACATGCCCGACTTCGATTCCGTCACCACCGCCAACCGCGAGATTGCCGCCCGCATGATGCGCTACGTGGATGTGCTCGTCTGGGTTGTCGACCCCCAGAAGTACGCCGATGCGGTGATTCACAGCGAGTTCATGGTGCCGCTGGCCGCCTCCGGCGCGCAGACCCTCTGCGTTCTCAACCAGGCCGATAAGCTTGAGCCCTCCGAGGTGCCCGCCGTGCTGGCCTCCCTGACGCACCTGATGCAGGCCGAAGGTACCGACCGGCACCTGCTGGCTCCGCCCCTGGCTGTCTCGGCCCGAACCGGTGAGGGAATGGACGCGCTCCGCGATCTGCTGGCTCAGGTGGCCGCCGCGAAGAGTGCCTCGCTGCAGAGCACGGACGCCCAGCTGCACGCCATCGCCAACGATTTGCGCGCCTACGCCGGGGGAGAGGGGACGGTCCTGGCCGGAACCTACGCGCTGAACGCCGAGCGGGAGCTGACGCAGGCCTGCTACGATGCGAGCCCCGCCGCCCAGGTTTTGGAGGCGGCCACCGAGTCGTACCGCCGTGCGGCCCGCACCCGCACCGGCTGGATCGCCACGCGCTGGGTGGGACGCCTGAAGGCCGACCCCCTGCGCCGCCTTCACCTCGGAACCGGTTCTGAGGGAAAGAACGGCACAAAGAGCGACGCGAAGGGCGGGCGCGAGAAGGGTGCCGGGGCCTCGAACCCCGGGATGCTGGGCGGGTACGCCCAGGATTCCGCGCCCGAGCTCGTGGCCCCTTCGCTGCCCCCGCTGAGCGCCGCGCAGAAGGCAAACACGGCCAACGCGGTGCGCCGCTACGGCTCGCGCATGGGACAGAACGTAGGCGAACCCTGGAAGCGCTCCCTCGGCGAGGCAGCCCTCTCGCGGGAGTCCGAGCTGCCGACCCTGATTGAGCGTGACATCGCGCGCATCGACTACACGCGCGGCCGCCAGCGTGCCCCGTGGGCGGTCTTCAACGTGTTGCAGTGGCTGGCTCTGCTCAGCGCCCTGGTGGGCGTGGCCTGGCTGACCCTCATCGCGGGGCTGGGCTATCTGCAGATTCAGCTGCCGCCGCCTCCTGCCCCCGAGGGGTTCCCGGTGCCCCTGCCGACCCAGCTCGTCATCCTGGGCGTGCTGCTGGGCATTGCCGCCGCCGGACTGGGGCGGCTACTGACGGCCTGGGGTGCCCGACGCTACGCTCGCCGCCTGCGCGTCCGCCTGAACGCTGGGGTCGAGGAGGCGGTCCGCTCCTGCGTCATCGAGCCCGTGCGGGCGGAGGCTCAGCGCCTGCAGGCCTACCGTTCGGCACTCGAGATCCGGCCCTAGCGGGATAGTCGGGACCTCTCAGGCCGGCGCCTATACCAGGGGGTGCTGACTCGGAGCCCAGCGCTGGCACCCACCAGCCCAGCCCCGGCGCGCGCCAGCCCGAATACGAATAGTCCCTCCCCGCCGGAAAAGGCGGGGAGGGACTATTAGTCTGCACAATGCTGTTTCTGCGAGGTGCCGCTGAAACTAGCCGACCTCGTTGGGGTCGGCGGGGGTCTCCGCCTCGCTGTCAACGTGTCCGTGCGAGGCCGAAAGCTCGCGCAGGCCCTCGGTGATGGCGTGCGCGGCCTTGAAGACCAGCTCGGGGTAGTTGCGGTTGGGCTGACGGGTCATGCGGTCGATCGGGCCCGAGATGGACACGGCCGCAATCACCTTGCCGCCGGGTGCGCGCACGGGGGCCGAAACCGAGGCGGTGCCGCGTTCGCGTTCGCCCACGGACTGTGCCCAGCCGATGCGGCGCACGGCCGCGAGCATGGCGGCGCTGAAGTGGGCGTCGCGCAGGCCCTCGACGATGCGGTTCTGGTCTTCCCATGCCAGCAGCACCTGTGCGGCGGAGCCGGCCTGCATGGACAGCTGGGTGCCCAGGGGGATGGACTCGTGCATGCCGGAGGGGCGGGGAGCGGTCGCGACGCATACGCGCCAATCGCCCTGACGGCGGTACAGCTGGGTGGACTCGTCGGCGTCGATGCTGAGCTGCTGCAGAATCGGGTTGGCCACGGTGGTGAGCTCGTCAGAGATTGTGGCGGAGGCCAGCTCGGTCAGGCGCGGGCCGAGCATGAAGCGGCCCTGCACGTCGCGGGCCACGAGGCGGTGGTGGGCCAGGGCCACGGCGAGGCGGTGCGCGGTGGGGCGTGCCAGGCCGGTGGCCTTGACGAGATCGCCCAGGGAGACGGGGCCGGCCTCGAGGCAGTCGAGGATGAGCGTGGCCTTGTCGAGCACACCCACGCCGGAGGAACTGTGGGAGTGTACCTCTACCACATGCTCATCGGCGTTCATGTGCTCGGGCGGCTTGACGGGGTCGATGATCGGTGCGTTGTGTTGTGTGGATGCGTTGACGTGACGCATTCCGTGTGCGCTGAAACGTGATGCGGAAGGAGTCATTCCTTCATTCTATCTCAGAATATGAAAGATACCCCGGACTTCATGGACTCTTTGGGATGCAGAGCTGAAGATGGAATCACCCCCTACGGGATAAATTATGAACTTTTCATAATAAGTGTTTGCGTGGGTTTATGGGTGAAAATATGCGAAAAGACGCAGAAAAATGCGAATAATCCCGCAAAATTACCCTGGAGTCATAGAGCAAACCCACATAAAAACACTCGCTAGTTCGGGGTGTTTCTAGGCCGTCTCACAGGCTAAGAATCCGTGAAAAAATATGCGACACGCCGCAGGGAAATACCGATTTGAGGGTCCCATCGGGTACATAATCCGCCCCTCAACTCCGCAAACTTGCGGTACGCACCACACCGAACGCATCCACCGTAGGAACGCATCAAGCAGGAGAAAGCATGACTAGCGAACAGAACGCAACCACCGCGGGCACCCGTCCGCGCACCCTGGCAGAAAAGGTCTGGGACGCCCACGTTGTCGTCCCCGGCGAAAACGGCAAGCCCGACCTGCTCTACATCGACCTGCAGCTACTGCACGAAGTGACCTCTCCCCAGGCCTTCGAGGGCCTGCGCATCGAGAACCGCCCCCTGCGCCGTCTCGACCTGACCATCGCCACCGAGGATCACAACACCCCCACCGACAACATCTTCGGCACCATCGCCGACCTGACCAGCCGCACCCAGATTGAGACCCTGCGCCGCAACGCCAAGGAATTCGGCGTGCGCATCCACTCCCTGGGCGACAAGGAACAGGGCATTGTGCACGTGGTCGGCCCGCAGCTCGGCCTGACCATGCCCGGCATGACCATCGTCTGCGGTGACTCCCACACCTCCACTCACGGTGCGTTCGGTGCGCTGGCCTTCGGTATCGGCACCTCCGAGGTGGAGCACGTCATGGCCACCCAGACCCTGCCCCTGGCACGCTTCAAGACCATGGCCATCAACGTTGAGGGCACCCTCAAGCCCGGCGTGACCGCTAAGGACATCATCCTCGCCGTCATCGCGCAGATCGGCACCGGCGGCGGCCAGGGCTACGTGCTCGAGTACCGCGGTTCCGCCATCCGCTCCCTCTCCATGGAGGGCCGCATGACCATGTGCAACATGTCCATCGAGGCGGGTGCACGCGCCGGTATGGTCGCCCCCGACGAGACCACCTTCGAGTACATCAAGGGCCGCCCGCACGCCCCCAAGGGTGAAGAGTGGGACAAGGCTGTGGAGTACTGGAAGACCCTGCCCACCGACGAAGGTGCCGTCTTCGACAAGGAAATCTTCATCAACGCCGACGAGCTCGAGCCCTTTGTTACCTGGGGCACCAACCCCGGCCAGGGCGTGCCGCTGAGCCAGTCCGTGCCGTCCCCCGACGACTTTGAGGACGAGAACGACAAGGTTGCCGCAACCCGCGCCCTCGAGTATATGGGCCTGGAGGCGGGTACCCCCATGAAGGAAATCCCCGTGGACGTCGTCTTCCTGGGCTCCTGCACCAACTCCCGCATCGAGGACCTGCGCGCCGCGGCCGACATCGTGCGCGGCCGCACCATCGCCGAGAACGTGCGCATGATGGTCGTGCCCGGCTCCCAGAAGGTGCGCGCACAGGCCGAAGAAGAGGGCCTGGACAAGGTCTTCAAGGACTTCGGTGCCGATTGGCGATTCGCCGGCTGCTCCATGTGCCTGGGCATGAACCCCGACCAGCTGGCACCCGGCGAGCGCTGCGCCTCCACCTCGAACCGTAACTTTGAAGGACGCCAGGGCAAGGGCGGCCGCACCCACCTGGTCTCCCCGGTGGTCGCCGCCGCAACCGCCGTGCGCGGTACCCTGTCCGCACCGTCCGACGTTCTGGCGTAATACGCCACCGACGCTATAAAGGAGAGCCATTATGGAACCCATTATTAAGCACACCGGTATCGGCGTACCGCTGCGTTCTTCGAATGTTGATACCGACCAGATTATCCCCGCGGTCTACCTCAAGCGCGTGACCAAGACCGGCTTCGACGACGCGCTCTTCGCCAACTGGCGCAAGGACCCCGAGTTCATCCTGAACCAGGAGCCCTACAAGCACGGTAGCGTTCTGGTGGCCGGCCCCGACTTCGGCACCGGTTCCTCGCGTGAGCACGCCGTGTGGGCGCTGCGCGACTACGGTTTCAAGGTCGTTATCTCCGCTCGCTTTGCCGATATTTTCCGCGGTAACTCGGGCAAGCAGGGCCTGGTGACCGCCCAGGTCGCCCAGGATGACATCGAGCTGATTTGGAAGGCCCTGGAGCACGAGCCCGGCACCGAAATCACGGTCGACCTGGAGTCGAAGACTGTGACCGTGGGTGCGCTGGTCGTTCCCTTCGAGATTGACGACTACGTGCGCTGGCGCCTCATGGAGGGCCTGGACGACATCGGCCTGACCCTGCAGAACATTGACGCCATCGAGGCGTACGAGGCGAAGCGCCCCTCCTGGATGCCGCGCACTCAGGAGCTCTAAACGCCTGCACCTCGCTGCCGCGAGAGTACCGAATTGCTAAAAGCTCGGGGCGGTCACCGAAAAGGTGACCGCCCCGAGCTTTTGTCATGCGCGTGGAATACCTCGGAATAGCGTTAGGCGGCCTCTCCCGTGATGGGGGAAGCGAGGGATGCGTTCTCCGAGCAGTTGTACAGCTGCACCGAGCCGGGGGAGCGCACGCCCACCTGCGAGTTCGCGTTCTTTGCGGTGGACAGGCTGAAGTCGCTCACCAGCTCGTGGTTGATGTAGCTGCCGCCCGCCCCGCCGCCGCTGCTCATCGCGGTGACGGAGGTGATGCTGCCGCCCTCGCTGAACTGCACCTGGCGGCCGAAGACGTCATCAAAGTAGGTGGCGGCCGTCCAGATGTTCAGGGCCGCGCCGCCGCCGCCGTATCCAGCGCCGCCACCCGAGGCGATGCTGGTCAGGCTGAACCTATCCTGCTCGTGGGCGATGAGGGCACCCGAGCCGCCTCGACCCTTGTACCCGGAGGTAGCCTCGGAGCCTCCGGTGCCCTTGACACCGGTGACCACGGAGTCGCCGTCGTAGCCGTAGTAGGGCGGGAACTCGACGTTTTCAAACCAGGGGGTCTTCATGTCCTTGAGCGTCAGCTGGCGATTGGCGCCGAGTACGCCGATGAGTGCCTCTCCGGTCGTGCCGGGTACGCCCGCGCGGCCCGGGGTGCCTCCGGTGACGCTGATGCGCAGGTCCATGTCTTCGTCCCAGGTGGTGACGGGGTGGAGGGTCTGGTAGGGGCGCGCCATGAGCATGCCGCCCTGGCCGTCGTTATCCTGGCTCGCGTCGGCCCCGGCGTTACCGCCGCCGATAGCGGTGCCGGCACCATCCGCGGCAATGCGCATGGCCGGGTTGAGCTGGTCATCGGGGGCTTCCGAAAAGACCGCGAAGTGGCTTGCGAGGGTCGCGAACTGCGCGCCGCCTCCGCCAGCGCCGGCCACGGCTACCACGGTGACGGTGCCGTTGCGGACCAGCTCGATGGCTGAGGAGCCGCCGCCGGAGGCTCCGTAGACGATGCCGGAGGTGCTCTCGGGGGTCTGCGCCTGGCCGATCTGCGTGCTGGAGCCGGTGGAGTCGCCGCCCGCCGCGTAACCGCCGCCGCCGAGTGCGGGGCGGGTGCCGGATGCGGCACCGACGCCGCCGTTGCCGGCCCAGACGCGCAGGATATCGCCCTCCGAGACCTTCAGGATGCCGCTGAGCTGGGCACCCGCGCCTCCGCCGATGAGGTAGGAGTCAGTCTCTTGGGCAAGGTACGAGGGGGTAAAGGAGGAGGTGGCTCCGCCTGCGCCGCCGATCAGATCGAAACGCACGCGGCCGGTGCCCTGCGGAACGATCCATTCGCTGTAGGCCCCCTTCACGTCGTCGTAGCCGGTGGCCGCGGGCTTGAGGGAGAGGGCGGGGGTGCAGGCCTCGACGCTAGCTGCCCACGCCGGGATGGCGGAGCTGGCGAGGATGACGGGGGTGCTCCAGGCGGCTCCCCGAACGAGGTTGCGGCGCGACATCTTCGGCGATGCTGCGGCTCGGGTGCCGGTGGTTCGGGAATCGGTGTGATGTGCGGTGGTGTGTGATTTGTGATGGTAGTTCATTGGGTTCTTTCGGTGTGTAGCGCGCAGGTGCAGCTGCGCACGTTATTGTAGGGGTGAAACGCGAGTAAGGTTCAAGTTCCGGGTTATGTTCAGGGTTTTCGACGATATATTTAGCCCCAATCCCGTATTTATTTGCGGTGTAATGAATTTTCAGGTATGTTAAATTATTTTTTTACGCGTTTCTCAAGTATTTTTCGGGGCGAGGCCTTGACCGCATCCATGCGCCTCAGAAACGTCAAGCGTCAAACCCGCGAGGTGGTATCCGCGCCGCCGAGCGCCACAATCTGTCTGGCGGGGTGGGGGAGCGAGGTTGGCGTAGCGTCGCGTATCAGAGGTGCACTCTCCGCATAGTGGGCCCACTACGGGGGAACGTCCTTCCTTGTTTGGAGCACCTTTACACTGGGGCTTAGAATAATGATGAATATATGCGCCCGTTTCACCTTCGCGCTCGAAGGCACGGCACGTACACAACGCTGGCGCAGTTACACACGGTTTTCCGGTTCGGGTCGCACCGACCGACGCTCCAAAGGATTTTTAATGACTGAGAACATCAGCAAGCTTCGCATCGAAGGTGGCACCCCGCTCGTCGGTGAGGTTCACGTACGCGGCGCCAAGAACCTGGTGCCCAAGGCGATGGTCGCAGCACTACACGGTTCGACCCCCTCGACCCTGCGCAACGTCCCCGACCTGAGCGACGTGGAGATCGTTACCACCCTGGTTGAACTGCACGGTGCGAAGGTTGACTATGATCCCGAGTCCGGTGTTCTCACCCTCAACCCCGCCCAGGACGCGACCACCGCGGCCAAGAACGCGGAGGAGATTCAGCTCTTCGGTGGTAACTCGCGTATTCCGATTCTGATGGTGGGCCCGCTGCTGCATACCCTGGGCACCGCGCGCATCCCCAACCTGGGCGGCTGCAAGATCGGTGACCGCCCCATCGACTACCACATGGCCGCGCTGCGTAAGTTCGGCGCCGTCGTCGAGAAGGACGACGAGACCGGCACCACCCTGATCGTGCCCGAAGAGGGCCTGAAGGGCGCCGAGATCGTGCTGAACTACCCCTCCGTGGGCGCTACCGAGCAGGTTCTGCTCACCGGCGTGCGCGCCAAGGGCAAGACCGTTCTGCGCAACGCCGCGATTGAGCCCGAGATTATTGACCTCATCGCCGTACTGCAGAAGATGGGCGCCATCATCTTCATCAACGAGGACCGCACCATCGTCATCGAGGGCGTGGACGAGCTGACCGGCTACGACCACACCTCCCTGCCCGACCGCAACGAGTCCGCTTCCTGGGCCTCCGCGGCCCTGGCCACCGGCGGCGACATCTTCGTGCGCGGCGCGGCTCAGAAGGACATGACCGCGTTCCTGAACCAGTTCCGCAAGATGGGCGGCCTGTACGAGGTGACCAACGAGGGCATCCGCTTCACCCACCCCGCCCGTCGCACCCCCGGCGCAGAGCTCAAGCCCATCGTCTTTGAAACCAACGTGCACCCCGGCTTCATGACTGACTGGCAGCAGCCGCTCGTCGTGGCGCTGACCCAGGCTAAGGGTGCCTCCATCGTGCACGAGACCGTGTACGAGGAGCGCTTCGGCTTTACCAACGCCCTCAAGCAGATGGGCGCCGACATTGTGGTGATGCGCGATTGCGTGGGCGGCGCACCCTGCCGCTTCGAGGGTAAGGGCTACGGCCACTCCGCCATCATCTCCGGCCCCACCCCGCTGACCGGTGCCGACATCGAGGTTCCCGACCTGCGCGGCGGCTTCTCCCACATCATCGCGGCGCTGACCGCCAAGGGTACCTCCCACGTGAGCGGTGTTGAGCTGATTGCCCGCGGCTACGAGAACTTTGAGCAGAAGCTCAAGAACCTGGGCGCAAACTTTGAGGTGCTCAAGCGCAAGGCTTCCAAGGCCCCCAAGCCGGACGCCGCCATCGTCGTGGTGGAGCCCGAGGAAGTTGAGGTTCAGGGCTAATGAGCGGGCAGCAGGGAAAGAAGGCACTGCCGGAAATTGAACCCACCGCCTACGGCGATGCGCTCTACAAGGTACTCGGTAATGCAGCGCGCGGGGTGTATAAGCTCATCGCGCGCGTCGAAATTACCGGCCGCGAGAACCTGCCGAAGAATGGCGGGTACATCATCGTTGCCAACCACACGACCGAGCTCGACCCGGTCACCGTGGCTTTCCCCGCGTTCGTCAACGGAGCCCTGCCGCGCTTCTTGGCGAAGGACTCACTCTTCCGCGCTCCCGTGCTCGGCTACATCATGCGCAAGCTCGCGCACATCCCCGTGGTGCGCGGCTCGGTGGATGCCCGCAAGTCACTGATTACCGCTCGCAAGGTCGTGGAGGCCGGCGGCGCCGTCGTGATTTTCCCCGAGGGTACCACTACCCACGACCCGCAGCTGTGGCCCATGCAGGCCCGCACCGGCGCGGCTCGTCTGGCCCTGTCCACCGGCGCGCCCGTCTACCCGGTAGCGCACTGGGGCGACGAACAGATTCTCGGCTACGTGGATGAGCCCGGCGAGGACGGTCGCGTGAAGGAAAAGCGCAAGGTTTCGCTCTTCCCCCGCAAGACCGTGCGAGTAAAGGTCGGACCGGCCCTCGACATCGCCTCCCTCGTGGCCGACCCCAGCCCGGAGGCGAAGCACACCCGCACCGAGCTGGGCGTGGTCACCGACGCGATGCTGGACGCCATCACCGCCGAACTTGAGGAAATCCGCGGAGAGAAGGCCCCCGAGGGACGCTGGAACCCGCGCACCAAGCGCCGCGAAGCCCCCGGCACCCCCTCGGGTCCGGTCGGCGGCGCCCTCGGCGAACCGGACGCGAAGTAGACCTTCGCCCCGGCCGCCCGCGCGATCCCGGCTCGCACCCTCCCCCTACCAGCCACACCAATGCCCGCACCCCGCATCCGTGGGGAAGCGCGAGAGAGACAGATTCCCATGAGCTTCTTTGGACGAACCCCGGCACCGAGCCCCGAGTTCACCCTCTCACCCACCGTGGAATCCATTGCGATTCTCGGCGCGGGTAGCTGGGGCACGGCCTTCGCCAAGATCGCGGCGGACGCCGCTCGCGAGCGCGGCGACGACACCCGCGTGACCCTCATCGGTCGCGACGAGCAGGCCATGGCCGAGTGCGAACGCACCCGCGAGAACTCCCGCTACTTCCCGGGCATTAAGCTCCCCGACAACCTGCACTTCACCGCGGACGCGCCCTCGGCGCTGACCGGGGCGGACCTGGTGGTCCTGGCTCTGCCGGCACAGGTTTTGCGCTCGCAGTTGCAGAACTACGCCCGCTTCATCGAGTCGGATGCGCTGCTGGTCTCCCTGGCCAAGGGCCTGGAAACCGGCACGGGCCTGCGCATGTCGCAGGTCATTACCGAGGAGCTGGAGGAGGCCCTCGCGATGCGCGGCGCGGATGTGCGCGCGATCGGCCACATTCCGCACCGCGTGTGCGTGCTCTCGGGCCCGAACCTGGCGACCGAGATTATGGGGGAGGAGCCCACGGCATCCGTCGTGGCGGCCCGCACCCTGCCCGTGGCCGAGGCCGTGGCCCGCGCCATCGCCTGCGGCTACTTTCGCCCCTACACCAACACGGACGTGGTCGGCACCGAAATCGGCGGCCTGGTCAAGAACGTGATTGCCCTCTGCGTGGGTATCTGCGAGGGCCGCAACTACGGCGATAATTCGAAGGCCTCCATCATGACGCGCGGCCTGGCGGAGATTACCCGCCTGGCGGTGGCGCTGGGTGGCGAGGCCTCGACCATGAGCGGACTGGCCGGCATGGGCGACCTGATCGCCACCTGCTCCTCACCACTGTCCCGTAACCACACGGCCGGCCGCCTGTTGGCCGAGGGGGTTGCCCCCGACCGCCTGCACGAGCACATGAGTCAGACGGCCGAGTCGATTAAGTCGGCTCCCGTGGTGGCCGAGCTGGCTCGCCGCCACGGTGTGGAAATGCCCATCGTGGAGGCCGTGGTGGCGGTGCTTTCGGGCCGCATCAGCATCGAGGACCTCGCCCCGAAGCTGCTGGGGCGCCGCCTCAAGCACGAGGGCCACTAGGGTTAAAGCTTTCTGATGTGCTGGCACCCCTTGATTCGGGTTGTGTGCCAGGACATACTAGAAGAAGATTGAATGTAAACATCCAAGGACGGATACCGTTGCGGAAAACCGGTGCGTGAGAAACGCATCAGTGACCGCGACGGTATTCGTGCGTTAGGATTATTGATGCATTGCCGTTCCACCTTCCGGACCTAATGGTAGGGGAACATTGACTAGGAGAAACACATGACCGAGAAGAAGACCGTCGCCCTGCTGTGCGGTGGCCGCTCCTCCGAGCACCCCATTTCGCTCATTACCGCCGCTGGCGTGCTGAGCGCTATTGACCGCACCGCCTACGACGTCATCACTATCGGCATTACCCGTGACGGCCGCTGGTACCTGACCGACGAGCAGCAGCTTGCCGAGCTGACTGCCGGCACTCGCGGTACCGCGGAGTTCCCCGAGGGTACCCAGCAGGTATTCCTGCCGATGGGCACCGGCGATTCCCGCCTGACCCTGGTGGACGCTGAGGGCAACGTTACCCGCACCGCGCCGGTGGACGTTGTGTTCCCGCTGCTGCACGGCCCCTTCGGTGAGGACGGCACCGTGCAGGGCCTGCTGGAAATGGCCGACCTGCACTACGTGGGTTGCGGTGTGACCGCCTCAGCCGTGGGCATGGACAAGCACTTCATGAAGGTCGCCTTCGAGTCCGCCGGCCTGGAGGTCGGCCCCTACGAGGTCGTGACCAATCGCCAGTGGGAGCACGAGGACCGCGAGCAGATTCTGGAGCGCGTGCTGAAGCTGGGCTTCCCCATGTTCGTGAAGCCGACCCGCGCAGGTTCCTCCTTCGGTATTACCAAGGTGGATTCGGTGGAGGAGCTTGTGCCCGCGATCGAGGAGGCTCGCCATCACGACCCGAAGATCATCATCGAGGCCGGCATCGTGGGCCGCGAAATCGAGTGCGCCGTGCTGGACGGCCACCACGGCGAGATGCCGCGCGCATCCTACCCCGGCGAGATCGAGGTTGTGGATCAGGACCACGGCTTCTACGATTTCGAGGCGAAGTACGTCTCTGAGTCCTCGGCCGTGACCGTGTGCCCGGCAAACCTGCCGCAGGATGTGCAGGATCGTCTGCGTGAGCTGGCTGTGAAGGCATTCCTGGCACTGGACGGCGAGGGCCTGTCTCGTGCGGACTTCTTCTACACCGAGGACGGCCGCCTGGTCATCAACGAGGTGAACACCATGCCCGGCTTCACCCCGATTTCGATGTACAAGACCATGTGGGAGAACACCGGTATTTCCTACACCGACCTGATTAGCGAGCTGCTGACCCTGGCGATGGAACGCCCCCTGGGCCTGCGCTAGTTTCTGCATTAGCCGGGGCGCCGTATTCTGTCTTACGTACGGTGCCCCGGCTTGTGTGCGCTCTCTCGGAGCCATCGCGCCCCACCGGCCGAGCCGCAGGGGGATTCTCAGGATACATGAGAGACGTTCTAATTTCTCTGGTGCGAAAAATCACTTGACGGTTATACTTTTAGGGTGCCTTTGCGATTTATCGAGTAAAAGTGCATACCGATTAGGGGTAACGCAAATTTTCTCGCAAGTGAATGTAGCGCCCGCAAAGGGTAATAAACCCGAATAGGCAGTCGTAAAAATTCATGACAAGCCCGAAGACATACCCAAAAGCGATAAGATAGACGGGAAAGAATCCGCTAATTCGGTAGAATAACTGATGGTGTTCCGTCGCTCACTGATGGGATACCTATTCACTCACGAAATATCAGAAAGTCAAGGACAACCTTTTGGGAAAACGAAACCGTAAGGTGGTCTCTGCGAGTCTGGCGACAGCACTGGTTGCTTCCGGAAGCCCCTTTGTAGCCTCGTTTGCGCAGGATATACAGGATGCCGCCCAGGTACCGGTGCACCCCGAAAACGCTGCAGACCAAACCCTAGACCCCGCCGTTGGCGAACATTCGCAGACGGCAGTTCCTACCCTAGCTACGGTGAGTGCATGGCCTACCACTGAAGCTACTTCCTCCGCGACGGCCGATGCTGAGGCATCCCCTCGCGCTACTTCTGATGCCCAGCCGACCCCGTCCGAGAGTGCTGAGCCGACCAAGGAGGCCGCTCCGGCACCTTCTGAGAGTGCGGACCCCACCCCTGAGCCTTCGAAGACTGCTGAGCCCACCCCGGAGCCGTCGAAGAGCGCCGAGCCCACCCCGGAACCTTCGAAGACTGCTGAGCCCACCCCCGAGCCTTCTAAGAGCGCCGAGCCGACTCCGGAACCCACTCAGGATCCGACCCCCGAGCCGACACCGGAGCCCTCCAAGGACGTGACCCCTGAGCCTACTCAGGACCCGACCCCCGAGCCGACTCCGGAGCCTACTCAGGATCCGACTCCTGAACCGACCCAGGACCCGACTCCTGAACCGACCCAGGACCCGACTCCTGAACCGACCCAGGACCCCGTCCCCGAGCCGTCCAAGGAACCCACGAAGGACGCAGACCCGAACCCGGTTAAGGACCCCACTCAGGAACCTAAGCAACAGCCGGTTGTCCCCGTGCCCAATCCGGAGCCCACGAAGAACGTTTCCCAGGATCCGGTGGTTCCCGTTATCCCCGTGATTTCTGACGAACCCAGGGATAACACCCCGAACCAACCGGTGGCTCCTCCGGAGACAGAGCCCGTGGCGCCGGCGCCCTCGGTGGACCGTGAGGTTATTGCGCCGACCAGGCGTCAAGAGGACACCGTCATCTCCATCGAGGTGGTGCGCCCGAGCACTTCGTCGGCATCGAGCGAGTCCGCAAAGCCGACCCCGATCGGTGACACCGATGAGGATCCGTTGCCCTCCGGCTCCACCACGCTGGGACGCATCGCGGCGAACAATGGTTCGCAGGATTCCATCCCCGGTGCAGCCGATTGGGTGGCCGGTTACCTTTCGCGTAATAAGTCCGAGGATGACCGAACTGCAGAGGCCAGCCCCTCGAAGTCGCCCAGCTCGGCGGCAGCATCGAAGTCGCCCAGCTCCTCCGCGTCCGCTACCGCCAGCCGCTCCGCCAAGAGCGTGACCAAGGCCGACGGCGCGAACGCCTCGCAGGAGCAGGCCGTGAAGAATGCCGACGCGGATGACTCGGGCCTGTCCGGCATCGCGCCGCTGATTCTCTTCTCGCTCATCGGCATTGTGCTGATTGCCCTGGCAATCCGCTACTTCAGCCAGGGAAGCTAAGACTCCCGAACGGGTAGAGACCAGGCCGTCATTCTCCCTAGTGAGAAAAGTGGCCACGAGCTAACGCGTAGCGCAGAATACGCGATAATTAAGGGTGTGAATCCTCAAACATCTAGTGAAACGCGGGACCATCCCACGCGCGAGACGCCTCTCGCGCAGCTGGGAGAGTCCCGCGTTCTGCGCGCCTTCATGCCCATTATCGAGGCGCATAACGAACGAGTGACCGATGCACTCCGCGCATCGGGGCGCACCGAAGCGCTCGAGGTGGGACCCGGAGACGACTGCGCCGTGCTGACCCCCTCGACCGAGCGGACCGTGGTCACCACCGATACCCTCGTGCAAAACCAAGACTTTATGGACCCTTGGCTCGGGGGCTTCGACGGAACCCGTAGTGGCGGGTACGAGGTCGGCCGCAAATCGGCCACGCAAAACCTGGCCGACGTCGCCGCCATGGGCGCGCGGCCCGTGAGCCTCTTCGCATCCCTGAGCCTGCCGGGTGAAACCCCCTACGGCTGGGTCGAGGACTTCGCCCGGGGACTCGTGGACGGCGTGCGCGCCTGCGGAGCTGAGGACTGCACAATCGCCGGGGGCGACATGGGTGCCTCCGGCGAGATTTCGGTAACCGTCACCGCCCTGGGCCGCACCGACCGGCCCGTGCTGCGCTCCGGCGCGCAGGCGGGTGACACGCTTGCGCTGGCCGGGCGTACCGGCTGGGCCGACGCCGGGTTGCGGCTGCTCCTCAACCCGCTATCCCGCCCCGCCATGGTGCTGCTGAAGGGCATCGCGAACGGCGGGCTGTCCCATGATCCGCTCCCCGAAATTCCCCTGTCCGAGGGGCTTTTGGACCTCATCGGAACCCTGAATAGCGCCGAAGCTGCCGAAATGCTCGAGGCCTGCAAACGTGCCATTGATGCGCAGATGCGCCCGGTCAGCCCGGTGCCTCTGGGTGAGGCGGCGCGCGATGCGGACGCGAACGCCATGCTGGACGTTTCCGATGGGCTCGTCAAGGATTCGGGCCGGATCGCCCGCGCATCCGGCGTGCAGATTCACCTGGACGAGGCCGCCGTGGATGCGCTTGCCGCGCCCCTGCTGCCCGTGGCCCGTCTGCTGCTGACCATCGTCGAACACAACGAGGGGGCCGAGAGTCCCGCCTCCCTGGCCAGGGCCTTCGTGCTCGGCGGGGGAGAGGATCACGGCTTGCTGGCGACCTTCCCCGCGGAGGTGCCCGAGGGCTTTACGACCCTGGGCTCGTGCCGCGTGGACCGCGCGGGCCGAGCCCACAGTGCGGATCCCCTGGCCGGTGGGCACTACGGTGCGGGGCATCGCGGGTCGCTCGCGGCCGGTACCGTGCTCATGAACGGCGCGCCCCTGAGCGAGCTGGGTTGGGAACACTACGGGGCCTAGCGCGAGCCGGGACCCGCGGGTTCTTAGACTCTTGGGTTTCGCGGAAAATACCGTACATTTAATCGAAAATTCTATTAGAATAGAAATACGAAGCAGGGGTGGGGTAAGGGCGCGAAGACTGCGCCCACCCGCCGACCTGCGAATTACCGCAATTAGCCGTGGTGCGGGCCAGCCCTGGCGCGCGTGGGCTCGCGGAAACACCAGAAACCGGAACCGCAGGAGGGGAGCATGAGGACAGAACGTGAAGACTCGCGGGGCACCCGGCCCGCCGGAACCCGCGGTGATGCCCGTCCCGGGGGTCTTTCTGAGGGGTCGAATAGCGCTTATGCGCCGACCGGCCCCGAGCGCAATGATTCTCTGCGCGAGGCCCGCGAGGTGTACCGCCGCGCCTGCATGCGAGCCTATCGATTCGGTATCGCCTGGTCCGCGAGCGCCCGGGCCGTGGTGGACCACTACCGCGAACCCCTCAACGAGCTCAACGGCTTTCCCGTGCCCGACCACGACACCGGGTCGAACCTGGCCCACACTCTGCGCACGCTCACCGAGGAATTCGACCGGGGCATGGAGGAACTCCTCTTCGAGGACCCCGCTGACCGCGAGGACGTGCCCGGGCTGGCCCACCTGTGGGTGCGCCTGGGCGGAATCTACGAGCGCGCCATCGTGAGCGCCTCGCGGATGGCCCGCGGCAACTCCGGAACGCTGCTCTGCGCCTGGGGCTTGGAAGCCGTGCGCAGCTACTGGGGCCTGCCCGGCAACCTTGCTCAGGAACTGGGTCCGGAGGCTGAGGAACTGCCCCTGCTGAGCGCCCTCGCCCGAGATGAGGAGCGGGTGCGCGCGGCTCACGCGGCCGCTTCGGGAAGCGGAGACCTCGAGGCGCCCCGCGGTTTTGACTACGCGGTGGCCGAGGCCCGCGCCATGGCCTGCGCCGCCGAGCGCGTGCGCGCGAGCGTGGGGGAGCAGATGGTGCCCTCCACGATGCTTTCCGTCATGGTGGAGCTGGCCAGCCTGGGGCTGTACTACCCCGAGGGGGAGAACGCCCCCGAGAAACTTGCGCACGGCGCTGATGAACCCGAAGCTGGCGAGCCCGAAACTAACGGGGCGAATGGTGCCGAGGATGCCGAGAGTGCAGAAACCCCTCTGAACCGCGCCCGCCGCGCCGCCATGCTGAGAGCCCTGGAACGCACCGCCGAGCATCCGCCCGCACCGCACCTGGCCGGAAGCGTGGACGCCGGCGCCCTCGGCTTCTACCTGGCCGTTGTGCACGCCAACCCGAGGTGGGAGGGCGCAACCCTGAGCGAGGAGGAGGTCCGGAGTATGCTGACCCCCGCCTCCGCGGCACCCGCACAGGTCGCCCCCGCCCCGGGTGCGAAGACTCCCGCAGAGGAGGGGGAGAGCGGCTGGGAACTCATGGGTACCCTGCGCTGCGAACCCCTCGCGATGGCTCAGCTGCGTCTCGAGCTGGAGGGCATGGGCGATAGCCTGCTCATCACCCCGCTGGATATGGCCGCAGGCCTCTGGGCCGTGCACGTGCACGTGCCCGAGGTGGAACCGGCACGCCGGCTCGTGACCTCATACGGGGAGTGGTCGGACGAGCGCATCTCCTCGCTCGCGGACGGGCACCACGCGGAGAGCTGCAGATGAGCCCGCGCCGCACCCCAAAGCACAGCCCCGAACAGGAGGCCCTGGACCTGGGCATTTTCGGGGCTGAGCCTGTCGCGCCCGTCGAACCCACCGATCCTGTTGTACCCGCCGAGAAGGCTGAACCCGCTGCGCTCGCCGAACCTCACAAGAGGGAACGCGGGGTGCCCCTCCTCAGCGACGAACAGCTGCGCACCACGGCCGAGCTGACCGTCCGCGACCTTGCCGCCTTCGCCCGCGGCGAGGCGAGCCGCGAGGAGCTGAGCGAACGGGCCGCGCGTCGAACCAGCGCACCCTACCGTAAAGCGCTCAGGGCGCTCAAACATTCGCTGGGCCCCGCCGCGCACGCCATGACCGACGATGCGCTCTACGAGCTCGTGGATATCGCGCTGGCCGCCCGGCAGACGGCTCAGCCGGAGACGACTCAACCGGAGGAGCCCACGCCGAAGAAGCCGGCACGGAAGGCACCCGCCCGAAAGAAACCGGCGCAGAAAGAACTAGCTCAGAAAGCCTCCGCGAAGAAGGCCCCGGCTGAACGGAAGGCCCCGGCTGAGAAATCGACCTCCGCATCAGTTGCCGCGGAGGCCAAAAGTCGTGCCCTGGCGCGCTACGCCGCCGAGGACAGCCTCGAGAACACGCCCCTCAAAAAGTACCTGCCCGCCCCCAGCGTCAAGGCCATCGCCACGCACCTGGGAATCACCACGGTCGGCCAGATGCTCGAATACTTCCCGCGCAAGTACCTGCCGCGCGGTGAGCTCAGCTCCTTTGCCGAACTCGTTGAGGGCCAGGACGTCACCATCATTGCGCGCGTGGTGCACGTGAGCACCCGAACCATGGCGGCCCGCCGCGGCAAAATCACCGAGGTGACCATCACCGACCGGCTCGCCGACTCCTCCGCGCACGAGGAGAGCGGCTTCGGCGGCATCGGGCCCGTGTCCGTGACCCCCGGCCGCGCCAACGCCTCCGCCCCGGGTACCTCCTCCCGGGGGGCATCCGGGCTGGGTCTGCGCTGGCAGGCAACCGGCCAGCACAACCCGCGCATCGACTCCCTCGCCGCGCCCGCATCCTACACGGGCTACGCCGACTCCTACGGGCAGGACGACTTTACTCAGAACCGTCCTGAGCAGGGCGGCCTCTTTGGCGTGCCCGCACCCGCGCCGCTCATCGGTGCGCAGATGAAGCTTTCCTTCTTCAACGCCTGGACCGCAGCCCGCGAAATTCGCGAGGGCGAAACCATGATGTTCTCCGGTAAAGTCGGCATCTACCGCGGCGAGTACACGCTCACCAACCCGCACTACGCCCTGCTCTCGAAGGACGCCTCCGGCTCCGAGATGAACGAGGCCGCCACCGCCCCCGTGCCCGTCTACCGGGCCCCCGCCAAGCTGCCCACCGACCGCATCGCCGGGTACATGGAGCAGCTGCTGGAGAAGGTTCCACTCAAGGAGCTCGAGGACCCGGTGCCCTACGCGATTCGTCGCGCCCGCAAGGTGCCCTCCCTTGCCTGGACCTACCGCGCCCTGCACACTCCCGACACCGAGGACACGTGGCGTGCCGCCCAGGCGCAGATGCGTTACCGTGAGGCCTTCGTGCTGCAGAGCGCCCTGGCGCGCCTGCACTCTGCCCGAGCCGCGCACCGCACGCAGGCCCGGCCGCCCATCAAGGACGGCCTGGCCGATCGCCTGCTCGAGGTGCTGCCCTACGAGCTGACCGAGGGACAGCGGAAGGTGGGGGAGGAAATCTCCGCCGACCTCGCGAGCGAATCGCCCATGAACCGCCTGCTGCAGGGTGACGTGGGCTCCGGCAAAACCGTGGTGGCACTGCGCGCCATGCTGCAGGTGGCCGATGCGGGCGGCCAGTCCGCGATGCTCGCCCCGACCGAGGTGCTCGCTGAGCAGCACCTGCGTTCGGTGCTGGATATCCTGGGGGACATGGCCGCGCTCGAAGACCCTGACGGCTCTGCCGGAGGAATCCCCGAAGGGACTGTGCGCGTGCGCCTGCTGACCGCCTCCATGGGCACCCGCGCCAAGCGCCAGGTGCTGAAGGAGCTCGCCGACGGCACCGCGCAGATTGTGATTGGTACGCACGCCCTGCTCTCCGACGACGTGCGCTTCAACGACCTGGGCCTGGTCGTGGTGGACGAGCAGCACCGCTTCGGCGTGGAGCAGCGCGACGGCCTGCGCGGCCCCGACGGCGCCCTGCCGCACCGGCTGGTCATGACCGCGACGCCCATTCCGCGCACCGTCGCAATGACGGTGTTCGGCGACCTGGACGTGTCCGTGCTGGACACCCTGCCCGCCGGCCGCCAGAAGATTTCGACCCACGTGGTGCCCCTCGCCGAGAAGCCCGCCTGGGCCTCCCGCCTGTGGCAGCGCGCCCGAGAAGAAATCGACGCGGGGCACCAGGTGTACGTCGTCGTACCCAAAATCGGGGAGGACGGCGACGGCCTGGAGGAGGGTGCCGCGTTCTTCGGCGCCTCCGTCCCGACTGTTGCGGGAACCCCGGGCCTGGGCGGTCGGGCCAGCAGCGACGGCAAGGTGCAGCTGACCTCCGTGGCCTCCATGCACGCTTACCTGAGCGCTGAGGACGCCCTCGTCGGCGTGCGTATCGGCACCCTGCACGGTCGCATGGACCCGGCGGAGAAGACCGCCGTCATGACCGCTTTCGAGCGCGGTGAGATTGACCTGCTCATCAGCACCACCGTCATTGAGGTGGGCGTGAACGTCCCGAACGCCACGCTCATGATCATCATGGACGCCGACCGCTTCGGCATCTCGGGCCTGCATCAGCTGCGCGGTCGTGTGGGCCGCGGCGGCTACGCGGGCACCTGTCTGCTGGTCACCCGCCAGGAGGAGGGCGGCGTGTCCCGGGAGCGCCTGGATGCGGTCGCCTCCACCACGGACGGCTTTGAGCTTTCCCGCATCGACCTGGCGCAGCGCCGCGAGGGTGATATTCTGGGTGCTGCGCAGTCCGGCTCGAAGAGCACCCTGCGCTTTCTGCGGGCGCTCGCCGACGCCGACATCATCGAGAGGGCCCGAGAGGACGCCCGCTCGGTGGTTGAGAAGGACCCGACGCTGGCGAAGCACCCGTCGCTGGCGCGCACGATTGACCGCGCCCTGGACGCTGACCGCGAGGCCTTCCTTGGCAGGGGATAGGTGCTCGGGGAATGGGGAGCACACTCTGCCCACTGTTCGCTAAAACCGTGCCCGCCCAAACCGTAACTGCACCACACCGCCGTTACCTAGTTAGTCAACTACTTCAGAGGAGAGACCCTATGAGCCGCATTATTGCCGGTGCCGCCGGAGGCGTGCGCCTGGCCTCGGTGCCGGGGGACAACACGCGCCCCACCACGGACCGGGTGAAAGAATCCCTCTTCTCCAAGCTGGAGAGCTACGACCTGCTGCGCGACGCCCGCGTGCTGGATGCCTTTGGTGGCTCCGGCGCGCTGGGGTGCGAGGCGCTTTCCCGCGGGGCGGCCTCCGTGACCCTGCTGGACACCTACCCGAAGGCGGTTGCGGTGATTCGTCGCAACGTCGAGGCGGTGCAGAAGGCGATGGGCCGCAACGCTGCCGGTTCTGCGGCGCGCGTGCAGCAGTCTCAGGCGCTGAGCTACGTGCAGACCGCATCGGGACCGTGGGACCTGGTGTTCGTTGACCCGCCCTACGCCATGCCGAACGAGCAGGTGCGCGAGCTCATGCGGGCGCTGACCCCCAAGCTTGCCGAGGGTGCCGTGGTCGTGGTGGAGCGTTCTTCGCGCGATGCGGAACCCGAGTGGGGTAGCGAGCTGCACTGCTTCTCGACCCGCCAGCACGGCGAGACGGTGCTCTACTACGTTGAGCCCGAAGAGCCGGCCGACGGAGACGATCCCGCCGACGACTCTGCCGACGAAACAACCCCTCACCACTTCGACACCGCGGAGGTTACCGCATGATTGCCCTGTGCCCCGGATCCTTCGACCCCGTGCACCACGGTCACCTGGAAATCATTGCCCGGGCCGCCGAGCTCTTCGATGAAGTCATCGTGGGCGTGGCCCATAACAGCGCCAAGAAGTACCGCTTCTCCCTCGAGGAGCGCGTGCGGCTCGTGGAGGAGTCCCTGCGCGAGCTCGGCATTGAGGGCGTGAGCGTGGAACCGATTCCGCCGGGTGTGCTGCTGGCCGAGTACGCGGCCGAACGCGGCGCAAAGGTGCTGGTGAAGGGTCTGCGCTCGGCCACGGACTACAGCTACGAGGCTCCCATGGCGAGCATGAATCGTCACCTGGCGCGCGTGGAGACCGTGTTCCTGGCGGGTGAGGACCGCTACGGGGCGGTGTCCTCGACCATTATTCGCGAGGTGGCTTCGCTGGGCGGTGACGTGACCCCCTTCGTGCCGGAGGCGGTGGCCCGCGCCCTGAAGAGCGCCTAGTAGAGAGCCCCGCAAAACCGGCGGGCGC
>NZ_KV797969.1:721880-778044 GCF_001809565.1 Rothia sp. HMSC072B03
CCGGCGGGCGCACCCGCCCGACACGCCCGCCGACATGCCCATCGGTACGGCTCCCGCACCGCCGACCGGGCGCTTAACCGCCTCTGCAACGTCCCCGGCCGGCCGGTTAAGCGCCGCGCGGCGCCTCCTTGAGGAGATATTTAAGAGGTGAGCGCCACTTAATTGGATTTAAAAGAGCCTTAATCTTGATTAACCGCGCGAACCACCCCTAAAATGGGACTTTGGTTTATACATTTCGTAAGGAGAAACGCCATTTCACGTGCAGACGCATCGCCGCTGGTGGTATCGGTTACTAACCTGATTCACCGCCCCGGCACCATGGAAACCCTCACCGAGGTCGTGCCCGCACCGGCAGACCTGGGTAACACGCTCATCGGCGTGGAAGAGGGTTCGGATATTGACCTCGATATTCGTATGGAGTCTGTTGTTGATGGTATCCTAGTTACCGGCTCCGTTGTCGTGGATGTACACGGCGAGTGTAGCCTCTGCTTGGATCCGATTGATTACGAGATGTCGGCCAATATTCAAGAGCTTTTCGTCTTTGAGAAGGCCCCGGCTGGCGGCCCCGAAGATGAAGTAGATGAGCAGTACGCCGTTGAGGATGATTCGATCGACCTTGAACCGGCTCTGCGGGACGCAGTAATCCTTCAACTGCCGTTCCAGCCTGTTTGTAGGGACACCTGCCAGGGTCTGTGCGCCGATTGCGGTGCGCGCCTGGAGGATGACCCCGGGCATCATCACGAGGTGTTGGATCCGCGCTGGTCGGCCCTGCAGGGCCTGCTCGGCGCAGATACCGAAAACTAAATTGTTGTTACTAGAGATTGTGAGATAGCTGTGGCTGTTCCCAAGCGCAAGATGTCCCGCGCTAACACCCGCGCACGCCGTTCCCAGTGGAAGGCATCCGTGCCCCAGCTGGTTAAGACCGTTGAGAACGGTCGCGTGACCTACAGCCTGCCCCACCAGGCAAAGGTTGTAACCGACGCTGCAGGCAACGCCCTGTTCCTGGAGTACAAGGGCCGTAAGGTTGCAGACGCCTAAGAAGCGGTGAATCCTTATGACTGAATTTCCTAGTGTTGATACTAGGGAGTTGCGTAAACGTCTCGGAGTCGATATCGACGCCGAGACGTTTTTGCTATCCCTAACCCACCGCTCCTACGCCTTCGAGAACCCCGGGGTGGAGCACAACGAACGCCTGGAGTTCCTGGGCGACTCCGTGCTCTCCCTGGCCATCGCCGAGGAGGTGTACCGCCGCTACCCCGAGCTACCCGAGGGTGAACTCGTGAAGCTGCACCACGTGGTGGTGTCCACCGTGGCGCTGGCGAAGGTAGCGCGCGACCTGGACCTGGGCCGGTACATTCGGCTCGGCAAGGGTGAGATTCACACCGGCGGCGCCGATAAGGACTCGATTCTTGCCGACACCATGGAAGCGATTTTTGGCCTGACCTACCTGCAGTGCGGTCGCGAGGCAGCCCGCGAGCTGGTTCTGCGGCTAATCGCGCCGCTGCTCGACGACGAGAAGGTGCTGAACTCCGGCCGCGATTGGAAGACCGACCTGCTGAACCTCGCCACCGCCCGCGGCTGGGGGGACGTCAGCTATGAAGTCACCGGTGAGGGTCCCGACCACGCGCGCGTGTACACCGCGGTCGCAATCGTGGCGAACCAGAAGACGGGCACCGGCGTGGGCCCGAGCAAGAAGGAAGCGGAACGCCTGGCCGCCGAGCAGGCCTACCGGGTTCTGGTGTAGGGTGCTCGTCTAAGTACCCTGTCTAGGCTTCTCGTTGAGTTATCTCAGCTGAGCCTGCCCCTGTTGAGCCTGTGCTGATTGGAGGGAACCATGCCCGAACTGCCCGAGGTAGAAACCGTTCGCGCAGGTCTAGCCGACCATTCGCTGGGCCGCCCCGTGCAGGCGGTGCGCGTGCTGGATGCACGTTCGCTACGTAGACACCTGCCCGGTCCCGCCCACTTCGAGGCGGCGCTCACCGGCAGGACGTTGCGCGGCGCCTACCGCCGCGGCAAGTACCTGTGGCTGACCCTGAGCGAGCCGGACGGTGCGCTCGCCGATGAGGCGCTCGTGGTGCATCTGGGCATGAGCGGTCAGCTGCTCGTGCGCGATGAGCCGGGCGATGGTTCCGGTAGCGACTCGGGTAATGATTCGGAGGCTCGCGCGGCCTTTGATGAGCAGCCGCGGCACCTGCGCGTGGCACTGGAACTGGGGCCCGCGGAAGCCAGGCCCGAAGAAACCTCCGAGGGGGAGGGACGCACCGGGCAGCGCTTGCTCTTCGTGGACCAGCGCATCTTCGGCGGCATGTTCCTCAGCCCGCTCGTGCCGGATGTCCCCGCGGCGGTTGCAACGAATGAAGTAGCGCCCGATGAAATGGGGCAGAGCGAAGTACCGGAGCGTTTTCTGGTCCCCGAGGCAGTCAAGCACATTGCCCGCGACCCGCTGGATGAGTTCTTCGACCCCGTGGCGGTGCGCCGCAAGTTTTTGCGCACCTCCAGCGGCATCAAGAAGGTGCTGCTGGACCAGTCGGTAATCTCCGGGGTGGGCAATATCTACGCCGACGAGGCGCTGTGGCGTGCGCGGCTGCACTACGCGAAGCCCGCACGCGCCCTCAGCGCCGCGCAGACCCGCGACCTGCTGGAGGCGGTCACCCAGGTGCTCCGCGAGTCCCTGGCGGCGGGCGGCACAAGCTTCGATGCCCTGTACGTGAACGTGCTCGGGGAGTCGGGGTACTTCGAGCGCTCGCTGAACGCCTACGGGCGGGCGGGGGAGCCCTGCCACCGTTGCGCGGAGGCGGGCCGCACCTCCCTGATCGTGCGAGAGCCGTTCCAGAACCGCTCATCCTACCGTTGCCCGCACTGCCAGCGGGCGCCGCGTTCTCGCTAACCCTGCACGTCCGATAGTCCTTTCTAAGACGGACGACATGGAAATGACGAGTACATATACACCAAAATATTAATTGGTGTACGCTAAATATAAACGGACGGCTGGCAGAGCATACCGCCCAGATTATCTAATATTTTTGAACTTCAGCGCCGAAAGGATGTGAAAACCATGCGCTCTGTTTTTGATGTCTCACTCGACATTCTAAAGGTCTCCGGACAGGAGAGCCTGCCGACGCTCACCCTGCAGAAGCTGGTCTTCTACACCTACGGGTGGTACGCTCACCTGACCGGTTCACGGCTTTTCGAGCAGTCTTTCTACGCAATGCCCAAGGGGCCCGTGGTAGGTGAGTTGCTGACCGCTCACGCTCGTCGGCTCGATGTTGACCGTGATGTTTTAGAGATGGGTCGGGAACTTTTGGAGGACGAGCCTCAGCCTGAAGATCCCTACTACATCCAGATTATTGAGGCCGTCTGGGGGTACTACGGTAAATTTTCGCGTTGGCAACTGGTCGATATGACCCATGAGGAGCAGGTTTGGCGGGACGCTTGGGATTCACGACGTGAAGGCTCCCGACGTGCTCCTCTGGAAGCGACGGATATTATTGATTACTTTGCCTTGAAGCGCGATATTCCTGAAGCCCTGCGTGCCCAGCTACCTGATCCCCTCGTTGAGCGTCTTACTGAGAGTGAATGGGAACATCTAGAAGCCGTTCCTGTCGTCGCTCACGCCCCCTTCTTTGAGCGTCTCATGGCGCGAGTTAACTAACGACGAGCGTCATGAACTACTCCGTTAGAAAGCTTGACGAGGAACACTATCTGGAATTTTTTGAGACTACCACGAGCTCGGGAGAAGGCACGGAATTAGGCGACTGGTTGCAAACCAAAGCTCGGGAGTACCAGAAACTCCACCGGAGCGTCGTATGGATCATGGGGGACGCAGATGATCCGGAGGACGTGATTGGATACTTTACGCTAAGTGGTTACCAGATTACAGGTGGGTCCCTCACGAAGCGTTTGCGCTCTGGCATTGAGCCGAGCCAGACCCATCCCGCACACCTTTTAGGAAAATTCGCCCTACGTACTGAGGGTCAAGGTAAAGGCATGGGGGAATTGCTCATGCTGGAGGTCTTCCGTAAATATCGTGATGTGGTTGCTATCTCTGGAAGCCGCTTCCTTTGCTTACACGTGCGGAATAAGGAACTCGAAAAGTACTACGACGAGCGCTATGGATTCAGCACGGTAAGTGATGGAGACGGATACCCGAAACTCATGGTGATAAGCACCGAAGCGGTGCTGGACCTACTTTGCAGGGTTGAAGAAGGTAGTAAAGAAAACTACCCGAGTTAACTAATACTGGCCGCGGGAGTAGCGGTCCCCGTAGAACAAGCCCAGGCGCTCGTAGCCCTCCTCAATCGACACGGCGGGCTCCCACTGTAGCAGCTCGCGGGTGCGGCGCTGATCGAACCAGTGTGCCGTCGAGAGCTGCTCGGCGAGGAACTCCGTCATGGGCGGCTCATCGCCGGCCGTCACGTTCTTCGGCAGACGCTCCCACACGCGCTCGATTACGCGCCCGGCCAGGGCCGCAACCTTCGCCGGCACCGAGAAGCGCGGGGCGGGAACGCCCACCGCCTCACAGAAACCACCGAGTAGCTCAGCGATAGTGCGCGGCTGACCGTTCGTGACCACCAGCGCCCGGCCCGCAAAGGCGTCGAGGCGCTGATAGCCGCGCACCAACGCATCCGCGGCGTTATCAATGTAGAGCGTGTCAATTAGGCCCGTACCGCCCGAAAGCAGCGGCAGGCGCCCGGCGGCGGAACGCTCCAGAATACGCTCCACCAGCTGGGTATCGCCCGGACCCCACATCAGGTGCGGGCGCAGCGCGCCGGTGTGCATGACCCCGCCCGAGGGCAGGGGCGTGCCGTTCGCCTCCAGAACCAGCAGCTCGGCGGCCGCCTTGGAACGGGCGTAGTTGCCGCGCGCGTGCTCCGGGGACGCCACGCCGGCGCCGTCACCCACGATGGAAGATCCCGCGTGCGCCACCGAGGGCGAAGAAATGTACAGGAAGGTGCGCACCGAGTGGTTCACGGCGGCCTGTAGCATGACGCGGGTTCCGCCAATATTAATGCGCTCGTAGTCGGCCCACTCGCCGCTGACCGAAACCTTCGCGGCCGCGTGCACCACGCCGTCCACGCCGGTCATGGCCTCGTCGACGACCTTTTCGTTCGTGATGTCGCCGCGCACCTGCTCAAAGCGGGGGCGAATCGAATCGGGTAGCAGGGCCGCGATGCCCGAGTCGCCGCGCTGCAGAACGCGCACATCGTAACCGACGCGCAGCAGCTCCAGCACGCTCTCACGACCCAGCAGGCCCGACGCGCCTGTGAAGAGGATGCGCTCGCCAATACGCGGCGCGAAGTCCGACTCCTCGACGGCGCGCAGGGAACGCGGCGCGGGGTCGCTGTAGCGGGCGGCCAGGGGGCGCGCCGGCTTACGGAAACGAGCCGTGGGGGAGGCCGCCGTGTGCGCGGTCGACAGGCGGGACGCAGCCTCGCGAGAAGAGGACCCGCGCGAAGAATGAGGGGACATCATGCTCCTTAGAAAGTAAAGACCCGGCGGATTTACGCCCCGGCGAGGACCTTTGCCGCCCACTCGCCCAGGGCGGGGCGGTCAATCTTCGAATTGTGGCGAATATCGGTCGGATGCTCGTGCACCACCAGCACAGCGGCCACCTCCACACCGGTATCCTCGGCGACCTTTCGGCGCACCAGCTGGGAGAGCTCGAAGGGTGCCACGCCCTCCGCGATGGGGAAGCGGCCCACGCCGGGCACGCGGTCGAGCAGGGCGCGCTTGAACGCGGAGGCCGACTGGCGCGCCTCCAGTACGGCAGTATTCGCGGACGCCTCAATGACCAGCACCGGGGCGGCAGTACCTGCAGGACCCACAGCGACCAGGGCGGCGCGGCGCACCTCCGGCAGCGACTCGGCGGACTGCTCGGCGGCCACCGGGGTCAGCACGCCCTGGGAGGTCAGCAGCACGTGGGCGAGGCGGCCCTCAACCCACAGGCGACCCGAAGCGTCCAGGTGACCGACATCACCGGTGTGATGCCAACCAGGGGTGCTAATGGACTGCTCCTCGGTGACCCACAGAGTGTCGTAGCGGTCCTTCACGTGCGGTGCCGAGACCAGAATCTCGCCGGTCACACCGGGCTCGTGGGTCATTTGCGAATCGACCGAACCGTCCTGCAGCAGCGGTGCAATAGCCACCGCCGCACCGTACACCGCGAAGCCCACGCACACGCCGTCGCGGGCGAACGGGTCGAGCACCTCACCGGCGGCGTTCGGGGTGCCCTCGGCAATCGCCTGGCGAATCATTTCGAAGGACACATCGGTCACCGGCAGGCCCTCGGTCATGCCGTACGGGGTGTGCAGGGAGGCGTTCGGCACCAGGGCGGACAGCGCCTCCAGCAGGGGCACGGGGATCGGGGCGCCAGCACTCAGCACCGTCTGAACCTTAGCCAGGGCCGCGCGCTGCTCAGCGTTCAGCTCGTCGGCGGTCGCCACCACGTTCACCAGGGCGGCGGGGGAGGCGAACACGACCGAAGCGTCGATGGCCGCCGCGGCCGAGGCCAGGGCAGAGGCCGTCAGGGTCTTCGGGCGGGTCACATCCATCGTCGGGGTCACGCTGGTAGCGCCCAGCGCCGGGCCCAGCAGGGCAAAGGGCGCGAAGCCGGCCACCAGGCCGCTACCGGGCGCGAAGCCGTAGGTGTTCGCGATGGCGTCGCGCATACCCGCCAGCTGCCGCTGCGTGTACACCACGCCCTTGGCCGGGCCGGTCGAACCGGAGGTGTACAGCACCGCCGCGTCAGCATCCGGCACGGGGGAGGGGAACTCCACCACGGTCGGGGTGGGGATGGGCTCGCCGAGTCGTCCCTCGGCGGAGGCGGCGAACACGGAACCGGCAACGCCCAGCAGCTTCTCCTGCGCGGCACCCAGCGGCTCCGCCGAGATGCGCTTGCCCGGCCAGAGCAGGGTGCGGGCGGCGGTCAACGCGGCGGGAATACCGATCAGGAAGCTCGGGTTGGCGCCCTTCAGCGCGCGGGTCAGGCCCGCCAGGCCCAGGCCGGTATCGGCCACGACGATGACCGCGCCGAGCTTCAGGCAGGCGTAGATCAGGGTGGTCAGGCGTGCACCGGGCGGCACCATGAGGTTCACGCGGTCGCCCGGGCGCACGCCCAGGGCGTGAAGGCGGGCCGCGGCGGCGTTGACCTGGCGGTTCAGCCCGGCCCAGGTGAGGGTCACGCTCACGGTGGTGCCATCGCCCTTGGGGTCCATGTCCACCACGGCCACGGAGGTGTCATCGGCGCGCTCGGTGAGGGCCGCGAGCATGGGGCGGAACGCCTCGGGAACAGCGCCCTCAGCAGCGGTACCCTCGCCGGCGGCTCCCGCCGAGATTTCGGCGTCCAGGCCGTGGCGGTGCGCGCGGGCGGCGCGGTGCTCGGCCTCAGCGTTGCGGGCCGGAACCAGGGAACCGTCCTCACCGCGGGTTCCGAAGGTTTGCGCGAGCCAGGACATGATCGGCGCGGCGATATCGTAATCCTCGGCCACCAGGTGCGAGGCCTTCTCGTAGCGGTGCACCTTCGCCTGCGGCATGCGCTCCATCAGGTCGAAGAGGTAGCGGCGCTGGAACACCGGATCCTTCGTGCCCCACTGGAAGAACGCGGGCACGTCCAGGTCACGAATCTGCTCGGCAATGCGCTGCATGGGCGCGTACGAGGGCACGTCGGTGCCGGTCGGAATATCGCCCACGAAGTTGCGCACGCCCTCGCGCCAGGCCGGGTGGGCGTAGGGGGCGCGGTAGGTGCGGTAAATCGCCTCGTTCAGCGGGCTCGGGTACAGGCGCTTGGGCTGCTTACCCATCGGCTGCGGCAGGGGACCGCCCGCGGGGCCGGCGCCGGGGGTTCCGGGCTCGGGCAGGCGACCCTCGTTCTGGGCCAGGCCCAGGGTCACATCAATAAACGCGGTGGAATCACGGGTGCCCAGCTCGTGCACGCCCAACGCCAGGCGCAGTGCGGCGGGAATGTTCTCAATGCCGTCGTGGTACACCGCGGTGTTGGTCAGCAGCACGCCCGAGAGAAGGTCGCGGTGCTCCAGGGCCCAGCCAAAGGAAATGAGGCCGCCCCAGTCGTGGGCGAGGGTCACGACCGGCTGATCGGTCTGATCCAGGCCGAGGGCCTTCGTAAAGTCGCCCAGGTCGGCGATGCGGTCCTCCAGGCTGCGGCGCTCGCCCTCCAGGTCCAGGTGGGTGCGCTCCGAGAAGCCCATGTCAATCTGGTCGACCGCCACCACGCGCCACGGGGTGCGCTCGTTCACGCCCGCATCCAGCACGGTGCGCCACAGGTATGACCAGGTCGGGTTGCCGTGCACGCACAGAATCGTGCCGATGGGCTCCAGGCCGCGTTCGGCGAGCACCGGTAGGTTGTCCAGGTAGTGCCAGCGGCGCGCGTCCGCCTGCTTTGCCCGCCGCTCAATGGGGGCGGTGGTGGGCACCTCCAGCCGGTGGGAGTAGCGCGGGTCCACGCCCGCCCACTCCTCCGGGTTGTAGGGAGGCTGGGTCTTGGGGAAGTTCAGGTGACGCATACTGGGGGTCCTTCCGGCCGAGGGCTTCGGCGGTTAGCGGAATCGGTGAGGGGATGCCGGGTTGGGGGCGGCGAACGGGCCGAAGCGCCCGCGGGGGTGAGTCGCTACCACTGAATCTCGAGCAGGGCGGTGTTCAGGCCCGAACCCACGCCCATGCACAGAATACGGTCGCCCTCCCTATAGGTGGGGGCGCACTCGGCCAGGGTCATCGGCAGCGCCGCGGCGGCCACGTTGCCCCACTTCGGGAAGGTCAGGGGGATACGGTCGCGCTCGATGCCGACCGCCTCGATAATGGCGTTCGTGTGGGCGTTCGAAATCTGGTGGGTCACGTAGGAGGTCATGTCGTTCCACTCCCAGCCGTCCTCGTGCGCCTGCTCCCAGGCCTGCGCCACGAGCTCCAGGCCGTGCCTGAGCAGCCCCTCGGCGTCGGTGTTCATGCCCTGATCGGCCTCGCCGCCGATGCACAGGTTGCGGTGCTCGGTGCCCGCGCGGGACACCGAACCGATGATGCGGTGGCCCTCCGGGTGGCGGTCAGCGCGACCAATCACGGCCGCCGCCGCACCCGAACCGAGGGTCAGGGTCGCGAACTGGGCCAGCACATCCTCGCGGGTCGAATCGGGGTTGTTCAGGATGCGCACCGCGGTACGGTGCCACGGGGAGGGGTCCTCACCAGCGACAATCAGGGCGTAGTCGATAGCGCCCGCATCAATCATGGTGGAGGCGACGGTCATCGCGTTCACGAAGCCCAGGCATGCGTTCGTAATATCGAAGTTTAGGGCGTGACGCGGCAGGTCCAGGCGGTCGTGCACACCCACCGATACGGCGGGCTCGAAGTTATCACGCGTGACCGAGGCGTTAATCAGCAGGCCAATCTGGGAGCGGTCAATACCCGCCTGTTCGATAGCCTTCTCTGCGGCGGCGACCACGCCGTCCTCGAAGGTCTGGCCCTCGGCCCAGCCGCGGCGGGTGCTAATGCCGGCAAGGCGCTCGAGCAGGCCCTTGGGCATCTTCAGGCGCTTGTAGGTACCGGCCAGCTGCTCATCGAAGTAATCGCTCGTGACGACCTCCGGAGGCAGCTCATGGGTAATAGACAGCAGAGCTGCATTAGCGTGGCGAATGTCAGAGTTCGTGCCGACCTTATCGGCGGATGCATTCAACAATGGTGTGGCCCTTGAAAATAGAAGTCAGTGGGATACATAGAAAAACGCGGGGATGCGAACAGCGGCCCCGCAGAATTCGTGATGCTCATTCCAATCTACCGCACCGACCGGGCGAACCCGTATCCGTAGACCCAATATGAACGCGCCCGTTCACCCCGCGCGTAAGATGATGCACAATGAGGAACTTTGAACCCTTTTCACCCCGTGCACGTTCACGCCGCCCGCCCGCCGCACCGCGTACACTAGAGGGATGCCGCCCACACACCCGAAAGGCCCGACCTGCGGGTTCGAGCTGCAGGTTCGAGCCGATGGGCTTCGCCGCGGCGGCGCTCCGATTCCGGCACCTTCCTCTGCAGAAAGGCCCCTTGTGCACCTGATGTCGCTGACCCTGCGCGGGTTCAAGTCTTTCGCCTCGGCCACGACCTTCGAGTTCGCCCCCGGCATTAACGCCGTGGTGGGTCCGAACGGCTCCGGCAAATCCAACGTGCTGGATGCGCTCGCCTGGGTCATGGGCGAGCAGGGCGCCAAGAGCCTGCGCGGCGGCAGCATGAAGGACGTCATCTTTGCCGGCTCGGGCGACGGCGTGCAGCGCGCGCCCCTGGGCCGTGCCAAGGTGACGCTGACCTTCGATAATTCGGACGGCACCCTCAGTATTCCCGCTGATCGGGTGCAGATTTCGCGCACCATGTTCCGTTCGGGCGGCAGCGAGTACGAGATTAACGGTTCCCCGGCGCGCCTGAGCGATATCCAGGACCTGCTGTCGGAGGCCGGCCTGGGTCAGGACATGCACGTGCTCGTGGGCCAGGGCCAGCTGGATGCGGTCCTGCACGCAACCTCGCAGCAACGCCGCGACATGATTGAGCAGGCGGCCGGAGTGGTGAAGTACCGCCGCCGCCAGGAGAAGACCAGCCGCAAACTGGAGTCGGTGGCCTCTAACCTGACGCGCCTGAGCGACCTGGCGAGCGAGCTGGACTCGCAGCTTCAGCCGCTGAGCGACCAGGCCGAGTCCGCCGCGACCGCGCGGCAGCTGCAGGGGCGCATCCGCCAGCTGGAGTCGGTGCTTTTGGCCCGTCAGCTGGGTGTTCTGCGCTCCGAACAGGAACAGGCCGCCACCGCCGAGGCGCAGGGCACCCGCCGCGCCGAGGGCCTGAGCGAACGACTGCAGGCGGCCCGCGAGGCGGCCGAGGCACACCGCGAGGGGCAGCTTCGGCTCACCGCAGAGGTGACGGCGGCCCAGGCCGCGGTGTCTTCCCTGCGCGAGTCTGCGGCGCGCACCCGCTCGGTGCAGTCCATCGCGGCCGAGCGCGTGCGCACCTACCGCGTGGAGCTGACGGAGGCGACCGCCGCCGCCCGCGCCGGGTACGAGCGCGCCCTGGAGGCGCTGGAGGAGCGCCGCGAGGAGTCCGAGCGCGCCACCGAGCAGTACGCCGGCTTTGAGGAGCGCTACGCGAAGGCCCTCGCCCGGGTGGAGCATGCCGCCGAGGCCGTGGAGCGTTGCGAGCGGAGCACCGGGGAGGCAGCGCACCGCCGGGCCCGCGCACAGGAACAGCTGGATGCGGCCCGCGCCGAGGCCGTGGAGGCGACCCGCGCCTACGCGGCGGCCTCCGAGCGTGCCGCGACCCTGCGTGAGGCGCTGGGGCAAAGCCTGGGGGAGGATCCTGCCGGGGATGCCGCGTCGAATGTTGTCGCTCCGGGCGAGGACGAGTTCGATCCCGAAACCGGCGAGCTACTGGAGCGCGCCGAACCGGCCGACTCCGGGGCGCCCGCCGCGGGTGCCCTGCGCGTGCTCAACGCCGTGCAGATTGACCCCGAGTACGCTCGCGCGGCGGCCTGCGCCCTGAGCGCCCTGGCCACGGCCGCGCTCACCGAGTCCTCCGCTGCCCCCGGCCGTTCCCACCTGCGCGGGGAGGCCCCCTCGCACGAGCGAGTCCCCGCCGCTTCGCTTCCCGAGCCTCACGCGGAGCGCCTGGCCGAGCTGGGCGTGCGCGCGGCCCTCGAGATCGTCGAGCCCCTGAACGAGGAGGCCGCCGCGCTGAGTGGCATTGACGGCGAGACCCTGCGGGTTGTGGTTGCCGCCCTGCGTGAGCGCCTGGCCGGGACCCTCTTCGCCCCGAGCCCCAAGGCGGCCGAGGCCGCCCTGCGCCTGCTGACCGCCGAGTACCCCGAAACCCCCGAAGACTCCAACGACTCCGAAAACCTCGAAAGCTCCGAGAGTGACACCTCGACCCCCGAGGGAGAAACCGCTGGTCGGGACGTTTTCTGGCGCGTCTTTGACGCGCGCGGAGTCGAGTACACCCGCTACAGCCTGCTCTACCCGGCCGAGGGCGTGAGCGCCCTGGAGCTGGCCGCGGCCCACCGGGAGGCCGAGCGCGCAGTGGCCCTCACCCGTGCCTCCCTGGACGATGCCGAGGCCGCCGTGGCCCGCGCCCGCACCGCATCGGAATCCGCGGTCGAGGACGAGCGAGAGGCCGCCAAGGCAGCCGGCGTGGCCGCCGCCGACCACGCCCGAGCCCGCGCTGAGGCCGAGTCTCTGAAGGACTCCGCGCTGAACGTTCAGAACGAGCGCGCCCGCCACGTCGAGCGCCTGGCCGCCGCCGAGCGTGCCATGAGCGAGGCGGAGTCCGCCTACCGCGCCGCCCGCACCCGCGAGGACGAGTATCTGGCCGGCACGGGGGAGCAGGCCCCCGCCGCCACGGTGGAGCGCCGTGCCCGCCGACTGCTCGAGGTGCTCTCCGCCGAGGTGACCGAGCGCGAGGGGCAGCTGCGCGAGCTGAGCGCCGAGCTGGAGAAGACCCGCGAGAGCGCCCTCGCCGCCGATGAGGAGGTGCGCGACCTGCAGTCGAGCCACGCCGCGGCCCTGACCCTGCTGGCCCGCACCCAGACCGAGGCGGCCCGCGTGCAGGAGCGCCTGCAGGCCCTGGCCGAGCGGGTGCGCCTGCAGACGGGCGTGAGCCTGGAACAGCTGGGGGAGGACTACTCCGAGCAGCTGCCCGTGGACATCTCCGAAAATATCGAAAGCTTCGCGGGGGCGCCCGAAAATACCGCAGAAAAGGAAGCGCCCGAAAATACCGAAAGCGCCGCAAAGAATGTAGAAAATGCCGACGGCGCGGAAAACCCCGAGGACGAGCCCTCCGAACGCGAGATCCCCACCGCCGTTGTGCGCGCCCGCCTGGAGGCGACCCGCGCCGAGCTCACCGCCCTGGGCGCCATCAACCCGCTGGCCCTGGAGGAGTACGAGGCCCTCTCTGAGCGCCATGCCTACCTGAACCAGCAGATTGACGACCTGAAGGCGACTCGCCGCGACCTCAACACGGTCATGGACGAGGTGAGCTCCCACATCGCTGAGGTCTTCACCGCCGCGCTGGAGGATATTAACACCCACTACCGCCGCATCTTCGCGACGCTCTTCCCCGGCGGCGAGGGCCACCTGGAGCTCGACGACCCCGCCGACCCGCTGAACGCCGGCGTGGAGATTCACGCTCGCCCGGCCGGCAAGAAGGTCAAGCGACTCTCCCTGCTTTCGGGCGGCGAGCGCTCGCTGGCCTCGCTGGCCCTGCTGATTGCGATTTACATGTCGCGCCCCTCGCCCTTCTACGCCCTTGACGAGGTGGAGGCCGCCCTGGACGACCGCAACCTCTCGCGCCTGCTGCAGGTGCTGGGCGAGCTGGGGGAGCGCTCCCAGCTGATTGTGGTGACGCACCAGAAGCGCACGATGCAGATGGCGCAGACCCTGTACGGGGTGTCGATGCGCGAGGGTGTCTCCGCCGTGCTGTCTCAGGATATGGAAGAGCTGCGCGAATTGCTCTAGGTTTCCTTCGGAATGGACCCGCTTGGGGCTTTATCACGCCCCTCGGCGACATTCGGGCAGGCGCGCCCGGGGTACTATTGAAAATTATGGGTGAACACCCGCCGGCACGCTTTCTTTAAGCATTTCGGATTTTTTCCGCGCATTTCTTAAAACGGCGCGGGAAAACCCGTACATGCCAGCCGGGCTCGCCCCGTTCAGGCCCGATGCGCCGCCCCCGCCCCCGCGGACCCGCGAGATTCGCGCATCCGGCATCAACCATCCAGGGAAGGAATAGTGATGAGCGAAAACCTGGCAGATGCTTTCCTCAACGGTAAGTCGTTGAAGAACGCCCCCGGCCCCTACTTTGGTGAGTACGGCGGGCGGTGGATGCCCGAGTCGCTGATTGCCGCCATGGATGAGCTGGAAACCACCTTTAACGAGGCGAAGAACGATCCCGAGTTCCTGGCCGAGTTCAAGCGCCTCTCCGCCGAGTACTCGAACCGTCCGTCGCTGCTGACCGAGGTTCCGAAGTTCTCGGAGCACGCCGGTGCCCGCGTCTTCCTCAAGCGCGAGGACCTGAACCACACCGGTAGCCACAAGATCAACAACGTGCTGGGCCAGGCTCTGCTGGCCAAGCGCATGGGTAAGACCCGCCTGATTGCTGAGACCGGTGCCGGCCAGCACGGCGTGGCCACCGCGACCGCCGCAGCCCTGTTCGGCATGGAGTGCGTGGTGTACATGGGTGAGGAAGACACCGAGCGCCAGGCCCTGAACGTTGCCCGTATGCAGTTGCTGGGCGCGAAGGTGATTGCGGTGCAGAACGGCTCCCGCACCCTGAAGGACGCCATTAACGAGGCGCTGCGCGATTGGGTTGCGAACGTCGAGAACACCCACTATCTGCTGGGTACCGCCGCCGGTGCGCACCCGTTCCCGGCGATGGTGCGTTTCTTCCACGACGCCATCGGCACGGAGGCGCGCGAGCAGATTCAGCAGCTAACCGGTCGCCTGCCCGACGGCCTGGCCGCCTGCGTGGGCGGCGGTTCGAACGCGATTGGCCTGTTCCACGCGTTCCTGGACGACCCTTCGGTCGAGATTTACGGCTTTGAGGCCGGCGGCGACGGCGTGGAGACCGGCCGTCACGCGGCGACCATCACCCTGGGCCGCCCGGGCATGCTGCACGGCGCGATGACCTACCTGATGCAGGACGAGGACGGCCAGACCATCGAGTCCCACTCGATTTCGGCTGGCCTGGACTACCCGGGTGTGGGCCCGGAGCACTCGTACCTCTCCGATATTGGCCGCGTGACCTACGAGCCGGTGACCGACACCGAGGCCATGGATGCGCTGAGCCTGCTCTGCCGCACCGAGGGCATCATCCCGGCGATTGAGTCTTCGCACGCCCTGGCCGGCGCACTGCGCGTGTGCCAGCGCTGGGCCGCCGAGGACCCGGAGGCCGCCCGCGAGAAGACCATGATTGTGTGCCTGTCGGGCCGCGGCGATAAGGACATGGAGACCGCTCAGAAGTGGTTCGGCCTGGGTAAGGCCATCCCGTCCTCGACCCTGATGACCGGTAACAAGGAGGCCGCCGCCTCCGCTGAAAAGAACACCCAGATCGAGAGCGAGGCTAAGTAATGAGCTACCAGGACTTCATTCCCCACGCCGCCCCCTACGAGGTGGTGGACGGTACCTTCCCTCCCGCTAACTCCGATTCGCCCCTGGCTGCTCGTCTCGCGCAGTGCGAGGCCGAGGGCCGTGCGGCCCTGATTGGCTACCTGCCGGTGGGTTTCCCCACCCTGGAGGAGTCCATTGACGCGGCGATTGCCCTGGGCAACAACGGCGCCGACATCATCGAGCTGGGCGTTCCCTACTCCGACCCGGTGATGGACGGTCCGGTGATTCAGAAGGCGACCGGCCAGGCCCTGGAGAACGGTTTCAAGCTTTCCCAGCTCTTTGAGGCGGTCCGCCGCATTACCGAGGCCACCGACGCGGTGGTCGTGGTGATGACTTACTGGAACCCGGTGCTGGCGTACGGCGTGAAGAATTTTGCGCGTGACCTGGCGGCTGCCGGTGGTGCGGGCATGATTACCCCCGACCTGGTGCCCGATGAGGCGTCGGCATGGTTTGAGGCGTCGAACGAGTACGGTCTGGATCGTATTTTCCTGGCCGCGCTGTCCTCCTCGCCGGAGCGTCTGGCAACCGTGGCGAAGGCCTCGAGCGGCTTCGTGTACGCGGTGTCGGTCATGGGTGTGACCGGTGCCCGCACCTCCGTGTCGGAGGCGGCCCGCACCCTGGTGGCGGATATCAAGGCCGCCGGCGCCAAGCGCGCGTGTGTGGGCCTGGGCGTTTCGACCCGCGCTCACGTGGAGGAGATTGGCGCCTACGCGGACGGTGTGATCGTCGGTACCGCGCTGGTGAAGGCCCTGGCCTCCGGCGGCGTGGATGCGGTAGCCCGCCTGACCCGCGAGCTGGCGGGGCGTGAGGCTTAATGTCGGTCCTGCTTTCGGCGGTGGCCCTGCCGGCGCTGTCGATTCCTTCCCCGAGCGTCTCGTACCTGCAGCTGGGCCCGTTTCGTGTGCATTTCTACGCTCTGTGCATTCTGACCGGTATGGCGGTGTGCTTGTGGCTGGGCGCCCGCCGTTGGAAGGCGGCGGGTGGTTCCCCTGAGCGCGTCTTTGACGTGGCGATGTGGGCCATCCCGGCCGGCATCGTGGGTGCCCGCGCCTACCACGTGCTGATTACCGACCCGGGCAGCTACTTCGGCCCGAATGTCGCTGATCCGTGGGCCTTTCTGAAGATTTGGGAGGGCGGCATCGGCATCATGGGTGCCGTGTCGGTGGGCGCGCTGGGCGCCTGGTACGGTTGCCGCCGCTACGGCATGAATTTCCCTGCTTTTGCGGATGCGGTGGCCCCCGGCATCCTGCTGGCCCAGGCCTTTGGCCGCTGGGGCAACTGGTTCAACCAGGAGCTGTTCGGCAAGCCGACGACCCTGCCGTGGGGCCTGGAGATTAGCACCTCGAGCGGTAATTTCCCCTCGCAGTATCCGGCCGGCACGCTGTTCCACCCGACGTTCCTGTACGAGTCGCTGTGGAACCTGCTGGGCGTGGCCCTGTTGCTGTGGCTGAGCCGTAAGGGCGTGCTGAAGCTGGGTCAGACCCTGTGGCTGTACGTGTTCTACTACGGTGTGGGTCGCCTCTTCATCGAGATGTTCCTGCGCATCGACACTTCGGAGATGCTCTGGGGCGTTCGTATTCACGTGTGGACGGCCCTGCTGCTGGTGCTACTGGGTGCCGCGGGCTTTGTGGTGGCCGGTCGTCGCGCGGCGGCGAAGGCCGCCGCGGGTGTTGAGCCCGGCCCCGTGGAGGTTGCTCCGAAGCGTTCGGGGAAGAAGGCCGATGATGCCGAGGACTCTGCGAGCGCCGAAGACTCCGACGATTCCGAGGGGAAGTCGGAGGCCGCCGAAAAGGCCGAAAAGGCCGGGAAGTCGGAGGACACCGCGTCCAGCTGATGCTCTCGGTAACCGATAATTCATGCTGAAAACCGCCGGATGGGGGAGCACCCCGTCCGGCGGTTTTCTGTCTTTCAGCTTCCGTGCCTGACCCCGTTTTGGGCCCCGTGCCGGCGTTCTGCTCTCGTGGAGTTCCCAACTCGGCTTCCACACCGCAGAGGGTTTTCGGCGACTTGTGAAAACAGGGGCCTGAGAAGGCATAATAGAGGAACCACGGTAATACGTGCTCGCGTGGGGCATAGCCTCTGGGAATCGGCCCCTTCCGCGCGGCACGCACCGCGCTCAGAATTATTCACTCAACTACAGGACACATATCGTGAGCTCTTCTTCCGGCGATTCTTCACGCCCAATTTCTCCCTCCTCCCGTTCGGGCCTGACCCGTCGTCGTCTCGTGGCCGGTGCGGCCTGGGCTGCCCCCGCCGTCGCGGCTTCGACCCTGGTTCCCGCTTTTGCCGCCTCCCCCGAGGAAGGCGAATGTACCGGCCCCTACGAGGATTCCACCCTGATTACCGCCGGTGACGGCGTGAAGAAGGTTGCCGTTCTGACCGTGCCCGCGGGTGCCCGACGCATGCGTTTCACCGTGATTGGCGGCGCCGGCGGCACGAACTACGCCGTTGCGGACGCCGGTTCGGGCGCCCTGGTAGAGGGATCCATGCCGGTGCGCGGCGGCCAGGTGATTACCCTGACGGCCGGTTCGGGCGGCATCGGTAACGGTGAGCTGACCCCGGCCGAGGGCGGTGACGGCTACGGCGTGGGCGGCTCCTCGAAGGCTTCCTCCCCGGTCCCTGCGGATGTGGTCGCCGCGATTGAGAGCCTGACCGGCCGCACCGGTGGTGTGATGGGACATGGCGGCATGAACGCCGTGCTTTATTCCTCCTCGGGCGGCGGTTCTTCCGCGATTGAGGTGGACGGCGTGCCGATGATTGTCGCCGGCGGTGGCGGCGGCGCGGGAACTCTGGCCACGTACGCGACGGATCTGCCGAGCCCCGCGAAGCCGGGTGCGCTGCAGGCGACGGCTTACTACTCCCTGGATAGCTCCGGTGGCCGTCACCAGTTCAGCACCGGCGGAGGCGCCGGTTCCAGCGACGGCGACGGTTCCCCGGGTTTCGTGGGTTTCACCTCGTACACGGCGCAGTCGGTGCCGCTGCTGAAGGTGAACCCCGGTTCGGGCGCTATGAACGGCATGGGCGGTGGTGGCGGTGAGAAGCTGGATCCGCCGACTTCCGACGGTTCCGTGATTGGCTTCTCGAGCACCTCCACGCAGAAGCTGGTGAGTAGCGCGGCGGCGGGCGAGACCGGCCCGAGCGGTTTCCGCGCGAAGGGCGCGGACGGCGTGGTCAGCTATTCTTACCAGTGGGACCAGACCCCCGCGGGCACCGACGCGTCCCCCTCGAATGCGGGCGCGATGTTTAACGGCTACCAGTCGGTGGTATCCGGAGGCGGCGGTGCCGGGTACGGCGGCGGCGGTTCGGGTGCGGCGCTGAGCGTCTCGGCTCGCGTGGTTTCGCAGAAGTGGAATAACGATCCGGCTCGTTCCCGCTACGCGGTGGGTACGGTGCAGCTGGCCGGCGGTGGTGCAGGCGGTGGAACCTACATGGATACGACCGCGTACGTGAGTGACCTGGGCTGGGCCATGAACGCCCCGAGCGCCTCGGGTGAGCGCGGTGCCGGTTCGGTCGAGGTTGCTTTCTGCTTCTAAGATGCCGCTAGGAACCGTATAGGTGTAGATTGGACCCTTTCTTTAGGGTGGTGTGCGCCTCAAACTTAATATTTAAATTTTTTTCTGAGTGCCTCCCAAACCGCTTGTTTGGGAGGCACTCTCATCTTCTGTGTTGTTTCGTCATAGCGTCATATATCAACATTTGGCAGTTTAACGCATTGGTCGGAATGGATCTTATCGAAAGATCACCCTTGCTCGTGAGAATGATTCTAACTAACCCCTCTGTCATATTCGGGGAAGGTTCTTTAGATTGGCGGCTCATCATGTTATGGTGAAAATGTGATGTAAAGAATATGCGCGCCCACCCCGCTAGGTTACAAAGCGCAGATTGCAGATTGCAGATTGTAGCTTGCGGCTTGAGTGCGGCTACCAATGACTAAGGAGTTTAGATCATGTGCAAGGAAGCCATGAAGGCTGTTGTTGTCCCTGAGAAGGTTGACGGTTCGGTTGAGGTTCGCGAGGTTCCCGTTCCGGCTGTCGGTCACGGCCAGGCGCTCGTGAAGATTGAATACTCGGGCGTGTGCCACACTGACCTGCACGTGGCTGCCGGTGATTTCGGTGAGATGCCGGGTCGTATTCTGGGACACGAGGGCGTCGGTCGTGTCGTCAAGGTCGGCGAGGGTGTTGAGTCCCTGAAGGTGGGCGATCGCGTGTCGGTGGCTTGGTTCTTTGAGGGCTGCGGCCACTGCGAGTACTGCACCTCGGGCCGCGAGACCCTGTGCCGTTCGGTGAAGAACGCCGGCTACACCGTCGACGGCGCCATGAGCGAGTACACCCTGGTGCCCGCTGATTACGCTGTGAAGGTTCCCGAGGGCCTTGACCCGGCGCAGGCTAGCTCCATTACCTGCGCTGGTGTGACCACCTACAAGGCAATCAAGGAGTCGCTGGTTCGCCCGGGTCAGTGGCTGGTTGCTTACGGCGCTGGCGGTTTGGGCAACCTGGCTGTTCAGTACGCTAAGAAGGTTTTCGGTGCCAAGGTTATCGCTGTTGATATCAACGACGACAAGCTGGCTCTGGCTCGTAAGATCGGTGCTGACCACGTCATCAACGGCCGTGAGGTTGAGGACGTTCCGGCTCGTATTCGCGAGCTGACCGGCGGTGGCGCTCACGCTGCTGTGGTGACCGCTGTGTCGAAGGTTGCGTTCAACCAGGCTATCGAGTCGGTTCGTGCGGGCGGTTCCGTGGTGGCTGTTGGTCTGCCCTCGGAGATGATGGAGCTGTCCATTGTGAAGATCGTTCTGGACGGCATCCGCGTGGTGGGTTCCCTGGTGGGCACCCGTCAGGATTTGGCGGAGGCGTTCCAGTTCGGTGCTGACGGCCTCGTGGTTCCGGTGGTTCAGCTGCGTGAGGTTGACGAGGCACCGGCTGTTTTCGAGGAAATGACTGCTGGTAAGATTACCGGCCGTATGGTTCTGGACTTCGCTAGCCTCTAGGAGGTGCGAGCCCGGTGCGTGCGGCGTGAGCCGCGGCTGATCGGGCGATGAAGCGTCTAGGGCGCATCCCGTGTAGCGGGGGAGTAAGGGTACTTTCTCGCGGTGCATACGGCACGGGGTGCGCCCTAGTGTGCGTTGCGCTCCGGGCTTTCCGCAGCCTGTGGCAAAGGTTTCCGTAAGAGAGATTTCTGGATGGAAAAGCTCGGCGTTACCGCTGAGAGTGCGAAACACCTAAACGTAATATATCCATAAAATTATTTTGAAATAATCGAGGATTATCTCAAAAACTCCAGTAAATCACCCGAAAAATATGCACTATTAGACATCCAAAGAATCCAAAATATATTTTTATCAGGTAAACTTTCAATCAACGGTTGAGACGTAATATTTTCCGAAATGATGGGCGGAAAGCCCTCCTTCGGCCTATCCTTGAATGAGGGACACGGCGTGTGAAGGAACCGCCCTCCTAGATATCGGTTCCTTCCCCGGAACGCCGCATCCCGGGTGAATTTCGGCATCTTCGTACCGTGCCGTCATTCGCCATGAGTCCTACTTCCGGTCAGGCTGCCCCTCTAGACACCTCCTGGGACTAGGCCTCACAGCGGTTAGTGTGGGCCCCACGGACGTAGTCAAGGGCGATTGCGTTTGCCACACTAATCCGGGGCCCGCCTCGCGAGATGACTCAACTACCTTCTCGGGTACGACATAAACTTACCTGCCGGCACGGGTAACATAGCCGGGTTTCTCTACTCACTCGGTAACCCACACCGCTCGCGGCAGCGTGTAACCCCTCTGCCCACACTCGGCAGAGGCTTAGCATCCTCGGAGCGGAAACGGCGAGGGGCACCTTCTGTGGCAGAAGGTGCCCCTCGTTCTCTATATCCGTGATGTTTGCTAGGGCGTAGGCCTAGTAGATGCCGCGCTGAGCGGTCCAGCGGATTGTGCCGCGCTCAAAATCCATGTAGTACACCCCGTTCGCGTAGGACTCGTTGCCGCGAGCCGCACCGTAACGAGCCGTGTTGCGAGCCCAGTGGTTGTAGATCGCGCCGTTACCGTTGGTCTCGTAGGCGCCGTACGCATCCGACCAGAGCAGCATCTTGCCGGAGGCGAAGCGTACCTGCGCGCCCGTGGAGTTAGCGGTCTCGTCGGTCGCCGGGGCACCCCAAGCATTGCGGTGCTCCAGGAAACGGTAGTAGAACGCGCCGCCGGTACGCAGAAGGTGGGTGCCGGTCTTCGCGCTCCACACGAAGGTGCGACGGCCGGAGAACTCCTGCTTGGCGATGCCGCCGCCCAGGTTCTCCTCATCCGTGGTGGGTGCACCCTGGGCACCGGAATTGCGCCAGGCCCAATAGATGCCGCCGCGCTCGTTGAGCGTATGGGTTCCGGTGCTCTCGGTCCAGTAGGCGCCCTCCCCGTTGGCGAAAGAGACCGCCACGGTCTGGAAGCGTCCCCCCTCATCGGTGGTCAGGCCGCGGTAGCGGGCCACGTTAGAGCGGAACTTGTGATCGAGGCCGCCGTCGGTCACCACCCAGTGGGCCCCGTTCGCGTTCGTCCAGTAGATGGTCTTGCGGTTGCTGAACTTCTGGGCGTACACGCCGTAGCCCAGGCTATACTCGCCGCCGACCGGGTTGCCGTAGAAGCTTCGGTTACGGTTCCAGGCCACGCCAATGCCGGTGCGAATATCAATCGAACCGGTCGGGGTGACGACCATGTTCGGGTTCTGGGTCGGCTGGCTGTCCTTGGCCCAGTTGCGGTGTTCAGCCTTCGGGTTCTTCGCCAGAACCTTCAGGTCCTCGACGCTGCCGGGGAAGAAGTTAGAGTCACCCACGAACGGGCCCGAGTCGGTGAACTGCCAGATGTCATAACCGTTCCAGCCGGCGGGAATACGACCCACGACCGTGGAGTAGCTGGCCAGGTGCAGCGGCAGGGAGCCGAACTCCTGCGAGCCCACGCACTGGGACCACCAGGAGGTTGCGGTGTACACCATGGGCGCGCGACCGGTCAGCGCGCGGTAGGTGTCCACGAAGTCGCGGATCCAGGCGGTCAGCTGCGCCGCGGTCATGTTGTAGCAGGTGTTGCCGTAGGCGGGGTAGGGGTTGAACTCGATGTCCAGCAGGCCCGGGAGAGTCTTGCCGTCGTCGGTCCAGCCGCCGCCATTCTGCACGAAGTAGCGGGCCTGATCGGCACCGGAGGAAGTGCGGGGGTTAGCGAAGTGGTAGGCGCCGTGCACCATGCCGACGGAGGCCGAGCCGCTGTACTGCTGCCCGAAGTAGGGGTTGGTGTAGTACGCGCCCTCGGTGGCCTTCACGTAGGCGAATCGGGAACCGGCCGCCCAGGCGCTTGCCCAGTCCACGTTCTGCTGGTGCGAGGAGACGTCCATGCCGAGGGTGCCGCCGCTCGGGGTCCAGGCGGAGCGGCCCGGGGCCAGCGCCTGTGCTGAAGAGCTACCCGCAGCGAGCCCACTCAGGGTTGCCGTGGGGGCGGAGGTCGCGCCGGTGCGGGCGTTCGCGGTGCCCATGCGTTCGCGCTCGCCGGCACCCATGGCGGGGTTGTCGCGTTCAACCTGTGCGGGGTCCGGGGCGGGTGCGTAGGTGAGGTCCTCGTACGAGGCGTTCGCATCGACGGACTGCACGCTGGCGGTAGCCGCGGGGCTTGTGGAAGCCTCGGGGGTCGCGAAGGCCGCGGGAACTGCGGTCAGAGAGGATGCCAGGAGGGAGAGAGCACCGGCCGATGCCATGAGGGAGCGGGCTGCCGCGGGGCGCCCGGCAGTCTGGAATATCTTCATATTTATGCCTGTGTTTGAGTTGACTGTGAATGGTGCGGTTCCGGCGCGCGGTGGAACGCGTTGATGCAGGACGAACGGGTCGTTCTGTAGTGGGCGTTCGGGTACGGTCGCCGGTGATGTGAATGAAACAGCGGCCGCGTTCGGGCGCGACAATCCGTTGAGGGCACACTGGTCCCTCGTGGATTCGTGGTTGGATTTTGCCACCGGAAGAAGATGCGCCACCGCGGGGTGGCTGGCCGGTGATGGGGTGGCAGGCGCCGACGGGCACAGCTAAAAGGGTACGGTACGCGCGCCGCGAAACGCAACGTTTCCGAGGGGTTTTGGACGGTTATTTTTTCGTCCGTGCGCATTTTTCGGTGTCGTGCGGAGGAGGGGGTACCTCGGGCCGGTGGAGAGGGCATGAAAGAAGGGGTGGGCCGCACACACAAAGACCCACCCCTCGGTTTCCGGGTACTGTCTTTGGCGCGGCCTCGCACCGGTACCCGGAGTTTCATGGTCGATGCAGGAGAGATGAAGTCATCGACCACTCTATGGTGCCAATCGGCACGTTTTGAATCGCGTATCCCTCACCCGAACGCATCCGTCTCAACCGTTGAACGGGATACCCGGTGCGTTCGAGCGGGGTACACACGAAAGCTAAGCGATTCCTCAGAACGGCTACGTTAGCGCAATCCTAGAGGAACTTGGCAATGTCCTCGACCAGAGGCTTGAGGCTCTCGCGGTCGATATACTCTGCCTTACCGGTCTTGTAGCATTCGAGCATCTGCTTAATGCCCTCGTTGGGGTTCGGGTTCGCCATGAGCCATGCGCGGACCGGGCCCTTCAGGGCGGTCTTGTGAGCCAGCGAAATCTTATCGAAGTCGATGCCGCCACGCAGGTGGTAAACGGGACGACCCTCGGTCAGCTCGGGGGTGTAGCTCTTGGCTACGGCCTTGTCCAGCAGCTTCTTCGAGTACTCGCCGGTGAAGGACACGGTGAAGAACGCGGTGCGGTTCTTCTTCGGGGCGATGACCGGCAGAATCTTCTTGCGTAGGGCCGGGGCACCGTTGAGGAATCCACCGTAGTCGCTACCGGCAATCACGAAGGCATCGAATGCCTCTGCCTGCTCGGGGGTGACCTTGGAGGCGGGGACAGTCTCAACTTCGGGGGCCTGCGGGAGTGCACGCAGATCTTCTGCCAGCCAGGTGGCGTACTGCTCGGTGTAGCCGTAGGTGGAGCCGAAGATAATCAGCACGCGAGTAGTCATCTGTGAACCTTCCAGATATATTTCGCATTTCAAATACTAATTATTGCTTCCAATATATGCCAGGCGCGCGAAAATGTGAAATCGCCTAGCCTTGGAAGCCTCATATATTTTCTCATAGGTCCTCACAAGAAGGGACCCTGAGCTCACAAACACGCCCGAAGGTTAATGGGCGTGACCAATTGTTACATTGCTTATCTTCTCTTGGTGGGGAGTGCCTCAAATGCCGTATACCGCGACTTTGCGCGGAAGGGATGCCGGGGGTGTGCGTGAGAAGATTTTGGGGTGCGAGGTGAAACACTAATTCCCCGGCAGAAAGACCGAAATAGGCATACCCAAGAGGCTGTAAAACCCCTATAATTGAGAAAGAATCCTACGCCTTCGGCATGTTCCATTTTGTTGGAAAGCGTGGGAATGAGTGGGAAATCAGTAGTGACCTTCCCCGAAAAACCGGCGTTTCCCCTCATGGGGCGCGCGAAACAACACACAAAGGTTAGGTACATGAGGCGCGCAAAAATCGTTGCAACCATCGGTCCGGCAATCGAATCTCCCGAGAAGATCTCCGAGGCAATCAAGGCTGGCCTGAACGTCGCCCGTCTGAACATGAGCCACGGTGACCACGCCGAGCACCAGGCACGCTACAACACCATCCGCGAACAGTCTGCAAAGCTCGGTAAGGACGTTGCTATCCTTGCCGACCTGCAGGGCCCCAAGATTCGCCTCGAGCGCTTCGCAAACGGTAAGGAATACCTTGAGCCCGGCGCCGATTTCACCATTACCTCCGAAGACGTTGAGGGTACCGCAGAAATTTGCGGCACCACCTACAAGGGTCTGCCTGGCGACGTAAAGCTCGGCGACAAGCTCCTGCTCGACGACGGCAAGATTCGCCTCGAGGCTATCGAGGTGACCCCCACCCGCGTGCGCACCCGCGTCATCGTGGGCGGCCCCATCTCCAACAACAAGGGCATCAACCTGCCTGGCGCTGCGGTCTCTCTGCCCGCACTGACCGAGAAGGACGCCAACGACCTGCGCTTCGCCCTGAAGATGGGTGCGGACATCATTGCACTCTCCTTCGTCCGTACCGGTGCAGACGTTGAGCCCGTCCACAAGATCATGGAGGAAGAGGGTATCCGCGTACCCGTCATCGCCAAGATCGAGAAGCCCCAGGCAGTGGACAACCTGCAGGACATCATCGACAAGTTCGACGGCATCATGGTTGCTCGTGGTGACCTCGGTGTTGAGCTGCCCTTCTCCGAGGTTCCCCTCGTTCAGAAGAAGGCTATCGACATGGCACGCCGCTGGGCAAAGCCCGTCATCGTGGCAACCCAGGTGCTCGAGTCCATGACCGACAACCCTGTCCCCACCCGTGCAGAGGTTTCTGACTGCGCTAACGCAATCCTCGACGGCGCAGACGCCGTGATGCTCTCCGGTGAGACCTCGGTCGGTAAGTACCCGATTCTGACCCTGCAGGCCATGGCCGCAATCGTTCAGGACACCGAAAAGGGCGGCCTGTACCGCGTGCCCGAGCTGGATCGCAAGCCCCGCACCCGCGGTGGCGCAATCACCCGTGCTGCAGTGAACATTGCCGACCAGCTGGATGCGAAGCTCATCGTGACCTTCACCCAGTCCGGTGACTCCGCACGTCGTCTGGCACGTCTGCGTCCCGAGACCCCCGTGGTTGCATTCACCACCAGCTCGAAGGTTCGTTCCTTCCTGTCCATGCTGTGGGGTGTTGAAGCTGAGCAGGTTGAGATGATTACTGATCAGGAAGCTATCTTTACCTTCGTGGACGAGTACCTGCTCAAGAACGGCCTGGCAGAAGCCGGCGACCTGGTCGTCGTGGCTGCCGGTGCTCCCGCGGGTCGCGCCGGTACCACCAACATGGTTCAGGTACACCGCGTCTACGGTGCTGAGGGCGAGCGTGAGACTCTGCGTCCTTACGAGGAGAACGAGGTCAAGCGCTAAGCCGCTCACCAATCTTTTTCGATGCGTAGCTGAGGGTAATCCTCAGCCTGTACACCCGGTGCATAGAGACCACCGCCCGGTCGTGAACTATCACGGCCGGGCGGCGGTTTTGTTATGGGGATTAGGTAGCTTGCGCGGCAACGCTGGGATGCGCGGGTATAGAAAAAGCAGCGGGAAAGCTTCAAACTTTCCCGCCGCTTTTGCGTTGGTGCCCGAGGTGGGACTCGAACCCACACTCCGAAGAACCTGATTTTGAGTCAGGCGCGTCTGCCAATTCCGCCACTCGGGCGCATCGCACGCGGAGCGCGACACTTCTAAGATTCTAACCCAGGCGGTCTAGAAAATCTAATTATTAGCGGGGTGCGGAGGGAGTGGAAAAGAGTAGCCCCGACCTCATTGCGGGCAGCCCTGAGCGCCGGGTGAACGTCTGGCAACCCGCACGCCGAAGACGGATTCGGATGCGCTCGCCGGCGGCCCTTTGCTGAGCTCGCGGTGAACCCCGCGCGTTATCCACAGGCATAAGCGGGGGAGAAAGCGTGCATCCTGTATCCTTAAAGACTGACTAACCATCCCCGCACGCCCCCGCGGTGGGGCCACCTCAACGTTAAGAAAGTGATCACGGATCGTGTTCAATTCTCTCTCCGACCGCTTGACGGCAACCTTTAAGAACCTGCGCGGCAAGGGCCGCCTCTCCGAGGCAGACATTGATGCAACCGTCCGCGAAATCCGTCGCGCCCTGCTCGACGCCGACGTCGCGGTGCCCGTGGTCCGCGAGTTCGTCGCCCACGTGAAGGAGCGCGCCCTCGGCGCGGAAGTTTCCGAGGCGCTCAACCCCTCCCAGCAGATCGTCAAGATCGTGAACGACGAGCTGGTGAGCATCCTGGGCGGCTCTACCCGCCGCATCAATATGGCCAAGAGCGGCCCGACCATCATCATGCTCGCGGGTCTGCAGGGCGCCGGTAAGACCACCCTGGCCGGCAAGCTGGCCTATTGGCTCAAGGGCCAGGGTCACACCCCCATGCTGATTGCCTCCGACCTGCAGCGCCCCAACGCGGTGACCCAGCTGAAGGTCGTCGGCGAGCGCGCGGGCGTGCCCGTCTACGCACCGCACCCCGGTGTGACCAGCGAGTTTGACGTGCCCACCGGCGACCCCGTGCAGGTGGCACGTGACGGTGTGGCCGAGGCTCGCGCCAAGCTGCACGACGTGGTGATTGTCGATACCGCGGGTCGTCTGGGTGTTGACGCCGAGCTCATGCAGCAGGCACGCAATATCCGCGACGCCATTGAGCCGAACGAAGTTCTGTTCGTCATCGACGCGATGATCGGTCAGGACGCCGTGAACACCGCCAACGCTTTCAACGAGGGCGTGGACTTCACCGGTGTCGTCCTGTCCAAGCTGGATGGCGACGCCCGCGGTGGTGCGGCCCTGTCGGTGGCTTCGGTGACCGGCAAGCCGATTATGTTCGCCTCCACCGGTGAGAACGTCACTGACTTTGAGCAGTTCCACCCGGACCGTATGGCAAGCCGCATCCTGGATATGGGTGACATCCTGACCCTGATCGAGCAGGCCGAGGCTCAGTGGGATAAGGCCGAAGCCGACCGCATGGCGAAGAAGTTCATCGACCAGGAAGACTTCACCTTCGAGGACTTCCTGGCTCAGATGCAGCAGATTCGTAAGCTTGGCTCCATGAAGAAGCTGCTCATGATGATGCCCGGCGCGGCTCAGATGCGTCAGCAGCTCGAGGCCTTTGACGAGCGCGAGATTGACCGCGTGGAGGCGATTGTTCGCTCCATGACCCCGCACGAGCGCGTGGCTCCGCGCATCATTAACGGTTCCCGCCGTGCCCGTATCGCTAAGGGTGCGGGCGTGACCGTGTCTGAGGTGAACCAGCTGATGGAGCGCTTCGCCCAGGCTCAGAAGATGATGAAGAAGCTCGCTTCGGGCAAGATGCCCGGCATGCCCGGCGGTATGCAGATGCCCGGTATGGCGGCAGTGGCGGGTGGTGCTCGCAAGAACGCGAAGAACAACAAGAAGAAGAAGGCCCGCTCCGGCAACCCGCAGAAGCGTGCGGCCCAGGAGGCGGCAGCAGCTAAGGCGCAGCAGGCACGCGCCGGCGCTGCCTTCGGTCAGCAGGCTCAGAACCAGGAAATGGATCTGTCCAGCATGAACCTGCCGAAGGGCTTTGAGAAGTTCCTGCAGTAGTAGCAGACGCAACCCCGCAAGGGGCGGTACGGGTGCGCATCGACTTTACGGTGCGCACCCGTACCGGTATGGCGCCCGATGAGGGAGCCGAAGGGAGGGACAATGACTCAGAACGAGCAGAACGGGGAGCGCGAGAACCCGCGTACCGGCGAGACTCAGCACGATGAGACCCAGTACGGCGAGATTCAGCCTGACAAAGCCCAGCACGGCGAGGTGCGAGGACTGTCTGGCGGAGGCTCCCTGCCCGAAAGCGTCCCGGCTCGTGATACCGCGGGGGAGGTCGCCTCGGACGAGACGGAGTCGGAACTCGGAGCGGTGCTCGAGCCCTCGTTTGACGGCCACGACGAACAGCTGCCCGGGCTCCCCGGATACGTTCCTCTCTGGGTGCGTCTTGCCCTGGACTACGGTGAGAACTCCGCCGACGTCACCGGCGATCTCGTTTACTCCAGCGAGAGCGACGAGCCGGCCGTCGACGACGTGACCGCGACCCTGCTGAGGCTTATCCGCGAGGCTCGCAGTATGCACGGAACCAACCGGGACTCTGCGGCGGACTCCTGGCAGGACCGCAGCCGGGTAGACCGTATCGCCGCCGACCTGGAGAGCGAGGAGTGGACCGTCGACAAGCTCTCGGGCCTGTGGGATAGCGCCCCCGCGCCCTCCGACCCGGACGAATCCGTGAGCCCTGAACGCTCGGGCGAGGGCGGCGAAACCGAACCGCGGGGCGAGGAGCCTAGTGACCGGAACCTTGAGCTGGAGGAAAAGATTCAGCGCCGCCGCATCATGGCGCGCTCCACCACTGATGAGGAGCTGATTGCCGCCCTCATCGAGGCCACGGCCGGCGACTCCGAGCTCATCGCCTACGAGCTGGGGGAGACGCAGGTGCAGCTCCACGTGCTTTGCGCGGTGGACTCCGAGGGGTACCTGAACGTTCTGGAGGTGGCAGACGGCACGCTGAGCCTGGGCGCCCCCATCGAGGATTACGTGGCCCAGCTGGTTGAGAAGCTCCCGGTCACCGGTGCCGCTATGGAGGGCGAGGCGACCGAATGGGAGGCGCTGCCCGGCACCGTGCAGGAGCTGGAGTTCTACGTGGACGGCGACGCCGCCATGCTCGTCGACCTGCCCATCGACATGATTACGGGCCTTCTCCTGGCCTACCTTCCGGCCGGTACCCGGCAGGTGGTGGCCGCCCCGGCGGGGGAGTGGACCCTCATCTCGGCCGACCCGGTGGACCTTATGGCCCTGCTGGGGCTGCTGAGCTGCAACGCCCTGATCGTTGAGGGTAACGTGAACCAGCAGCACCTGGTGGTCTGCGAAGAACCCGCCCTCGAGCCCTACTCCGATGACGAGTGGTACCTGGAGGCTTTCGGTGAGCCTCGCGAGAGCATCGTGGAGGAGTTCCGCTGGCAGCGCGTGCCCAAGCGCCTGAACCGCGCCTTCAGCGTGGAGGAGCTGGCCCGTTACGACGGCCTGCTGGAGGATTTGCTCGCGGGTCTTCCCGGAACGGCTCCGGAGCTTGCCGGCTCGAAAATTTTTGGTTCCGATGAGGAAGAGCTTGCGCAGAGCATCGCCAATGTGATGGCAATGTTCGGTGTTGAGGCTGAGTCTACGACCGGCCGCCGCCTGAACGCGTACCTTCGCGATACGAGCAACACCCTGGCTCTGGAATCGGTCCTGCAGCTTCTGGGCGTGCCCACCGAGCTGGCGCTGGTGCCGACCGCCGGCTTTGACGTGGCCTCGATTAGCACGGCCCGTATCTTCGGCTCCGAGGATGAGGAGCTCGCACAGCCCGCCGGTTCTGCTGAATCAGCTGATGCGGCTGAAGCTACTGATGAGGCGCAGGCATCTGAAGCTGTGGACGTTACCTTCCCGCTGGAAGACTCCGTTGCCGAGGCTACCTTCTCCGAGAACACTATCTCTGGGAGCCCTGTCTCTAAGGACACTGCCGCGGAGGATGATTCCTTCGAGGACGACGAGGAGATTGAACCCTACCCGGATGGCTACACCTCGCCTCTGGAGCGTAGCTATCAGCTGGTGGCGACCGGTCGCCGAGTGACCCTCGCCGAGTGGATGGACGCCATCAATAACGGGCACATTCCCTACGAGTACACCCATATGGGTTCGCCGGAGGGATCGGCCCCGGACTCTTTCGTGGAGGCTGAAGAAGGACGCTTGTCCCTCGACAGCACCCTGCGCGAGGCCGACCCCGTGTCGCACGAGGAGCCGCACGAAGCATCGGTAACCCAGCGGGCTTCCGAGGGTTCCGCCGCGCTCGCGAATGATGCCGCGGCGAGCGATGAGCCTGCGCCGAGCACACCCCAAGACCCGGCGCCCCAGCCCCCTGCGCCGCAGGGCCCTTTCGTACAGGGCTCTGCTCCGCGTTCGCGCCGCAAGCGTCTGACCCCGGAGCAGATTCGCGCGAAGACCCGCCGCGTGGGGCTTGCCCTGGGTGCGGACGTTACCGCTCAGAGCGCTATCGCCATGACCCTGGCGGCCGTGGCGCGCCGCCGCCGCGCTCAGGGTAGGGCGAGCCGCAAGTTCTCGGTGGCTGCGGCACTCTTTGCCCTGAACGCCACGGTTGAATCCGCGCTGATTCCGGCCGTCGTGCGTTCCTTCGAACGTACCCAGCTGGAGAAGCACGGCCACGAGGGTCGCCCCGCCGCGACCCCCGCGGAGGTCGTGCATCCTGGTGAGAGCGGGCGGGAACACCACCCCGCCAAGCGCACCCTGATTGACGAGCTGCGCGAGGGCAACTACCGTACCGCGGAAGAACCCGGGGAAGAATCGAGCCCGAACCCGAGCCTGCGCGAGCGAGTCCGGAACATGGTGCGTCGCGTGCGCGCGCCGAAAGAACGTTAAGGAGAACTACGATGAGGGATACCTACCTGAGCGATGAAGAGCTGAAGGCTTTTATCGCGACCCTGCCCACGCGCCGCCTGGCGGCTGGTGCTCTAATCCGCAACGAGCGTGGCGAGATGCTGCTGGTCAAGCCGAACTATAAGGACGGCTGGATTCTGCCCGGCGGCACCGTGGAGGCTGGCGAGGCCCCCAAGCCCGGGTGCGAGCGCGAAATCGTGGAGGAGCTGGGCCTGGACCTGAAGCTGGGCCGCGTGCTGCTGATTTTCCACGGCTTGGCCCTGGGCGTGTGGGGTGACTCCACCTACTACATGTATGACGGCGGCGTGATTGCAGCGGATACGAAGATTACCCTGCAGGACGCCGAGCTGGTGACCTACGAGTGGGTGGCCCCCGAGAACCTGGAGGGCTACGTGCGCCCCTCGATGGTGCACCGCCTGCGCGAGTGCTACCGGGCCCTGGAGACGGGGGAGACCCTGGAGATGAGCAACCTCGACTAGCGGGGCTTGCGGGCCCCTCCGTCAGCCTTTTGCGGGCAATGGAGGGGCCCGCGGCGATTAACTGCAATTAAATGTGCACGGCCGCTAGCTTAAAATCTCGGGCTCTGATACCCTAACTGAGTACCCGGCGACGCGCGACCCCTCTCTTCGCGCGCCGTTGTGTCCATAGAGGCGCCGTGAATGGCCCGCCCCACGGGTGCTGAACCGTGTGCCTCGCACCAAATTATGAAACAGGAGTAACCACTAAAGTGGCTGTTAAGATTCGTCTCAAGCGTATGGGTAAGATCCGCGATCCTCGTTACCGCGTTGTGGTCGCTGATTCGCGCGTCAAGCGCGACGGTAAGACCATCGAGGAGATTGGTATTTACCACCCGACCGAGCACCCCTCGCGTATCGAGATCAACTCTGAGCGTGCTCAGTACTGGCTCTCCGTCGGCGCACAGCCGACCGAGCAGGTTCTGGCTCTGCTGAAGCTCTCGGGCGACTGGGCTGCATTCAAGGGCGAGAAGGCAGAGTCCAAGGTTCTGCCCGTCGAGGCTAAGGCCGAGTTCGTTGTTCCCGAGAAGGGTTCCGTGATTCTGCCCGAGGCTATCACCCCCAAGGCTGAGAAGGCTGAAGAGGCTGCTGAGGAAGCAGCTCCCGAGGCTGAGGCTGAGGAAGCAGCTGAGTAATCATGTTGGCTGACGCACTCGAACACCTGGTTCGAGGGATTGTCGATCGTCCGGAGGACGTGAAGGTGCGCCTGCGCACCCAGCGTCACCGCGAGACCCTTGAGGTTCGCGTGCATCCGGATGACCTGGGCCGAGTCATTGGCCGGTCCGGTCGCACCGCCAAGAGCATCCGTCTGGTGATGGACGCTATTTCTGATGGCGAGCCGATGCGTATCGACATTATCGACACCGACAAGAAGCGACGCTAGCTCGTAACGTTTGAAGCGCCCCCGCTTCCGGATTTCCGGAGGCGGGGGCGTTCGCGTACCCGGACTCTGTTCGCGAGCGCTCGCCCCGGTCGCCGCGGGAGGGGGAGCGAGGCGGCAGAGTGCGTCCGCCCGGGGGGCCCGGTAGAATAGTGGGAGCCGTGCAGACGCGCGGCATAGGTTCGACTTGTACCCAGCGGAGGAAAATTATGCAGGTTGTGGTGGCTCGTATCGGTAAGCCGCACGGTATTCGCGGCGAGGTGACGGTTCAGCTTTTCACCGACGCCCCGCAGGAGCGTTTTGCCCGCGGTGAGGTGCTCGGTATCGAGAATTTCAAGCCCGGCTCTGCTGCCGCTTCGGTGGCCCCCGCCGGCGAGCTGACGGTTGCCGGTGCCCGCTGGAACAAGAAGATTCTGGTGGTCCGCTTTGACGAGGTGACCACCCGCAACCAGGCGGAGGAGCTGCGCGGCACCCGCCTGGTCTACGAGGTTCCCGAGGACGACGGCGAGGAAGAGGGCTTCTACGAGCAGGAGCTCGTGAACCTGCCCGTGTACCTGCTGGCGGATGTGCCCGAGGGTGAGAGCCCCGTGGATAACCCGGCCGTGGGCGAGCCGCTGGGCAAGGTGACCGGGCTGCAGACCATGCCGGTCCAGGACCTGCTGCTCATTAAGCTGGCTCGTTCGCCGCGCCTGGCCTCCGGCGCGGGCGAGGAAATCATGATTCCCTTCGTCGAGGAGATCGTGCCCGAGGTGGTTCCCTCCACCGAGGAGGAGCCCGGCTTCGTGCTGTTGACCCCTCCGGCGGGTCTGATTGACCTGGTTGAGGAAGCCGAACAGGCCACCGAACGGGCGGGGGAGTAGTCCGTGCGCTACGACGTGGTCACGATTTTCCCCGAGTACCTGGAACCGCTGAAGCTGTCCCTGCTGGGTAAGGCGCGCGAGAAGGGCCTGGTGGACCTGCACCTGCACGACCTGCGCGATTACACCTTTGACCGTCACCGCACGGTGGATGACACCCCGTACGGTGGTGGCGCGGGCATGGTCATGAAGCCCGAGCCGTGGGGCCTGGCACTGGACGAGGTGCTGGCCGCCTCCCCGCTGCAGACTGCCACCGAAGACTCTGCTGAGGGTGCCGACCCCGCCGCGGATACCCGCCCGCTGCTCATCGTTCCGTCCCCGGCGGGTGCCGTCTTCGACCAGGCGATGGCGTACGAGCTGGCGGAGGAGAAGCATATTGTCTTCGCCCCGGCGCGCTACGAGGGCATTGACGAGCGTGTACTGGACTGGGCGCAGGAGGGCTTCCGCGTGATGCCTGTGTCCCTGGGCGACTACGTGCTCTACGGCGGTGAGGTCGCGGTCATGGCGATGATTGAGGCCATTACTCGACTGATTCCCGGCGCGATGGGCAACCCCGCCTCCCTCGAGGAGGAGTCGCACACGGGCGGTCTGCTGGAGTACCCGGTGTACACGAAGCCCGCCGTGTGGCGTGACCGCGAGGTGCCGGAGGTGCTGCTGTCGGGTAATCACGGCGCGATTGCGCGTTGGCGTCGTGACCGCCAAATTGAGCGAACCCTGGAGCGCCGCCCGGACCTGCTGGAGGCGTACCCGGTGGAGCAGTGGGATAAGAAGGACCGCCGCTTCCTGGCCGAGCGCGGGGTGCATTTTGCGAACCCCGCGAAGACGGCTCAGAAGAAGACGAAGCAGCAGAAGGACGCCGCCGAGGCTGCCTCCTCGGAGCCCGCATCGTCTGAGGCTTCGGCTCCCGAGGCGGGCGCCGCATCCTAGCCCGGTTGCACGGAGTGCACCCGAGCGGCGGGTTTTTGCGGGCCGTCGGCACCCGGAGTGCGGAGGCGCTTATCGCGGTAAAAGCCCAGGTCAAGGCTTGATTGAGGGAATAATCAACGTATGACGCGAGAAAATCAACCGAGTTGATATACGTTCAACGAAAGATTCCGTGAATCCTCAATCAAAATATGACACTTTAATGCAAAAAGGTTATGATTATCCCGAGAACAGACTTCTCCCGTGCCGGTAGTGCGGGCGAAGCATGTAATCCCCACTCGGTCGAACTGCATGATTCGGCTGAGTTTCACCTCGGGGGTAGATGACGCCATCACGCGGGTGCATCCTCTGCATGGGATGCCCGGTCTGAGAACTTCATTCATCCCAGTGTTAATCAGTGGTGCATGGTATAAGCACCCCGCACTTTATGGGATGGGAGCTTGGTGGTTCGAGCGTTCATCGTGGTTGATGACCCTCCGTCGCGCGGGTAAAAGTACCTATGCTTACGGGTGGGCATCCAATGGTCCGGATTGGATGCCCACCCGTTCCGCTTTTTAAACCCTCCGCTTTACCCCGCGCGCGCCCGGTTGCCCAGCACGCGCATCCGGCCGTCAGTGCTTTTCGGGTACGGGGCGCTCGCGAAATTCGATGGGGCGCTTCGACTTGGGCAGTGAGTACATGACGCGCAGGTAGGCATCCTCGACCAGCTCCTCCAGCACCCGCTCGGTGACACCCTCGCCGGCACCCACCGAAATCCAGTGTCGCTTGTTCATATGCCATGCCGGAATGATGGAGGGGTAGATGCGCCGCAGCACCTCGGATTCTTCCGGGTCGGTTTTGAGGTTCACGATGGGGTAGCCGATGCCCTCCGTGTACATGGCGAACATCTTGCCGCCGATGCGGTACACCGTGTGTTCGGGCCCGAACGGCTGGTCGGAGGTTGCCAACGGCATGGCGAGCGCGAGGCGGTGCAGAACCGGCTGAAGGGACTCGGCGGTGAGCTCTCCACCTGCTCCGGGGGCTCCGAAGGTTTCGGGCTCCCCGGGGACGGAATCCGTGCCCCCCTCCGGGGTGCGAGCGGGGGAGCGGTCGATGCTCTCGGGGCGATGCTGTCGGGTACTCATACTTTCGAGTCTAGTACCCTTCGCCAAATCTCTCGTAACGCCCGGCGAATCCACGCTAAAATAGGTAACTATGGCTGAATTTATTTATCAGATGATCAAGGCCCGCAAGACCGTGGGCGACAAGGTCATCCTTAACGACGTGACGATGTCGTTCTTCCCCGGCGCCAAGATCGGTATGGTTGGCCCGAACGGCGCGGGTAAGTCGACCATCCTCAAGATTATGGCTGGCCTCGACCAGCCCTCCAACGGCGAGGCACGCCTGACCCCCGGCTACACCGTGGGTATCCTGCTGCAGGAGCCGCCGCTGAACGAAGAGAAGACCGTTCTGGGCAACGTTGAGGAGGGCGTGGGCGAGATTAAGGCCAAGCTCGACCGCTTCAACGAAATTTCCGCCCTCATGGCTGAGCCCGACGCCGACTTCGACGCCCTCATGGAGGAAATGGGTCAGTTGCAGGAGGCTATCGACGCCGCCAACGCGTGGGACCTGGACTCCCAGCTGGAGCAGGCTATGGAGGCGCTGCGCTGCCCGCCCGCCGACATGCCCGTCACCCACCTCTCCGGTGGTGAGCGCCGCCGCGTGGCACTGTGCAAGCTGCTGCTGCAGAAGCCCGACCTGCTGCTGCTCGACGAGCCCACCAACCACCTGGACGCAGAGTCCGTGCTCTGGCTGGAGCAGCATCTGCAGTCCTACGAGGGCGCCGTCATCGCCGTGACCCACGACCGTTACTTCCTCGACCACGTGGCCGAGTGGATTGCCGAGGTTGACCGCGGTAACCTCTACCCCTACGAGGGTAACTACTCCACCTACCTGGAGAAGAAGCGCTCCCGCCTTGAGGTTCAGGGCAAGAAGGACGCCAAGCTCGCCAAGCGCCTGAGCGAGGAACTGGACTGGGTCCGCTCGAACTCGAAGGGCCGCCAGGCCAAGTCGAAGGCTCGTCTGGCCCGCTACGAGGAGATGGCTGCGGAGGCTGAGAAGACCCGCAAGCTTGACTTCGAAGAGATCCAGATTCCGCCGGGACCCCGCCTGGGTAACGTGGTTATCGAGGCTGAGAACCTGCAGAAGGGCTTCGATGGCCGCTCCCTGATTAACGGCCTGTCCTTCTCCCTGCCCCGTAACGGCATCGTCGGTGTGATTGGTCCTAACGGTGTGGGTAAGTCCACCCTGTTCAAGACCATCGTGGGCCTGGAGCCCCTCGACGGCGGCACCCTGAAGGTCGGCGAGACCGTGAAGATCTCGTACGTCGACCAGAACCGTGCCAACATCGACCCGGAGAAGACCCTCTGGGAGGTCGTCTCCGACGGTCTGGACTACATTCAGGTCGGCAACGTTGAGATGCCCTCGCGTGCGTACGTTTCCGCGTTCGGCTTCAAGGGCCCGGACCAGCAGAAGAAGGCGGGTGTGCTCTCCGGTGGTGAGCGCAACCGCCTGAACCTGGCGCTGACCCTCAAGCAGGGCGGTAACCTGCTGCTGCTCGACGAGCCCACTAACGACCTGGATGTTGAGACCCTCGCATCCCTGGAAAATGCGCTGCTGGAATTCCCCGGCTGCGCCGTGGTCGTCTCTCACGACCGTTGGTTCCTGGACCGCGTGGCAACCCACATCCTGGCGTGGGAGGGCACCGATGAGAACCCGGATCAGTGGTACTGGTTCGAGGGTAACTTCGAGTCCTACGAGAAGAACAAGATTGAGCGCCTCGGCCCCGAGGCCGCCAAGCCGCACCGCGTGGTGCACCGCAAGCTGACCCGATAGGGTTTGGTGGTGAGCCCCGCCTCCTGCGCTGTTGAAGCGTGAGGAGGCGGGGCTTTGCTGTGTCTGCTGGGGAAGGGGTATAGTCCTGCTATCTCACGTGTTGTTCCGCTACGTGGTGGGTTATTCGTCGGTAGAAATAGTTCGCTCAGTGGCGACCGATATATCGTGGCGGACTTCATATTTACGGTTTATAATGGGTATGTGCGTAAGTACAACTGACACATGCGATTACGAAGAGAAGAGCATTATGCTTTCAAAATATAACTGGATGTCCCTAGTCACCGGTCTGTTGCTGATTGCAGCGGCAATCTACATGTTCGCCAATCCCGCTATTCCGCTGGTAGTTCTGGGTTATGTGTTCTCCATTTCGGTGTGGCTTGGTGGCGTGTTTGAACTGGTACGTTACTTCGGCACGCCAAAGCAGGCACGTACCGGCTGGGACCTGGTTGACGGCATCTTGACCGTGGTGGCTGGCCTGATTCTGCTGACTGCCTCGGTGGGTGCACAGGCAACCTTCATCCCGACCATTGTGGGTACGTGGATGATTATGTGGGCGCTGATTCGTCTGATGACTGCCCAGGGCGTGAAATACCTGAGCTACGCCGCCGGACGCCACCTGCAGCTCTCTGCTATTGGTACCCTTATTCTGGGCTTGCTCGTGGTGCTGTTCCCGATAATCTACGGCGTGGCGGCAGTATGGATGGCAGCACTGGGTCTTCTGGTGACCGGTCTGGTATTCGTGGGTGACTTCTTTGTTTCCCGCCGCACCAAGAGCACCGTGCACATTTCCCCGGACGGTGTGATTGACGGCGAAGCTAAATAAGAGCTTCCAAACGGCTTCTAGACCGTACACTAGAACATAAGAAAGACCGTGTGAGACAACCACCTCACACGGTCTTTCTGTATGCTCTGCCAGGTTCGCCTGACGCCTTCCGGTAGTCCTAGCGGTGCTCTGCTTTATCGATATTCCGGCAGGCGGAACATCATTTCCTGCGCCACGGTCGCCACCAGCTCACCGGAACGGTTGAAAATCGAACCCTGCGAGAGCATACGGCCACCCTGCGCGCTCGGGGAATCCAGCACGTACAGCAACCATTCGTCCGCGCGTGCCGAACGATGGAACCACATCGCGTGATCCAGCGACGCACTCTTCAAACCCGGCTCGAGCCAGAACTTGCCGTGACGGCGCAGAGCGGGCTCCAGCGGCAAGTAGTCCGAAGCGTAGGCGATTGCGGCGCGGTGCTCCGCATCCGAAGCCTCGGAACCATCAGCGTGCACCAGGCGGTCAAAGGTCTTGAACCACACGCAGGCACGCGGCTCCGTCGAGGAGGAATCCGGCTGAGTGTACAGCGGCGCATCCACGTGGCGCATATCAATCGGGCGCTCCCACGCCACCGCCTGCGCAATCGGATGCGGCAACTCGCCCAGGTAGTCGCTGACCTTCGGCAGGGACTCGGGGTCCGGGATATCAGGCATGGTCACCGCGGTGTGCTCGGGGCCGCGGCTCTCAGCCTGGAAAGACATAATCGCCGAGAACATGGGCGCCTCATCCTGGAACACCTGCACGCGGCGGGTCGAGAAGGAGCGGCTATCGTTCAGGCGCTGCGTGGAGAAGAACAGCTCCCGCTCAATATCGCCGGGGCGCAGGAAGTACGCGTGGATGGAGTGCAGAGCCTTCCCTTCAACCGTACGGTCGGCGGCAATGATCGACTGGGCGAGCACCTGGCCGCCAAAGGTACGAGGCTGCTCGCGGGTGAGCGTCACGCCGCTGAGTACCTCATCGCTGCCGAAGGAGGCGGGGGCCGCCTCGACGGGGGAGAGGTCCAGCATTCGCATGAGGTTCTGAGTCACAGTGGGCTTAGTCATGCTTTCATTTTCCCACGTTTTCAGAGGGGCCGAAGGTGGCGTAGAGTGGGAAGGCACACTCTGAGACGCGCTCGGCCTGCACCGACCGCCTCGGAGCGAAGAGATAGAGAATAACCCAAGGAGCTACGATGAGCACCCCGTCCGAGAAGAATCCCGCACCCGCCGCTGAAGACGGCACCCGCGCCCCCATCGAGCTCAAGTACAACCCCCACGAAGGCGTGGAGGAACCCTACCTAATCCTGCCCGGAGGCGCGCACGGCGCCGCCGTGGTGAAGGACCTGGCCACCTACATCTCCCGCGCTCTGGCCGTAAACCCGGATGCGGCGATCCGCCTGACCGCCCGCGGCCGCGTGCTGGCCGTCTTCGCCTGCTCCCTAGAGCCCGAGGACGCTTCCTCGACCGCACCCGTCATCATGGGGATGCGCGCCTTGCACCTCGCCGCCGAATCCGCCCTGGACATGACGGTCCAGGCCCAGGCCCTGCAGGAACGTCTGGCTCGGCTGCAGAAGCAGGCCGAACAGCAGGGAGCCGAGCAGCAGAGCGCCGAGGGGCAGCAGAACCCCGAGCTCGTGCTCTATATGCCCCCGGTGGCCGTCAACGCCGGCTGGACCGGTAAGGCAGCCCCCGTGCGCGGCTGGTCCGAGGTGGGCACCGTGCCGGTCGAGGAGTTTGCCCGAGCCACCGCCGAGGGCCTGGAGGCCGTGGACCGCGCCCTGCCCGAGAACCCGGGGGCTGCGGTTCTGACGACGGTGCGCTCGCGCATCTGGTCCTCGCCCATGGTGCTGGAGTACCTGCCTGCCTTTGACGGCGTGCAGGTTCCCACCGGTGCCGCCTTTGCCCTGCGCGTGTACGGTTTCATCCCCGAGGGCTTTACCGGTGAGCTTCCCGTCTTCGCCGCCCGTGTGGGCTCGGACGAGTGGCTGCGCATCGTGGCGCCGGCCGGTATGGTGCTGGTGCGCCGCGGCTCCGGTTCCCTGCTCTAGTTCCTCGCTCTAGGGCGCATAATCGTCGTATTCGGGCCCGTCTCGCCCGCTTCTGTCCTTCACCCCCTCGCGGACCCCGGTCTGCAAGGGGGTGAGATGCGTCCAAAAAGCGATCAGCACGGCTTAATATATGATCGCTGACGAGACAAAACTTTACGGAAAGAGGTAATCTAGAAAGGCTACACCCGCACCGGGGTGTGGTAAACGCACCGATAAACCAGCCACACCGCACGGGAATCTTCCGCCGCGCCGTCACCGGGCGCATCCTCCCGCGCGGGTTGAAAGTGAGACCCCTCATGGACCTGATTGCAGTCGATATTGACGGCACTCTTGCCAGCAACCGAGACCAGATGGACAAGTATCTGAGCGGTTTCTTCACCAGCTACCGCCGCTTTTTCAAGGCCATCCGCCACGCCACCGTGAACGTTGAGGTGGCCGATAGCGTACGCGATATGGCGGAACAGACCGGCGCTCAGATTGCCGTGATTACCGGCCGCGACGGCACCTATATGAAGGAACTGAACGAGTTCATCGCCCGCGCCGACATCAACCCCAAGTACGTGATTGCCAAGCCCGGCCGCGACCAGTCCGACACTGCCGCCTGGAAGAGTTCCATCCTGGATTCCCTGGAGGCAGACGGCCACCGCATCATCCACGCCTTTGAAGATAACGAGCACGAGGTGTACCTGCGCCGAGGCATCCCCGTGACCTGGGTGGCCCCGATTCGCGACTACGTGGGCGAGTGGCATTACGAGCCCGTGGGCATCGACCCCGTCGCCTGGGCCGCCGAACAGCGTGAGAAGCAGGCCGCCCGCGAGCGCCAGCAGCGCCGCCTGGCCGACGGCGTGCGCGCCCACGAACGCGCCGAGGCACAGAAGGACCAGCGCCTGGCTGCGTAGACCTCCTCGGTTTATAGGTCTCGGCCATAACCCGGACGCATCGGAGGGCGGCTCCTGACGAGCCCTGCATGAACCCTCCCAATAATTGACCGTAGCGTGAGGCGCCGGAAAGATAGGTTCTTTCCGGCGCCTCATGCTATGCAAAAGAAGATGCGGGGTTAGGAAGCCAGCAACTCGCGTATCCGCGCGGCGAAGGGGGCCGCCATCTTGTACTGGGTTTCGTCCTTCAGGTGCAGGCTGTCGGCCATATCGCCCTCGGCCAGGTACAGGGTCAGCCAGTCCGAGGTGTCCATGAAGAGCACGCCGGTCTGCTGAGCCACGACCTTCGCCGCCTCGTTGGCCGTGTGACGCTTGTGGGCCTTTTGCGGATCGGGCGCGGCGGATTCGCTCATCGACACCACGCCGCCGAGCACAATCTTCGAGGAGGGGTACATGCGTTGCAGCTGCTGGATGACCCGTGTCTGGCGGTCCTGCGTCTGCTCCGTAGCCTTCGCCTCATCCTCGTCGACGTACATGTCGTTGCCGGACGCATCCAGGTAAATCACGCCGGGGGCGCCGCCGGGCAGGGCCCAGACGCTCTCCATCACGCCCTGGTAGTAGGAGGGGCAGGCGCCGGGGCGGGAGGCCACGAAGCCAACGCCGCCGCACCGGAACATGTGGGAGGTGAAGCCCGCCTCGGAAAGGCCCAGGCCAACCCACGAGGTCGGCAGAACCTGCGAATCACCGATGACGAGGGCGTCCTGCGCGCCCAGGGCCGTGGTGCTTCGGGGCACGTTCATCGCGGTGTCCCAGTAGAGTTCGGCCTTCTCGAAGGTCGTGTAGATGATTCCGCTCTCGGAGCGCCAGCCGGTCGGCAGCCCTTCGAGGCCGGCAAAATCGCTGTACTCGCGCTGCTTCCACCAGTGCGCGTAGACGCCGGAGTGCATGGCCACCGCGCCATGGGCTGCGGTATGCATGACCACGCCGCCCTGGTACTGCTGCACCGTGACGTCGGCGGCATCCTGGGAGGTGGTAAAGGGCTTCTGCGCCTCGCCCACCGGGTGCGCGCCCTCCGCCCCGAAGGCCTCCTGCGCGACCCGGTCCATCTGCTGCGCCACGGTTTCGGGGGTGGGTTCCGCCGAGGGGCTCTCGGTGGGGCTTGCCACCGGGTCCGTCGAGGCGACGACCGGGGATTCCGGGTTGAGCGCGTGGGCGGTGGCCGCGGATGCGTTGGGGGTGCTGGAGCCCTCGACGGCGTAGAGGCCGAGGGAACCTAATGCGAAGACGCCGAGGACGGCGCCTACCGTGGTGACGCGTTTGAAATGGGGCCGGGTAGAAGACATACCTACAGTGTACGGTAGGTTCAACCCCAAGTGGAGAGCTTTTCTGAGGGGTTTAAGCAAAAACACTGAAAAATATGCACCCGAGTGCCGATAATTTGTGTGCCCCGGTTTCGGCTCCTTCCCGATCCGAATCCAATCGGCCCCGCCCCGTTTCCCGGCTCGGTGCCGGGAGCCGACGCTCTCTCGGGCATATCTCGGGCACGGAAACACCCCCTCCGCCCCGGCATCGTGCGGATGCCTGAGGGAGAGGGGGTGTCTCGGGTGCGGCGTGCATCGAGCGACTCGGGGAGCCGCTCACGCGCACCGCCGCGCCAACGGGTCGATGCCTAAAGCAACGCCACTAGATATCGGCGGCCTGAACCTTCAGTGCACGAGCCACGCCGTCGCGCGCCTCCGCAATCTGACGGTACAGAGCCGCAGCATCCTCGGGCAGAGAAGCCAGGTACGCCTCGGTACGCTCCAGCAGCTCAGCGGTCGGCACGCTCGGGTACATGCCACCAATGATCTGCATCGAAATCTCGTGCGAACGCGAACGCCAAATGCCCTCGATCTGCTCGAAGTACGGCTCATCGTACTGGGCAATCAGCTCAGGCTTGCCGGACTTGAAACCGGAAATAGCGTAACGCTGAATCATGTTCGACAGCTCGCCGGTCACCATGATCTTGTTCCAGTACTCGGCCTTAGCCTCGGCGGTCGGAATCGATGCGTACGCCTGGGCTGCGTACTGCTGGCCGTTCGCGGTGTTGTCGTTCTCCAGCTCCTCGGCAATCTGCTCGGCGGAGAAACGGCCACCGGTTGCCAGTCGGCACACCAGGTTCCAGCGCAGGTCGGCGTCAATGTCCAGGCCCTCAAGGGTCAGTTCGCCCTCGAAGAGGCGCTGCACGTTGTCGTACTGCTCCTCGGTGCGGGTCTGGTTGATGAACGCCTGCAGCAGCTGCAGCTGAGCATCCGAGTCGGGCTCAGCGGCCTTGGCCAGCTCCCAGAGACGGTCAGCGGCACGGTGGCGGGTCTCCTCGCGAGCCTCGGGGGCCACGAAGGAGTGCAGGGTAGCGGACAGGTTGTTAATCTGGGTGCGCAGGGCGGTGGAGTTGGTCTCCTTGCCGATGTTGTTCAGCACCAGGTCAACGTACTTGCGGGCCGGCATCTGGGCGTCACGCACGGTGTCCCAGAGCGAACCCCAGACCACGCCGCGAGCCACGGAGGAATCGATGTCGCCCAGGTGCTTGATAGCGGTCTCGATGGAACGCTCGTCCAGGCGAATCTTGGCGTAGGCCAGGTCCTCATCGTTCAGCAGCAGCAGGTCGGGGCGCTTCTTGCCGACAGCCTCCTCGACCACGGTCAGCTCGCCGTCGATGTCCAGCTCGATGCGGTCGGTGCGGGTCAGCTTGCCGTCCACCAGGTTGTAGAAACCGATCACGGCGCGGTGCGGGCGCAGGGTCTCGAAGCCCTCGGCGTAGGACTGGCGGATACCCAGATTCGAAATGTTGCCGGCCTCGTCGTTCTCAACCTCAACGGCCAGGGTGTTCACGCCGGCGGTCTCAAGCCACTTGGCGCTCCACGCACGCACGTCGCGGCCGGAGGTGCGCTCCAGCTCAACCAGCAGGTCGTCCAGCACGGTGTTGCCCCAGCTGTGCTTATCGAAGTACACCTTCAGGGCGGCCATGAAGTTCTCCTGACCAACCCAAGCCACCATCTGACGCAGCACCGAAGCACCCTTCGCGTAGGTGATGCCGTCGAAGTTCACCTGAACGTCGGCGAAGTCGCGAATCTCGGCCACAATCGGGTGGGTCGAGGACAGCTGATCCTGGCGGTAGGCCCAGGTCTTCTCCGAAGCGGAGAAGGTAGCCCACGCCTCCTTGGCATAGCGGGTGTTCTCCGCGGCGGCCAGGGTAGACATGAACTCCGCGAAGGACTCGTTCAGCCACAGGTCGTTCCACCACTTCATGGTGACCAGGTCGCCGAACCACATGTGGGCCAGCTCGTGCAGAACGGTGATGGCGCGGCGCTCACGCAGAGCCTCCGCAACCTTGGAACGGAAGACGTAGGTCTCCAGGTAGGTCACGCAGCCCGCGTTCTCCATCGCGCCGGCGTTGAATTCGGGCACGAACAGCTGGTCGTACTTCTCGAAGGGGTAGGGGGTCTTGAACTGCTCTTCGTAGAACTCGAAGCCCTGGCGGGTCAGCTCAAACATGTCCTCGGCATCAACGAAGGGCATGAGGGACTTACGGGCGTACACGCCCAGCGGAATCACGCGACCCTCGGAGTTAGTCAGCTCGCTCGTGATCTTCTCGTAGGGGCCGGCCACGATTGCGGTGATGTACGAGGACATGCGCGGGGTCGGCTTGAAGTACCAGGTGTTGGCGCGGCCGCAACCGCAGTCCTTCGGCTCAACCTTCACCTCGGGCTGGTTCGACACAACCACCCAGTGCGAGGGCACGCGCACCTCAAACTCGAAGGTGGCCTTCAGATCGGGCTGCTCGAAGACGGGGAACACGCGGCGGGAGTCCGGCACCTCAAACTGGGAGTACAGGTAAATCTCGCCGTCGGCGGGGTCCACAAAGCGGTGCAGACCCTCACCGGTGTTGGTGTAGAACATCTCGGCTTCGATCTTCAGAACGTTCTCGGCGGCCAGGTTCGGCAGCTGGATGCGCTCGCCGTCAGCCAGGTCGGTGCTGAGCTCTTCGCCATTGAGGTTAATGGACTTGACCGAGGAGGTGATGGCGTCGATAAAGGTCGAGGCACCTTCCTGAGCGTCGAAGCGGATTTCAACGTTCGAGGTGAAGACATCCTGATCGGTGCGCAGGTCGAGGAAGATATGGTAAGAGTGAACGCGCTTGATAATGGATGCGCGCTCAATCGCCTCATCGCGGGTTAGGTTTAGGCCGGGCATTGGATTCCCTCTCCATAGAAGTGACACGGCGGACGGTGGCGCGGCGTGCCGTCCTGACACGCCGACGCGGTGCCCGGGCGTGCGCATCCGCCGCGCCGTTGGACTCGCTCAATGCTGTCGGGGCTTGCCGGGGTTGCGTCTGAGCGCTGCGGGTGGTGTTTTCTCGCGGGCGCTACGCATTGGGACACCGCAAAGTGCCATATCCCACAGTTTACCGTATGCGGGCGGTGCGGGCGGGGTTCCCCATTACCCGAACCCGCGCGAATTCGCTACAGTTAGTAGGTACAGACTAAGAGAAACCCCGAACCGAATCGGGGGAAAACATCCCAATTGAGGATGCGAGGCGTGCCTCGGCCCGGCCATTGCCGCCCCGAGCAGCACGCAACACCACACCAGGAGAGCACCATGCGCGTACACATCGCAACCGACCACGCAGGCCTCGAACTGAGCCACTACCTGATCGAGTCCCTCACCGCCGAGGGCTACGAGATGATTGACCACGGCCCCGCCGACTACGACCCGCTGGATGACTACCCCTCGTTCTGCATCAACGCCGCCCTGGGCGTGAAGCGCGACCGTGAGGCCGGCCTGGACTCCCTCGGCATCGTGCTGGGCGGCAGTGGTAACGGCGAACAGATGGCCGCCAACAAGGTGGAGGGCATCCGCGCGGCCCTGGCCTGGAACCACGACACTGCGGCCTTGGCCCGCGAGCACAACAACGCGCAGGTCGTTGCTGTGGGCGGCCGCCAGCACAGCAAGGAAGAAGCACTGGAAATCATCAAGGTCTTCCTGGTTACCCCCTGGACCAACGAGGAGCGTCACGCACGCCGTATCGGTCAGCTGGCCGAGTACGAGCAGACCGGCGCGATTGCCGGTAAGCAGATCGACGCCGCCTAAAGTTTCGAACGCCTTTGGTGCATAGCTCAGGCTATGCGCCAAAGGCGTTTTCACGCCCCGTTTTTCACGACCCCCGATTTCTATCGGGCCCACCCGCACTATTTCTAGCCGACAAGTTTTCGAGGAGAACCCGTGCCCGAAGGCCACTCCATCCACCGCATCGCCCGCCAAATCAGTGACGTCTTCACCGGCGAGCGCGTGCGCGTCAGTTCCCCGCAGGGACGCTTCACCGACGGGGCGGCCCTGCTGGACGGTCACACCATCACCGGTGCGTATGCGCACGGTAAGCACCTGTTCGTGACCTTCGAGAACGACCTGACCCTGAACGTGCACCTGGGTATTTACGGTAGCTGGAGCTTCGGCGGGGATGAGACGTTCACGGGTGCTTCGAGCATCGGCGCGCCCCGCAAGATTGGTGAGAAGGAATACGCGGCGGGGGAGGAGCAGCCCTACGCCGGTCCTCCCGAACCGAAGAGCACCGTGCGTTGCCGCATCGTTTCGGAGCACGGCTGGGCGGACCTGGTGGGCCCGACTATCTGCCGCACCCTCACCCCGGAGGAGGTGCGCACCGTCCGCTCCAAGCTGGGCCCGGACCCGCTCAACTCCGACGCGGACCCCGAACGCTTCTACCGCGCGGCCCGCAAGAGCGGACGCCCCATCGGCGTGATCCTCATGGACCAGGCCGCCATTTCGGGCGTGGGCAATATCTTCCGCGCCGAGTCGCTCTACCGCCAGGAAATTGACCCGCTGCGCCCCGGCAAGAGCCTGAGCGACGACGAGCTCAAGCGCCTCTGGGAAGACAACAAGCACCTGCTCGTCATTGGCGTGCGCGTGGGTCGCATCATCACCACCGAGCCCGAGGACCGCCCCGGTATTCCCGAAACTGAGGCCTGGCCCGAGCACGCGAACTACGTGTACAAGCACCAGGGTGAGGCGTGCCCGCGATGCGGCACCACCATCCGCATGGAAGAAATCGCCGGACGCAAGCTCTACTGGTGCCCCGGCTGCCAGGTCTAAATTCTGTGCTGCCAGCGCTAATGTCTGAATATATCGAGCCCCTGAGAAGGTTCTCGGAGGCTCCGAGCGCGCGAGGGAATGCATTTTCGCCCGTAAGCGATTCCCGGCATCCCCGGAATGCAAAAAGGCCCCGGCGCTTGCGTCGGAGCCTTTTTCATGGAGGGGATGACGGGAATCGAACCCGCGTAATCAGTTTGGAAGACTGAGGCTTTACCATTAAGCTACATCCCCGCATGGAACCTGACCATAGTATCGGTGTGGGGTGGAGCCTGTCAAACCCGGGGCGGGAGAGTTGTTGCTTGAACCCGCGCCCGCATCCGCCGTTCTGTTGGGCATTTAGCGGGAAAACAGGTAAACTAGGACATTGACTGTGTTAAACGCTCCGGTGTTTAACGCGGTTAGTTTCACGGGGCGTGGCGTAGCTTGGCTAACGCGCCTGCTTTGGGAGCAGGAGATCGCAGGTTCGAATCCTGTCGCCCCGACGTGAAACGGTTGCCGCGACGCTACAGGGTCGTGGCGCTCTTTCCACTAAGCAACAGCGGCACGCCCGAGACCCGTGCCGTACCGAACGATATGAGGAGATCACGGACGTGAAGACCGCCGTCGAGAAGCTCAACCCGACCCTCGCAAAGATCGAGGTCGAGGTTCCCTTCGTAGAATTCAAGCCCTACCTGGACCGCACCTACAAGAACCTGGCTGGCCAGATTAGCGTTCCCGGCTTCCGCAAGGGCAAGCTGCCCAAGCAGCTCATCGAGCAGCGCGCGGGCTTCGACTACATCGTTGAGGCATCCCTGAACGACGCCCTGAACGACTACTACGCACAGGCACTGGGCGAGAACGACCTCTCCCCCCTGGCACAGCCCGAGCTGGACGTTCAGTCCCAGCCCACCACCGAGGACCGCGAAGCTGACATCAAGCTGACCATCACCGTGACCGTCCGCCCCGAGATCGAGCTGCCCAACTACGAGGGCATCGAGGTTGAGGTGGACGAGGTCGAGGTGACCCCCGAGGACGAGGTTCAGGCACTGGACGCTCTGCGCGAGCGCTTCGGCACCCTGAAGACCGTCGAGCGCCCCGCCGCCGACAAGGACTTCGTGACCATCGACATCGCCGCAGAGATCGACGGCGAGCAGGTGGACGCAGCTAACGACCTGTCCTACCAGATCGGTTCCGGCACCATGCTCGAGGGCATCGACGAGGCCCTGACCGGCCTGTCCGCTGGCGAGGACGCAACTTTCGAGACCAAGCTCTCCGGCGGCGAGCACGCCGGCGAGGAAGCCGTCATCAAGGTCAAGCTGACCGCTGTCAAGGAGCGCGAGCTGCCCGAGGCTGACGACGAGTTCGCACAGCTGGCTTCCGAGTTCGACACCATCGAAGAGCTGAAGGAAGACATCAAGAAGCAGGTTGCCGAGGCTAAGGTTGCCGAGCAGGGCACCCAGGCACGCGATAAGGTCCTGACCAAGCTCGTTGAGCTGGTCGAGGTCCCCGTCCCCGAGAAGGTCATCGAGGATCAGCTGGAGCAGCACTTCAACGCTCCCAACGCTGAGCCCGGCCACGACACCGAGGAGCACCGCGCCGAGGTTCGCGAGAACACCGAGACCGCCTTCAAGAACGAGATGGTTCTGGACGCCCTCGCCGACGCTCTGGAAGTGACCGTCGACCAGGCCGAGATGATTAACTACATCATCACCATGAGCTCTCAGTACGGTATGGATCCGAACCAGTTCGCACAGATGCTGGACGGTTCCGGCCAGGCTGGCGCACTGGTCGGCGAGGTTCGCCGTTCCAAGGCTCTGGCTGAGGTCCTGAAGACCGCAGTGGTCAAGGACTCCAAGGGCAACACCGTTGACCTGTCCAAGTTCCTGGGCCAGGGTGAAGAGGCAGCTGCCTAATCCCTCCCACGAATAGCTTGCGCGTGGCGCTTGCGGGGTAGCCTCCGCGGGCGCGTTGGCGCGCATATCGCATCGCCTCGGCGGGTGCTCACCGGTTTCGGTGGGTGCCCGCCGAGGCGTTTCTGCGCCTGCCCCGCAATCGTGTGCTTCCCGCGAGCGGCCTCGGGGCGGGCCGGTTACCGTCCCGGCAGGTGTGAGCTTCACCCCCTGGCGAACGGGCGACGCGCGGGGAGCGGGGGAGAGGCAACTATCGGTAAGGTAGTAGCAACGAAACTTTTCGCGTGCGCTTCGGCGCGCACTGTGCGCAAAGATGCCGCGAAGTCCCTAAGAGAAGAAGAGGAAGAATGTCCAGCTACATGCCTCTGCCCATCGGCGCCTCCCAGGCGGCCGGCGTGGCGCCCTCGCCGTCGATGGCAACCCCCATCGTTGGTGCCCAGGAAGATTACGTGTACAACAGCCTCCTGAAGGAGCGCATCATCTGGCTCGGCTCCGAGGTGCGCGACTCGAACGCTAACCTCATCTGCTCGCAGATGCTGCTGCTCTCGGCGGAGGACCCCGAGGCGGACATCTACCTGTACATCAACTCGCCCGGCGGCTCCGTGACCGCCGGTATGGCAATCTACGACACCATGCAGCTCATCCCGAACGACGTGGTGACCGTGGTGACCGGTATGGCGGCCTCCATGGGTCAGTTCCTGCTCACCGCGGGCACCATCGGCAAGCGCTACGCCACCCCGAACGCCCGCATCCTGATGCACCAGCCCCTCGGCGGCATCGGCGGTACCGCGTCCGACATTCGCACCCAGGCCGAGCTGATTCTGGACATGAAGAAGCGCCTGGCAGAGATTACCGCGGAGCGCACCGGTAAGAGCCTGGAAACCATCCTGAAGGACAACGACCGCGATAACTGGTTCAACGCGGAAGAAGGCCTGGAATACGGCTTCTTCGATCACATTGCCACCACCGCCGGTAAGCTGCCCGAGTCGAAGAACGCATAAGGGAGATGCACATGAACTACCTGCCGAACGATATCACCACCTCGGCGCCGGCTATGCCGAGCAACCGCTACGTGCTCCCCAGCTTCGAGGAGCGCACCCCCTACGGTTACAAGCGTCAGGACCCGTACGCCAAGCTGTTCGAGGACCGCATCATCTTCCTGGGCACCCAGGTGGACGACGCCTCCGCAGACGACATCATGGCTCAGCTGCTCGTGCTGGAGGCGCAGGACCCCGAGCGTGACATCACCCTGTACATCAACTCGCCCGGCGGTTCCTTCACCGCGATGACCGCCATCTACGACACGATGCAGTTCATCCGCCCCGAGATTCAGACCGTGTGCCTGGGTCAGGCGGCTTCGGCTGCGGCCGTGCTGCTGGCCGCCGGCACCCCCGGCAAGCGTCTGGCACTGCCGAACGCTCGCGTGCTGATTCACCAGCCGGCCCTGAGCGGCCAGCAGGGTGGTCAGGCCTCCGACATCGAGATTCACGCGAACGAGGTTATGCGTATGCGCGAGTGGACCGCCCAGACCCTGGCACTGCACTCGGGCAAGACCTACGAGGAAGTTGACCGCTCCATCGAGCGTGACAACATTCTGACCGCCGCCGGTGCGCTGGAGTACGGCCTGGTCGACAAGGTCCTGGAGTCTCGTAAGCTGCGCAAGCCCGCGACCAACACCGCTATTTCCCACACCTAAGCCGCCACCGGGCTCGATGGCTCGCCGAGCGAGTATCGGGCGCGATGAACGGTAACCGCTGTGAGAGAGGGACGGAACGGTTCCCGAAACCCTAACGCCGTGCAGGCGTGGGGGTTCGGGCGCCGTTCCGTCCCTTAGCTTTATGCGACGCATTATGACGGATACCGCAACGTAACACGGGGATGCTTTTAAGCCGTTGAGCGGCTCCTCTACCCCCGCCGAAACCCCCGCGCAACGGGGTCGGTCAAGGAACGCCCCTAAACGTCATATTTGACCCGGTTCGTCATATGGGTACCGACTGTCTTCTTCGGGGGTCGTAATTCTGAGTTCCGGGGTGAACTCCGGTAGCCTAGAGAGGTAGAGATCATCTCTCACCGTGAAGAGCGCCCGGCCCCTCCGTGCGCTGCTCCGAGAGACGACCACACGAATGAAAGGGGATTCTCGTGGCAACAGACATTACTTTGCCCCCCGAGCCGCCCAACGCCAGCATGCGGTGCTCCTTCTGCAAGAAGACGCGCGCACAAGTATTCAAGATTGTGCTCGGGCCGAATGTCTCCATCTGCGATGAATGTGTGGAGCTCTGTGAAGAGATTCTGGCCGACGAGCGTCTGAAGGCAAACGCTCCGGTGGCCCCCGCATCCCCCAAGCAACTAGCCACCCCGCGCGAGATTTATAGCCACCTCAACGATTACGTCATCGGTCAGGACGCCGCGAAGCGCACCCTGGCGGTGGCGGTGTACAACCACTACAAGCGTATTCACGACCTGGACAACCCGGTGCTGACCTCCCGCACGCTCTCGGCGACGGCGGGGGAGCAGGTGGAGCTGGGCAAGTCCAATATTCTGATGCTCGGCCCGACCGGCTGCGGCAAAACCTACCTGGCGGCAACCCTGGCGAAGAAGCTGGACGTGCCCTTCGCCTTGGTCGACGCAACCACCCTCACCGAGGCGGGTTACGTGGGTGACGACGTGGAAAACATCCTGCTGCGCCTCATCAACGCCGCCGACGGTGATGTGGCGAAGGCTCAGCGCGGCATCATCTACATTGACGAGATTGACAAGATTGCTCGCAAGGGTGGCGAGAACCTCTCCATCACCCGCGACGTATCCGGTGAGGGCGTGCAGCAGGCGCTGCTGAAGATTATTGAGGGCACCGTGGCGACCGTACCGCCGGAGGGCGGACGCAAGCACCCGGCCCACGCGAATATTGAGATCGATACCTCCAATATTCTCTTCATCGTGGCTGGTGCCTTCGACAATATTGACGACCGCATCGCGGCCCGCGTGGGTTCCGGCGGCATCGGGTTCGGGGCCGAGCTGGGCGGTACGGTGAGGGACCCGCTCGAGCAGATTATGCCCGAGGACCTGGCCCACTACGGCATCATCCCCGAGCTGATTGGCCGCCTGCCGGTCATCTCGACCCTGAGCGAGCTCAACGAAGAAGAGCTGGCTCGAGTGCTGACCGAGCCGAAGAACGCACTGCTCAAGCAGTACCGCCACCTCTTCGCCCTGGACGGCGTGGAACTGATTATTGACGATGCGGCAATCGCAGCTATTGCCCGCCTTGCCGCCGAGCGCGGCACCGGTGCCCGCGGTCTGCGCTCCATGATGGAGCAGATCCTGCAACCGGTCATGTTCGAGATTCCGGACCGCACCGACGTGGTATCCATCGTCATCGGTGAGGACACCGTACTCAACGGCGCGGAGCCCCGTTACGTGCTGCAGGCCCCCGACCCGGGAACCGAGACTACCCGCACCGCGAAGGGGGACGCGAAGACCGCCTCCCTGAAGGCCGCGAAGGCCGGGCGCAAGGTGGCCTAATCGAATACTTCCGGCCGAAGAGGCCAGGGAATAAAGAAGCCGTCGCCCCGGTTATACGGGGTGACGGCTCACTAGCAGGTGCCGCGCTCAGAAACCGCGGGCCTGGCTGGTGCAGATATCAAAGGTGAACACAGGATGCCGGACCGCACGGGCGGTACGCGCATCCGTACAAGAGAGGAACACCCATGGCTGAGAACGCCCCCGCACAGGTTGATTTCTGGTTCGATCCGATTTGCCCCTGGTGCTGGATTACCTCCCGTTGGATTGGCGAGGTGCAGAAAGTCCGTAATATTGAGGTGACCTGGCGTCCCTTCTCCCTGTCCATGCACAATCAGGGCCGCGAGCTGCCCGCCGACTACCAGGCAGCGATGGACCGGTCCTGGGCGCCGACCCGCCTCATTACCGCTGTGCGTGAGCTGCACGGCAACGAGGTCATCAAGCCCCTCTACGACGCTCTGGGCGAGCAGATTCACCACAACAAGAACAAGGCTGATTCCTACCGCGACGCAATCGTCAAGGCGCTGGAAGAGGTCAACCTGCCCGCAGAGCTGGCGGATGTGGCCTTCACCGACAAGTACGACGAGCAGATGCGCGCTTCTCTGGACCTCGCCCTGAAGACCGTGGGCGGCACCGATGTAGGTGTTCCGCTGATTTCCATTAACGGCACCGCCTTCTTCGGCCCGGTCATCTCCCCGAGCCCTGCCGGTGAAGAGGCCGGTAAGCTCTTCGACGGCGCCCTGGCGCTGGCTTCCTACCCCGGCTTCTTCGAGCTGAAGCGCCCCCGTAACGTGGGCCCGATTTTCCACGGCGAGGACGGCGAAGCCTAAACACAGCGGGAACTGAGGCACGAAACACCGAGGCTCGAACCGCCAAGGCCCGAAACCCCGAGCTCGGCAGAGCCCCTCGGCGATAGAGCCTCAACAGAGCATAAAAGTACCGCCCGGTCACACTGACCGGGCGGTACTTTCTGTCTAACGGTGCCGAATTGCCGGATGCGGGTCAGGCTTGGCGGCTTCGGTTTTCAGAAGCCGTCTTTCGTGCTTTCGAGCCTTGCGCTGAGCCCTGCGCTCCAGAACCTTCGGGTGCGTTGCCCGCTGCACGATTTTCGTATCGCGCATGTGGAAGGTGCGGGTCGCGGTGTACTGGACCGCCGCGTCCGAGGTGAACGCCAACATTGCGAACACCGCAACGCCCAGCTGGAAGAAAATCGTGGACAGCAGCAGGGAGTGGTGCCCCCACAGCACGCCGCCGGTAATCGCCGCGAAGTTCAATGCCGTCAACAGCAGAGCCAATCGACGAGCCTTGGAGGAGCCGCGCAGCGTGCTCCACAGCAGGAAGAGGTGGACCGCAGAATAGACGGCTACGAAGCCCACCAACACCGCGCTGGTGATGGTCAGCAGCACGTCGCTATCCACCTGATCGAATAGGCTCAGCAAATCAAGATCGTCGCCGGATCCTTCCTCGAGGAGCTTGGCTCGCAGGGCCGGTCGGCTGAGCGCCAGAATGACGCTGTTGACAATATCGGCGAGGGTCACGGCGATGAGCATACCCGAACCGACCAGCAGACTCAGCGGCATGCGGTACGCCAGGTCGTGCGCGCTGGAGAGGTGAATTTCTTCCTGCTCCTGCGGCTCCAGTCCCTCATTGTTCAGCACGATGACCGGGAGCGCTCCGTCCGTGTGGATCGCGTCGCCGCCGCCGTTACGGGCGTGGTAGCCGGAGGAGAAATCGTGCAGAATCTCAACGTGAGTTTCCGGGTGAGCGTACTGGATGGACTCCACGATGTAGTCGCGTTCAAAGTCGGTTTCACCGTCAATGCGGTGCGTGACCTGCAGGGTGAAGAAGCTGAAACCCACACCGGAGTCGTAGGTGCCCGCCGCTAACCAATCCACCTGGTGACCGCCAGGCAGAAGCCAGCCGTCAGGGGTTTTCCAGAAGCGCACGTGGTGGCGTTTCTCGGGGTTGCCGTCCACTTCCTTCTGGTAGGCGAAAGCCTGCGTCTTGCCAAAAATTTTCAGCGGGGAGACGGGCGCCTCCGCGTAGGAACGGCGGGTGATGGTGGAGATAATAATCTTCCAGGAGGAGACGAGGGTGACGTTCTCAGCGCGGGTCCAGCCGGCGTCCTGCATGACCTGATGAATCTGCTCCTCGGTACCAATCAGACCGATATTGACCGGGTCACCGAGCCGACCGTCCGGGGTGCGGGTGCGCCCAATAAAGTAGTCGGGCACGTATATGCGGGTCATGATCGCATGAAAACGCGGTAGCGTCAGGTACGCGGTGACTGCCCAGAAAATGAAGGCAATAGGGAAACCCCAGAAAGAATGGCCAACCGTATTCGCCAGAATCATGAAGGTCAGCACGACGGAGGCCACACCGGCAAAGATGAAGAAGAGAGTGTCCCAGAAATCGACCCACAGGCTGCGAGGGACGAGGTTTTGCGCCGTGCCGCGCGCGTCAATATCACCGCGGTAGACGGGCGGCGAAGTAACCGGCGGCGCAACTTCGCTACGCGTGGGACGTAGGATGCGTTTTTGGTGGGACATTCCCGCCCTTTCTGTGCGCTGAACTGGTGCCAGAAAACTATACCAAAAGCTCGTTGCGCGGGAGCCCCGGTCGCGGAAGGCCCACGGAGGAGAATGGCCCGAGGTCTTTTCTGGGGGGGCTAGTTGAGGGGGAAGCCGTCCTGCACAATTGCCCGGTCTGCGGCAATGGTTGTCTCGTGGTGCAGCATGTCTCGACCCTCACGCATGAGGCGCACCCACTTGCGAGTTAGCTCCTCCAGCTCGGCTGCGTTCAGAGCACCGGAGGAGATACTGGCCTCATCAGCGGCGGCGGAGTAGGTGATGTGTTCGTGCCAGAGCTCATAGACCTCGTTGGTGTAAGAATCGTGGAGCGTCTGAGCGTGTTCGCGTGCCTGGCGGATGTATTCGCCGAGGACGGAGAGGTAGTGCTGGAGCTGGTCCTGGCTCGGGGTGTCGGTTGAGGGGGCGTCAGCCGTTACCGGGGTGGGAGAGCTCTGCCTCGCGGGTGAGGGGGCGGAGTAGTTCGCCTGCCTCGCAGGGGTGTGTTCTGATGCTGAATGGGGAATCATGAGCGGTCGTACGCGCCAGCCATGGCGCGCGGGTAGGGTCGGGATGCGACATCGCACCCCGGCGGTGGGTAGTGGTGTGGCTGGTCGGCTTATTGGCTCGTACCGGTGGCGTGCGCTCGCTGAAGTGAAGTGAATTGAGGGGAACCCTCGCAAACCATCATACAAAAAAGTGACCGTCAATCTAATAAGGTTGATTAGCGGTTGGGGAACCCAAAAAATATGCACACAAACGCAATAATCTGCAATGAGAGGGTTTCAACCCCACATAATAGGGAGGGGAGAAGGGCTATCTGGGAGATAAATCCCCAGGTCCAGGGGATTCGGCGGGGGATTCGGGGGTGTTATAGCTGAGGCGCACGGAGCCGGAAGGCCTGCATTGCGAGTGGTCGTTGAGAACGAGATTTTATGCATGAAAAAATAACAAATTTCCTTTCGGCTGAAAGAAAAGAATAGAGCAATAGGGGCTCCGCTGGCATCGGTGCCCACCGGAGTTGCACGGAGTGTAGATAAGCGAGGCGGGGAGGTACCGAAATTACGGTACCTCCCC
>NZ_KV797969.1:778144-783537 GCF_001809565.1 Rothia sp. HMSC072B03
GGGGAGGTACCGAAATTACGGTACCTCCCCGCCTCGCGTTATTCACCATCGGTGCTTAGAAGGATCCGCGTCTCCGCGCAGGCTGAGCGTTGCGCAACAAGCGACGACGAATCGCGGATGCATCGCCTACTCGGCGGCTTCCTCCACCACGAGCACCACATCGCGAACCTCCAGCTCGCCCTCAGCTGCCACCAGGGAGAGCTCGCGTGCGTTACCGGCGGCCTTCAGGTCGCCCAGGCCGGCCTCGATGCGGTCCAGCTGCGCCTGCGGAGCCGCGATGGTAGCGGACTCAACCTCGGTGCGCTGCTTGACCTTCGCGTCGCTCTTTGCCTTGCGCAGGCCGCCCAGGGCCTCAGCAACATCCGGCAGAATCTGCTTGAGCGAGTCAATCTGAGCCGGGTTGGCATCAGCCAGGACCCACTGGGCCGAAATGCCGGCGGTCGGGTTCTGAGCGGAGTACTCAGCCAGCAGGGTGCCCTCCAGGATGGGCAGCGCCTGCGGCCACTCGGCGCGGTGCACGCTACCCGCACGCCACCAGGACCAAATCTCTTCGGTCACGAACGGCAGGAAGGGCGCGAACAGGCGCAGCAGAGCGTCCAGGGTGGTGGCCAGAGCGGCCAGAACAGAAGCCTGCTCCTGCTCGCCGCGAGCACCGTAGGCACGGTCCTTAATCAGCTCGACGAAGTCGTCGGTGAAGGACCAGAAGAAGCTCTCGCAAATCTGCAGGGCACGAGCGTACTCGTACTTCTCAAATGCTGCGGTTGCCTCTTCAACCAGGTACGCCAGGCGAGCCAGCAGGGAGCGATCCAGGGCGTTGATGAGCACGCGACCCTGAGCCTGCGAGGTGATGACGGACTTCTCGGTTGCGCCCAGGTTCAGCACGAACTTGGAGGCGTTGAGCAGCTTGATGGCCAGGCGGCGGCCAATCTTCATCTGACCCTCGTCGTAGGCGGTGTCGGCACCCAGGCGAGCGGAAGCCGCCCAGTAGCGCACAGCATCCGAACCGTACTTCTCCAGAACCTCATTGGGGACCACGACGTTGCCCTTGGACTTGGACATCTTCTTGCGGTCCGGGTCGAGAATCCAGCCGGAGAGCGCGGTGTTGTACCACGGTACGGAGGAGGCCAGAGTCTCGGAACGCACGGCGGTGGAGAACAGCCAGGTGCGGATGATGTCGTGACCCTGCGGGCGCAGATCCATGGGGAAGGTCTTTGCGTGCAGGTCCGGGTTCACGCCCCAACCGGTTGCAATCTGCGGGGTCAGGGAGGAGGTGGCCCAGGTGTCCAGAACGTCCGGGTCGGCCACGAAGCCGCCGGCCACGCCGCGCTGATCCTCGGTGTAACCGGGAGCGGTCTGCGAGGCGGGGTCTACCGGGAGCATATCCTCGGTGGGCAGAATCGGGTTCTCGTAGTCGGGCTCGCCCTCGGCGTCCAGCGGGTACCAGACGGGGAAGGGAACACCGAAGAAGCGCTGGCGAGAAATCAGCCAGTCGCCGTTCAGACCCTCAACCCAGTTCTCGTAGCGGCTACGCATGAAGGAGGGGTGCCAGTTGATCTCGCGGCCGCGCTCGATGAGCTTCTCGCGGCGGTCGGCGTCGCGGCCACCGTTGCGGATGTACCACTGGCGCGATGCGACGATCTCGAGGGGCTTATCGCCCTTTTCGTAGAACTTCACCGGGTGGGTAATCGGCTTGGGGTCGCCGTCCATCTCGCCGGCCTCAACCAGCATCTCCACGACGGTCTTCTGCGCGGTGAAGACGGTGGTGCCGGCCATGCGCTCGTAGCGCTCGCGACCCTCGGCGGAGGTAATCCACTCGGGAACCTCGCGGGAGAAGCGGCCGTCGCGGCCGATGAGTGCGCGGGTATCCAGCTGCAGCTCGCGCCACCAGGTGACGTCGGTGGTGTCACCGAAGGTACAAATCATGGCGATACCGGCGCCCTTGTCGGGCTGTGCCAGCGGGTGAGCCTTGATTTCGACCTCAACGCCGAACAGCGGGGAGGTGACGGTGGTGCCGAAGAGCGACTGGTAGCGCTCGTCGTCGGGGTGCGCCACGAGGGCCACGCAGGAGGGCAGCAACTCGGGGCGGGTGGTCTCAATCCAGACCTTCTCGCCGTTGGGGCGGTGGAAGCTGATGCGGTGGTACGCGCCGGGGCGTTCCTTATCTTCTAGCTCGGCCTGGGCGACCGCGGTGCGGAAGGTGACGTCCCACATGGTGGGGGCCTCTGCCATGTAGGCGTTGCCTGCTTCCAGGTCCTTCAGGAAGGCGAGCTGGGAAACCTTGCGGGAGTGTGCGTCGATGGTGCGGTAGGTACGCGACCAGTCCACGGACAGACCCAGGGTGGTGAAGAGGTTCTCGAAGACCTTCTCATCCTCAACCGCGAGTTCTTCGCAGAGCTCGATGAAGTTGTTGCGGGAGATGCGCGGCCACTTTGCCTGGCTGCGGTCAGGCTTGGGGGTGCCGTCTGCCTTCCAGGTAATCAGGTCACGGAAGGAATCGTTGTCGGGCACGGAGGGGTCGCAGAGAACGCCGTAGTAGTTCTGAACGCGGCGTTCGGTGGGCAGACCGTTGTCGTCCCAGCCGAGGGGGTAGAACACGTTCTTGCCGGTCATGCGCTGGTAGCGTGCAATGACGTCGGTCTGGGTGTAGGAGAACATGTGACCCACGTGCAGGGAGCCGGATGCGGTCGGCGGCGGGGTGTCGATGGAGTAGACCTGCTCGCGAGTGGTGTTCTCGTCGAATGCGTAGGTCTTCTCATCGGCCCAGCGCTTCGAAAGCTTCTCTTCGAGGCCTTCGAGGGCGGGGCGGTCGGGAACGTTAATCTGTACGGGCGAGTCTGAGCCCAAAATGTTTTCAGCCATAAGGGCTATTTTCTCATATTCACGGCGTTCTCTCAGCTTTCAGCGCCGGCCGTGCGCCGAGGACGTGGTGAGTCACGGCCTCGATGGCCGTTCGCGGGGTGCTTCGAGGGGTTGTCAGGGGCGTTCGTAGCGGGTGATGGCTTCTTCGAGGCGGCGCAGAAGCCGGTCGTATCGCGGGGCGAAACGTGCGCGACGCAGGGCAACGGCGGGTCCGCGGGAGTGGATGAGCTCATCCCAGGAGGCGGGGTCCAGGTAGGTCTGCCCCAGGAGTAGATGTACCTCGATGGGGTAGGGGGTCCCTGTGGAAGCTCGGTACGTGGCGGCTCGCTGCTGTAATTCTCGGCGGCGGGTTCGGAGGTCGGTGATGCGGTGGCGTTGAGATTTCACGGTGGTGCGGTAGATAGGGGGGTGGCGGGGGAGAAGCCTCGGAAGCGCTGCTCGGAAATGCTACAGGAATAGGTCATTAATACCCGAAGGTAAATGTGTTCCGCGGATCATTTCAACACGTGACTCGACCCTATGCAGGCATCATTCGGGGGCGTAGACTGAAATAGTACCAATCCTGAGGAGGCATTGATGAGTACGTTTAGTTTCTTTGGTTTGGGTGCTTTCGAGACCGCCGTTCTACTGATTCAGGTGGTACTGGTGGCGGCATGCATCGGGCACCTTAGCTTGCGAAGCGGCTATGGGGAGGCGCGCATGCGCTTCGTTCTTCCCATTATCGCTTTCGTGCCGGGTGCCGCGATTCTCTATCTTATGTCTGCACGCGAGGGGACGGTTCCCCCGGACACCGTGAAGACCGGTAGTAGCTCGCCCGTGTACTTTGAGCACCGCCTCGGCTACCGCGATGGTGGCCGTAGCCGCTGGGGTCTTCCCCGTCGCCGCAAGTAATCGGGGGGCGACGAGGTTCTTTTGAGCCGTGAAAACCTTGAGCTGTGAAAACCTTGAGCCGTGAAAACCGAAAAAACCAAAAAATGTATGCCCGGTGTGTTTCGTTGTGGAGCACGACCGGGCATCGTTTTATTAGGATAAAGATATGACTAAGAACACTTACATTCCTCCATCTCCCTTTCGCTCCTGGGCCGGAGACGGCAAAGTGGCCGTGGTGACCGGCGCGTCCAGCGGAATTGGTCGAGCTACCGTGCATCAGCTGGTTGCCACCGGGTGGACGGTGTACGCTCTGGCTCGCCGCACCGACCGTCTTTACACCCTGCAGCAGGAGACCGGCGCGCATCCGGTCACCTGCGACGTAACCAACGAGACCGCCGTTGCTTTTGCCGCCGAGCAGATCCTGGGTGAGCAGGGAACCGTTGACGCCCTGGTCAATATTGCCGGGGGAGCCATCGGCCTGGATCCCGTCTCGGAGGGTAAGCCCGAAGATTACCTGCAGATGTACCGCATGAACGTGCTGGGAATCCTGAATACGGTCCGCGCCTTCAGCGGGGCACTGCGCCAGAATGGTCACGGCACGATTCTGAATCTGACCTCCACCGCTGCCGAGCATGGGTACGAGGGCGGCGCCGGGTATAACGCCGCAAAGTTTGGCGCTCGCGGCCTGACCGAGGCGCTCCGCCTGGAGGAGGCGGAACATAACGTGCGCGTCATCGAGATTTGCCCCGGCATGGTGCACACCGAAGAGTTCTCCCTGAACCGCCTGGGTTCGCAGGAGGCCGCCGACCGCGTGTATGAGGGCGTACCGAATCCGCTTACCGCCGAGGACGTGGCGCAGACCGTAACCTTTGCGCTCAACGTTCCGCACCACGTTAACCTGGACCGCATTACCCTGCGCCCGGTGGCTCAGGCCAGCCAGTTCAAGGTGATTCGCGCCGAGGGGTAGCGTGCCATCGGCCCTCTCTGCAACCCCTCATTGAGAAGTTCTGCGGATAATACGCGCATAACCCCGTTTGGGGGATGGGTGAAAGCTCACTCCCCGAAGCGGGGTTTTCTCAGGTAGTTATAAGGTTTTTCCTCACGGAATAACGCATAGGTTCGTTAAACGTCAGCAAAAGGGAAGTTTAAGAATCGCCATATCCTGATACGGAGAACTCAAGTAAGCGAATTGGTATGTATGCAATCTCTTTATAGGGGAGTGTTTTATAACGATTTGATAACACTTGAATAGAGGATGCGATAGGGTGCCGGTAAGAACAGGGGCGAATGTTAGCCTTTTAGCATCACACCCATATTGAACACCCGATGGCCTTCGAAGAGGGGGGCGCATATTCCCGGGGTTCACCACCGATGATTCAGAGATCGAGGAACAATGTCGAAGACTACCCGTCGCGTCTACAAGATTGCAGCAGCGGCAGCCTTTACCGCAGGCTCCGTTGCCGCTATTCCGGCAACCTTTGCGGCTGAGGCTCCCGCAGACCAGAACGGTACGACTGTTGCCGTCACGCAGCACCCCAACGGTGAGGTAAACGTAGAGGTTACTGCCCCGGCCCCCGCTGCTACCGAGGCACCGAAGACTGAGGCTCCGGCGCCGGCTGCTACCGAGGCTCCGAAGACCGAGGAAACCCCGAAGGCTGAGGCCC
>NZ_KV797969.1:783637-828685 GCF_001809565.1 Rothia sp. HMSC072B03
CTACCGAAGCACCCAAGGCTGAGACCCCGGCCCCGGCTTCTACTGAAGCACCCAAGGCTGAAGCACCCAAGGCTGAAGCACCCAAGGCTGAGACCCCTGCCCCGGCCGCTACCGAAGCACCCAAGGCTGAGACCCCGGCCCCTGCTGCTACCGAGGCACCGAAGACCGAGGCTCCGGCGCCGGCTGCTACCGAGGCACCGAAGACCGAGGAAACCCCGAAGGCTGAGGCCCCGGCCCCGGCCGCTACCGAAGCACCGAAGACTGAAGCACCCAAGACCGAGACCCCGGCCCCCGCTGCTACCGAAGCACCCAAGGCTGAGACCCCGGCCCCTGCTGCTACCGAGGCACCGAAGACCGAGGAAACCCCGAAGGCAGATCCCAAGACCGAGCAGGCCAATCCCGCCATCGAGATTGAGGAAACCGACTTCCCCGCAGACGCCACCATCAATACCATTACGGTTCGTGCATCCGGTTTCCAGGGGGCCAAGGTGGGTGCCTCTGTTAACGTGAGCATCTACGCTCTGGACGCTAACCAGCAGATTACCGGTGAACCGATTGCAACCATCACCGTTGACGCTGGACAGATCAAGGACGGCGCATTCAACGCTTCCCTCAGCGTTCCCGCAGCCCAGCTTCCCGCCGGCGCATCCTACGCTCTGGTTGCTGTCAGCAACCCCCAGGCTCAGCCCGCCGAGAAGCTGGTGGCTCTTTCCTCCTTCAAGGTAACCGAGACTACCACTCCGCGTGATCACACCCCCAAGGCTGATGAGACCCCGGCCCCCGAGACTCCGGCTCCCGAAACCCCTAAGGCTGATGAGACTCCCGCCCCGGAAACCCCCAAGGCAGAGACTCCCAAGGCTGACGAGACTCCGGCTCCCGAGACCCCGGCAGTACCTGAACCCCAGAACGCGACCCTCACCACCGAGAGCGCAAGCCTGGACCCGAATGACGAGTACAACGTGGTGACTGTCAACGGCGCGGGATTCACCCACGAATCTGCTTCCCGCGGCGTGCAGGTGGCCATCTACCGCCTGGATGCCGACGGCAACATCACCGGTGAGGCTCTGGCCGTTCAGGATGTGCCCGCATCCGAGATTATGGAGGGCACCTTCACCGCTAAGCTTTCCGTGCGTGCCGATCGTCTGCTGCCCGGCTACGTGTACGCGCTCGTGGCTACCAGCGACCCGAACGGCCTGGTACATCAGGTGGCTGTCACCACCGCCTCCGTGAGCGATGCGGACCACCCGGCCCCCACGGTGCCCGCGGCAAGCAACGACGATAACACCACCGTTCGCGATAACGGCGACGGCACCACCAGCGTCTTCACCGCGGAAATGAGCGAGGACGGTTCCGTGACCGTGACCGAGACTCGCGTTCCCTCCTCGCAGGCTCCCAAGGCCAAGGTTGGTAACACCCCGGTGACCGCTTCTTCCCAGAGTGGCCACACCGTGAGCGCTCGCGATACCGCCGGCCGCACCACTTCGGATAGCTCTTCGAAGCCGCAGCTGGCTCACACCGGCGCTGAAGGTGTCGCAGGTATTGCCGGTGTCGGCGCCGCAGCGCTGATCGCCGGTGCTGCGCTGATGCTTCTGCGTCGCCGCAGCCTCTAGGGCTGATCCTTTCGCGTAACGCCGTATGAAACGTCCTCGCGGTTTCCTCGGGATTAAAATAATCTCGGGAGACCGCGAGGACGTTTCTGTGTGTTCAGAATAGTGAGGGCGCACGATGCGGCGCTCCACGGAACGTTGCAGCCGCAATGGACGGACAGACCGGTGTCGATTTGTTCATGACAGGGTTCCCGCGCTCGCGGGGGTGGGGGTTTATCGGTTCCGAGCGTCCCGGAAGTGAAAGCCTCGAATTTCGAGGGGCCCGGATAACCCTGTCGAAGAATTTGCCGTTAGGTTGCAGAATACCTCCCGAATCGGGAAGAGGGGAATGAGAAACGATGAGCGTGCAGGCAGTGCAGTACGACCGCTTTGGGCCCGTGGAGAATCTGAAGCTCGTGAGCGTACCGGGGGAGAGCCCCGAAGCGGGGCAGGTAAAGATTGCGGTGCGTGCGGTCGGCCTGAACCCCGTGGACTATAAGATTTTTGAGGGCTCTCCGCAGCTCAAGATGCTCTCGCGCGCCATGAAAATCAGGAACCCCCGCCGCTGGTTTGAATCAAAGAAATCGCAGTTCCCTCGCGGAGTGGGGCGTGATTTCTCCGGCACGGTGCTCGAGGTGGGGCCCGGCGTATCGGGCTATCGCGTGGGCGACGATGTCTTCGGAACCATCGTCAGTGCCCCCGGCCTGGGCACCAAACGGGGATCTCTGGCCACGGAAATTTGTGTGAACATCGGCGACATTGCGCCTAAGCCCGCCTCCATTGATTTTGAGCACGCGGCCGCAATGGGTGTCGCGGCCCTGACCGTGGGAGGCGCCTTCCGCCATATTGGCGCGGGTGAGGGCGATACGGTGGTCATCTCCGCGGCTTCGGGCGGAATTGGGTCCGTCGCCGTGCAGTATGCCGTGGCTCGCGGTGCACGCGTCATTGGCATTGCAGGGGCCGCGAATGCCGAGTTTATCAGGTCGTTGGGGGCCGTGCCGGTTGCTTATGGCGAGGGCGTGGGGGAACGAGTGCTCAAGGCGGCCGAGGGTCGCGTGACAAAGTTCCTGGACTGCTACGGTGGCGACTACGTGACCCTAGCCTTTTCGCTGGGGTTGAAGGGCAAGGACATTGGAACCCTCGTTCCCTCGCCCAAGGTCATGATTAGGGGAGCACAGTTTACGGGCCCCCGCCATTCGGAACACGGGGACTTCGAGACCCTAGCCGAGCTGGTCGCCGATGGGAAGGTGTCAATTCGCTTGGATCGCGTGTACGGGTTCACGATTGAGGATGTCCGTGCGGCCTACCGCGATTTGCAGGCCGGTCACACGCGTGGCAAGAGAGTCATTCGCATCGCCGGTGAATAGGGGATTGGCGCTACTGATTGATGCGAGACCTCAAAAACCTTACACCCGAAAGAAAATAACTATATGTGCATAAATGTGCACATATAGCACTGCAGAGTCTACCTATTTACGTTCGCTTCAAACCCTCACCTTGAAGGGAGAGTTGAGGTATTTTACCTAGTCGATATGTTTTGCGGATGATTAGTGGGGGAGATTTGGGTAAAAAACCCGTTTTGTGGTTCATTGCATAAAAAAATAGTTGGCTCGTAAAGCGTATTGGGCCTCAAGAGGCTTTTTCTATTGATAGTGTGGAACTACCGATAAATAGAGCGATTCCCCTCGCGCAGACTTCCACCTCAGATGGAGATTGAGAGTTTTACCTCTCGGAACCCATCGCCCATGCCGAGGAGACCCCTATCGCAAGGTTACCAACCTCGCGAAGGAACCAACCGTACATCTTCCCGCCGGGAATTGAGGCGTCGTTGTCGCGTAAAGGGTATCGTTCACACTCACAGAAAAGGTGTGTTTCATGCCCGATCCCGCTCACTCAAAGACCCGAGCAACGGCCGCCATTGCGGCCTCCGTTCTGACCGCCGGCACCGGTGCGGCCCAGGCCGCGATTCCAGTGCACAATGCGGGCGGCCTTTCCTCCTCTAACGTTCAGCAGAACCGTGCCCAGCATTCTGACCGCGATGTGCGCCCCTCGGTGCAGGTCGAACAGGGTGCTGCCATCAACCCCGCGCGTTCCCAGAGTATCACCGTTAGCGGTAGTGGTTTTCTGGGCGAGGACGTTGAGAAGCATGGCATCGCCGTGTACGTCAGTGAGTACCGCAAGTACCCCCTGGCTGCCCTGAGCCGTGCCCGTGCGGTGACCATGACCCTCGTCCCCGTCTCCGATGTGCACGAGGGTAGCTTTAGCACCCAGCTCACCCTGCCTGCGGGAATCCTCGACCCCAACCAGCAGTACGTGGTGGCAACCGCCGTCGTCAACCCCGATCTCGGCTATTCCGTCGAAGACACCTCCTACAATTCATGGACGCCCCTGGAGGTGCAGCCTGCGGATACTCAGGATGAGCCGCTCAATGCCCAGATCCTGTCGGGTCAGTTGGAAATTCCGCAGGAGCAGAACCTGATCGTCTACAAGGCCACCGGTCTGGGCGATGCGCAGGCCTTCGAGATCATGACCTCGATTTACGCCGTTGATGAGCAGGGCAATCGCCACGTACTGGCTGCCTCCCCGGCACGAGCCGATGTTGTCAACGGCACGCTTCTGGACGGCATCGAGGTACCCGGTGCGCGCCTAGCCGTTCTGCAAGATGTGCATCCCGATCTGCGCTACATGCTGAACGTTGAAATTGCCCCTTCGGCTTCCCGAGGCCTAGCAGCTCAGAGTGTCGAGATTCCCTTCACCAATGGCTGGAGCGTTACTGAGACCGCAGCCGCTGAGCCTGTCGACGAAGAGGCTGAAAAGGTTGGAGCGCAGTCGGAGGAGACCCCGGCGGCCCCTCGCCCCGCGACCTCCGAGCCTGAAGCTTCTGAGGCTTCCATTGTTCCCGCTGAGGAACAGGACCCCGTGCTCCCGGAAACCGACCCTCGGCGCCACTACGACCTGCCGCGTAACACTCAGTTCGACCGGGTGCGCGACGCCTCGGCAGATCGCGCGGAGGAGCAGGAATCAGCCGAATCGACGAATCATTCATCCGTGGCCGTGGGTGCTCGCCTGCGCGTGGAAGAGACCGCAGTCCCCGAGAATGACTCGGAAAAGACGCTCACTTTCACCGGTGAAGGTCTCGAAGGTTCCGGTCCCGTGGCCCTGCAGGTGCACGCGCTGGATTCTAACGGCCGAACCGCCGGTGAGGCCATTGCCTCCGGGGACGCTCGTGTGGAGGATGGTTCCTTCTCCGCGCAGCTTCAGGTGCCGGGCAACGCCCTGAAGCCGGGTACGACCTACCGTGTAAGCGCAGTCTACGAGGATTCCCGAGGAACCGTGCAGATCGTGACCGGCGGCTTCACAGTGGAGCGTGACGGCGTGGATGCTTCGCGTCCTTCCGACTCGCTGCCTGCCGAGCAGACCGAAGCGCCGGCAACTGAGGAGCCGAGCTACGGTGACTCTGTTGCTGAAAAGCCGACGGAGGAGAAGCCCTCGGTTACTCCCTCCGATAGCGCCCCGGCACCGGCCGAAGAGTCGAAGGAGTCCGCTCCTGTGGCTGTCGCATCCGAGGCTCCTGTATCCTATGAGTCGGCTTCGCCCAAATCTGCTCCGGTTACCGAGGGTGCTACCGGCGGCGCTACCGACCGTGCCGGCCAGAAGCCTCAGAAGGCTACGGCTTCGGCCTCCAAGGGTGAGCGTGAGCAGCTGGCTGTAACGGGCGCCTCCGGGATACTGACGATTAGCGCGGTGGGGTCGCTCTCTCTGGTTGCGGGTGCCTTCCTGACCCGCCGTGGCCGCCGTGATGTGCAACTCACTTCCCGCTCCTAAAATGCTGATAAATACCCTCTCACAAGCCATAACGTGAGATAAGACGAGGGGATGCTTCTTTGTAACAAAAGAGGCGTCCCCTCGTCTTTAACTTTTTCTAAGGTTATACCTATAATTTAGAGTGCATTGACCGGCGGTACTGCCACTCTCTCTATGCTCCGCCCTCGCGGAGCAAAACGCGTTCTGAAACGCACATGGTCACCGATAAGAGAGGCCGCCTCCCCGCTCTCACTTCCGAACTTCTGAGCGTGGGGGATTGCACAACCTATCGCTCACTTACTCACTCACGAAAAAGGTGACCATGTTTACCACGCAGCGAACTGCTCGCGGCGCGGCCCTCGTAGCATCTGCAGCCCTCGGGCTGGGAGGTGCGCTGGCCCCTGCAACCTTGGCCCCCGCTTCCTTCGTATCGTCCGCCCATGCACAGCCGCGTGGTGCGACTCCCTCTGCGAACACCCCTGAACCCCACGCTACGAACGTTGATGTTTTCATCATGGATTTGCTAGGCCAGAGTGAGGATTACATCCTGATTGGTCTGGGCGGGGTGAAGTCTCTTGACCACGTGCAGGTGCGCCTGGTGGCAGTTACTATGGAGGGTCTGGAAGTTGCCTCGATGGTGGTCCCCGCCTCGCAGCTGACCGTGTCAAAGAATGATGACGGCTATCTCGATGTGAGTATTCATCAGCGCCTAAATATTGAACAGGCCTACATGGTGGAGGTTACCGACCTTCAGACCGGCACCTCCTCTTTCGTTGAGCTGAGCCCCGAATACGGCGAGAGTGTTGATGGTCTTCTCGCCTCACGTCAGAATCTTTTCTTCCCCGATACCCCGGGTGTGCAGCGTGCGCCCATCGATGCGGTGAGCCCCGTGCCCCATCCTGTGCCGAATCCCGAGCCTTCGAAGGATGAGCGAGAGGAGCGTCCGCAGCCCACGGCCGCTCCGGCCCCGGCTCCGGTTGCCTCGGAGAGCGCCTCGCCGACCCCCTCCGCTACTGCATCTGAGAAACCCGGTGATGTGGGGGAGCCCCGTAGTTCCGAATCTACCACCGACGTTTCTGATACGCCCAAGCCCGAGGGGGACCGTATCCTGGTGCATAACCGCTCCTCGAATCAGGTCCCCGCGGAAACCCGCGAGGCCATTCTTGAGATTTCCACCGCGGAGCTGCGAGGCTCAAGCGATCTTCAGACGATTCGCACGCGCGTCAAGAACGTGGGGGAGAGCTCCCTGGGCTATGACGTCATGGTCTTCGAGATGCCTGCCGACGGGGGAGCCGTCGGCGCACCCCTGGCCACGACCCACGTGAGCCCCGAGCAGGTCAGGGACGGCGCGTTCTCGGCTGATTTGAAGGTCCCCGGAACCTCACTCGTTGGCGGTAAGCGGTACCGGGTGGTGGCGGTGGGGGGCGAGTCTCCCGATGAGCTGAGGCTCGTGGCAACCTCTGCCTTCAGCGTGAGCATTATTCAGCGCGCCAGCTCGGCGGATTCAACTGCAGACGCCAACAATCAGCCTAGGCGCACTGTGGTTCATTCTTCGAGTGAGCAGCTGCCGGCAGATATCTCCTCACCGAGTGATGCTTCACCCTCTGCGGTTGAATCTTCGTCGGCTCGAGGAATCGCTGGGGAAACCGTTCCCCATATTCCTTCGACAGATGTCGCTCTGAATCATGTCGCTCAGGCCCATGCCTCGGCTGTGCGGGCAACCCCGCAGGCTCATGCGGTCACGAGTAACCCCGTTACCGCATCGAACGTCACCCCGGTCATGTCGGGATACGCAGCCTTTATTGGCGGACGCACCATCGTGAATCTGATGGGGTATCAGACCTCAGCGGGAAGCACTGAGAGCGTTGCCTCTGCCACACGGGAAGGTTCTCGCCTGAGCTCCGAGGGGTTCTATACGCGAAGCACGAAAGCTCGCGGTGGTTCCGATTCTCAGAAACTGGAGGCAAGCGCTTCGGAAGATGTACCCCTGCCGGAGGGTACCGTGCCGCTGGGAATTGCGCTGGCCGGTTCGGTTGTCTTCGTGGGTAGCGCCGTGGTGGTGAACCGGTATCGTCGTCGGGCGGAGGCCTCTGCTGAAGCGGTGGCAACTGAGACGATGGACGCGAACGCATAGGCGCGGGAGAGCAGAGAATTTACCTCGAAAGGCGCCCCGTGGTGGTGATGCGTAGCATTACCGACCGCGGGGCGTCTTTGCATTATGTGAGATGTGTGTCGCATTATGCAATGGATTTTTGTCAAATCTTGTACGGCATGTAAATGATTTTGATTGTTTATAGGAGGTGGATTTGCGGGCCCCCGGCACGAACGTTTATGCGTTATAACACCGTGAGCGGCCTGTGTTCAGGGCTTGGAGTGGACACTATATGTCGTGCACCTGGGCTTTTATGGCGATTGAAATAATTGTTTGCGGGGTGTTCGGCCCTCCCTCTAAACATTCGCATTTTTCGATAACGATGTTTTATGGGGTGGCCATACAGTGTTTTACTCTGAGGTGCATATACTGCCTAACAATAAGCACACAAATGCAATGAATTTAAAATCTTAATACTCGTGTTAGGCTGGGATGTAACCGATGTACCGGCACGCATAATTATTGCATTAGAGGGGCTTGTGGTGAGCTACTCCTTATCAGCGCGTTGTGCGTCCGCTTCGATTGAAATGGCACTATTATGATCACTCAACGACCTCGAACTTTCCGCGCCCTGACGCTTTCCGTTTTAGCGACTACGGGTATGTTTGTGTTACCCAATGCTTCCGCGGTGGAGGGAACCGGTTTTTCTGTCGATCAGCAGTGTATTATTACTATTCTCAATTCGGAGAATCCTCAGAATTGTCCCTCGCAAGATTTCAGCATTGAACTCGATACGCTTGAGGTTCTAATTCATTCTGTGGAACAGAACCGGGTAACCCTCAATCTGCAACCTCTCTACGAAGAGAAGTACATCAGTGATTCGAGCCACTATCTCGTGGCCGTTCAGTACTACACCGTCTCCGGTAAAGCATCCGGAGAGGTAGTCACCTATACTCCCCAGCAGCTGAGCGCAGTGAAAGCCCAGGACGGCTCTACCCTTCTGACGCTCACGCTACCGAGTACGCCGAAGGAAGGCTACTACACCATCTCCGTCCTCGACATGGACAGCTTCGATGAGGGATACGGGGAGTTCAAAATTACTGCCGGTTCGCTTATTCCCCATATCGTTCCTGCCGGTGATGGGGGCGTCGACAGTGACTCGTCGGGAATCCGTCTTGACGACGAAACGCAGAATATCCTGGCTAAAGCGCGTGAAGAGGCCCGTCATCCGCAGCCCTCGATTTCGCTCACCCCGAAAGCAGCAGGCGGTCTGGAGCGCGGCACTCAGATCGTGAGCGAGGTACCCGGAGGCCTGACCACCTCCCGAGACAACGCGAACCTGAACGCTCCAACGCTGAACGTTCGTTACGCCGAGCTGCGTTCTGACGCAGAGACGAAGCCCGTGACCGTTGTTGGAAAGAACCTGCCCGCCCGAGAGAACGGGTACGACCTGATGGTCCTTGAGACCGATATGCAGGGTAATCCCCGAGGCGATGCCGTCTCGTACACCCACGTGGACGCTGCACACATCGCCGGAGGAGAACTCGAGGTGGCTGTTGGCGTTCCGGGGTCGCTTCTCAAGACCGATTCGGTCTATACCGCGTACCTGGTGTACGTCGATGAGCAGAACAACGACACCGCTGTGGCCTCAGTTCGGTTTAAGGTGAGTGCCGGGAAATCGCAGGATACCGCGGAATCCTCCGCCACTCGCCGCGATGAAACGGGCGCTACTTCAACGTCCACTACCGCGAAGAGCGACAACTCTACGAACGCCTCCTCTCATGCTTCTTCTAACGCAACCGACGGTAGCTCGAACGCTTCCCGTTCTAGCGGGGCCGATTCCACCGCAACCCGTGAGAGTCAGGCGCGTGCCGAGCGCCGTCAGCAGGGGCTTCAGGCTCTGGCGCAAGCGCGCACTATGGCGCCCCAGACCAATGCATCCGCCGGGCAGTCACCCCTGACCTCGGCATACGCCGCGGGGTCCGATACCGCAACGCCTAATGGGGAGGGTGGCGCCTCCGTAAAGAGCGGATCGGCATCTGCCGTGCAGCCCGTGACCCCTACCGACGGCGCCAAGGGACTAACCCCCACCCGTCAGACGGAGGGTAATTCCCGTTCCGCTGAGGTTAACGCCCCTATCTCTCAGGTGCACTCCGGGTCGACCGCGGGGCAGCAGGAAGGCGTGAAAGCGGCGTCCTCTTCGGAACACGTTATGGAGGAAGCCTCCGACTATAGGGTGACCTTCTGGACCGTAGGATTGGTGGGATTGGGCCTGGTGGCGGGCGCCGTATGGATGGCCATTCGGAGGAATGCCTTCTCCCTGTCTCGGGTGTTCCACCGGTAAACACCTACGGGACTTGTTGACTCCCCGAGCGTAAAGACAGCGTTTAGGGGAGTCAAAATACCCTTGAGTGAATAAACCTCGGAGTTCATGGTAGGGTTGAGGAAGCCGATATATAGACGTGGACTCCTCCTTACCCTGACCCCACATCTCAGTGGTCATATGGCGTGGATGCCACCGGACAGATACTCTGTCCAGGGCTCGGTCGATTACCCCGTGTGGGATTGGAAGAATAATCGGGGATGGGAGCACCTCGTTAAACACCACGAAAAGACACATTGCATGAGCACATTATCTATAAAACGCCGTGTAGTTGCCGTTGCGACCCTTGCTGCGGGACTGCAGAGTGGGGTGCTTGCCCCATCCATGGCCGCCGATACTGTTGCCGACCCTACGCCCTCTTTACACGATGTCGCTGGAGTAGGCGACTCGGACGACCCCATAACGCAACGTCGCGAGGGGGAATCGAACGTCGACTTCGATGGCCCTAACGAGGGTGATATTAACCTGACCATTCACCGTGAGAACGGTGCTGCCCTGCTCGTTTGGTCGGGTTTTCCTCAGGGAATCTCTGCCGAGAGCGTGCTGGTAGAAGTTACTTCGTGCACCTCGACGGAGGAATGCACCCACCGTTCTGTCTCCCCGACCGAAGGGGGTTCCCCCGGGGAAGTAGCGCTTCTGCTTGATTTGCCCGCTGGGGGAACGTTCTACGTCATCACCCTGACGGATGCGGCCTACGGCATCACGCGCGTAGATTTTCTGACGCGAGATCGCGACACCCTGGTGGAGGTTCCCTCCGATCCTCGGTATTCTACTCAGCCGGGAGTTACCCCGCCCCACGGTGAGGATGCGTCCTCGAAGGGCCCCTCGGCGACCGACTCCACACCGGTAGAGAATAAAGACACCCCGGAGTCTCCCTCACCGCAGCCCAGCCCCACGCATATTCCTTCTACCGTAGCCCCCACTCCTCAGCCGGTGGTGACCCAGTCCCCGAACGTCACAAAGGAACCGGAGCATATTCAGCTGATTAGCTCCGAAAAGATCGAGGCTCAGGCAAGTAGGCAGAATCACCGAGACAGCCCTCGCCTGACAATCCAGAACTCCCAGGTTAACTCGAGCGATTCGGTAAAGCCCGTTACGGTGCGCGGCAAGAACTTTGCAACGAATGACAACGGGTATGACCTGATGCTCATGGAGCTCGACGGTGATGGGCATACGGTGGGTGACGCCCTAGCTATTGTGAGGGTGAACCCTTCGGACCTCTCCTCCGGAAGTTTTGAGGCGGTGCTGGGTGTACCCGGCGCCTCCCTGCAGACCGGCCGCACCTACTTGGTAGTGGCAATAGACGCCACCAGCGGTGGAGATGTCCAGGTCAGCACGGTGCGCTTCACCGTTTCTCGGGGGAGTAGCGCCACCGGAAATTCCCAGGGTGAAAGCGGCGACACCTCCACTGATGATTCCTCGGATTCTTCATCCTCAGCAGTGGCTGGCACCTCTTCTGCGGCCCCCTCAACGGCCTCGAGCGGTGAGGAACAGAATGCCGTGAAAGTGACTGACGGGAATAAGACGAAGACCCGAGGCGTACGTTCTGCAACCGCCTTGGCCGGGGACCGGAAGGACCCCACCATCTCTGTCGAAGAGGGGACGGAGGCCGTTGCTCGCCCCGCTGCCTCTTCTTCATCTGCGCTAGGCTACCGCACACGCGATGCACAGGACGAGCAGGCTACCGCTCGTACGAGCGCGCCCGCAGAAACCGAGCCCGCTACCCAATCGCGACGGTCTTCGACGCTGGATGGTTCCTCCTCGCAGGTGCGTTCCGAGCAGAAGGGCCGTGACGGGGTGAAGGCCTCAGAAGCCGATTTGGCCCATGGCATGATGGCCTCCTCATCTGCACTGGCCGTACTATTGGCCATTGGTGGTGGAATGGTTCTGGGTGCTTTGGGTATGTCACGTATGCACGCTTCGAAGAAGGATTAGTCGCGTAGGGGTTGGGGTGGTGATGGCCCCTGGTGCCTGTTGAGGGGGTATTGCCCTGTCGGTGTGCTGTGAGATGTTTTGTCATAAAACGGCTCATTTGGTGTATATCTTGAGAAATATACACACTGTCGATATAGTAAGCCTGTCCTAACAGTGTCGATAGTATGGATACACACCAATGAAGATTTTCACATCTGGCACCCGCCTCTCCAAGGGAGCCTGCGCCCTCGCCGTTGCTGGCGCTGTCGCCCTGCCCCTGGCACCCGTTCTTGCCGAGAACATTAATATCGCCGCACAGAACGTTGCCGCACAGAACGTCGCTGCAGGCGACCAGGCAACTGCAGGCGCGTCCTTCGGTTGGGGCGTGCGCGCCTCCTTCCTGTCCTACAACGGTATGCCCCGCGAAATGACCGACGGCGCAGCCTGGGACGCAACCGCAAAGCAGTTCACCTTCACCCCGACCTCCACCACCGTCTCTGAAGACGGCAAGCAGGTCACCCTGCAGGCTGCCGGTCGCCTCTGGTTCACCGGCCACTGCGCCGAAGGTCAGGACCCCGAAACCGGTTGCGCCCTGAACCTCACATTCTCCAACCCCCGCGTGGAACTGAACCTCGCTGACGGCACCGGCTCCCTCTACATGACCGTGCGCACCAAGAACTACGCCTCCGGCAAGTTCGAGGGCCCCATGGAAGTCAAGATGGCGACCCTGAGCACCGGCACCGCCAAGCAGAGCGAGAAGGACGGCGTGGTCAGCATCAGCGGCATCTCCGCGAACCTGACCGCCGACGGTAACCACGCCTTCTCCGACTTCTACAACGAAGGCGCTAGCCTCGACCCGCTGAGCATCTCCTACAACGGTAGCGCAGCTAACACCCCCAAGAGCGCCTACAGCGTCGCCGAGTCTTACAACACCGGCGCGGGCGTGAACCTGCCCCAGAACACCGCACGTCTGGGCCAGAACCACATCGTGCACGTGGCACCCCCGAGCTTCGGCGGCGACACCACCTACACCGTGCTGACCAGCTCCAACCTGAAGATGACCGACACCGGCGTCCTGAAGGCCAACAAGGGCGTTTTCGCGGTGGATGCTGACGGCAACCGCATGCTCGTCATCAACAGTGAGACCAACAAGCCCGAGCTGTACACCGTAACCGCCGAAGGTAAGCTCGTCTCCTCCGGCACCTACTCCGACGCAGACCTCGGCACCACCACCGTCAAGGCAATCGGCTACAACCCCGCCAACAACACCTGGGGCATCGTCAGCATTGACGGCCAGGGCGGCGGCAAGCTGACCATCATTGATGCATCCGGCAAGGCAACCTCGCAAGCTCTGCCGAAGCCCGACTCTATCGACCCGCAGGTTGTGAACGCATACTCGCTCGACGAGTACTACGGCGACTCGTTCTCCAACAACACCGTGACCCTCGCACCGCTGCCCGACGGCAGCTTCGTGTACGCGCCGTCGACTTCCATCTACGATGCGGCCGGCGAAAAGGCGGTTCAGAAGGGTCACCTGCTGCACATGAGCAGCAACGGCGTGTCCCTGGTGCCGAACTCTTCACCCGCAGGCTACGACACCGCCCTGCCCTCGACCCTGGTCAGCCCCAAGGGCTACATTTACCGTTGGAACAACTGGTACGGCGGTAAGGTGCAGATCCTCAAGTACGAGAACGGCACTTTCAGCGTGGTCCGCGAGTCCGCAACTCTTGAGGGCTTCGAGAAGACCGAGGTTGCCACCATGTTCCTGACCCGTGCGGGCAACGTGGTTGTGGTGGACGCATCCGGCTCCCGCCTGGTGTTCATGGACGAGACCCTGAACAAGGTGAACGAGGTGGTTCTCTCCTCGATGCGCAAGACCGACAAGAGCGGCGGCTACAACGCTCTCGAACTGCCCAACGGCGATATTATCTACCCGACCAGCTTCGAGAACCCGAACACCTACGAGGATCAGCTGTGGCTGAACCGCCTGGCAGCGAACTCGGCACCGGAACAGACCCCGGCACCCGAGCCCACTAAGTCTGCTGAGCCGACCGTTGCTCCCACCGTAGCTCCGACCGTGGCACCGACTGCTGAGCCGACTAAGGCACCCGAGCCGACCGTTGCTCCTACTGCAGAGCCGAGCGCTGAGCCCACTAAGCCTGCTGAGCCGACCGTTGCTCCCACCGTGGCACCGACTGCAGAGCCGACCAAGCCTGCAGAGCCGACTGTTGTACCGACCGAGGTTCCCTCTGCAACTGCTGAGCCGACCGTCGAGCCCTCGGCAACCGCAGAGCCTAGCGTGACCGCAGAACCTTCTGCAGAGCCGACTATGGAGCCCTCCGCAACCGCTGAGCCTTCCGCAACCGCCGAGCCTTCCGCAACCGCCGAGCCCACCGCAGTGCCTTCGGAGGAGCCCACCTCGCCGTCTCTGCCGACCGCATCCGTGGCACCTTCTGTAGCACCTTCTGCAACCCCGAGCGCATCGGTGAGCGCTTCCCCGACCGCGGTTCCGAGCGTTCCCGCCGTGACCCCCTCGGTGAGCGCGTCTGCATCGGCGTCCGCTAGTGCGTCTGCTTCTTCGAGCGCGTCTGCGAGCGCGTCGAGCTCCGCAAGCAGCTCCAGCAGCGCTTCGGCGACCGCATCGGCTAGTGCGTCTGCAAGCGCTTCCGCAAGCGAGTCTGCATCCGCGAGCGCTTCCGCTTCTGAGAGCAGCACTGCCGACCAGAACGCAGCCGGCCACAAGGGTGGCTCCAACGGCGGTTCTGATGCTGGTTCCGGTGCCTCCGACAACTTGGGTGTGAGCGGCTCCAACGGCGGTTCCTCTAACGGCGGTTCCTCTAACGGTGGTTCCTCTAACGGTGGTTCTTCCGCGGGTGGTTCCTCGACCTCCGGTAGCTCCTCCTCGAAGCTGGCACAGACCGGCGCATCCGGCGCTATGTTCGCCGCCGCAGCTGGCGCTATCACCCTGGCTGCAGGTACCGCACTGGTCGTGGCTCGTCGTCGCAAGAGCTAAAATTTAGCCTTCGTGCAACACCCCGCTTCGTCACTCGTGTTCATGAGTGGGGGAGCGGGGTGTTCCTTTCATACAATGGGAGCATGACTGTTTTGAATGTTCTCGCGACCTCTCACGGTACCGACTCCGCTGCCGGCCGTGAAGCCATCGCCCTGATTCGCGAACAGGTGCGTTCCCTGCTGGACCAGCGTACTGACGGCGTGGAATACCGCGTGCACGAGGCTTATGTTGATGTCGAATCGCCCAGCGTGGATGATGCTGCGGCGGCTCTGCCCAAGGACGAGCCCTGCGTTATTGTCCCGATTCTGCTCTCTACCGGGTTCCATACCCAGGTGGATTTGCGCCGGGCAGCCCGCGCGAGCGGCATCGAACGTATCGTGATTGCCGAGTCTCTCGGTCCCGATTCCCGTCTGGCTCGCCTGGCTCGGACCCGCCTTGAAGAGGCCGGCTGGACCCCCGAGAACGGTTCTGTCGTGGTGCAGGGCGCCGCCGGTTCCTCCCGCGCCGATGGCCGCGCCGATATGGAGCGTGCCGCCGAGTTGCTCTCCGAGGCCTTGGGAACCCAGGTTCAGCACGGCTTCATTGCCTCCATTGACCCGAAGTTCCACGAGGTGGTGGCCGAGTATAAGCCGGAGTTCGCCGCAACATACCTGCTGGCGGAGGGTTTCTTTGCCGGTAAGATGCGCCGCGATGCTGAGGCAACCGGTCTGCCGGTGAAGGTCGCCACGCCGCTGGTGAACGCACAGGACCCTGCGTCCGCCAGGGTGGTGGCCGAGTGCTTTGTCGATCGCATGGATGAGGCGCTTGCCGCCTAAGAACTATTTGGGCTTGTTCCGCGCGAAAGGCCTCCGCTTCCTCAGAGGAAGCGGGGGCCTTTCGTTAATTTGAGTTGTCTATGAGCCGTCCGAATTAGTTGGCCAGCAGGTAGACATCGCCGTCGCGGACCTCAACGGGGTACACGTTGAGGGAGTAGGAGGAGTCCGAGAGGCACTCACCGTTGGTCAGATCGTAGACCTCCTTGTAGAGGGGGGAGGTAATGGTCGAGTGGCCGTTCTTCTCGCCGATAATGCCGCGGGCCAGAACGAGTGCCTGGCTGTGCGGGTCGAGGTGATCGCTGGCGTAGATGCCGTGCTTGGTCTTGTAGATGGCGTACTGATGGTTGTCGACCAGAGCGACTTCGCCCCAGTTCTCTTCAAGATCGGATTCGGCGCAGATGCGGACCCAGTTATCGGCCATGGGGTTTTCCTTTCGAAACGGTGTGTGTCGCGCGGGGGCGAGCTCAATTACGGTTTGGGCGTAATTGCGATTCACGTGTTCTTTGTTTGGAGTTTACCCTATGAAACCCACATTGGGAAATGGGGCACGCGAGAAAGCTAAAGGTTATTTTCACCCTAAAATACAACCCTAAATTTTATAGATTAGCCTTACCTAAATCCACTGCCACCGGGGGTATGTATACCCTCGTCTGGGCTGTTATTCCGCGGAAGTTTTTCAGAATTTTTTCTCACAAAATGCTGATTTTGGCTATCCGTACCCTGCGCTACCATGTACGATGAAAGTCGTAGCTCGGAATCGCTTTTGAGCACCTGAAGAAAACAACATAATCCCACATAAAAATGTTTCGTAATTTTCAGGAGTTGCAGAAGATAAGAGGTTTCGCGGGGCCTTGCGCTCCGTTGGTACGACCCCCTTATCTTGGCAAATCCGGGATTTCCGTGTTGCGGCATGTGCGCCGCAAATAAGTTACGGGACGAATCCCAGGGACATAATCGCCGCCCACGGCGAGGATGCAGAGCTATCGCATCGCAAACTAGGAAAGGAAAATCTATGTCGAACACCCCCCGCAACATTCTCGTTGTCGGTGCAGGACCCGCCGCATGGCGTTTTGTTCGCGCATACCACGAGGGCGCAGAGGCAGCCGGTCGTGCCGCAGACACCATCACCGTGCTGAACGATGAGCCCTACACCCCTTACGACCGCGTTGCCATTGAGCAGCTCTTCAAGGACCCCGAGAAGGATCTGACCCTCGGCGATCCGGAGCTGTGGAACGCTGAGAACATCAACCTGGTTAACAACTGCCATGCCGAGAAGCTGGACCGTAACCGCCGCGTCGTCACCGACACCGAGGGCAACGAGTACCCCTACGACGTTCTGATTTTCGCAACCGGTTCCCGCGCGGTTCGCATCCCCATTCTCAACTCGGACGCCGCACACGTCTTCCGCACCGTCGATGATGTGAAGAACATGGTTTCCGAGGTCAACCGCCTGCAGTCCACCCTGGGCCGCGCACCCCGCGGCATCGTTGTCGGTGGTGGTCTGCTCGGTCTCGAGGCTGCTGAGGGCCTGAAGGAACTCGGCGCGGAGCCCACCATTCTGGACGTGGCTCCCTGGCTGCTCTCCGTCGAGGTGGACCAGGGCGGCGGTTACGCCGTGAACGCCCAGATCAAGGCAACCGGCATTGATATTGAGACCGGCGTGTTCATTTCCGGTATCAACAAGGATGCCGACGGTAACGTCGTCTCCGTCTCCATCGCAGACTCTCCCTCCGAGGACGCAAACATCCGCACCCTGCCCGCCGACATGGTGGTCTTCGGTGCCGGTATTCGCCCCAATGACGAGCTGGCTCTCGCCGCCGACATGCACATTGGCGAGCGCGGCGGTATCGTCGTCAACGACGCCTGCCACACCTCCGACGAGCACATCTGGGCTATCGGTGAGGTTGCTTGCGTGCTGGGCCGCACCTGGGGTCTGGTTGCACCGGCTAACGCTATGGCCGACGCAGTGGCAGCCAACCTGCTCAACGACAACGAAGAGGCAAAGGTCGAGGAATTCGACATCGCCACCAAGCTGAAGTTCTCCGGCGTTCAGGTGGCCGGCTTCGGTGACCGCCGCGGTACCACCGAGGGTTGCCTCGAGGTTCTGTTCGCTGACCCCGCTCGCGGCATGTACCAGAAGATCGTGACCAGCGGCGACGCCAAGACCCTGCTGGGTGGCGTGTTCGTCGGTGACACCGCTCCCTTCGACTCCCTGAAGCCCCTGCTGGGTCGCGAGCTGCCCGCCGAGCCGAACGTCTACCTGACCGCAGCTGGCGGCGGCGACGGCATCCCCGACACCGAACTGCCCGACGACGCAATCCTGTGTTCCTGCAACAACATTAGCTTCGGCACCGTGCGTGAGGCCATCGTTGACGGTAACCACGACGTGGCATCCCTGAAGGCCTGCACCACCGCCGGTACCCAGTGTGGTTCCTGCGTGCCCATGCTGCAGAAGACCCTCGAGCAGCAGATGAAGAAGATGGGCCTGACCGTCTCCAAGGCCCTGTGTGAGCACTTCGACTTCTCCCGTGCGGAGCTGGCCGAGGCCGTGCGTCTGACCAACCTGGACGACTTCGACTCCGTGATTGCTCGCTTCGGTCACGGCGGCGACGGCTGTGCCATCTGTAAGCCGACCGTTGCATCGATCCTCTCCTCCTTCCGCAACTCCTACGTGCTGGACTCCGGCCGCGGTGGTCTGCAGGAGACCAACGACCGCGCACTGGCAAACATGCAGAAGGACGGCACTTACTCCGTCGTCCCGCGTATTCCCGCCGGCGAGATTCCCGCCAAGAAGCTGGCCGTCATCGCCGAGGTTGCCGAGGAGTTCGGCCTGTACACCAAGATCACCGGTGCACAGCGTATCGGTATGTACGGTGCCCGCCTCGAGCAGCTGCCCTACATCTGGGAACGCCTGGTCGACGCTGGCTTCGAATCCGGTCAGGCCTACGGTAAGTCCCTGCGTAACGTGAAGTCCTGCCTGGGCTCGAGCTGGTGCCGCTTCGGCGTTCAGGACTCCGTCGGTATGGCAGTCCACCTGGAGAACCGCTACCGCGGCCTGCGCTCCCCGCACAAGTTTAAGTTCGGTGTCTCCGGTTGTAACCGCGAGTGTGCCGAGGCTCAGGGCAAGGACGTCGGTCTGATTGCAACCAGCAACGGCTGGAACCTGTACCTGGGTGGTAACGGTGGCGCAACCCCCGCCCACGGCCGCCTCTTCGTCAAGGACGCTTCCAGCGAGGACGTCGTGCGCTATATCGACCGCTACCTGATGTACTACATCCGTACCGCGGACAAGCTGCAGCGTACCGCTCGCTGGCTTGAGGACCTGGACGAGGAGCACGGCGATGGTCTGGCACACCTGCAGTCCGTCCTCATCGAGGACTCCCTGGGCGTGTGCGAGGACCTCGAGCGCGACATGCAGCGTCACGTGGATTCCTACGAGGACGAGTGGGCTGCAACCCTGAAGGACGAGCGTCGTCTGCGCCGCTTCCGCGCCTTCATCAACGAGCCCAACGGCAGCGACGAGGCATCGCACCTGTTCGTGCTGGAGCGCGAGCAGATTCGCCCCGCAACCCCCGAGGAGATTGCGGCCGTCAAGGCTGGCGAGTCCAACACCGTTCTGGTGACCGGTACCAAGATTCCCGTGGGTAAGCCCGGTGACCTCAACCCGGTTCCGGCAGCCTAGTATGGGCCCGAAGATTCCGCCGTTCCCGCCCCGCGAGTTCGCCACGATTGACGAGGTGCTCGCGGGCGGGGCGCCCGGTCACAGCCTGGATGACAGCGTGACCGAGCGCGGTATCGCCCTGCCCGGTGAGCGCGCCGAGCACCCCGGCAAGGTCTACATTGTCGGTGGCGGCCCCGGCGCCGTCGACCTGCTGACCCTGCGCGCTGTGCGTGCTCTGGGTGAGGCGGACGTGGTCCTGCTGGATCACCTCGCCCCGCAGGAGTACAGCGAGTACGCCCCCAACGCCCTCATCGTCGATGTGGGCAAGGTGCCCGGTAAGCACGCTGTTCCGCAGTCCCGCATCCAGCAGCTCATGATTGACTACGCGCTTTCGGGTAAGACCGTGGTGCGTCTGAAGGGCGGCGACCCGTACGTGTACGGTCGCGGCGCCGAAGAGCTGGATGCGTGCATCGCGGCGGGCCTGGAGGCCGAGGTGATCCCCGGTATCACCAGCGCTATCGCCGTTCCCGGACGTGCCGGTATCCCGGTGACCCTGCGCCGCGTGTCCTCGATCTTCACCGTGGTATCCGGCCATTCGGGTCTTTCCGAGGATGACCTGGCTGCGGTCGAGGCAACTCTGCGCGCCTCCGGCACCGTGGTGTTGCTGATGGGCGTGCGCACCCTGCCCGATACGGTGGCGTCTCTGCTCTCTCGTGGGATTGAGGGCGAGATGCCGTTGGCGACCATCGAAAACGGATTCTCCGAGAACGAGCGGGTTACCGTGACGACCCTGGAGAATGCGAAGGCCGATTGCGCCCGAGTGAAGCCGCCCGCCATCACCGTGATTGGCGAGGTCGTGTACTACGCCCGCGATGATCAGAACCGTTTCGTGAGCGAGGTTCACGAGCGTCTGCGCGAGCGTGCCACCTCGTAACGTTCCGCTATGTTCATGCTCCGTTTGTACTCCCGGTGCGATGCCCGCCGCGGGGGAGGAGCGTGAGGCATCAAGACATAGCCCCGCGTCCCTGGTTTTCCTAGTTGCCAGGGATGCGGGGCTATCGTCATGTTCGGAACGCGCGCGTGGGCCGGCTGCCGGACTGGGGGGGGGCTTAACACGGGCTTCCGTTCGCTCGGCATAATTGGCCGTGCAATTGGTTGCGTCACAATCGTCACCAGCGCAGACGGAAGGCACAGGCTAAAGGTCCAGACGAAGGGCGGGGCGGGTATCAGTTGAATTGATACCCGCCCCGCCCTCATAGCGTGGAAGCAAATCGGCCAGCTCAGTCTAGACTCCGGTACCGGAATATGAGCCACCGGAGGAACTCGAAGAGGAACCACCGGAACCAGCGAAAATCTTCTTGAAGCGTTCGCTGTATTCAGACCTGAAGAATTCCGCGCTGGTCACGTTCCACTTACCCTGGTCAAAGACCAGAATCACGGGAACCTGAATCGTACTTGCCTCCTGAACCTGGCTCGAGCCGTTCTGATAGGTCGTAAACTCGCTCGCCCAGTCTTCGCAGGGGAAGGACACCGCGCTCAGCTCAGTCGAGGCGTAAGCGCGCGTCCTGTACTCCGAGAGAATACTCATCTTATTCTCGTAGCCCTTGACCCAACCGCCCCTGGAATACAGGGTGTGGACGTTGAGAAGCTCGGCGCTGAGCTTGGTATCGTCCTTGTTCATGAGGTTGATAGCGTACTCAATCGTGCCGGTACGCATGAGGTAGACGTAAGAACTCTGATAGGCGCACAGGGTCTTGTAGGCACCCTCGAGGGTGTTGGTGCGCCGCGCCGTCTGATCGATGACCGGGGTGGGGACGTTCTTCGCGGGGGAGGTATCGGTGGCCTCGACGTACTTGTTCGACAGCTCCTTGTACTCGTACTTCAGGGGACCGAGGTACTTGTCACTATCCTTGAGGTATTCATCCTCGGGGATGATTCGGGTGCTGCCCGAGGCGCTGGAAGAAGCCGAAGCGGACGCGCTGTCGGAAGAGCTGGGAGAGGTGCTGGGAGAACCGCTGGGCGAGTCAGTGGGGGAAGCCGACCCGTCGGCAAGCGGACGGACATCCTTGGCGCATCCGGCCAGGGCAAGAGCGGCAAGGCCAATACCGCCCAGAAGGATATTGCGTCGGCTGGGTGCTTGATTGAGGAAAGACATCGTGGCCTCCTGATGTAGGCCCGCGTGGTGCGGCGTTTGTGTGTACGCCGGTATTGCGGGGGTCCTGTCGTATGGTGCGCGGTACGGATATACCCGGATGCTCGGCCCCAAAACCTCGGTGCGAGGAACGCGGGGGAGCATCCGGGTTCGACTATAAGTGACCCGTTTGAAAGGTTCGTCAAAAAACCCTGAACGTTATCTTTAAGTGCACGCTAACCCGAACTCGGGGAGGAACAGATGCTGAACCTACCCAACGCGAATCACCCGGAATCAAGCGGCCCTAGACACCGGCGGGTCCGTGAGAATCGCCGGAGCTGCCGGAAGAATCCGAACCGGTTCCTAGACGCTCGTTCATGTAGGGGACGCTAATCCTCCACCACTTACCCTCGGCGAAGAGCATGACGTGTGGCGTGGAATTCGGGGTGATGGCCGGGACCTTCCGCTCGGTGCCGTCGGGCTGGTGAACGGCGGTGGCTGAGTACTCGGCATCAACATAAATCACCACGTACCCGTCGCCGTCCTTCACCGCGCCCACCGGCTCCGTCTTCTGCATCGAAATGCTACAGGTGAACTCCATGTACCAGCCCTTCTGCTCGTAGAGTTCCTTGACCGCGTTAATCTCAGCGATAGCACTTCGATCTTCTGGATGGATCAGCTCCACCGCCTGAGACGCGTAGTGTCCATCCTTAAGCGTGGTGATGAGGGCGCTATAGTACGCACGCAACGTCTCGTAGGCACCCTCGAAAGTCGGTTCGTCACGGTGGGGAACAGTCTTGAGGGGCTTGGGCACGTTCTGCGCCGGGGCGGATGAAGTGGCCGGCTGATACTCGCCGGTGTACTGGCCGGTCAACTTCAAGGTGTTGGAACGGGCGCTCGAAGAGGGTGAGAACATCGGTGAACTCCTTGAATCTAGCCCGAGATGAGCTCGGGACACCCGGGATGGGTGCGTGGTCGTATTCGTGATAGTCGTGGTTCGCGCGGGACAAACCCGGCTGCGTAACCGGAAGGCCGGAAGGTGCCTTGGGCGTGCTCTGCCGTTGGGACGGAGCGCACGCATGAATCAACGATGAAACCGCGGGATGTGCGCCGTTACGGTTTGCACTAATCCAGCTCGTGCAGGTCTGGAACCGTCAGCTTTGACGGGTTCCTCATGACAGAAGCCCTAGAATCATCATTGATGCATATATGGGTTATTTTATATTAATTGAGTTCAAAATGCATGAAATTAAGCCTTAGTAATCCCTGGGGGAATTTTGAATCCGGGTGGCGGCAGCCGATTCCAAGGTGCCGAGATTGCATCACGATGACGGGAGTAGGGGGGGTGATAGGCGGGTGCGAAGCACATTGGAGAACATGATTTATATCACATTTAAGACCTGGAACCTCTGGGGGAGTGACTAAATTTCTGGCAATGAGACAGGGTGGGTGGGACGCGCAACTCTCCCTCGGGAGGGTCTGGAATCTATCGAATGGGCGAAGAAAACGGGCTAATTAGCCAAGGAAAATCGCTCCGCAATCCCCGAATATGCACTCTATTCACTCGCTATACATCACCCCGTGGGTCGCAAGAATTAGTTCCCACACCGGGGGTGGAGGGGCGAAAAAATTCGCGGGATGAATATCTAGTGGACGGGTCTTCTTCTCAACCCAATATCTTGTGGTTGCCCGAAAGGTGTTTTCAAAAATTCGATGCCAAAATTCAAAACCAACTTAAAGCCACAATGCGTCGATGCAAAAACATACATTGGGTGACACATCCGAGTACACGGCTCGCGGGGGTCCATTAAGGACCCTCGGGGCTCGGAAACTCGCGGAAAAGTAACTCGTCTATTCCCCGGACCCTGTGGGGACAGTAGGGGAGTGAGGGCGTTCAAACCCACACCGATCGGGGTTGCATTCGGAACCAAAAGCCACATAAACTATTAGTGTTTGCAACGACCCGGCCATCACCGGCGAGCAATTCGGAAGAACGGACCGCACCTGCGGGCGCCCGTCAATCGCTGCGGCGAGGGCGTCTTAGCGGAAGAGATGTAGTCCCAGTAGAACCGGACGGTTAAGCCCGATATAGCTGTAATAAGCGACTGATACCCGCCCAACGCGCCGCTCTTCCGGTGGCTAGGCATCGCGGACACGCGACGCCACGCAGCCCCGGAAGGGTTCGGTGCGTTGAGCTGGTTAACTCAGTAAGCAAGGTGGTACCGCGCCGCATCCTAAGCCCCGGCACAGTCCGGCAGTCCAGCGATGCCCAGGCGTCCTTGCACCCGTCATGTCAACCCTCACCGGCTGAGAGGCGACGAGTGCACGCACCCGCGTACCGCGTCCGTTGCCTCAACGATGAGAACAACAAGATAAGGGCGCACCCAATGTCTAACGTATATCCCAAGGCGAGTGCCTTCGAAGCCGCAGGAAGCGGCGTCACCGCATCGCCCAAGTTCCCCGCACTCGAAGAGGCAGTCCTCGACTACTGGAAGAAGGACGGCACCTTCGCCGCATCCGTCGAGAACCGCCCCGCAGGCGAAAACGGCGAAAACGAGTTCGTCTTCTACGACGGCCCTCCCTTCGCTAACGGCCTGCCCCACTACGGCCACCTGCTCACCGGCTACGCCAAGGACCTCGTCGCCCGCTACCAGACCCAGCGCGGCCACAAGGTCGAGCGTCGCTTCGGTTGGGACACCCACGGCCTGCCCGCAGAGCTCGAGGCAATGAAGCAGCTCGGCATGACCGACAAGCGCGAAATCCTCGAAATGGGCATCGACAACTTCAACGACGCTGCCCGCGCCTCCGTGCTCAAGTACACCAACGAGTGGGAAAAGTACGTCACCCGCCAGGCGCGCTGGGTCGACTTCGAAAACGACTACAAGACCCTGAACGTCGAGTACATGGAGTCCGTCATCTGGGCGTTCAAGCGCCTCTACGACAAGGGCCTGACCTACCAGGGCTTCCGCGTGCTGCCCTACTGCTGGAAGGACGAGACTCCTCTCTCCAACCACGAGCTGCGCATGGACGACGACGTGTACAAGGACCGCCAGGACCAGACCGTCACCGTCGCATTCCGCCTCACCGCAGACACCGCCCTCGGTGCCGACGAGAAGATCGCCGCGGAACTCGACGGCGTTGAAGCACTCGCATGGACCACCACCCCCTGGACCCTGCCCACCAACCAGGCACTCGCTGTCGGACCCGAGATTGAATACTCCGTCGTACCCGGCGCAGGCAAGTTCGAGGGCCGCTCCTTCCTGATCGCCTCCGACCTGCTCGGCTCGTACGCCAAGGACCTCGGCTACGAAGGTGACCAGCCCGAACAGGACGCAGCCGCAGCCGTCACCGCACGCTACACCGGCTCCCAGCTCGAGCACGTGCGCTACACCCCGCTGTGGGACTACTTCGCAGACACCGAAAAGTGGGGTACCGAAACCTCCTGGCAGATCCTGGTCGCAGACTACGTCTCCACCGGTGACGGTACCGGTATCGTCCACCAGGCACCCGCCTACGGTGAAGACGACCAGAAGGTCTGTGAAGGCTACGGCATCCCCGTGATCCTCTCCCTCGACGAAGGCGCAAAGTTCCTGAACCTCTTCGCCGAGCCCACCGCATCCGGCTCGACCGCCCTGGCAGAAATCGCGGGCGTGCAGGCGTTCGACGCGAACCGCACCATCATCAACGCCCTCAAGGCAGACGATACGCTGATTCGCGAGAAGTCCTACGTGCACTCCTACCCGCACTGCTGGCGCTGCCGCACCCCGCTCATCTACCGTGCAATCACCTCCTGGTACGTGAAGGTCACCGACTTCAAGGACCGCATGTACGAGCTGAACAAGCAGATCAACTGGATCCCGGAGAACGTGAAGTACGGCCAGTTCGGCAAGTGGGTTGAGAATGCACGCGACTGGTCCATCTCGCGTAACCGCTTCTGGGGTTCCCCGATTCCCGTGTGGGTTTCGGACGACCCGAACTACCCGCGCATCGATGTGTACGGCTCCCTCGAAGAGCTCAAGGCAGACTTCGGCCGCCTGCCCCTGAACAAGGACGGCGAGCCCGACCTGCACCGCCCGTACATCGACGAGCTGACCCGCCCGAACCCGGACGACCCGACCGGCAAGTCCACCATGCGCCGCGTGGAAGACGTGCTCGACGTCTGGTTCGACTCCGGATCCATGCCCTACGCACAGGTGCACTACCCCTTCGAGAACCAGGAATGGTTCGAAAACCACTACCCGGCAGACTTCATCGTCGAGTACATCGGCCAGACCCGCGGCTGGTTCTACGTGCTGCACGTGCTGGCCACCGCGCTCTTCGACCGCCCCGCGTTCAAGAACGTCATCAGCCACGGTATCGTGCTCGGCTCGGACGGTCAGAAGATGTCCAAGTCGCTGCGCAACTACCCGGACGTCTCCGAGGTCCTCGACCGCGACGGCTCCGACGCGATGCGCTGGTTCCTGATGTCCTCCCCGATCCTGCGCGGCGGCAACCTGATCGTGACCGAGCAGGGCATCCGCGAGGGTGTTCGCCAGGTCATGCTGCCGCTGTGGAACGTCTACCACTTCTTCGCCCTGTACGCTAACGCCGCCAACAACGGTGAGGGCTACAGCGCCAAGCTCAAGTACGACTCGCAGCACGTGATGGACCGCTTCATCCTCGGCAAGACCCGCGAGATGATTGAACAGGTCACCGCGGCGATGGACTCCTACGACATCTGGAACGCCTGCGAGTACCTGCGCCAGTACGCCGACGCGCTGACCAACTGGTACGTGCGTCGCTCCCGCGAGCGCTTCTTCAACGAGGACACCGACGCATTCGACACCCTCTACACCGCGCTGGTGACCGTGTCGAAGGTTGCCGCATCCCTGCTGCCGCTCAGCAGCGAGGAAATCTACCGCGGCCTGACCGGTGAACGCTCCGTGCACCTGGCTAACTGGCCCGAGGCATCCGCCTTCGCCGACGAGTCTGACCTGCTGGCTCTCATGCAGACCGTGCGTGAGGTCTGCTCCGCCGGTTCGGCACTGCGCAAGGAAAAGAAGATCCGCGTGCGCCAGCCGCTGCAGCAGCTGACCGTGGCGATCGCACCCGAGCAGTTCGCAGCCCTGGGTACCGCATTCGGCGAGAAGGGCGCGGAGTACTTCGCGACCATCGTCGAGGACGAGCTGAACCTGCGCGAGGTGACCCTGGTCAGCGCCGACACCGTCGACCCGGCTGACTACGGCATCTCCCAGCAGCTGAAGGTGAACGCTCGCGCCGCTGGCCCGCGTCTGGGCAAGCAGGTGCAGGTGGCCATCAAGGCCTCCAAGTCCGGTGACTGGACCGTGACCGAGGACGGTACCGTCCTGGTCGGCGTGAAGGCTCTGGACGGCGGTCTGGCCCTGGAAGAGGGCGAGTACGAGCTGGTGACCGTGGTCGACGCCGACGCCGAGGGCGCCGAGCACACCGCGGCTGCGGTTCTGCCCGGCGGCTTCCTGGTCCTCAACATCGAGCTGACCGATGAGCTGGTTGCCGAGGGTATCGCTCGCGACACCATCCGCGCTATTCAGCAGGCACGTAAGGACGCCGACCTGAACGTGGCGGACCGCATCAACCTCTCCATCGAGGCACCCGAGGAGACCCTGGCAGCCCTGCGCGCCAACGAGGCACTGGTGACCGGCGAAACCCTCGCCGTGTCCCTGCAGCTGACCGAAGGCCCCGAGCTGTCCATCAGCGTGGCTAAGGCCTAATACGCCTGAACCGTACGGCCGTCCCGCCCCTTCACGGGCGGGGCGGCCCGTCGTCTATCCCGCCGCACGGCGGGGACTCGGCCGGTGCCGCAACCGGCTATCCCAGTGAGGAGAACAATGAGCGAGAAGAATTACCCCGCAATTCCCGATCCCGAGGGCGTGGAGCGGGTCTACGGCGAGCTGCTGGCGCGCGCGCCCGAAAACAAGATGGCACCGCGCCTGGACGCGGTAGCCCGCGCCGTCGAAATCCTGGGCGATGTGCACCGCGCCGCCCCGGTGATCCACATTACCGGCACGAACGGCAAGACCAGCACCGCCCGCATGATTGAGGCGCTGCTGCTCGGCCACGACCTGCGCGTGGGCCGCTTTACCAGCCCGCACCTCGAGAGTGTCACCGAACGTATCTGTATCAACGGCGCGCCCGTGCCGGACGCCACCTTCGTGCGCATTTGGGAGGAAATCGCCCCCTACCTGCGGATTGTGGACGCAGAGATGACCTCCCGCGGCGAGCCCGCCCTGACCTTCTTCGAGTCCATTACCGTGCTTGCCTTCGCGATTTTCGCGGATGAGCCGGTGGATGTGGTGGTGCTCGAGGTCGGCATCGGCGGCACCTGGGACTCCACGAACGTTGCTGACGGCATGGTCTCCGTGGTCACCCCGATCGGTCTGGACCACACCGATATGCTCGGTGAAACCCTTGCCGAGATCGCAACCGAGAAGTCTGGCATTATCAAGCCCGGTGGCTTCCTCGTCTCGGCCGTCCAGGAGCCCGAGGCCGCCGACGTCCTGCTCGCCTCCGCCCGCGAGAAGGAAGCAACCTTCGCCTTTGAGGGAGTGGAGTTCGGCGTGGTCTCCCGTGAGCTTGCGGTCGGCGGTCAGCTGCTGACCCTGCGCGGCCTGGCGGGGGAGTACCCGGACGTGCCGCTGTCGCTGCACGGCGCGCATCAGGCGCAGAACGCCGTGGTGGCTCTCGCCGCCGTGGAGGCGTTCTTCGGCGGCCAGCGTCAGCTGCCCGAGGACGTGGTGCGCGCTGCCTTCGAATCGGTGCGCTCGCCGGGCCGCCTGGAGGTGGTGCGTACCGAGCCGCTGACCATCCTGGACGCTGGCCACAACCCGCACGGCGTGCGCGCCTCCGCGGCCGCGCTGACCGAGGCGTTCAAGCTTTCGCACCTGCACGCCGTGGTCGGCATCCTGGGGGAGAAGGACGCCCTGGGCATGTTCGAGACCATGCGCGAGGAGTACGTGGACGCCTCGGACGGCACGTTCCGCCTGTACCTGTCGGCCTCGGATTCGCCGCGCGCGATTGCCCCGGAGCGCCTGCACGAGCTCGCCCTGGACGCTGGCATTGACGAGGACTCGATTGAGGTGTTTGAGCACCTGGACGAGGCGATTGCCACCGCCATGGAGAACGCCCTCTTCGAGCAGGAGTCGGCGGGTGTGCTGATTACCGGCTCGATTACCGTGATTGGCGAGGCACGTACCCTGCTGGCCAAGCACGTGGAGGCGAAGACCCCCGGTGCCGAGGCAGAGGAACTGCCGGACGAGCTGCCCGCCGAGGCGGGCCTGTACGCCGGTTCTGCGGGTGCCGCCTCCGCGGCGACCCTGGCTGCTGCTGCTGCGGCGGCTGCCTCTGCTGAGCCGGACGAGCTGCTGAACGACATCATGGCCGAGCTGGGCGGCGAGCCCGGGCAGGGTCCTTCGCTGGAGGACTCGCTGGGCCTGCCGCTGGGCGACTCGTACACCGAGGATTTCTTCGGCGACGAGGACTCCGAGGAGGACTAGCCCGGCTAACCGCCGGACGGCCCAAATCCCCGAAGACCCCGGGAAAGAAGCGAGAGAGAACAAACGGTTACGTCTGACCCCGAACGGGCCAAAAAAGCGCGGTATCGCGAAATAATTGGTCGGATGACGTACTGATTACCGCCGGAAGAGGCTAGGATAGTTGAGATGCCGAATCCGGGGTGCCTCCGTGCACCACCGGATATCGCCCGTTCCCGAAGCCTCGGCTCGGGCCCGCCCAGCGGGACGAAACCACCCGACCCGAGCACGCCTCCGGTCCTTCCGGGACCGCGAGCAGAACGGGGCACGGCATATTCCGGACAAACCACGGTGACACACCACGGTCAACCAACTACCACAAGGAGTCGCATGAGTACCGCCGCATCGAGTACCACCGAACCGCCCCAGGCCGAGAACGAACACACCGGTCGGCTGGAGGGAGCGGAGGGAACGACGACCCCCATGGATCGCCGACTGGGGTGCTGGCTGATTTGTGCCGGTCTCGTCGCCCTGGCCTCCGCTGCCATTCTGGTGTACGAGCGCCTGCAGATTTACGTTGACGCCGGCCACACCACGGTCTGCGACATCAACGGCCTGCTGAGCTGTGGCACGGTCATGCGCACCCCGCAGGCCGAGGCCTTCGGCTTCCCGAACCCCTTTATCGGCCTGGTCGGTTTCTCCATCGTGGTGACGATTGGCGCGGCGATTCTGGCCGGGGCACAGTTCAAGCGGTGGTTCTGGATCTGCCTGAACATCGGCCTGGGTGCCGCGGCGGCCTTCATCATGTGGCTGTGGTTTGAGACGACCTTCCATATCAACGCTCTCTGCCTGTTCTGCATGATCGTGTGGGTCATGACCATCACCCTCTTCGTGAAGACCACGGTGCGCAACATCTCGGCTGGCGTCATTCCCGCCTCGCCGTCGGTTCGCGAAAGCGCCCGCGCCTGGTCGTGGTTCGCGATTGGCCTGTGGCTGATTCTGATTTTTGGTATCATCGTGATTCGTTTCTTTGACGTCATCATGGGCATGATGCAGTAACCCCTCGGTTTTGGAGCCGAAGGGAACGCCCCGGTAGCCCGGCTGCCGGGGCTTTTCTACACCCCGTTTCTGCACCCTGTTACTGCGCCCGCTGCACCGAATAGGGCGGAGCGGATGCGCGCCCGCCTCAGCCTCTGCGAGGGGAGGGGCCCCGCACGTGCGGTTCCTCGTGCGTATAATGGACGGGTACATTCCTTTGCCCACTGAGGAGAACCGTGAAGACTGCCGGAATGGCCACGATGGGTGGCTCCGCCGTAATTTTCCTGATTGCCCTTCTGCTGCTGACCGCCGGTCACTTTTCGCTGCTGTGGGTTATCCTGCTGGTCCTCTCGCCCTTCGTCTTTATCCTGGGGGTTCCCTTTGCGACCGGTTCGGGCCCGGAGTATCTTCCGACCGACCCGAAGCTGGCGCAGCAGGCACGCGAGGCTCGCGACGCCGAGCTGGGCCTGGACTAACCTCTCTCTTTGGCGATTCCCGCAGGGTCACCGGGGGAGTTCCGCCCTATGCGCACCCCGCTTCGCGCGGGTGTCTCCAAAATTTTTGAACGAAGCCGGATGGTGCACGCGCGCCGTCCGGCTTTCTTGCGCCTCGCCGGGTTTTTCGCCCGCCTCTTAAGCCCGCATCCCGGGTAGCCTCGAGGGGGCCGCGTACGGGTATAATGAAAGACGGTGTCTTGTGCGCCCCGCACGCGCAGAAGATCCCCACCACCGCATCGAGGGAGAGTACCCGTAAGCACCGGCCGTAAGCCGCGGAGCATGACTGTCGCACCGCGCGGACCGGACCGCATCGGCGAAGAATCCCGAAGACCGGCAGGACGCCCAGGGAGGGCGTGGCCGTGCTCGATCGCGGGGTGGCTGTGACCGTTGCGGTGCGCGTTGCGTTCCGCCCGCTCGCCCCCACGAATGACGGCGCTGAAAGAGATAGCGCCCGGGCCGCGCCCCACGTATGCGCGCTCGCAGGGAGAGGCTTGAGCCGCGGTGACGGCAACTAGGCTTTGCGCTGTATGCGCGCTGTCAAAAATCCTCGCGATGCGGAGCGGGGTATGACGAAAGAAGATTAATGTCTGACGAGAAGAACGTCGAACTTGGGGTTTTTGAGGCGCTGAACGCCCTCGCGGAGGAGAAGAACGCCTCCGCAGAAACCCGTGAAACTCTGCGTAAGAATGTTCGCCAGAGCTCCGAATCTCAGGCCGCTCCCGCCGAGCGTCGCCGCCCGGGACGTCCGAAGAAGGAGAAGGCTCCCGAGCTTCCCCTGGACGAAGCCATCGCCACGGGCCTGACCAATCTGCGTAACGCTAAGGCTAAGCACGCCCCCGCGCCGAAGGCCGCCGCTCCCGCGGTGTCCGAGGCCGAGGTTGCTTCGACCCTGAACAGCCTGTTCGCGGCAGCTGAAGAGCAGCCCGCCGAGGCTGAGGCGGCGGAGGCTCCCGCCGCCCAGGAGCGCGTGGCGAAGGTTGAAGAGGTCGCCAAGGTTGAGAAGGTGGCCAAGGTCGAGACCGTCGAGAAGACCGCCAAGGTCGAAGAGGTCGCCAAGGTCGAGAAGGTGACCACGGCGGAGAAGGCCGAAGAAGCCGCAGAAGAGACCGCCGAAGCCGAATTTGTTGAGGGCGAAGCCGCCGCGGAAGCCGAGGTTGAGGCCGAGGAGGCCGCTGAGAAGCAGGCTGAGAACGCCGAGGCCGGCTCCGCAGACGCGGAGCCCGCCGCAACCGAGGGCGTGGCCGAGGTGCTCGAGGCCGAGGTCTCCGCCGTCGAAGAAGCCGCCGAGGAGAAGGCACCCGAGGAGCCCGCCGAACCCGTTAAGACCCTGAGCGACCTGCAGCGCGAAAAGCTGCAGGAGCTGCGCTCGCGCACCCCCATGGGCGCGATGCCGCTGTTCGTGGCCCCCGAGCCCGAGGAACTGAGCGAGCTCGCCGTGGCCGCCAAGCTCGAGCGTGAGGCCCGCCGCGCCGCCGCCGAAGAGCAGAAGCGCAAGGACCGCATGGAGCGCCGCCGCGAGGAGGCCGCCGCGGAGGCAGAGGTCACCAGCCACCGTCGCCGTCGCCGCCGCCGCGGTACCGAGGACATCGAGATTGAGGGCGGTGCTGAGGATGACGTCGAGACCGTCACCAAGGTGCGTGCACCGCGCCTGGCCGACTCCCACGCATCCAACACCGTGACCGGTGTGCGCGGCTCCACCCGCCTGGAGGCCAAGCGCGTGCGTCGTCGCGAGTCCCGTTCCCTGGGCCGCCGCCGCCACATCGTGACCGAGGCCGAGTTCCTGGCTCGCCGCGAGTCCGTGGACCGTCAGATGCTGGTTCGCCAGAAGGATGGCCGCATCCAGATTGGTGTGCTCGAGGACGGCGTGCTGGCCGAGCACTTCGTGTCGAAGACCCAGCAGGACTCCCTGATTGGCAACGTGTACCTGGGCAAGGTGCAGAACGTGCTGCCCTCCATGGAGGCCGCCTTCGTCGATATTGGACGCGGCCGTAACGCCGTGCTCTACGCGGGCGAGGTCAACTGGGACGTCACCGGCCTGGACGGCGTGCCCCGCAAGATTGAGAACGCCCTGAAGCCGGGCGATTCGGTGCTGGTGCAGGTCACCAAGGACCCGATTGGTCACAAGGGTGCCCGCCTGACCAGCCAGGTTTCCCTGCCGGGTCGCTTCCTGGTGTACGTGCCGGGCGGTTCCATGACCGGTATTTCCCGCAAGCTGCCCGACACCGAGCGTGCGCGCCTGAAGAAGATTCTGAAGGACAAGCTGCCCGAGGGTGCCGGCGTGATTGTGCGCACCGCGGCCGAGGGCGCCTCCGAGGAGGAGCTGACCCACGACATTAACCGCCTGCGCGCGCAGTGGGAAGAGATTCAGGAGAAGGCCAACTCCCGCAAGGTGCTGGCCCCCGAGATGCTCTACCAGGAGCCCGACCTGATGATTAAGACCGTGCGTGACGTCTTCAACGAGGACTTCACCGCGATGATTGTTCAGGGTCAGGACGCCTGGGACTCCATCGAAGCCTACGTGACCTATGTGGCACCCGACCTGATTTCGCGCCTGCAGAAGTGGGACGGTGAGGACGACCTCTTCGACCACTACCGCATCAACGAGCAGCTGGCTAAGGCGCTGGATCGCAAGGTCTACCTGCCCTCGGGCGGCTCGCTCGTGATTGACCGCACCGAGGCCATGACCGTGGTGGACGTGAACACCGGTAAGTTCACCGGTAGCGGCGGCAACCTCGAAGAGACCGTCACCAAGAACAACCTGGAGGCGGCCGAGGAGATCGTGCGTCAGCTGCGTCTGCGCGATATCGGCGGCATCATCGTGATTGACTTCATCGACATGGTGCTCGAGTCGAACCGCGACCTGGTGTTGCGTCGACTGATTGAGTGCCTGGGCCGTGACCGCACCAAGCACCAGGTGACCGAGGTGACCTCGCTGGGTCTGGTTCAGATGACCCGCAAGCGCCTGGGTACCGGCCTGCTCGAGGTCTTCTCGGAGCCCTGCGAGCACTGCGCCGGCCGCGGTCTGATCGTTCACGATCAGCCGCTGAGCGGCCGCAGCGGTGGCGCCTCCGACTTCATTCACCGCCACGACCGTAACGAGCGCAAGCGTGCCCGTTCGGCCTCCCGCGAGGATTCACGCGACCAGCAGAAGCAGGACGCCCTGGAGTCGAAGAAGGCCGAGCGCCGCAACGCGATGGCCGCCGTGGCAGCCGCCTCCGTCCAGAACGAGAGCGGTTCGGAGGAGACCACCTCGACCCGCAAGAAGCGTAAGCGCCGCAAGCGTTCGCGCCGCGCCGAGACCGCTGAGCTCTCGCTGGAGCAGGAGATTCAGGGTATCGCCGAGGCGAGCGAGCAGGCCCACGCCGAGGTCGCCGAACGCGAGCAGAAGGTCGCCGAGGTAACCGACGGCCAGTGGGTTGGCGAGCAGGGCGGCTTCTCCCTGGAGCAGCTGGCCAGCGCCTTCGACCGCGTGGAGGAGGAAGCGGTCGCCAAGGAGAAGGACGAGGAACAGCCTCAGCGCGAGGAGAAGAAGTCCCGCTCGGGCCGCTCCCGTAAGAATCGCTCCGAGAAGCGTCGTGAGCTGGACGATACCGCAATCGCAGCGGTGGAGGGTTCGGATGCCGGCGTGCTGGATCACCACGTTGATCCCGAGCTGGATCCGCGATTCAGCCGCTCCTCGGATCGTTTTGAGGCGATTCGCGCGGGTGAGGCGAAGGCCCGTGCCTCGCAGAAGGCCGGCCGCATCGCTCGCCCCGAGGGTGAATCTTCCCGCCCGGATCGCGAGGAGCGTTCCTCCAAGCGTCGTTCCGAGCGCGCCGAGCGTTCCGAGTCGAAGAAGGCTGAGTCGAAGCGCGCTGAGCGTGAGGACCTGCGCATCGAGGACGTCCGCGAGACTCCCCGCGCATCGCGTCGCCGCGCACGTCGCGCCGCCGAATCGGCCGAGCAGAACGGTCAGCGCGAGCAGGGCACCCGCCCGGTCGTGACCGGCGTGATTGGCGCCCCCTCGGCTGAGCCCGCCGAGCCGCAGCAGGAGAAGGCAGAGCAGAAGCCGGCCCAGCCCGCAACGGTTGTGTCGTCCGCTCCGGCCCCGCGCAAGCGCCGCACCCGCCGTGCCGCTTCGAGCGCCGGCGCGGGTTCGAAGGTCGTGACCGTCGATACCGCCGAGAGCGCTCACGGTTCCGTGGTGGCTTCCGCATCCGTGGCGGATGTGGCCCCGGCCATCGAGGAGGCTTCGGCTCCGACGATGCTCGGCATCGGTGTTGCCGCCGCCGACATTAAGCGCCTGGGCAAGGACGACTAGCCCCGCGGCTCACGCGTAGCCCCAACTGACGAAGGCCCCGACGGGTGGAGGAATCCACGCTGCCGGGGCCTTCGCCGTTTCAGCTTTGTTATTTCGCGCCCGCCGTTCGCCCGCCGTTCGCCCGCCGGGGGAGCGCGTGAAGGGAGCCTACCGAGAATGTGCCGGGGGAGTGCGCCGGGAGGCGGGGTTGAGGAGCATCACGCCGCATCCACACATTTCGGTGAGGTGACTCTATTGCGCGGCCCGTCCCTCATGCCGTATTCTTAAGGACTGGTGTTTATCTCAGTGAAGCCCTATCGACGCAGGGCCAGCGGGAGACACCGCTCCCACCCGCATCGTCTTCGGCTCGGTCGAGTACTCGGCCGAGGTTGGAACGTGCGGGAGAGAGACACCACCGGTGAGCCTCGCGTGTTGGCTCCGGCGGGCAATCCCGTCGGAACGCACGGGCCGTTCCTCCTTTTCGCGGTTATTCGACCGGCGGGGGAGGGCGCACAGCAATGAAAGCGCAGGCTGCTCATTCGAGTGAGATTCAAGAAGCAAGTTGTCGAGAAAAGTGAGTCCCATAGTGGCATACGCGATTGTACGCGCTGGCGGCCGCCAGGAGAAGGTTTCCGTCGGCGACCTCGTTACCCTTGACCGTGTTGCAGGCGAGCCCGGCAGCACCATCGAGCTGCCCGTGCTGCTGCTCGTCGACGGTGACAAGGTCACCGCTGACGCAAAGTCCCTGGCTTCCGCCAAGGTTGTTGCTGAGAAGGTCGAGGACCTGCGCGGTCCGAAGATCGTTATTCAGAAGTACAAGAACAAGACCGGTTACAAGAAGCGTCAGGGCTTCCGCGCTGAGCTGACCACCGTCAAGATTACCGCTATCAACGCGTAATCGAAGCGAACCGGAATTCAACCCTAAGGTAGGAATACAGAATGGCACACAAGAAGGGCGCAAGCTCCACCCGTAACGGTCGTGACTCGAACCCCCAGTACCTCGGTGTTAAGCGCTACGGCGGCCAGTCCGTCAACGCAGGCGAGATCATTGTTCGTCAGCGCGGCACCCACTTCCACCCCGGCCTGAACGTTGGCCGCGGTGGCGACGACACCCTGTTCGCTCTGGCAGCAGGCACCGTCGAGTTCGGTACCCGCAAGGGCCGCAAGGTCGTTAACATCCTGGCTGCAGCTGAGTAATACTCACCGCTAGGGCAGAGGGGGTAGGCGCGAGTCTACCCCCTCTCGCTATAACTCCCATTCCGCGAGCAGCCCGCACGCTGTGCGGTCCTCGCGAGGAGGCGCGCCCCAACCCGGCTGCGCCTGCCGATGCATCCGCCCACCGGGCGTTGAGGCGTCGGCGAAGAGAAGACTTTCCAAGATAGGAGAACCCGTGGCGGAATTCGTGGACCGCGTGGTCTTGCATGTTTCCGGCGGTCGCGGAGGCAACGGTTGCGTCTCCGTGCGACGCGAAAAGTTTAAGCCGCTGGGCGGCCCGAACGGCGGTAACGGTGGTAATGGTGGCGCGGTGATTCTGCGCGTCGATAACCAGACTACGACCCTGCTGGAGTACCACCACAGCCCGCACCAGCACGCCCCGAACGGTGATATCGGCCGCGGCGATATGCACCACGGCTTTAATGGCGAGGACCTGATTCTGACCGTGCCGCAGGGCACCGTGGTGAAGGACCGCGAGGGCAATGTCCTGGCTGACCTGTTGCACGTTGGCGACGAGTACATCGCCGCGCGCGGCGGTATGGGCGGCCTGGGTAACGCCGCGTTGGCCTCGACGAAGCGTAAGGCCCCCGGCTTCGCGCTGCTGGGCACCCCCGGCGAAGAGGCTGACATTGTTCTGGAGCTCAAGTCCATTGCGGATGTGGCCCTGGTGGGTTACCCCTCGGCCGGTAAGTCCTCGCTGATTGCCGCTATCTCCGCGGCACGCCCGAAGATTGCGGATTACCCGTTCACGACCCTGATCCCGAACCTGGGCGTGGTTCAGGCCGGCGATGTGCGCTACACCGTGGCCGATGTGCCGGGCCTGATTGAAGGCGCGTCGGAGGGACGTGGCCTGGGCCACCGCTTCCTGCGTCACGTGGAGCGCTCCTCGGCGCTCGTGCACGTGATTGACTGCGCGACCCTGGAGCCCGGCCGCGACCCGATCAGCGACTTCGAGGTGATCCGCGGCGAGCTGCAGAACTACGAGGTCGACCCGACCGCGGGAGTGACCGTGCCACTGCACGAGCGTCCGCAGATTGTGGTGCTGAACAAGATTGACGTGCCCGAGGCCCGAGAGCTAGCCGAGTTCGTGCGCCCCGAGTTCGAGGAGATGGGCTTCAAGGTCTTCGAGATTTCGACCGCCTCGCACGAGGGTCTGAAGCCCCTCATCTTCGCGATGGCGAAGCTCGTTGAGGAGGACCGCGCCGCCCGTGCCGCCGCCGAGAAGGAGGCCGAGCGCGTGACCGTCGAAACCCCCGTGATTCGTCCGAAGGGCTTCCGCAACAAGAAGAAGCAGGAGTTCACTATTCGTCGCGAGGAACGCAACCTGGAGCCGCTGTTCCGCGTGATTGGCGAGAAGCCCGAGCGCTGGATTCAGCAGACCGACTTCAACAACGATGAAGCGGTCGGCTACCTGGCGGACCGCCTGGCCCGCCTGGGCGTTGAGGACGAGCTGTTCAAGGCTGGCGCCCGCGCCGGCGACGCCGTGGTGATTGGTGAGAGCGACAACTCGGTGATTTTCGACTGGGAGCCGACCATGATCGGTGGCGCCGAGCTACTCTCCTCCCCGCGCGGTACCGACGTCCGCCTGGAGGAGATTATCCGCCCGACCCGCGCCCAGAAGCGCGTGGAGTACAAGGAGCGCATGGATGCGAAGGCTGCGGCTCGTGCCGAGCTGGAATCCGAGCGCGTGGCAGGCGTCTGGACCGAGTCCGTGGAGTACCGCAAGAAGCTCAAGGAGGGCAAGGTCGACGAGAATATCGACATGCCCGGCACCGAGGACTAGGTAGAGTCCACATCGTGGCGACGGGGGTGAGCCGGGTCGCGGGTATTCCACCCGCGGCTTAGCTCACCCCCGTCATTTCGTTGTTTTTAGCGCCGAGACGGTAGCATAGATGGGTGTACGCACGTGCATCCGGCGTCCCGCGTGGGCCCGCCGAGTGGCGCGCGTGCATCCGTGTATTTGCCCGTATCCTCACCGGTGGGCGCGTTGTTTTCCGGTGCGGTCTCTGTCCCCAGCAAGGACGGCTTCTGTGAGTGATCAGCCTATTCAGCTTGATTTCGGTGCCCCGAGCTCCGAGTCGATTCCCCCTCGTATCCCTGGACGGGTGCGTTTGGGCGTGATGGGTGGAACGTTTGACCCGATTCATCACGGGCACCTGGTGGCGGCCAGCGAGGTCGCCGCGGTGTTCGACCTGGACGAGGTCGTGTTCGTTCCGACCGGTCAGCCCTGGCAGAAGGTGGGGGAGCGGCACGTGAGCGATGCCGAGCACCGCTACCTGATGACGGTGATCGCGACCGCGTCGAACCCGCGTTTTACGGTGAGCCGTATTGATATTGACCGTGGCGGCGCCACGTACACCTTTGATACGCTTAACGAGCTGCGCAGCCTGCGCCCCGATGCTGACCTGTTCTTCATTACCGGGGCGGATGCGATCAGCCAGATTATGACCTGGCGCAATGCCCATAAGCTGTGGGACCTCGCGACGTTCGTGGGCGTGACCCGCCCCGATCACACGCTGGATCCTCCCCTTGCGGAGGGGCGTCATATTACGACGCTGAAGATCCCCGCGATGGCGATTTCTTCGACCGATATTCGCCGCCGCGCGGCTGAGGGCGCCCCCATCTGGTACCTGGTACCCGATGGCGTGGTGCAGTACATTGCGAAGTATGGGCTGTATAAGAAGGACGCTTTGACGGCCTACCGTGACGGCCTGCCTCGAGTTAAGGATGAGGCGGAGCAGTCACCCGAATCGACGAATAATGAGGGAACACATGAGTGAAGCTGCGGGTTCGAAGCCCTATAGCGAGGACGAAGCGTACCTCTATGAGACGTACGTGACCGAAGACGGCATTGAGGTGCCGCCGCCGACTAAGGTGATGGGTCCGCGCCGTCTCGCCCGTTACCGTGAGGAAGTCGCCGAGTACCTGCGCGCACACCGCCGCGGGGAGAACCCGAAGCCCGTTGAGAATATGGGTTCCGTGGTGAACACCGGCGCGATTGATCCGCAGGTTCTGGCGGTTCAGCGTCGTTTCGCGGCGCTGGCGGCCCAGGGCAAGATTGAGACCGAGGCGAACGACGAGGAGAAGCTGCACGAGCCGGCCCCTTTGACCAGTAGCCTGCGCGTTCTGCGTCCCGACGAGATCGCGAAGAACCGTGTGGATGCCACCAGCCCCTCGGCGGTGGATAGCCCGCTGACCTCTTCCATTCCGGTGATTACCGTGGTCAAGGAGGAGGAGCCCGAGCCGAAGATGCACGAGTACCTCGTGCGCGATGAGCCGAAGGTTGACGAGAGCGTCGTCAGCTACGCCTCCGCGCCGGCTGAGGACGAGGAGCCCTCCGAGCCCAAGGACGCCCAGGAACCCAAGGATGCTCAGAAGCCCGAGGCTGCCGAGGTGCAGAAGGACGACGCATCCTCCAACCTGCCCACCCGCGTGAGCGCCGTGAACGCACAGGGCCTGGACCTGAGCGTTCTGGACGGCTCCGTTTCTGGCGACACCGTGGATTCGGTGGACGGCGACCCGACCGTGGCCCTGAGCCCGGACGAGGTGGAGGAACTGCTGCAGCGCATGGTGGACCGCCAGGATCCCGAGGATTCCGTGGCGATGGCCGAGCTCGCCGCAGAGGAGTCTGCCGAGTCGAAGAGCGCACCGGTGGCATCCGTGGAGCGCGCGGACAGTGGATCTCAGAATGGCGGCGCTCAGAAGAAGGACTCCGATAAGTCCTTCGCCGAGAAGGTCACCGAGAACCAGTCGGAGCACGAGGTGCTGAAGCCGGCCCAGAAGACCTCCCTGGCCTGGCTGTGGATGGTTCTGTTGCTGGCCCTGGTTGTTGTCGGCTTGATTATGATTTTTGGCCCGAAGTAGGCCGTGAGAACGCACCCCGCGGGGTGCTGCCGGTGGGAATGACCGGCAAGAAAGGAAGATATGACTGCTGCACAGTCCTCGGTTGAGGCTCTGCGCATTGCCGCCCGCGCGGCGGAGGAGAAACAGGGAACGAACCTGTTCGCTGTGGATGCCTCCGACGCCATGGGCCTGATTGACGGTTTCCTGGTGGTTTCCGCTCACAACGAGCGCCTGGTGAACGCCGTGGCTGACGAGGTGGAGGACGCCCTGCGCGAGCAGGCCGGCCTGAAGCCGGTGCGCCGCGAGGGTCGCTCCTCGGGTCGTTGGATTCTGCTGGACTTCGGCGATATCGTGGTTCACGTTCAGCACGAGGAGGACCGCGAGTTCTACGCCCTGGATCGCCTGTGGGCTCAGGCCCCGCGCATCGAGCTGGGTGTTGAGAACGAGGCTCCCTTCGACATCGAGGCTGAGTCCGAGGAAGAGGCCGCGCGCATCATCCCGGCGCAGGACGAGGCTTAGGCCTTCGGGCTGTCGCTCGGCGCGCGACGTTTTTACGGTGCGCGTTCTGTAGCGTTTGCGTGAGGGGCGGGTTCGGCGCCCTGCATGTGGTGCACATGCGGGGCACGCGTGCCCGCCCCTTCGCCGTATTCGCGGTGCTTCGTAGCCCTTGGACGGGGTAGCTTGGAGCCCCTAAAGTTTTTGGAAAATTTTTTGAATTTGAGCTGTTCTCGATTTGCGTAGCCCTCTGAGGTGTGTGTAATATATTCATGTTGCCTCGTTGAGGAACATAACAGAATATGGGGATATGGCGTAGCTGGTAGCGCACCTGCATGGCATGCAGGGGGTCAGGGGTTCGAGTCCCCTTATCTCCACGGAAACCTCGGTTGAGGTGCCAATCGCCCGTTTCGTATGAATCGGGCGATTTTGCTATCTCTAGACTTTTTGCATCGTGGTTTCGTTCTGGAGGCGACGGACTCTCAGTTGTTTGCGTCGCCTGCCGGCTTATGCCGGTCTTCCCGCGCTGGTCATCTCACACCAGCCACATCTCAAGGAGAGGTTCATGGGAGAGTACGCACACGCTCACCACGACGGTCATCATCACAACCATTCGCACGTTCCGAGTCCGGAGGATGCCGCTTCGATGCGTCCGCGTCTTCTGGTTGCCTTTAGCCTGGCGGTCATTATTGTGTTGGCGCAGGCGGTTGGCTCGCTGGTGACGGGTAGCTTGGCCCTGCTGACGGATACGGCGCACGCCATTACGGATGCCTCCGGCCTGCTGGTGGCGCTCACCGCGGCTTCGCTCATGACGCGTCCGGCAACCTCGCGCCACACGTGGGGCTTCCGACGCATTGAGGTGCTGGCGGCCCTGGGCCAGTCGGTGCTGCTACTGGCCGTGGGTATCTACACGGCGGTGGAGGGCGTGCATCGCCTGTTTGCCCCGCCGGAGGTGCCCGGCGCCGAGCTGCTGGTCTTCGGCGTGGTCGGCCTGGTGGCGAACGTTATCGGCATTGCGGTGCTGGCTTCGGGCCGAAACGCGAACTTCAATATGCGTGCCGCGTTCCTGGAGGTGCTCAACGACGCCCTGGGTTCGCTGGGCGTGATTGTGGCGGCTATCGTGATTTGGCTGACCGGCTTCTACCGGGCGGATGCGCTGGCAGGCTTGTTCATTGCGGTGCTGATTGTGCCGCGCGCGGTGCGCCTGATGAGGCAGACCACGGCGGTGCTCATGGAGTTCACCCCGGATGGCCTGGACCTGGATGCGATGCGCGAGCACATGCTGCGCGTCGACGGTGTGGTGGAGGTGCACGATGTGCACGCCTCGATGGTGGCGACGGGCCTGCCGGTCGTGACCGCGCACGTGGTGGTTGCGGATTCTTGCTTCCGCGACGGGTCTGCGGTGGTGATTCTGGACCGTATCCGCTCCTGCGTTGCGACCCATTTTGAGGTGTCGGTGGAGCACTCGACCTTCCAGCTGGAGACCGCCGAGCTGGGCGGCCAGGAGCCGCAGTCGGTCCGCCACCCCTAGCCGGCTTTATGTCCCGGCACCCAGAACCCGGTCGTGCGCGCGGGCGCCGCGCGTTAGCCCACGCTGTCTACTCCGTCGTCATTCTCGGCAGTAGTTGGTAGCTTTTGGCGGCAAAAGATACACTCGTAGATGGGGTATGCCCGGGTTCTCCGGCGCATCCGGGAACGTACCCCGAACACCGAATCAGCATCACGGAGGAGACCATGCATTCACCCATCGCCACGTACCTCACTGAGTCCCTGACGACGGTCGTCTCCGATACCTCCGGGGAGCTGGCGAACTACATTCCCGAGCTGGCCGCCGTGGACCCGGATAAGCTGGCCGCGTCCATCGTGATGGTGGACGGCGAGCAGTACGCCGCCGGTGACAGCGACGTGGAGTTCACGATCCAGTCGATTTCCAAGCCCTTCGTGTACGCGCTGGCCCTGGCCGACCGCGGCTTTGACGATGTGCTGGCGAAGGTCGGCGTTGAGCCCTCGGGCGAGCCCTTCAACGAGCTGTCCCTGGAGGACGGTTCGGGCAAGCCGCTGAACCCCATGATTAACGCCGGCGCTATCACCACCCATTCGCTGGTGGGCCCTCCGGGGGCCACGCAGGGTGAGCGCATGGAGCGCGTCATTTCGGGTCTGTCGGCCTTTGCGGGCCGCCGCCTGTCGGTGAATGAGCGCGTGTACGAATCCGAACTGGAGCACGCGCACCGCAACTACGCGATTGCGCACATGCTGCGCGGCCACGGCATCCTGACGGGTGACCCGGAGGTGTCGGTGCAGGGGTACACGCGCCAGTGCTCGCTCATGGTCACTGTCAAGGACCTGGCGCTGATGGCCGCGACCCTCGCGAACTACGGCGTGCATCCGGTGACGGGGGAGCAGGTTGTGCCGAAGGGCGTGGTGCGTCAGGTGCTGAGCGTCATGTTCACGTGCGGCATGTACAATTCCGCGGGTGACTGGGCAACTCAGGTGGGCGTTCCGGCGAAGAGCGGCGTGGGCGGCGGCATCATTGGCGCGGTTCCGGGTCAGCTGGGTGTGGCGACGTTCTCCCCGCGCCTGGATAAGCACGGTAATAGCGTGCGCGGTGTGGAGCTCTTCGAGAAGTTCTCCGAAGACATGGGCATGCACGTGATGAACGTGCCGACGGTGGCGCGCTCGGCCTTGCGTGCGGACTACCAGATTGGTTCCGGACCCGAGGCCATGCGCCTGATTCAGCTGCAGGGCCGTATTCGTTTCGCGGGTGTGGAGCGCGTGATTCGCGAGATTGTGGATGCCCCGATGGAGGGCTCGAAGATCGCCCTGGACGTGACGCGCGTGTACGCGGTGGATGAGGTGGCGCAGAATATGCTCTTGGAGCTGATGCGCCGCCTGACCGCAGACGGCTACCGGGTGTACCTGATTGATAACGACGACACGATTACCGATACGGATGCGCTGCGCCGCATGAACGTGACGATTCTGTCGGGCCCCGAGGGCTCCTCTCCCTCGCAGTTGGTGGGGGAGGACTCCGTGGTTGAGCTGTCGGGTAGCGCCGCGGCTTCTGTGCCCGTGGAGGGTGCGTCGGTTAAGCCTTCGGGTGAGCTGGAGGGCGAGTCCGGGGCCTAGTCGGTGCTTCGGCGTGGCCGTGCCGTGCGGCTGGATATACTGGTGGTATGAAGAAGCTTTCTCAGAATCCCGTTGTTCGGCAGGCTCACCGTTTTCGCGAGGCTCTCCTGTACCCGGCGTATTTCGTGTTTTCGTTGCTGTCGCTGAGGTGGGTGCGTCGCCGTCACCCGCGCGCGGCGGGTGTGCTGTCTGCGGCGCTGTGGATTGAGCTGGTGATGCGTGGAATTAAGCAGCTGGTGCGTCTTATGGTGCCGGTTCTTCGGGACGCCGAGGCGCGCCGCGCGCGTGCGGAGCGCGGCCGCACCTACCAGCCGCGCTAGCTGTCGCGTGGCCTGTGTGCTGTGCCGCGGTCACCTGAGTTGTGTTGTGAAGCCCCCTTGCGCTGAGGCGTATAGGGGGCTTTGTGGTGGAGTGAGGGCTTCAGGAAAAAGTTGATGTATGAGATATGGGTGGTTTCTTCACTGAAGTGTTTTGACGTAATCTTTTGACTTGTTAGATGCTCGGAAGGGTTGCTATTTTACACTGAGAGTATGAACACCGCTCAAAACCTGATGTCGTTCGAGGCGCATCGGGATCATAGAAACACCATGATTTATCATTCCGTGGCCTCCCGCCGCGGCGTACTCCTCAGCTTGGGCGCTCTGGGCTTGGGCTCTCTGGGTCTTGCTCTCACCTCCTGCTCCGCTAAGGCCGAGGCAAGCAACGCAACGGGACAACCCACCGCGAGCCCGTCGGAGAGTCCCTCCGCATCCGGTAGCCCTGCTGTCACCTCCTCCGCCGCGCCGAGTGGTTCCGCGAGTGCTACTCCTTCCGCCGCGCCGAGTTCTGGTAGCACGCAGGCTCCCGGTAACCCTGTGCCGACGCCTCGCCCCTGGGATGGGCCGCAGACGGGGCTTGTTGGTGAGGGCAAGTACGTCGCCTGGACGGTTGATGACGGCGCCAACCCTGATGTGGTGCGCGCGTACGCCGAGTTTGCTCGCCGCACCGGCACGCGCCTCACCTTCTTTATCAACGGTCAGTACCCCTCTTTTGAGCAGCACCGCGAGCTGTTGCTTCCGCTAGTGAAGAGCGGGCAACTGCAGATTGCGAACCACACGTATAGTCACGCCGCGCTGACCAAACTCAGCGATGAGCAGATCGTTCGGGAGTTGACGCGCAATGATGAGGAGATTCAGCGGCTTTTTGGGGTGTCGTCGAAGCCGTATTTCCGCCCCCCGTACGGGTATTATGATGCGCGCGTGCTGGCGGCTGCAGCCTCGTGCGGTTTCACGCGCCCGGTGCTGTGGTATGGCTCCTTGGCTGATTCTTCGAATATTCCCTCGCAGGAGGTGCTTCGTTTTGCGAAGGAGTACGTGAATGCGCAGCGCATCATTATTGGTCATCTGAATTACCCCGGGGTGATTTCGGTGATGGATGAGATTAGGGGCCTGATGGACCGTATGGGGCTCACGACTGTTACGATTCGCGACTACTACGGTTAGGTCGCTGTAGTGCCGACCGGCTAAGTTTACTTGCCCCAGCCCGGATTGAGTTCACGCCAACTGACGTGGGCCTTCCGGGCACGGCGGAGCCCCCTCGTACTAGAAATGAACTGCCTCCCGTTTCTTGGACATCGAAAATAAAGTCCAAGAAACAGGAGGCTTTTCATGTCCGTGCATCTGGGAATGAG
>NZ_KV797969.1:828785-829049 GCF_001809565.1 Rothia sp. HMSC072B03
TCGGAAACAGGCAGTACAAATGTTTGAGAAGGGACGTGGCTATCGTCTGACCGCCAAAAGGCTTGGTATATCTGCCGCGACTGTGAGAGAGTGGCAGAAAATGTACCGCGTCATCGGGAAGGGCGGGCTTCTTGCCATGGGAGTAAAGCACACCAGATACGACTATGAGACCAAGGTCGCCGCAGCGAAGGCTGTGGTTGATGGTGGGATGAGTAAGCCTGAAGCAATGATGCGTTTCGGTATTGCGAGCACGACACCGTTGAA